>CAZNFA010000007.1:0-44202 GCA_964572345.1 uncultured Planctomycetales bacterium
CGTGCTCTTGCCGGCGTTGCGCTTGCCGACGATGGCCAGCTTCATCACCGGCTCGCCGGGCGCCGCCTCGGCCGACGAACCGAGCAATTCGATCAGCCGCTCCAGCAGCGCCCGCCGACCCCGGCCGTGCGTCGCCGAGATGCACAACGGCTCACCGTAGCCCAGCCGGGCGAACTGGTGGGCGTCCGGTTCGTGACGCTGGTCATCCACCTTGTTGACCGCGAGAATCACCGGCTTTTCCAGACGCCGTAGCAGGTCGGCCACGGTTCGGTCCGGCGGGGTCAGCCCATCCTGCACGTCCACGAGAAAAACGGCGGCGTCCGCCCGGGCGATCGCGTAGCGGATCTGCTCCTCGACGTGCGCGTCGAGCTGGTCGTCGTCCACGATCCCCACCCCGCCGGTATCAACGACCTCGAAGTACCGCTGGTCGTGCTCGACGATCGCGGAGACGCGGTCGCGCGTGACGCCCGCGCGCGCATCGACGATGCTGATCCGCTGCCGGGCCAGAGCGTTCAGCAGCGAGCTCTTGCCCACATTCGGCCGGCCGACAATGACAACCACCGGTAACGGCATGGTGCTGTGGAACCCTTCCGCTGAAGACTGCCGCACGTATTATACAGTTGCGCAGGGCCGCCGGGTTGGGTGCGTACCCGATCAGTGTCGGCGGCGAGGCTACGGAGCTCATGGTGATCTGGAAGCTGCCAACTCCTGATCGTCGGGCGGGCACCCGGCGCCCTTCAGCCTTCCGGCGGCGGGCGGCAGACTGCCTGCTTGCCGTGCTGGCCGTGGCGTCGGCCTCGGCCTCCGAATCGCTCTACGAGATCTACTATCAGCATCGGCTCAAGAGCGAGACTGACCGCCCCCTGACAAACGTCCGAGTCTACATCCCGATTCCGCAGGACTCACCACATCAAGCCATCCGAGACTTCACGATCGAACTATGGGGGCAGTCTTTTGAGACGATGACCAGGCGTGACAGATTCGGACAACCCATCGCGGAGATCACCATTCCAGCGTTCCCACCCGGCGAAGAGATCGAGGTCGGCTTCTCCTGTGAGGTAGACCTGCACTCCGTCGAACAGGTCGAGCTGCACCGGGACGAGGTGGGTACGCTCACTGATATTCCGCCGGAGGTGCGGTCTACCTACACCGCGGATGTCAAGAGCATCTACGATCTGAGCGATCCTGGTATTCAGCGCGAGGCGCGCAGGTTTGCCAGGCTGCACCCCAATCTGGTCGAGCGGGTGCTCGTAATACATGACTTTGTAGCAGGCGAGCTCGTTTACCAGCGCGGCGGCGGTTGGGATGCGGCTCCCGAAGTGCTACGCCGAAGGAATGGCACTTGTTCCGAGTTCACCTTCCTCTTCTGCGCGCTGTGCCGGGCAACCGGCCTGCCAACGCGTTTGGTGGGCGGCTCGCGCTGCCGGAAGGAGGTGCCGCCGACCTACCGTGACACGCTGTGCCACCGCTGGGCGGAAGTCTATCTGCCCCCCTACGGATGGGTCCCGTTCGACGTCACTGCTGATCGGGGAAAACCGCCGAAACGCAAGCATTCCGGCGCGCAGCGATCGGACGTGCTGATTCTCAGCAAGGTGGGCGGCGGCGGCATGCTCGGCAAGCAATACATCGGGGCAAACTCGCACTACAAGCAGTTGACACGCCAACGCAGCTTCACCTGGTCGCGCGGTGCCCGCGAGGCATATACCCAGGCTGACCAAAGCTACCAGCGGAAGCACTACCAAGAGGCAATGAAGGCGTTCACGCAGGTCGTCGAGCGCTTCGGCGGAACCAAGTGGGCGAAACTGGCCGAAGCCAGGCTGGAGACGATGAAGGCTCACCCCCGGAGCGACGGCGACGATCCGTGACGCCCAGACAGCCAGACAATGCAAGAACCGGCTGGAAACGGCCCGGGACCCTGGAAGCACGCGGTTAGCGCGAGTGAACGCCATTTGACCACTCCACGCGTGCCCGGATACAGTCAGGCATCCGGCGTGGATGCTAATGCTCCGCCAACAAGCACGGAGAATGTTCCATGTTCCACAGGCCATCGTTGTGGGTTCTGTTCGGCTTACTGCTATGTGCGTGGATGCCGGCTTATGCCGACGAGCCCAAAACGGCCGACGAGGTCATCGCCAGGTATCTTCAGGCGGTCGGGGGCCGTGAGAAGCTCGACGCCTGCAAGTCCCTGAGAATGAGCGGAACCGTCGCCCTGCCGGACGGCAGGCAAGGCCGCTTCGTCCAGGAGCACAAGCGGCCGAGCAAGTTCCGCGCTGAGGTGCGCATGCCCGAGGGCATGACCATCGTCCAGGCTTTCGACGGCCAGGCCGGCTGGGGCGTGTGGTTCGGCCGCGTGGTGGAGCTCCCGCCGCAGATCGCCAAGCTCCTCGAGGAACAGGCAAAAGATGAGTACGACGCTCAGTGTCCCGACGGCCGCGACGGTGGCCGCCGCTGGCAACACGGCGCGCGTCGGCTTCTCCCCCACGTCGGTGGCCGCTTGGCGACGCGCGATGATCATCGCGGCGCAATAAGACGCGACCGCCAACAGAATCCCGTAGAACTGCGTCAGCAGCGCTACGGCCATCGCCGGCCCGAGAGCGTCGGGCGTGCTCATGTTCTGGAGCATGATAACGAGCCCGATAAGCGTGCCCAGGAGGCCGCACGCCAGCGCGAACGCGGCACCGAGGCGGAAGAAGCTCACCGCTTCAGCCGTGTTTTCGCGATCACCGAAATCCACGATGAGCGAGCCCAAGGCGTTTTCGACGCCGGCCCAGCCGTACACCGTGAACAGCAGCACGGCCGTCCCGAGCCCCACGATCAGAAGACTGGCGGGGTCGATGAAGGTGCCCAGCGACGTGTGCGTCACGATTGCGGCGCCGATCACGGCCAGGAATGCGACGAACCCGAGGGCGCGCCATAGCAGCTTCGCTATGTCTGCGCGGCTCAAGGGTGGTTGGCTGCGTGTGCGGGCGTACGACAGTTCGGTTTTGGGATCCATCACTGCGTCTCCGCGGGCTTCGTGAGGGGTTGCGGTGCGCACACCATGAGATATCGACCGCAAGCGTTCGGGGTTTAATCGCAACGCGCCCACAGGCGTCCCACCCCATAATAGGAGCGGCCGGCGCGAGCGCCGACCGGTACCTGTGCAAAGCTGGAGCTTTGCACTACCCCGTACGGCCGGTACGGGGCCCGGCCGCTACATCTGCTTGGCGTGTCGATCCGAGCGAGTCAGGCGGATTCTTTGCGGCGGCGGCCGGTCTTCAGCAGGTGGGCTTCGCCCCGAACCACTTTCGGCGTCACCGTATACTGGCCGGCGGGCTTGGCCTCGGGCAGCTCGTACATGTAATCGAGCATGAACTCCTCCACGATCGAGCGCAGCGCGCGGGCGCCGGTGTCGCGCTCGAGGGCCTGCTCGGCGATCTCCTCAAGCGCGGCAGGCGTGAACTCGATCGCACTGTTCTCCAGCTCGAATATCTTCTGGTACTGCTTGACGATCGCGTTGCGCGGCTCGGTCAGAATGCGCACCAGCGCCCCTTTGTCCAGCGGCTCCAGCGTGCAGACCACCGGCACGCGCCCGACCAGTTCCGGAATCATGCCGAACTCGATCAGATCGTCCGGGGTAACCTGCTCCAGAGTCTGGCCGAGCTCGCGGACCTCGTCTGTCTCGGGGGCTTCCGCGCTGAAGCCGATCGCCTTGCGCCCCAGCCGCTTGCGGATGATCTTGTCCAGCCCGACGAACGTCCCGCCGCAGATGAACAGGATGTTGGCCGTGTCGATCTGGATGTACTGCTGTTCGGGGTGCTTGCGGCCGCCCTGCGGGGGCACGTTGCTGATGGTGCCTTCCAGCATTTTGAGCAGGGCCTGCTGCACGCCCTCCCCGCTCACGTCGCGGGTGATCGAGACGTTGTTCCAGGTTTTGCCGATCTTGTCGATCTCGTCGATGTAGATGATGCCGCGCTGGGCGGCTTCCAGGTCGTAGTCGGCGTTCTGGAGCAGCTTGAGCAGCACGTTCTCGACGTCTTCGCCGACGTAACCCGCCTCGGTGAGCGTGGTAGCGTCGCCGATCGCGAACGGGACGCTGAGGAAGCGAGACAGCGAGCGGGCCAGCAGCGTTTTTCCGCACCCGGTCGGCCCGAGCAGCAACACGTTGCTCTTGTCGAGCTCGACGTCGTCTTCGCTCATCGAGTCGAAGTGGGTCAGGCGTCGGTAATGGTTGTAGACCGCGACGGACAGCGCCCGCTTGGCCAGGTCCTGACCGATCACGTACTGGTCGAGAAACTCGAAGATCTCCCGCGGTTTGGGCACGCTCTTGAACGGCGAACGTCCGCGACCGGCCCGTCGCCGCTCCTCGCGCACCAGGTTATGACACAGGTCGATACACGAGGAGCAGATGTAGACGTCGTCGGCCCCCTCGACCATTGGGCCGGCTTCGCGGTGCCCCTTTCCGCAGAAGCTACAGACGCTTCCTCTTTTCGCGCGGCCCCCTGAATTTCCACGACTCCCGCTCATGCACCACCCTCTGGCGTGCCGGCCGACCAAGCCGGCCGCCCCTTACTCCTTTCGTCGCATTTGCGAGCAACACCTAACCCAATTCTACCCTCCCGGCGCCCGCGTTTGAAGCCACCCGCCTGCGGAACCCATCTCGTTTCTTCTCTCGCCCAAACGCGACCGCCGACCCCATCCATTATACACCAGCCGGTGGAGCTTCATCCCGCTTAAACGCCGGCTGGACTGATGGCAGGCTCTACTCGGGAGGCAGTGAGGTCGGGCGGTCGTCTTCGGCATGGTCGGGCTCCGGGCCGCCCGGCGATTGGGCCGACGCGTCGGGATCGAACTGCTGAAGCACAGCGGCCCGCATCGCTTCAAACTCCTGCTCAGTGATCTGCCCGCGCGATCGCATGTCACGCAGGTCCTGGATGGTGAAGGGCTGCTCCGAAGACTGGTGCCGCAGCAGGCGACGTTTGAGTGCGCGCGCGCCAAGCCAGCCCAGGATGATCGCGGGAACACCGAGCACCAGAAGCAAGCCGCTCCAGGAGACCAACTCGCTGGTATCGGGCATGGCGTCTCAACGATGAGTGCACCGCAGCTGATACACCCCGTTCGGAGAGACCGTGCTCCCGTTCCCGGCTCAGTCGGGGGCTAATCCCCCCCCTCGACGTAGCCACTCAGCCTTTGGTGCACGAGAATGCTATTGCGGACGACCAGCACGTTGCCGAAGGGCTGGATCGTGCCCAACCCGCCGTTATCCACCCAACTGTCCGGCTCGACGGTATCGACGATGAGCTGGCGGAGTTCCTGCATGCCCGCGCCGACTCCATCCCGTTCATCGTCGCGCTGGGATTGCTGGCCGCTGCCCTGCCCACCGAACAGGCCTTGGCCGCCACCACCCCCGCCGCCCTGGCCACCTTGGCCGCTTTGTGCAGCCTGCTGCAGTGCCTGGGTGGCGTCGAGTTGCAGGGCGTTGGCAAAGCGTGGGGGGCGAACGAGCAGGTCGCTCACATCATAGACCTTGACCAGCATCTCCTGGCCCAGGTTCTCCTCGGTGGAAAGCACCAGCATGTTCCCGCTGGCACGGTAAGCCAATCTGAGGTCGGTCCCCCCGGCTTCGTTCAGAATCAGCCATAACACCCGAGACAGGCGCACGTTACGGACTTTGATCGTGATAGGCTTGTCCTTCTCGATGCCCGCGTCCTCGAGAATCTCCCAGCGGACAACGACGTTCACCTGCGTAAGTTCGGCGATGTACTCCATCACCTGTTCCAGCGGGACGTCCTCAAATTGCATATCCGGGATCCGCTGGTTGAGCAACTCGAGCGTGGAAGGGGTCCTACCCAGCGGCGGGGCCTCGCTCTGCGTTCCCACCTGGGCCATCGTCGCCGATGCCACTACGAGACAAACCACTGCGTACGTCGTGACCGTTCTCATGGTTCTGCTCCCTGTCCGCGTCCCTCACCGTACAGCTCGCGCGGCGCACACATATCCGCGCGCCACGTGAGGTATCATACCACAATCCGGCCAGCCTGTGGCCAGCTAATCGCCATTTTTCTCGGCCCTGCCGGCCACCCGCCCCCGCTCCCCCGGCTGCCACCCGTGCCGGCGGCGGATTACCTCCGACAGCTCCTCCAAATCTATCGGCGAAGGAAGCTCCGAACTCGTGGACATCGCGAAAGTCTCGCTGGCCCGCCGGTGCAGACCCCCGTGCGTGCCCTGCATCTGCACGAAATACGACAGTAGACCGCTGCCCGTGTACCACCCGTCCGCCAGACTGACCACCACGTCGGGCTGCTCGGCGGAAAGCCGGCACATTCCGTCCCAGAGGCGGGGTACGGCGGCGGGGAAGTCGTGTTCCGCGGTCCGGGCCACCCACGCCGCCGACCCGGCAAAGCCCTCGTCATTCATCGTCCCGGCCGCCTGCATCGCCGGGCAGACTCTCTCCAACCCCAGCGGATCGCCGCAGACCGCTTGGTACCGGTAGACAAGCCGGTCCCCGTCTTGACGTGCCCTGATTTGTGCCTGTCCCCCATCCGTCAGCAAGCCCACCCGCTCTCCCGCACGCCAGGCCACCAGCTCGACCTGCGGGCAGCCGGTCAGTGCCTCAACCACCCGGTCGCGCGTGGCGTCGTCGTAGGTGTGAACGCGGGCGAAATCCAGCAGCCCGAAGGTCGGCACGGCCACATCGCCGGGCCGCGCCAGACGCTTTACAGTCCGCAACCCTGCTCGCCGCAGGCGTCGCCGCAGACGAAAGCGTTTGGTCGGCGTGGTGCTGATGCCGTGATCAGCCAGCATGACGATCTCGAGTTCGCCGCCCCGCTCGTCCAGCAAGCGGGCGACCCATCGATCGAGCTCGGTCAACATCTCGTCGATCTTCGGGCAGGTGAGCATGTGACCGAGGCCGTCCGTGCTCAGGATGTAGATCACCACCTCCGGCCGAGCCCGTGCCAGGCAGTCATCCACCACGCGACGCGTCCGGCGCAGCTCGCTGCGAAAGGTGTGCCGCGGGAACAGGTACATGATGGCGTCTTCGAAGAAGCCGATGCGGTAGTCCGTGAAGCGCACCCACTTTTCGTTGGCGCCGCGGAGATAGAGTCGAAACGCCCCCGTCAGGCGGTTCGCCGCCCGGTCGAAATACCCGGCCTCATATCCGGGCGTCGGCCCGCAGCGGAAGAACGCGTCGTAGGCGGGATCCGTCAGCGTGGGGAAGACCGAGATCACCCGCGCCGGGCGATGGAACGTGCGGAAGTAGCCCTGACGCCACAGATGCTCGATCCGCTCGAACGCGACCCCGTCCAACAGTAGGACCAACAGCGGTCGCGAGGCCGACCCGCCAGACGACCGAGGCCGGTCGTGCGAGCCTTGGCCCATCCGCTGCGGAGAATTCTGACGCCCGTCGTGATCCAAAGCCTGCCCCGGCTACTGCCCGGAGCGCCTTATACCTTACATCATGCGGCGTGTTAAATGGCGAAATGGTAGTCGAGTCCGCCGTGCTCCGGCGGTGCAATCTCTTTCCTGCCCGGGCAGCAAGCGTTGTCTTCGAAGAGGGCTGAAGCCGCCCAGGCGTCGGGGTCAATTCATGGCCACGATGACCCGCTCAAGCGTCTCCAGGCTGCGCTGCACGGTTGGGCGGTCCTCCGCGTCGGGAAACCGCTCGAGGCAAGCCGCCAGGTGGGCGTAGGCGCCGCGCAGATCGCCCTGGCGGTAGCGAATTCCCGCCAGTTCCTGGAGGTGTCGCCCGTTCGCCGGCTCCACCGCGGCCAGCCGTTGCAGCACCGCCGAAAGCCGACCCCAATCCTGGTTCGCCAGGTAGATCGAGCGCAGATTGTTCAGCATCCGCGTCAGGATCGCACGCGTGCCGACCGGCTGGAGATACTTCGAGGAGAACCGCCTCCTGCCGTTGGACCGACGATGCAGGATTCGGCGACAGTCCTCGACCGACAAGGAGCGGCCGTCATTGAACGGGTCGGCCAGCACGAAGCGTTCGGGATCGTCGAAGCGCACCAGGAAGTGTTCGGGGAAGCGCAGCCCGGCCACCGGCCACTTCAGCCGCCGCCCCACCTCGATCCACACCACCGCCAGGCTGATGGGGATCCCGACTCGCCGGTCGATCACCCGGCTCAGGTAGCTGTTCTGGGGGTCGTAATAATCCTCCTGGTTCCCGGTGAGCTCGTAGCCCTCGACGAGCACCTCGCGCATGGCCTGGTAGCGCAGCGTGGCCGCCAAGCCCGGTCGGGCATCCGCCAAGGCCTCCGCCATCGTGTCCAGCTTCCCCAGGTACGTGTTCAGGTCCAGGTGGGGATAGACATCCCGGCACAGGTGTAGGGCGGCGCAGTCCAGGCGGATCTCGTCCGCCGGCAGCTCCATCAACAGATCGAACGGATGGCGCTTCATCCGGCCCGCCCACACGTCTTGAACACGACTCGTCCCCTATCGCTTGATCTTAGCACCCGCGCGGGCCTTCGGTTGAGAATTTCCACGATTAACGGGTTTATCAGACCGGCCCGCTCTTGCGGGTACAATCTCCGCCATGCAGAACCAGGCGGCGCGAGAACGGAAGCGGGCGCGGCGACTGCGGCCGGGGACGGCCATGGTCCTGCTGACCGCCTTGGCCTGCCTGGCCGCCATCATCTTTCGCACGCCCATCCGCTCCCGCTACTGGGCCCGGCAGATCACGCACGGCACCACCACGCCCGAGCGGGCGATGTACCTGACGCTGTTGTGTAACGCCGGCGATGGCGGCCGTTGGGGCACCGCCGTCCTGCTGGAGCACGAGCACGCGGAGATCCGGCAGCTCGGCGTCGTCGTGCTGCACCAGCTCGACACCGACTGGGCCCGGCAGCGCCTGCTGCGGCTGCTCGAGGACCCCGATGAGACCGTGCGTGAATTGGCCGCGCTGGGACTGGCGATCCACGCCGACGAATCGGTCATCCCCGAGCTGAAACGGATGTACTCGTCGTCCGACGAGACGGTGGCGAGCAGCGCCTGCGTCGCGCTCGGTCGCATCGCCACGCCGACAGCGGTTGCGGCGTTGACCGAGTTGGCGGGTGAGCCCGTCGAGGTGAGTTGCCGAGCTGCGCTGGTGGACGCATTAGGGGAAATAGGTACGCCGACCTGCATACCGCCGCTGCTGGAACTGTTGGAGGACCATCGCACCTGCGACGTACCGCCGCGCGCGTCGCGGCTCGCCCTGGAAGCGCTGCGCGGCCTGCAGACCGAGGCCGCCCGAGCGCTGCCGGGCTGGCCGCCCGGGCCTCAGCCGGACGATACAGCGGCCTCGCAACCCATTGCGGCGTCGGGCCCGGCGGTCCGCGCGAGTTCGCTCCCGGCCTCGCGCCCCGTGCCGGCTTCGCTGCCCGCGCTCGAAAACGCGCCTGGCACCATTGCCGAACGAGCCGCCGCGGCGTTGACCCGCATCACCGGTCTGAGCCCGCCCTTCTTATCCGACCTCCCCCTCGAGCAGCGGCAGCAGGCCAAACAGCAATGGGCCGCTTGGCACGCCGCCGCAACGAACACTCCGTAGCGGCCCGGCCCCCGCCGGCCACCACGTTTAGGCGTCGCTTGTGCTCCGGGTCCGGATGTGCCCTGGGGGCGTTGCCGCGCGCTGACCCGGTTGGCGGTGTCACTTCTGAGGCGGGATAACGCCCCTCTTGGCTCATGCAGGCGTGTAGGCGATACCCGCCGGTGCTCGGGCTACTGTCACGCTTTCTTCGCCTCGCCCGTCGTCTCAAAGAAACGCAGTTGGCCGCGTTCGAAGGCGGTCTTGTGGAAGTTGGGGTCGATGGGAATCGGGTAGTCGCCGGAGAAGCAGGCATCGCAGAAGTGACCGTCGCCGGAGTTGACGCAGCGCAGCATGCCCTCCAGCGACAAGTAGACCAGCGAATCCACGCCGAGGTAGTCGCGGATCTCGTCCACCGTGCGGCTGTTGGCGATCAGCTCCTCGCGGCTGGGGAAGTCGATGCCGTAGTGACAGGGGTGACGGATCGGCGGGCTGGCGACGCGGAGATGAATCTCTTTGGCGCCGGCATCGCGCAGCGACTGCATCTTCCCGCGCGTCGTCGTGCCGCGGACGACCGAGTCTTCCACCACTACCAGCCGCTTGCCCGCCACGCTCGCCCGAATCGGGTTGAGCTTGAGCCGCACGGTCAGATCGCGGACGGTCTGCGAGGGCTGGATGAACGAGCGCCCGACATAGTGGTTGGTCGTGAACCCGCGGCCGATCGGGATGCCGGACTGCTCGTGGAAACCCAAGGCCGCACAGCGGGCGCAGTTGGGCACCGCGACCACCAGATCGGCGTCGGCCGGGGCCTCGCGCGCCAGCGCCCGGCCGAGCTCGCGGCGGACGAGGTGCACGTTCTCGCCGAAGACCTGGCTGGACGGGTCAGCAAAGTAGATCAGCTCGAAGATGCAGTGTGCCCGGCGACAGGCCTCCTTCTCCACAAAGCGGCGCGACTGGATCCCGCCGGTAAACAGCGTGACGATCTCGCCCGGCTCGACGTCGCGCACGTACTCGGCGACCACCATGTCGAGCGCGCAGGTCTCACTGGCGACCACCCAGGCATCGCCGATCCGCCCGAGGCACAGGGGGCGGTTCCCGGACGGGTCGCGGGCCGCTTCGATGCGGTCGGGGTACAGCAGCAGCAGGCAGTAGGAGCCGGTGAGCTGGCGCAGGACGGCGGCCAGCGGGTCGGGCTGCTCGCGATAGTGGGTGCGGGCCAACATGTGCAGGATGACCTCGGTGTCCGAGGTGCTGGTGAAGATGTGACCCTCGTCCTCGTAATCGTGGCGTAACGTGCCCGCATTGACCAGGTTCCCGTTGTGACAGATCGCCACCTGTCCGATCGCGGCGCTGACCAGCAACGGCTGGGCGTTGGCCTCGTAACAGGAGCCGGTGGTCGAGTAGCGGTTGTGCCCGATGGCGATGGGGTTCTTCAGCTCTCGCAGGTCGTCGTGAGGGATGGCCTCGGTCACCAAGCCCATGCCGGCGCGGCGGAGAATCGACTCCCCGTCCGCCGAGCAGATTCCCGCGGACTCCTGCCCGCGATGCTGCTGGGCGTAGAGGCCGAGGTAGGTCAGATCGACGGCCTCGGGATGGTTGACGATTCCGAACAACCCGCAGTGGTGACGGAGTGAAGATGACATTGGACCTCACGACTGCATTCTGACAGAGCCGGCTCGCTGCCGGTCCCGGCAACAGCATAACACAAGCCGGGCGAGTGTGGGCGCCCTGGGGCCCAAGTGGCCCCGCTTGAAGACGTGGGGCAGCCGGCGGACCTCAGGGCACCATTGACCTCGGGCTTGACGACCGGATAATGGCCCAGATCGGAGCGCGGTCACAAGACTCCTCTTCGGGAACGACGAGTGAGGGCTGCTATTCGCCGGTTTGGACGGGACACTGCTGCGCGGCGCGCCGGCGCCGGGCGGGGGGGCGCTTCCCCGCTGCGGAGGGCTTGGCCGGCAGCCTTGGCGACCGTGATCGTGACGGCCGCGCTCGCATCTCCTGCCGGCGGGCAGCTCGGCGAAGAGGACGAGCTGCTGCTTCCCGTGACCATCAGCGAGCGTGACGTTGAGATGCGCGCCCCCAACGTGTGGCAGTGGCAGGAGGAAGACGGCACGCCCATGCTGCTCTTCACGGGCGGGTTCCGCCTTGACATGGGCCAGCGGCGGCTGTCCGCCAACGACGCGGTCGTGTGGATCAAGACGGGAGTGACCGACGCCGACGGGCGCGAATTCCGCGAACTGACCGTGTACCTTTCGGAAAACGCGGAGGTGCAGGAGGCGAGTGGCGCGACCATTGTGGACCACGTGCTGCTGGTCAGCAATCTACGGACGTACGGGCGCATCGTGAAATACCACGACCGCCATTCACCGGAAGCGCTGAAAGAATCCCCGCTGTATCAGCAGGCTTTACGGGAGCGGGCCCGGATCGAGGCCGGTGAGCCCACCACGCGACCCGAGATGCCGGTGGGTGTCGTCCGTCCCGGCGAGGCGGCCCGACCAAAGGTCGAACGCCCGACACGCGTCGTCCGCTACCACCTGCCCAACGTCGAGCCGGCCAAGACGCCCGACGGCCAGCAGGTGTTCGTCGCGATCGGGCGGGTGTACTTCTCACAATCGGGCGGTCCCGATGCCCCGGTGCTAGAGATTCAAGCCGACAACGCGGTCGTGTTCCCCACCGCGGGGACGGCGGAAACGTTCTTCCGCGCCGAGGGTGAAACGAGCGGGCAGGTGTCGCCACCGACTGAGGAATCCCCTCCCGACCAGCAACAACGGGTCCCTCCGATCGTGCCCGGGGCACCTGATTCCGAACGGCTGGGCGTGCAAGCGGTGTACCTGGAGGGCGACGTAGTCCTGTCGTTCGGGAACCGCTTCGTGCGGGCCAGCCGCCTCTACTACGACTTCGAGCGCCAACAGGCCCTGATCCTCGACGCGGTCTTCCGGGCCGAAATTCCCGAACGTGGTATCCCGCTGTACGTGCGGGCGGCAGAGATCCGGCAACTGTCGGCCCGGGAGTTCACGGCCAGCAAGGCGCTGGTCAGCACGAGCGAGTTTTATACGCCGCACTATCACCTCGGGGCCGAGCGGGTTTACCTGCGTGACCGGACGGCGCGTGACGCCGACGGCCGGCCCAGCGGTCGCATTGCCGGCACGTATGAGCTGCGGCACACCACGCTCAATGTCGAGGGCTTGCCGATCGGTTACTGGCCGTACAGCCGTGGCGACGTCGAGACCAGCGAGACGCTCATCCGCCGCGTGCGCACGGGCTACAGCGATGATTTCGGGGCGGAGTTCGAGAGCGCGTGGTATCTGCTGAACCTGCTGGGGTTTGAGCCGCCACCGGGCTTCGACTCCACGCTCAGGCTGGATTACTTCTCGAAGCGTGGGCCGGGTATTGGCGCGGACTCCGATTACCTGCGCGAGGATTACTACGGGGTGTTCCGCAGCTACTACATCCACGACGACGGCGAGGACAACCTCGGCCCGCTGCGCGACAACATCCCCGATACGTCCGAGCGCGGGCGCGTGCTGTGGCGACACCGCCACTTCCTGCCCAGCGACTGGGAGCTCACCTTCGAGATCGCCTACGTCAGCGACCCGGGCTTCCTCGAAGAATACGAGAAGTCGGAGTTCTTCGAGGGCAAGGAGCAGGAGACCGCGATTTACCTCAAGCGCGCCCGCGGCGTCGAGGCCATCAGCCTGTTGGCGAACTGGCGCTTGCTCGACTTTGTCACCCAAACCGAGCACCTGCCCGATCTGACCTACCGCCGCATCGGCGACACCTTCGCCAGCCCCTTCGTGCTCTACCACGAGTCGCGCGTCGGGGCGGTGCGCTATCAGCCGGATGATCGGCGCTTCTTCGACCGCAAGCGCTTCGACAATACCAGTGCGACGAACGTGGTCTTCCGGACCGACATCCGGGAGGAGGCCGAGCTGCCGCTCAAGCTCGGCCCGCTCAACGTCGTCCCGTTCGCGACGCTGCGCGGGAGCTTCTGGAGCGACGCCGGCACTATCGAGCGGCAGGACAGGCTGTGGCGTGGTCTGGGTGTTTATGGCGTGCGCGGCGGGATGACCTTCAGCCGGGTCTTCGACGAGATCGAGTCCGAGCTGTTCGACATTCACCGCATTCGTCACATTGTCAATCCGCACTTCGCCGCTTGGTGGGCCCACAGCAACGCGCGCAGCACCCTAATCACGCCCTTCGACGAGGGCATCGAGACAATTGACGACTTCTACGGCGCCACCTTCGGCGTGCGGCAGACCTGGCAGACCAAGCGCGGCGGCGAGGAACGCCAACGCACCGTGGACCTGCTGACGTTCAACCTGGAGGCCGGGTTCTTCGGCGGGCGCGTGCAGTCGTGGGAGCAGTCGAACGGGTACGCCAACCCGCTGCGGCCCGAGGACAGCCGCACGCGGAACTACGTGGCCGGCGATCTGATCTACCGCCTCAGCGACACGACCAGCCTGTTGTACGACTTCAACCTCGATCTGGACGATTGGAGCTTCGACCGGCACAACGTCGCGCTGGCCGTCGAGCGGCTGCCGCGACTGGCCTACATCTTCGGCCTGCGCCACGCCGGGGACATCGATATGAACCTGCTCGGCGGCGGATTCAACTACAAGCTTACCGAAAAGCATATCGTCACGTCGCGCACGTGGTTCGACATCGACAGCGGCGAACTGGGGGAATTCGCCGTCGGATACGTCCGCAAGCTGCCGCGCTGGTACTTCGCGGTCAACTTCGAGTGGGACGAGGTCTTCGACGACTTCACGGTCTCGGTGTCGCTGTGGCCGGAGGGCATCCCCGAATGGACGCTTGGCTCGCGCCGCTTCACCGGTCTGGAAACGACCACCGGCATCAAGCCGTAGCCGTAGGGCAGGTCGAGTCTTCGAGACCTGCCACGCTCAGCTGTGTGGCAGCGACTATCAGCCGGTGAGATGTAGCGGCCGGGCTCTGTCCAGGCCATAAAATGCCACGTAGGCGGAGTTTCCGCCCTTTGGGATGGCCCACGTGAGCCAACCGCCTGGCGCATCACTTGAGGATCGCCCGCGACCACCACCCGAGGTGATCCATCTTCCGTTGTTGAAGCACCGGCCCACGCAGCCGGCTGTCAAGTGGGTGGCTGGCCTTCTGCTGTTCGGCGTCGGAGTCTTGCACGTCTGGGTCGCATTTGGCGGGTGGGGCGCGGTGGTCTCACTTGCGTACTTCGGATTTGGGGCACTGGCGGTGTGGCGTCTACATCGGGGCAATGCGGCATACTTTCGTGAGCGTGAGGAGTTCCTCGAACGGGTTGACGGACTCGCAGACTGCGAAGTGAGAGCGGTACTCCGTGGGCTCTGGGAAAACCCCTATCACAGGCCGCGTATGCGAGCCATTGCTGACGGCCTCACGCGGCAGGGCAACGGTCAACCGGCCCCGGCCCGGGTAGTGTGCTTCGGCGAACTCAGAATCCCTCCGGTGCGGGCGTACCGCTTTGAACCAGAGATCATCTCACCGACACGAAAAAGGGCACGGCAGTTCCTGGGTATTCCTCTGAGCGTGGCCATCTTGTGTGTAATGGCACTGCTCGTCCGGGTCGGGCACTGGTACGTGATGCCGCTTCTCTTTCTCGGGCTCGGTGCATTCCTCGGTTGCCTCATTCTCGGGCTACGCGCCGTTGTGATGTGGCCCCTTGAGTCCTTGTTGCGGCCCACCTACATCCGCATTGCCCCAGGGATGATCCAGACCGTTCGCTTCCCTCTAGCCAGGAGCCGCCCCGTGGTTCAGAGTTTCCCGGTTGCGCCCGGCACTGTCGTGGTGCTCGAAGGCCGACGAATCATTCAGCAACTGGCTCTCCGACGCGCCAGCCAACGGGCCTTGCTGGACTTTACGTTCGCATCCAGCCCGGAGACAGCGAGCGTTCGCATCTGGCAGGCCCTCCTCTCCACCGCCCCGACGCCGCCGTTGAGTGATGAGGAGCTGGTGGGGTAGTTTGGCAGGTCTCGAAGACTCGACCTGCCCTACGTGGCTCGAAGACTCGACCTGCCCTGCAGGGTTCGATCGCGTGGATCGCAGGGCGGGCGCGGACTCGAACAGAGCCCGAAGCGCCAGCGAGGGTTAACCTCACGCCGCGCATTCGGGGCCGAATCCCTCGCTGGCGCTTCGGGCTCGGATTGCGTGACGCCGAATTGTGCAGACCGCCGTAGAAAAACGGCGCGCTTGGATAATGGCAGTAGGTGGCGGCTGTCGCGTACATTGGGGCGATGAGCGAGACTGTTACCAAGCGTCCGCCGCC
The DNA here is from genome assembly GCA_964572345.1 of uncultured Planctomycetales bacterium. Taxonomy (GTDB): domain Bacteria; phylum Planctomycetota; class Phycisphaerae; order UBA1845; family Fen-1342; genus JAUWXH01. The sequence continues at coordinate 15,762 of CAZNFA010000007.1, forward strand.
GGAGGTTATCCGCGTCCCGCCGCCGGAGGGGGTGTCCGTGCGCCCACACGTGGCCGCGGTCTTCGCCCTGGTGTTGCTGATCGCGGGCGTGGTCGGCGTCTGTCTCGGCCTGGTGCTGAGGCTGTGGGTTATCTGGCTGGGCGTGGCGGCGTTCGTGGCTTGCGCCATGCTGTTCGCGTGGGGTCGCCACGCCAAGGCCCGCAACGCCGAGCGGCACCGCGCGTACCTGGCGGACCTACGTGAGCGCGGTGTCGATCCCACCGCGTACGACCTCGCCGCCCGCTGGAAGCCCGGCGGGAAGGCGGTCCCGGACGACGACGTGAAGGCGATCCTGGCGAGCTCACCGACGCCGAACCCGCCCGGTGCGCGGATCGTTTGTCTGGGCGAGATCGACGTGCCGGAAGTGGGCGAGTTGTTCTTCGAGCCGGAAATCATCACGCCGACGCGGGCGGTCGGCTGGCAACTGGTTTTTGCACCGATCGCCGCCATCGTGATCTTCGTCTGGTTGATGCAGGCGTTCGGGGTGATCCCCGGGCGAGGCATCAACCCGGGCAGCTTCGGTTACATCCTGGTGATGGGTGTCGGCGCTGGAGCCATGTGGCTGTGGCGCACGGTGCTGCGCCCGACTTACATCCGCATGGCCCCCGGCATGATCCAGATTCTGGAATTCCGCTACCGGCGGGGCAAACCCACCATCCGCAGCTACCCGCTGGACGCCGGCACCATAGCCGTCCTGCGTGGCAAAGCCACGGGCGGTAAGACGTCCGGGCTCAAGCTCGCGCTTCTCCGCGAAGTTCAGCAAGACACGGTTGAGCTGTGGCGGATGCAGAAACGGGACAAAGCGATCGAGCGCACCTGGCAAGCGCTGCTCTCCACCGCGCCCACGCCGCCGTTGAGCGATGAGGGCTTGGTGGGGTAGCATTGTAGCTGTAGGGCAGGTCGAGTCTTCGAGACCTGCCAATCCGCTCTGGCAGGTCTCGAAGACTCGACCTGCCCTACACGGCGGCTCACGCTCGTTGTGTGATTTGTAGGTCAGTGATATCATTCCGGCAGGCACTGACACTCGCACGGCGGTCGGCCCCGGGCTCGGCGTCGGTCGCCGGAACGCCGACAAAGGAGCGCTCGTGTCTCCAAAGCCTGCGCTGGATGCGAAGCTGTACGCGGTCAGCGATTCGCGCAGACTCAGCATGCAGGACTTGCTGGAGTCCTTCCAGCGACATGGCACGATGCGCGTCACCGACCTGCACCTGAAGATGGGCCTGGCGCCCATTTACCGCGTGGACGGCGAACTGAAGGTAACCACCGGTCCCGGGCTGAAGCCCGCCACCGTCGAGGGGCTCACCCGCAGCCTGTTGAGTGACGCCGAATGGACCACTCTGAGCGAGAAGCGCTCGGTCAACAGCTCAATGCTGCTCGGCGATACGCGGTTTCGCATAAACTGCTTCCACGACCGGCGTGGGCTGGCCGTGGCGATCCGGGCGCTCGACGCCCACACGCCGCAGGTGGAGCAGATCGGCTTTCCGAACAACGTTTGGCAGGACATCATCGAGCTGCGCCAGGGTCTAGTGTTGCTGACGGGGACGACCGGGGTGGGCAAGACCACCACGATCGCGGCGTTGCTCGATCGGATCGCCCAGACGCGCCCCTGCCACATCATCACGCTGGAAGACCCGATCGAGTACCACCTCGAGAGCCAGACGGCGATCATCTCGCAGCGGGCGATCGGCCGCGATGTCCCGAGCTACGAGCGCGGGCTGCGCGACTGTCTGCGCGAGGATCCGGACGTGATCTTCGTCGGCGAGATGACCGATCAGGAATCGACCACCTGGACGCTGACCGCCGCGGAGACCGGGCACCTGGTCTTCTCCGCCCTGCACACGCGCGATGCCTCCGGGACCGTCACCCGGCTGCTGGACCTGTATCCGCCCAACCGTCAGGAAGAGATGGCCCAGCAGTTGTCGATGGGGTTGCGCTATATCATCTCGCAGAAGCTGGTGCCGCGGGCCGGGGAAAGGGGTCGCGTGGCCGTGATGGAGATTCTCAACAATACTTACGGGGTGGCCAATCTGATCCGCCAGGTAAAACCCGAGCAGATTTACTCGCTGATGCAAACACACACCAAGGACATCCCCCAACAGCGAATGACCACGCTGGAACGCTCCTTGGTCGAATTGGTGCGGTCCGAGACGATCTCACCGCTGGAGGCCGAGCGGACGGCCAACCGGTTGCCGGAGTTCCAGGCCGCGATGCAGGTCGAGGAGTGATCAGGCGCCGTAGGCGGCGGCAGATGCCGGCGGCGAGAGTGTAGACGATCGTCAGCTCATGGCAGATACTCTCGGTTGCTGAGCAAGTCGAGGGCGGTTCATGAAGGACGACGAAAAACGCGCCCCGCAAGGTCTCATCGACAGCCAAGACCGCATCGCCCAGGATCTGGCCTGCGTCAAGTGCGGGCAGAACCTGCTCTCGCGCCAGTTGAACGACGATTGTCCCGCCTGCGGCCACCCGGTCCTGGACTCCGTCTTCGGGGACTATCTGATCCGTCAGACGACGGCGTCGGTCATGCGATTGGCCGACGCCGTACGCGTGGTGGTCTACGGGTCGGGCGTACTCGCCGGTCTGATCGCCTTGGCGGTGATCACCGCGATCACGCAGGGGCAGGATTTCGCCCGCGCAATGGACGCGGCCTTCAACCTCCTTCTGGTCGGGGGGCTGATCTTTCCGCTGGTGGCGATCGTGGGCGTAATCCTGCTGCGGCCGCCGCGACCGGCAGCCTACTACAAGGCACATTACCTCAACCCGCGCCGCCTACGCCGCTGGGCTTTGGTACTGGTGCCGCTGGTAGCGCTCGCCGCCACGGGCACGTACTACCACAGCACGGTCATGGCCGACTTGGGCATGGTGCTTTGGGTGGTCATTCCACCGGCCGTGTTCCTACACCGCGTCGAGCGCCTCATGTGCGATCTACCGAATTTCAAGCTAGCCCGCCTAGCCTTCGGCGTATTCGTGGGCGTCCTGCTGTTCGGCGTGGCTTGCTTCGCGGTCATGCTGTTGCAGACGGCGTCGTTGACGGACCCGGACTACGAGGGCGCGATGGTCGGCGTGACGCTGATCACGCTGGTCGGCGGGCTGGCCCTCGGGATCGTCGGGTTCAACTTGCTGCTTCGCGTGCGCTGGGCGCTGACAGAGGCCGCCCGCTGAAAGTGATCGCTAGTGGCTCAAGGCGGGGGGCCGCGGCGAGAGAGGTCGGACCGCGATGTCCGACGCTACGAACCAGGTTGGGGCTGCGAGGCAGGTGACGGTTGCGGCTCGTCGAGGCCTAACAGAGCCGCCCAGGTCTTCGGGTTGCGCCAATGCTCGACGCGGCGGCCGTTCAGGAACAACGCCGGCATTCTGTCGATGCCAAGCTGCGTGCCTAGTTCGACGTCGGTCTGAAGTTGGTCGGGACCGCCCCTCTCAGCGCCCGCCCCCTGTTGTGCGGATTGCGGTATGCGGAGTGACGACGCCGGTTGTCGCCGTTTGCCGCGGGTATGCGTTTGGATAGGTGAGTGCGGCGGCGGACGTGTGGACCAAGGTTCAGCTGGCCAGGCGGGGGACGTTGACGGTCGCGTCGTCGAGGCTCCCCAGCAGGTCTTCGTAATACAGGATCCAGCGCGCGGCCACGTAGAGGTACACCCCCAGCAGGAACCAGCAGCCCACCTCGGCCACGCGGTGACGGCGGAGCAGGAGCAAGATCGCCGAGCTGGCTGTGACCAAGGCGGCCTTGTAGATGACGAGGACGAATGTCGGCGCGGCCAGCATGGGTGCGGCGACCGGGTTCATCTCGACAAAAGTACCCCGCGTCGCCTCGAGCAGCGTGTAACCCAGGTCAAAGACGTTGAGCACCCAAACCGCGCCAAGCAGCAGTAGTATCCGCCGCGGGCGCGTCAGCCAGCGAAACCGGTTCCAAAGGCATGGCCTTATGCTCACCGCGATCCCCTGCGATGCCCCAACCGCCGAGGTCTGCGCGGGCAGTCGGGTACCGCCGGCGACAGAACGGGCGACGCTGTCGGTGAGAGGCGTAGTCGGCTGAGCCCCGTCCACGATCGCTACTCCGTCGCGTGCCGGCCAGCGCGGGATAGGCGCCTGGCGACGATCCCATCGGCTGATTTTGCGGCCGATTGGAGTAAACGGCGGGCGCTCGCACCTGACGCCCTTGGGAAAGCTCGAGAGCAACCGGGGAGCTGTCCGCCGGTGGCGGGCTGATAACTGCCGGGCGGCGGTCAGGCCACCCCCCACCGCGTATTATGGGCGTGTCACGGTGACGCGGGCGGACGGGGCGCGGTCTCCCCGTCGGGGCGCGCGGGTTGCGAGCTGGGCGGGCCGAGCAGCGACACGTCGGCGGCGTAGCGACGCTCGAACGTGCGCACCTCGCGTGGGTCCGCTTTAACGAACGCCGTCCCAACGATGTGGGTCCCATCTTCGCCGCGCACGTCGAGTTCCAGCCGACGCAGCGCGCCCTTGAGGAGAACCTTGCGGCAGCGAACCGTGCCGGAGGTGAAGGGGACCTTGCCTCTGAGGTGGCCGACCTTCTGAATCAGGAAGCCCCGCGCTGCCGCCCGATCAGCCGGGTGCACCGTCGTCACACCCAGGCCGGCGGGAAGCGAGACGTAGATCAGAAAGTCACGCAGTCCGCCGTCGGCGCCCGGGCGGGGAAAAGCGAGCACGCAGGTGCGGCGTTGCGCGTCCATCGAGCTGAACGCCCACCGACTGGTGAGTCCGAGCTCGCGTTGTGAGGCCGGGGCGAAGGGTTGGTGCAGCACGAACTCGCCACAGCGGACGCAACCCACACCCGCCCCCGCCGCCAACGTCAGCAACAGGGCTGGTCCGACGAGCGGCCCGCAGCGCATCAGTGATGAGAGCACGGTTCGATTGTAGCGATCCATCCGACTCGCAGCTTGCCGGCGACAGTCCGGGTGCAGCGTCGTTCGGTGAGGATCTTGTCCGCTCGGAACCCTCACCTCTCCAGATGACGGGAGTGGATGGGAATCGAACCCACCAAGGACTGTTGGTACAGCCCTTCAACGGCTTTGAAGGCCGCGGAGCCCACCAGGTGCCCGGACACTCCCAGGCTGCCGACCGGCACAGACCGCCGCGAGGCGCGGCCCGAATCGCGCGTCGGTGCGACTACTGTGAATGCGAGTCTACCGCATCGCCGGGCCGGCTGCCAGCCCGGGCCGCCGGCCGGCCCGGCCTGTCTTTGTGACGCGGCCCCGTCGCGACGGGTGAGCATCACTTGCGTGGGTAGCGTGTCATTCCGAGAAGCGCGGCGCCGAGGAATCTGGCCTCGGTCGCGCGATTGGGCCAGATTCCTCCGCGCGTCCGCCATCGGCGGACGCGGTCGGAATGACATCTGGACGTTGCCCACTTTCCTGACGCTCACCCGGCCTTGACTTCGGCCGGATGTTACATAGGGATTTTGCCTTTGAAGCCGATATAATGATGTGTTCGGCCCTTGGCCTGCCTGCGGCTTGGCGGCGAGGCCGGGCCGTGCGGACCAGTGTCAGCCGAGGAGACGCTACTGCGATGTCAGACGGTGAATTCACTTACCGCACCGCGGCCGAGGAGACCTGGCGGATCTTCCGCATCATGGCGGAGTTCGTCGAAGGGATCGACGTGATGAGCAAGGTCGGTCCGGCGGTGTCGATCTTCGGCTCGTCGCGCGTCACGCCGGATAATCCTTATTACCAGCAAGCCGAGGAGCTGGCGGCCAAGCTCACGCGACACGATTTCGCGGTCATCACCGGCGGCGGCCCGGGGATCATGGAAGCGGCGAACAAGGGCGCCGCCGAGGCCGGGGGCAAGAGCATCGGGCTGAACATCTGGATCCCCATGGAGCAGGAGGCCAACGCCTACCAGAACGTCTCGCTGGATTTCCATTACTTCTTCGTGCGCAAGGTGATGTTCGTCAAGTACGCGGTCGCGTTCGCCTGTTTCCCGGGTGGCTTCGGGACGATGGACGAGTTTTTCGAGTCGATGACACTCGTCCAAACTGAGAAGATCCGGCCGTTCAAGGTAGTGTTGCTCGGGTCACGCTTCTGGAACCCGATGATGGACTGGATGCGCGAGACGATGCTGGGCACACACGGCAACATCTCACCGGAAGACCTGAACCTCTTCACCATCACCGACGACGTGGACACGGCCGTTTCACTAATCTGCGCCCACTTCGAAAAAGATCGCGCGCTGGCCGGGCAACCACACACCACCGAAGAAATGGAGATGACGCCCGAGCGACGCACGACCGCAGAAGGGACCGTCTATGGCGTCCCGCCGCGCAGCAAGGCCAGGAACCGCATTCGGCGGCGATAAGCTGGCCGAGCAGGGGGCTCGCTTGCCGTGCTCAACGGCCAGTGAGATGCTGGGCGCCTCCTATTCCCGGGCGGCAAGCGTCGGCGCGCGGCCGCGGTCGAGCAGCAGTGTGGGCAGGCTTTGCATTACACCCAGCGGGTTGTACAGGCTCTCGATCTCGCCGCGGCAGTTGTACCAGCACGCGGTGCAACGACGGGGCGTTTTGTCGCTGTGGAGGGCACTCCGGATTTCCTGTGGCGAGTGCTGGAGCAGGTTGGCGACCGGGCGGTCGCGCTGCTCGACACAGACGGCGATGTCGCCGGTGGAGTCGATGTTGAAGAAGCCGCGGCCGGCCCGGCAGCCGGGCACGCCCCCGTTCAGGGCCTGATCGACGCGCGAGAGGAAGTAAGGGTTGCTCAGGAAGTTGCCGTACTTCTGGCGCAGTGTGAGCAAGTGTTGGCTGACCCCGCGCTCACCGGCGACGAACTGCCGGTTGCCGGTCTTGCGCAGGCCGTAGGGCTGCACCATGAAGTAGGCCTCGCGCTCGGCGGCCATCTTTAGCATCGGTTCGATCTGGTCGAAGTTGTCCTCCATCAACACGGCCATCCAGTTGACGCGTTGCCACTTGTAGCGGCGAGCGCGGGTGAAGTGCTCGATCGCGGCCAGGGCGCGCTGGAAAGCACCCGGCATGCCGCGGCGACGGTCATGGCGCTCGGCGTCCGTGTAGTCGATGCTGATCGAGACCCCCCACAGGCCGGCCGCGAACAGTTCCTCGGCCAGCTCGGGGGTAACGAACCAGCCGTTGGTCGTGATGAACGGGAAGTGCCACCGCCCAACCGCCCGCACGATCTCGACGATGTCCGGGCGGATCAGCGGCTCGCCGCCCGACAGGCTGATCAGCAGCGTGCCGAGCTCCGCCAGCTTCCGCGCCCCGAGCCGGAATTCCTCGGGTGAGAGCTCGGGTCGATCGCCCATCGGGTCGATCCAGTAGTTGCAGAACTGGCAGCGGAAGTTGCAGCGGTAGTTGACCTGCCACGAGCACCACACCGGATTGCCCGAGACGTAGGCCCGAGCGAGTTGCAGCTTCTTTTGCACCGGCGACCGCGCCACGCCGGCCTCCTTGAACAGGTATCTCAGCGAGTCAGCATACTTCCTGTAGTCGTAGACACGACCCATGACTACTGGGTGGCGAGTGCCAGCCGATGGCCAAGCGGCTCATAGCCGCCGGTCGTCCGCCACAGCACCACGCTCACCCCCGGCGAGCCAGGGTACCGCGAGCCAACGGTGATGACCAGCACACCTATGGGGCGGGAGTGCCGCGCGACTGCTCAGATTCGCCCGACAGGTGCCGGGGTGAACTTGGCACACGCGTGCTCGTAATACGGAGGCACCGGCTGACGGGCCTTGGTGAGTGCCTCTAGCCCGGAAGGGGCTCGGTCGATAATATGTCCGAGCTTGGACCGGCAGCGGACGACACGCTGCAAGTCCTGAAATGACAATGAATTGTGTCAGGCGCGGCGACGGCCACTAAGGATGGAGCATAGGCACCCGGCAAGAGCTCGACTCGGTTTCCGATCCGCGGCATGCCCGCCCGTTTCGAGCGAGCCGGCCCGTGCGGAGCCACGTCGTCGGGCAGGCAGTCAAGGGGAATGCGCAGCGTGGTGAAGATCATAAACGTCTGCGGGGCCCGCCCGAACTTCATGAAAACTGCACCGCTAATGCGGGCGTATCGCGCACATCAGGGCCTTCAGCCGCTCGTCGTGCATACCGGTCAGCACTACGATGCAAACATGTCGGAGCTGTTCTTTCGGCAGCTTCAGATCCCGGAGCCGGATATCAACCTGGGCGTCGGCTCGGCCAGCCATGCGGTACAGACGGCCGAGATCATGGCCGGCTTCGAGCCGGTGCTTCTCGAGCATAAGCCCCAATGGGTCGTTGTGGTCGGGGACGTCAACAGCACGATCGCCTGCGCGCTGGTGGCGGTGAAACTGGGCGTGAAAGTGGCCCACGTCGAGGCCGGCCTGCGGAGCTTCGACCGCACGATGCCCGAGGAGATCAACCGGCTGCTGACCGACGCGATCTCGGATCTGTTGTTCGTCAGCGAGCCGAGCGGACTGGAAAACCTCAGCCGCGAGGGGATTCCCGACGAGAAAGTGCACTTTGTCGGCAACGTGATGATCGACACGCTCAAGGCCAACCTCCAGAGGGCCGAGCAATCCACGATCCTGGAGAGAATGAGCCTCGAGCCCGGCGGTTACAACGTGGTTACCCTGCATCGCCCCAACAACGTCGATGATGCGGCGGCCCTCAGTCGGATCGCCGACGCGCTTCAGGTCATTCAGGACGATTTGCCGACAGTTTTTCCGATGCACCCGCGTACCGCGCAAAACCTGTCCAGGCTGGGACTGGCCGAGCGGTTCGCGCGCATGACGCGGTTGCACGTTGTCGAGCCGCTGGGTTACCTGGATTTTCTGAAGCTGATGGGCAAGGCCGCCGTGGTGCTGACGGACTCGGGCGGCATTCAGGAGGAAACCACGATCCTGGGTGTCTGGTGCCTGACAGTCCGTGAGAACACCGAGCGGCCGGTCACGCTCACCAGCGGCACGAACACCCTGGTGGGCTCCGACCCGGAGCGGATCTTGTCGGCCTATCGCCGCTGCCGTTCCACCCCGCTGACCGACCCGCCGGTGCCGGAGAAGTGGGACGGTCGCGCGGCCGAGCGGATCGCGGCGGTGTTGGCCGGCCGAGGCCCTGAGTAGGTCATGCCGTGCCGGGAGCCTAGGGTTGGGGATCCCTGCACCTCGCTGGCAGCAAAGGGGGCGAGGCGTTGCCGGGCGGGACACCGCCGGCGCTTGGCGAGTCGCGCCCACGCGGGACGCCGCTGGGGCGAACCCCCGTCGGCCGGGGCCGTAGTACTCGAGTATCGAATAACCAGCCAGGCTGGACCGGCCTCTAGCCCTGTTCGGGTGCGGCCGATATAAAGAGTGACTCTCGGCTGGCAGCCACGGAGATGCTGCAAGTTCGTTAGTAGAAAGGGGTTGTGTCGGGCGAGCTGTTGCCGCCAACGTCAAGCTGGTGGCCCAACGGGTTCAAGCCGCTTGCGCTATGCCGGGCGCTGCGCGGAGCGACGAGTAGTCGAGCCAGGGAGACGCACCTTGTCGAAGATTCAACGGACGTTTGAGCTGTTGGAGGGGGTTGATCCAGAGATCGCCCTGCTTCTGGCGATTTCCATATTCGTACCGCTGTTTGTGCTCCTCGCCACGTTTCGGACGCCGTCGCTCATATTCGCTATGTTGGTTGTGGGGTCGTGCGTTCTTTTGCGCTGGGAGGTCCTCAACGTCATCGGTCTGCTGGGCAAGTATCCTCTCTTGGTTGTCCTGGCCATAGTGGCGCTAGTATATCGGGGCAAATTCCGTCCCTCTTGGCTAACCCGGCTGTACCTGGTCTACTGCGCTGTCATCGTCGTGGGAGTGTTCAATCCTCGCTCAGGTAGCTTAGAACCCGGCGCAACCCTGGACGGGTTCATCAAATTCGCCTCCTATATTCTTGCCTACTTCGGACTCATCGTGCTCACCGCGAAGATGTGTGCGGATCAGCATACTTCGAAGCAACTGCTCCCTTGGCTCCTCATCTGGGCGGTCATCGTCATCTGTATCCAATTTCCGTTCTGGTCCTACCTGGAGGGACCGAGGCTGACAGGCGTCTACCAAATACCCGGCACGCTCCAGCACTCTCTGGCGCGGTCGATCGTCATCCTGGCGCTGTTTCTGCTGAGCCGGGGCTGGGGAAAGTGGTTCGTGCCCGGTGTCGCGATCATCTTGGCGGCGGCGGGGATGCTGATCCTCACCGGCGGGCGCACTGCCATCGGATCCGTGCTCGCGGCCATGCCGTTCGTGCTCAGAGTCCGTCCGGGGCGCGCCGTGTTGCTCGTTCTTGTTACTGCCCTGCTGGGCTCCGCCGTGCTCGTCAGGGTGCTCCCAACGGTGTGGGGTTTCGGACAAACCGCGGAGCACCTGTGGTCGCTCGAATCCGAGAGATACAAGATGTGGCGTACCATCTGGCCGGAAGTGATGGCCGCGCCATTCTTCGGTCATGGAACCAACACCAGCGAGCGGTACTCGACCCAGAGATTCGGGATCACGCTGCATAACTCGTATCTCGACCTGGCCTACGATTACGGCTTGCCGTTCGCAGCGGCCTTCATGGTCGTTCTGGGCCTCGCGGGGTTGCGCGCCTGGCGTCAAATGGCCCGGGCGCCGACCCTCGAGTTGAGGCAACTGGCCGCGCTGTCGGGAGCCCTGCTGGTCATGCTCGCGGTCGAAGCCCTCTTCTTGAGCGATGTGGTCCGAATCAATCTAAAGTGGTTCTTGGTGTGTATGTGTATCGGCATTCAGGAGGGTGTCGCCTGGCGCCTCAGGGCGGCGAGCGGTTCTCCCGGACTCGACTCGGTCGAATGGGATTCGCAGGCGCAATTGTCAAACGCCCGAGGCGGACTCCATCACGCGTAACGAGTGAGTGCTGCAGACGAATTCCCGAGGAGGTGCCCCGATGACGCGAGGTCGCTTCACGATCGGGGCGAGCGCTCTGTTGCTTCTGGCCGGCCAGGTCTTGGCCCAGGGAACGCGGCAAAGCTCCCCGCGCCTCGACACATCGAAACTCGGCGGCGTAACGGTTGCGGAGCTGCGCGCCCTGCCGCCGCTTCCCAAGGTTCACTATTCGTACCCGATATGGACGTTCCTTGAGCCCGTCCATCCGGCTGTCCGCGAATACGCCCGAATCACGCACGCGATCACTGTCAGCGCCAAATACCACAAAGAGCAGCAGGTCAGGAATGCGCTAGAGGTGTGTCGGCAGATCAACGCGGACAACCCGGCGATCCCGGCCTCGCTCGGCATTCACTACCCGCCTTACCACGTCATCAAGCCAGGGGTGATGGACTTCGGCAAGTTGCATTGCCGGGAACTTGAGACGATGTACCGTGAACTGAACCAGATTCGGCGCTGGGTTCGCAAGTTCAATGGCACTCGCTCGGCGCCGATCGCCGTGACGATGGTGCTGCTCGAATGCGAGCAGTATTGGTTCTTGCCGTCGCACAGCCCTGAACAGAAGGCTGCGACGATCCGAAAGTACGACGAGGCTTACGACGTGGCGAAGTGCATCTTCCCCGACGCCGTGATCGAATGGTACAACCGTGGGCAGGTTCTGGTGGTCGAACGCCCCCCGGACTTCAAGATCGACTGGCGAGTATACTCGCGTTTCTGCGGCGAAGAGAAGGGGGATGCGTTCTCCTGTAGCCTATACTGCCTGCCCGAAATCGGATACACGCGCGAGACGTTTACGAGAACCCGGGAGCACGCCCGGGAGCATGACCTGCGGGTTCATGCTTGGATCGCGTTGGGGTCCGGTTTTCAACGTGACCCCAGCCTTCCCGGCGGCCGCAAGTTTGCGCTGAACTGGGACTACGATTTGGCGTACTCCTGGCATGCTGGCTTTGACGTGAACCGACGCTGGGACGCACGAGCGGGAATCTTCTATCCCGGGCCGTTTGACTCTCGCACGCCGCAGTGGGGTAAGCACTTTCAGGCCTATGCGAAGGGTGCACATAGAATTCCGCTGTGAGGACGGGGCCAATCTGGAGCTGTGCCCGGATCCGCACGCATGTGGCGCAGGGCTCGATCTGACCAACCAGCGCGAGTCGCATAGATGAGACGGATGCTGCAATCCATCTGGACGAATTCCCGCCTGCGCGGCGAGGTCGGCTGGGTCCTGTCCAATAAAGTCGGCGAAGTGGGGCTGCACTTCCTGGCGGTAAAACTCTTCACCAACATCCTAGGCAAGGCGATCTACGCCGAATACAGCTTGGTTCTCAACGCAGCGCAAGTTGTGTACGCCGCCACGATGGTTCCGATCCACGAAGCGTACCTGCGTTACCACCATACGGCCACGGCCGACGGCGTGGTCGGGCACGCCGGGCGAATCGTGATTCGGTGGTGCGCAGTTGTCACTGTGGTGGTCGCCACACTGGCCGCAGTCGTGAGCGTTCCGCTCTCGGGTCGGGCGAACCTGGGCACATGGACGATCATGGCGGGTGGGATTGCGTTTTTGAGCTACCACTGGCGACGGTCCGGAGTGGAGATTCTGGACATGAAACGCCAGCGTCGAGCGGTGGCGACACAGAATCTGTCATTCTTGATGATCCAGATCACTCTGGTCTCACTCGTGAACTGGTATTGGACGCCCGCGGCATACCGCGCGCTGCTCTCGCACGCGCTGGTGGCCGCGGTCTTCGGCGCGATCGCCATCAGGCCATTCTTCCGCGAGGTGTTCACCCAACCGGTTGAACGAAAGAGCGACATCCGCGGGATGGTTCTCCGTTTTGGCGTGCCGTATGGTCTGCTGCGGATCTGCCAGTGGGTGCAGGGGTTCTCGGAGCGGTTTATTCTCTGGGCACAACTCGACCCCGCGACCGTGGGGCTGTACGTCGCGGCCTATCCGCTGTGCGGCGTCCCGTACATGCTCACGCTGGCGGTTTACAGGGCTTTGCTGGTGCCGGTCGCGTATCAGCGTGCGAAGGATATCCGCGATCCGGGCCAGGTTTGGGCGGCCGACAAAGTGCTCTTGATCGGTGCTGCTGCGTACGTGGTGTTTGGCGCCATGGCACTTCCCGTATATCTGTTATTGGGCGCACGGCTGCTGACGCTGCTGACAAACGCCGATTTTGTGCTGCCGTCGACGACCTTGTTGGCGATTGCGACCGCGCGATACATGCAGTCCCTGGGCGGCGTCTTCGACGCGTTTTTTGCCGTGCACCAACGGATGGCGAACTCACTGAGCTTCCGACTGGTCGGGGGCCTGGTGGTAGTCCCGATTTGCTGGTTCGCTATTCAAGAATATGCGCTGCTTGGGGCAGCGCTGGGTGTACTGGTGGCCAGCGCCATTTACATCCTCGTGGCGTGTTTTGGCCCTGGCGGGTGTTTTCACCTGGTGTACACGGCACGCCGGGAGGCGCTCGCACTCGCACGGTCGGACGGTGAGCGCAAAGAGGGATCCTAATGGAGTTCGGCGTTCTGCTGTCGGCTTACTCGCATAGCGTCAAGAACGTGCGAGCTGGCCTCTCCTGTCATTTGGCATGCCAGGCGTTGGCGCTGCAGCGGGCGGTCGAGTATTTCGTGACCCACCGCGCCGAGGTAGCGGAGGTGGGACGGAACGCCGCGAGCGTCGCCCGCAGCCTGTTCACGTGGGAAAACGTCACCGCCAGTCATTTGCGCATCTATTCCTCGTTATGGCCGAACGATGGCGCTTGCTGAAGCAAGCGTATTACATCCTGCGTTACCTCGGACCGCGTGTGGTTTGGCTGCGGGCGGGAGTGTATCTGGGCAGGATGCTGGGCACGACAGCCCGGACGTTCCGACGGCGACCCTGGGAGCGGATTGATCTGGCGACGATCGCGCGCATCTGTCGCGAGGTCGTGCATTGTGTGCCCGTGCGACCGCAACGCGATGCCGTTCACGCCCCCTGCCGAACGACACGCGGCGTCGCGCCAGCCGCAGCCGGGGACGACCTCGTGGGCGCGCTCAAGATCGCGTTCCTTGCCACCGGCAATTTCAGTCACGTCCGCCAGTTCGCCGAGTTTCTCGTGGCCCGCGGCCACGATGTGCACCTCGTGACCTACACCGACCGCAACCTCGCCCCGATCCCGGGAGTGACCGTCCACGAGTTGGCCGGCGACGTCGACCCGCGCGGGGCGCAGCACCGCAAGTGGCGCTACTTCCTGGTCATACCGCGGCTGCGCCGTCTGCTGCAGACGCTCAGGCCCCATATCCTCCATGGGCACTACGTCACCAGCGCGGGTCTCCTGAGCATGCTTTCCGGCTTTAAGCCTTACGTGCTGACCGCCCATGGCAGCGATCTAGCCGGCTCGATGCAGTCGCCCGTCTGGCGGCTTATCCTGCGCCGCGTCTTTGCAGAGGCGGCCCTTGTGCACGCAGGCAACGCCTACCTCGGCGAGCTGGCACGGCAGCTCGGCGTGCCTGAGCACAAGCTGCTCGTGGTGCCACTCGGCCTCAAGGTGGAACGCTTCCGCTATCGGCTACCGCGCCGGTTCGAGTCCCCACTACGCCTTATCTCGACGCGTAAGCTTGGAGACGTGTACGACCCTCAGACCATTGTCGCGGGCTGCGCGCTGCTTTGGGAGCACGGTATCCCCTTCCACCTGACCTTCGCGGCCGGCGGGTCCCTTGAGCCCACCCTTCGCGAACAGACCGTGGCACTCGGCATAGCCGAGCAGGTAACTTTCCTCGGTGGATACGACTATGCGACGCTGCCGGGCCTGCTGGGTGATCACGACGTGTATCTCTCCGCCTCGCGCTGGGACGGCACGCACCTCTCGCTGCTCGAGGCGATGGCCGCCGGCCTGGTCCCGGTGGTGTCGCGCATACCGGCCAATGAACTCTGGCTCGAAGACGGCCGCACCGGACTGATGTTCACCATCGGCTCGGCCCGCGAGCTTGCGGACGCGCTAGCCCGGCTGACCCAGGGTGACGTCGACTGGTCCGTCGTCACCATGACGAATCGCCGACGCGTTGAAGCCGAAGGCGACCTGCAGAAAACCCTGCCCCGGCTCGAGGAACGCTACCTTCGCTTGGTGGCCGACAGTCGTAGTCGGGACAGAAGATGACCCGGGTGCGATGATGTCAACGCTTGAGCGACCTCGTGGACTTGCGTGCGTCCCGGCTCGCGTGGTCTTCTTCGGGACGACGCTCGTGTTGGCTGGAAGCCTGGTGCCGGTCGCGTGTGGGCAATCCAACGCGGCGATCGTGATACCGCTGCATGCCGGTGACCAGCGCCGCGCCGTGGAAGAAGAGTTCGGGTGGCACAGAATGGAGGAGCGGCTCAAAGGGGTCTATACCGAACTAGGCGAGTGACCAACCGAGACGACGGCCGAGGGCGCGGCCTGGAAGGCGATTCCAGCCTGGGCAGCACCCGCTTGGTCAAGTAGGGTGTGTAGGTGTGGCAGCGACATGAAGGAACGGGGAACATCGGTCGTGATTCGGGCGGCCGGCCCGTGGCGGTCTATTTCGGCGCCATGGGGTTGGTCAACGGGCTGGTTGATTCGTAGTCGGAGCTATAATTCGAAAGCTCGATAAGGCCATGCACATAGCCTACATTCACCAGCACTTCTCAAGCCGCTCAGGATCGACGGGAACGCGCTCTTACGAGATGAGTCAGCGGCTGATCGCCGCTGGTCATCGTGTCACCATGATCTGTGGCGATTCCGAGCGCGCTGGACACGGCGTCGAGCTGAGCGGGAGGGTGACCGAGTTCGAGGTAGACGGCATCCGGGTCCTGTGCGTACGCGAACCCTACGCGAACCGCATGGGATTCCTCCGGCGTGTATTCGCCTTCGGGCGCTTCGCCCGCACGGCCACCAGGCTGGTGAAGAAGCTGGATGCCGATCTCGTCTTCGCGACCTCGACACCGCTCACCGTTGGTATTCCCGGCATGAAGGGAGCAAAGCACCTGGGGGTGCCCTTCGTGTTTGAGGTGCGTGACCTGTGGCCCGAGCTGGTCATCGCCATGGGGGTGATCAAGAATCCGCTGATGATCGGGTATCTGAAGAGATTGGAGAGAAGAATATACTTCGCCGCGGATCATATCTTCGCTCTGGCCCCGGGGATCAAAGACGGGATTCGCAAGACGGGCTACCCAGCGGAGAGGATATCAATGATACCCAACTCGGCGGACCTGGACCTGTTCTGCCCCGACAAGGGCCAACCGCTGGACCGGCGTTTCGGAAGTCCCGATGACTTCAAGCTTGTGTTCACCGGCGCGCACGGTCCGGCCAACGGGTTGGAGGCGGTGTTGGATGCGGCCGCCGAGATTAAGCGGCGCCGCGAGAGGAACATTCGCTTCGTATTCATCGGCACCGGTCGCACGAAGCCGCGCTTGGTGGAACGCAGCAAGAAGGAGGGCACCGACCAAATCATCAGTTGGGTGGACCCACTGCCCAAGCGAGAACTCGCGGCCGCGCTTGCCGTAATGGACGTCGGGATGATGATCCTGAAAAACGTGCCGGCCTTTTACTACTCGACTTCGCCTAATAAGTTTTTCGACTACATCGCCTGCGGCTTGCCGGTCCTGAATAATTACCCCGGCTGGCTGGCGGACATGATCCGCGAACATCGCTGCGGGGTCGTGGTCCCGCCGGATGACCCGAAGGCTTTCGCAGACGCGGTCGTTTCGCTGCGCGACGGTGTGGGCGAGCTGCCGGCGATGGGGCAGCGGGCGCGAAAGCTCGCCACGAAGTCTTTCTCGCGCGATCTAATGGGAAAGCGGTTTGTCGATGCCCTGGAACGGGTGCGTGCGCAGCGGCGGCTGCGACGTGTTGCCGTTGGGTAGGAGCGGAACGGCGTATGGCTTGGCTCGACCGAATCGTGTACCGCGTCAGAGCGGCGGTCCCGTGGGTCTACGACCTGATGGCCGCTGGCAACGCCGCGTTAACGCTCGCGCTGCACGGCCGGCGGCTGGCCGAGCGGGAATTCGCCCGGGAGGTTCTGGCCGGGCGCCTTGAAGAAGTCCTCCTCCAGGCCGTGTCATCCAAACGCCAGAAGTAATTGAGTTTGCGGGAGCCCCACGATGCGCTGCGATGCTCTTGTTGGGTATGCCTGGTGCCGGTCGAGCTACACCGCGATCCGCAGCCTGAGTCGGTTGGGGCTGCGCGTGGCAGCGGCGGACAGCACCCGCTTCGGCATGGGGCAGTGCTCCCGGTATGCGGCCGCCAGATTCGTCCACGCCGATCCGCAGGCCGATCCGGACCAGTTCCTGCGGGACCTGCGGCGCATCCTGCGCCAGTGCCGGGCGCACTTCTACCTGCCCGGCCATGACGAAGGCGAGATCGCCGCCCGGCACCGCGACCGGCTACCTGCGAACGTCATTCTGCCGTTGGCCGATGCCCAGCGGCTGGCGCTGGCGAATGACAAGCTGCGAACGACCGAGCTGGCCGAGAGCCTGGGCGTACCGGTGCCCCGCCGGATGGTCTGGGAAACGCCGGTTGACCTGGCGGACGCCGTGCGCCACTTGGGTGCGCCGGTGGTGGTCAAGCTGCGGCGCGGCTGCGGGGCCAAGGGTGTCTTCTATGCGTCGTCTCCGGAGGAGGCCGCCCAGACCGTTCGAGACGTGATCGCGCAATATCAACTCACCGCGGAGCGCCATCCGATCGTCCAACAGCGAGTATACGCCGAAGGCTGGGGCGTCTCGTGCCTGTACTGGGAGGGCCAGCGCATCGCCTCCTTCACCCATCGTCGCCTGCGCGAGAAGACCATAACGGGGGGCACGAGCACGCTACGAGCTTCCGCGCGGAACCCCGCGATGGAGGCTTATGCTCACCGACTGTTGGATCATCTGCGTTGGCACGGGTTGGCTATGGTGGAATTCAAGTGGGATCCCGCCGCTCGACAGGCGTGGTTCCTGGAGATCAACCCGCGGCTGTGGGGCAGTATCGCCCTGCCGGTCGCCTGCGGGGTGGACTTTCCCGCGCTCATGTACATCGCGGCGACGCAGGGGGCTGACGAGGCGCGCCGCCGGGTTTGTCGCTATCGCGAAGGTGTCGTCGCGCGATGGTACCTGGGAGATCTGATTCTGGGGGCCAACCTTCTGGCGCGGCGCCGCTTCCGGGCGGCGTTGCGGCAGTTCCTGCCCGGGGGCGAGGATGTCTACGACGACCTGCTGTGGGACGACCCCGGGGCGACGATCGCCGAGTTCTTGTCCTACCTCGTCCGTTTCCTCAAACAGCGGTCTACGAACCCCGTGGACCGCGGTATACTGGGCTAGCCGCCGCGCGGCCGGATGATCGCCGGCCACGCCACGCCAGGGAAGACATGACAACCGACGTCCGAAAAACCGAAGCCGAGCAACTGTTGCCGCGGGATATCCCCCCCGAGTACTACGACTTCTCGTTCTACGTGTCCAAGGAACGGATGATCACGTATTGGCATCAGGTCAACGAGATCTTGCAGAAAGGGCCCGAGCGGATCCTCGAAGTGGGGCTCGGAAACGGGATCGTGTCCGGCATCCTCGGCAGTCGCGGGGTCACATGCGTCACGGCCGACATCAACGAGTCGCTGCGGCCGGACGTGGTCGTGCCCGTCACCGAGCTGGACAGTCGTTTTTCCCCGGGCGAGTTCCCGCTGGTGTTATGCGCGCGCGTCTTGCAGCATCTGCCGTTCGCACAGTTTGACCAGGCCTTGTCGCAGTTGCGATTTGTGACGTCGGCGCACGCCTTGTTGACGCTGCCCGTGGAGACGCTGCGCCTCTACGCCCGCTTCCGCGTGACGGGTGGCCGGCCGATCACGCTGTCGATGCCCTTCCCCCTGGCACTCAAGCGACTGCTGCAACGGGTCCTGCGAACGGAAGTGCAGACTTCGACGCAGAACTTCTGGAAAGTCAATCAGACCCGTGAAGTCTCGATGGCCAGTGTGCGTCGAATCATCGAACGTCATTTCCACATCGAAAAGGCCTATCAGGTTACCGAAGACATGAGCCATGCCCTCTTCGTGCTGCGGAGAAGGTGAGGCACTCTGGCGGCGGAGACGCCGCGAGGAATAATCCCCGCTCACCCTCAGGCGGGGCACCCGGACGGTCTCGGCGCAGCGGGCGCTGTACGGCAATCGCGCCACGCTGTACGATTCACGCGCGCGACAGTGTACCCGCGGTGGATGAGTTTTGGACGTGAAAGAACCGCTGCTGACGCTGGGCGACATCCTACGGGCGTACTGGCCGATACCGCTGTGCGCGTTGGTGGTGTCGCTGCTGGCCACGCCGCTATGCCGGCGCTATGCCCTGAAGAAGGGCTACGTCGATCGTCCGGACCAATTCCTCAAGCCGCACAAACGACCGATTCCGTACCTGGGCGGGGTAGCGATATTCCTCGGCTGGGCGGCCGGGATTGGGCTCGCACTGTTGCTATTTCGACAGGAACCCGACCCGTCCCAATCGGCGCCGTGGATAGACGCGACCACCGTGGGGGGTGTCCTGCTGGCCGGCCTGCTGATCATGGCCCTCGGGCTGTGCGACGATCTGCGCTTCCTCACGCCGCGGATGAAGCTGCTCGGCAACATCGCCGTGGCGCTCGTGCTGATTCACTTCGGCATCGGGAATGAAGTCGTCCGGGTCTTCACGGCAAAGATCGGCGTTTCGCTGGACGGCTGGCTCGTCCTGGCGTACTCGATCCCGATCACGGTCTTCATCGTCGTTGGCGCATGCAACGCCACCAATCTGATCGACGGCGTGGACGGGCTGTGCTCCGGCGTGCTGGGCATCATCGCGGCGGGGTTCCTGGTGCTGGCAGCCCACATGCATCTGTGGGGTGGCTGGCACCCTTACGATGTCCATCGCGTGGTGCTGGCCTTGGCAATGCTCGGGGCGGCCTTGGGGTTCCTCCCATTCAACCGCGCCCCGGCCAAAATCTTCATGGGGGATGCCGGCTCGATGTTGCTCGGCCTCAACGCCGCCGTCCTGCTGCTGCTGTTCGCCAAGCAGCACCAGATCCGCTGGGTCATGGGCTCGATCATGGTGTTCGGGCTGCCGCTGGCAGACATGTCGCTTACGCTGGCACGTCGCTGGCGAAATCAACGACCACTCATGGTGGGTGATCGCAGCCACTTCTACGACCAGTTGCTCGATCGCGGGATGCCGGTCCGCAAGGTCGTGGCGATCAGCTACGTCCTGGCCGCTTTCTACGCGGCGGCGGGCTGCTGTGCGGCCATCTGGGTGCGCATTCGCTACGCCATTCCTCTTTACGCGCTGGTGGCGGTGGCCACGGTGGCGGCTATCAGTGCCGCGAAGATGGTCCGGTTGGAACGGCCACGGTCCACGCCCAACGCGCCAGCAGGCGACGACGCCCGCTGAGCCCGTGGACGCCGCCGCCGCCGGGGCAGCGCCCAACCCCGATGGCGTCGCGACTTTGCGCTCCGTCGCCCGGCGTGCCTTAACGCGCCGAGAAGTGCGCCTCGAGCACCCGGTCGATGCGCGACTTGCATTCGACCAGGTGGCCGCGCGAGGCGAAGTCCAGCTTCGAGCCGGCCTTTTCAAGCGTCTGACCGATCCGGTCGCTCAGCTCCCGCAGTGACGAACGGATCATCACGTAAAGGTCCAACGAGAAGTTGGCGCCCAGCCGGGCCTGAGCGTGAATGAGCATCAGGTCCAGGTAGCCCTGCTGCAGGTTCCGCGTGATCGAGCTGATGAACGGCTTGGCATCGGTATACGGGCCTTCGCCGACCTCGTACGCCGACGACCAGATGTGGTCGCGCAGCGTCCGGATGAGCTCGGCCGCGGTGAAGCGGTTTGGGTCGTCCGACTTCAATTCCGCGTCATACACGCGCTGCAGCACCGGCGGCGTGAGCAGGTCGAACAGCCCGACCAACTGCAGCCCGACGATGCGATCGTGGATCGGGTAGTCCAGTTCCAGCGACGTTCGGCTACCCCAATGTCTCCAGCGTGAGGGAGCGAGCTGGTTGAGCAAAGCCGGGTCGAACTTGAAGAACGTGTCGGTGAGCAGCGTCTCTTTCAGCAGGTTTAAGGCGGCGCGCTGCGTCTCGGCATCCACCAGCACGAACGGCGGGCGGGCATCCGCGTCGCCCTTGTGATCGCGGTGGAAATACTGACCGCCGACCAGCCGCGTGACGTACTCAAAGTTGCGGCCCTTCTCGAACCACACTTGATCGAACGCCTGGCGGACGTGGTAGCGGGACTCGCCCTTGCGGATGGCCCAGTCGGCGATGTTCTCGGTGAGCCGATCGCAGAGCTCGATGCGGCTGCGGGCCCAGGCCACTAGGTCGGACGAGTTGTCGTAGCGGTTGGTCAACGGGTCGGGCGAGAAGACCCACATGGTGTCCTCGTCGGTGGCGTAGTCCAGGCCCTTCTCGGCACACCGGGAAGCCACTTCTTCCAGCATCTCCTTCTCGGACTGCCCCTTCTCCGGTACGCGGTGGCCGTACTCGATCACCCAGTAGTCCCAGGGGCCGATGGTCGGCGTGACGAAGTGGCGCACCTTCTCCGGGTCGTCGCCGGCGAAAAACAGCAGCGGGTTGTAGTCCATCACCGACGCGCTGGTCGGCTCGTCACCCTCGTTGCGGCGTCGCCTGATCTCCTCCAGCGTCAGCCAACTGGAGGCCTTGAAGTTGTGCCGCAAGCCCAGGGTGTGGCCGACCTCGTGGGTGACCGCCTCGCGGATCGCCTCGCCGACGAAGTGCTCGGGGATCTTCTTCCCCGACCCGGTCGCCAGCAACGCGTTGTGGACGAAGGCCAGCTGCTGTTGCAGCCCGAAGGCGTACGAGCACACGTGGCGTCCGCTGGCGCGCAGCTTGGCCTCCGCGATCTCGCGCAGGGCGGCCGGCCCACCGGCCGGCTCATCGACCGGCTCCGAGAGGAAACGCGGGAGCAGCTCCGGGTGTTGGTCCATCCACATCTTGAAGCCCGGCCCTCTGAGCTCGGCCATGCTGGATGGCGCGAAGATGTCGAAATCCTGCATCCAGGCCCGCACGAACGAGTCGTCCATGATGATGTCGGCGTCCAGAATCTGCCCGGTGCGTGGGTCCACTCGCGACGGCCCCATCGCGAACGCCCGACCTGAGACGATCCAGCGGAAGAAGTTGTAGCGGGCGTCTTCCGGATCGTAGTCGGCGAATTCGTTGTCCTCGGTCTGCTGCTGGACCACGATCGCGTCCACGAAGCCGATCTTCTCGAACGCCTTGTTCCAGTCTTCGATCCCCTGTCGCACCCACCGCCGCCACTGGATCGGCACCGTCTTCTCGATGATGAACGTGATCGGCTTCTTCGGCGGGGAAAGCTCCAGCGACGGGTCGCGCTTCTCCAGCTTCCAGCGGTTGATGTAGCGCACGAAGGTGTCACGCGCGCCAGCGCTCTTCGACCAGTCCATTTTTGCGGTCAGGAAATACCCGATGCGATCGTCGGCCGCCCGCGGCGTGTACGACCCCAGCTTGGGCAGTCGCCGGAACGCGTATGACACACCCACCAAGCGGCCCCCACGACCGCCTTGGATTGCGAGGTCCACGTCGATCAGGATGTTGTCCGGGAAGACCTTGACCTTCATCCACTTGCTCAGTTCGGCCCGGATGCGCGCATTCCGCGGCCCCATGAACGATACGTCCGCCAGGTCGGACTTGAGCAGCTTGCCCAGGTCGATCACCGGAGCGCCGCCGGGCGTCATCGTCACGATCGGCATCGATACGAGAAACGTCTCGTTGTAGGTGCGTTTGACGGCGTCGGTCACGGGCTTGCCCTTCTTGTGGACGTAGCGAGTGTCCGGCGTGACCATCTTCAGGTGCTTGCCGACCACCTCCCAACGGATCAGGTGGTCGCGCCACATCCAGCCGGTGAACTGCCCGCCGCGCGAGATGCTGGTGGCGAACAGGAGATCCTCGTTCAACAGGCCCTTGGGGATCTTGCAAAGCAGCTTTTCCGAATCCCGTTCCTTGTCACCCGGATCGTAGCGATAGAGGGTGAACAGCCCCTCCGTCACCTCCATATCTTTGATGACATCCTTGAAGTCCGGGAAGCGTTTGGCTTTCTTGTCTCCGTCAGCCGCCTTGGGGGCCTTCGGCGCTCCCGATGGAGCTTTCGCCACCGCATCTTGATCCTGAGTCTGGTTGTCCACCTGGCCCGGCGATTGAACGGCTAATCCGATCGCGGCCAGGAACACGACGACGCACACGAACCGCGAGTGCTTTGGAATTGAGGTCATCACGCACACTCCAATCTCACAAAAGGGAACGTTCCACACAGGCATGAGCCTCCGCCACAGGCATGCGAACTACGTTCCTCCGCTCGCCGGGGACAGTCTATCACGGGGTGACCCCGCTGACCACGTCGGCTTGGCCGGCGCTTGTACGTCGAGCAGGGGCCCGGGGTCGCGTCGTTCGTATTCATCCCGTCCGCTCTTGCGACCAGGCCCCGGGCCGGGCATGCTGATACCCGGTCGGTCGAACACCCGGTCGCGACGCCGGGACCCCGGATTCCGAACCGATTTCCAGACCGATACCACCCACATGTTATCGGAGCAGAGCGGTGCCCAACCTTATCCGAGATGCCCGACCGGCCGACCTCGACCCCATCAATGACATCTACAACCGCTATCTGCTGCACTCGACGGCGACACTCCACGAGCGGCTGCTCGGCTGTGCTTTCGCCGGTCCGGGCGGCCTCACCCTCTTTACAACTTGCCGTGCTTCGGGTTTGCTATGGTCGGTATTGGTTCCCGCAGCTCCGGATCAAGGAGGAATCTCGTGAAGCGACACGTGTTTCTGACCGCGGCGCTAAGCGCGCTGCTGCTGACTGCCTGTGAGAACAAGGACAAGGAGGCCGCCTCGCGCGTCGAGGAGCCCTACGTACCGCTCGAGCGGGTGGACGCGCCGCCGGCCGGTCAGCCCATGACCACCCGGGACTTCGGAACCGCCCCGCCCGCGCAGACCGCCGCGGACTACGACGCGTCCGGTTCCGGCACGAGCGCCCCGGACGAAGTGCTCACGCCCGCGGGCGAGCCCGCCGGCCAGACCTACATCGTGCAGAAGGGCGACACGCTCTTCAGCCTGGCCCGCAAGTTCTACGATGACCAGGCCCGCTGGAAAGACATCTGGGAGGCGAACCGCACCCGCCTGCCGGACCCGAACAAACTCTCGGCCGGGATGAAGCTGATCATCCCCTGATCCGGGATTCGCGATTGCAGTGTGTGGCATGCCCACGCCTGTGCGAGGCCCAGTCGGCGTAGGCGGCCTGCCCAGGGCAACGTCAGCAGGGCGTCTGGAATGGTGCGCAGCGTGGGCATGTCACCCGGCTTGCGGGTAAGTATCTGAAGACGCATAGGAATCCAAGACCCGCAATCCAGAAATCACATGCCCGGGCTCCGTAACGACAGTCCGATCCAGTTCGTCAAGGGCGTCGGGCCGGCGCGCGCGGAATGGTTCACCGACCTGGGGCTCGGAACAGTCGGCGATCTGCTCGAGTATTACCCGTTTCGCTACGAATCCGAGGCCGGGCTGGTCGATATCGCCGACTTGCAGCCCGGGATGACCGCTACCGTCCAGGGGGAGGTGCAGCGCGTCCGCGGTCGCCGGCCGGGGCTCCGCGCCGAGATTTACGACGGAACCGAATCCTGCACGTTGCGCTGGTTCCAGCAGTATGGCCGCCGGCAGAGCCTGTACGTCGGCGCGATGGTCCTCGCAACCGGCAAGGTGCAGGAATACAACGATCGGCTCGAAATCGTGCAGCCGCGCGTTCAGGTCTTTGAGCCCGATGCCGTCATCCTTTCGCGACCGCACGGCGCGCGGCGGATGGGCGTCTACCGCGGCAACGCTACGCTCAAGTCGCCGCTGATCCGACGCACGGTGCAGCACGTGCTCGAACAGCCGCGACTGCCCGTCGAGGAAATCGTCCCGCCCGAGCTGGTGGGCAAGCACGACCTGCCCGGTCGCGAGGCGGCGATCCGCCAGATGCACAGCCCCTCGAGTGAGCCCGAGCTGGAGCGCGCCCGCACGCGCCTGGCCTACGAAGAGTTCCTGCTGATGGAACTGGCCATGGCTCTGCGGCGGTACAAGCTGGTTTCGCTCCAGCGCGGGCGCAAGCTGCACGTCACGCCGGAGATCGACCGGCGTATCCGTGCCCGCTTCCCGTTCAGCCTGACGCGCTCGCAGGAGGAGGTCGTGCGCGACATCGTCCGCGACCTGGACAGTGGTCGGCCGATGACCCGGCTGCTGCAGGGCGACGTCGGCAGCGGAAAAACGGTCGTGGCCCTCTACGCTTGCTTGGCGGCGGTGGCCCACGGCCGACAGGCCGCCATCATGGCTCCCACCGAGATCCTCGCCGCCCAGCACTTCGCCAACATCGAGCGCTACCTGGCCGGCAGCCGTGTCCGCCACACGCTGCTGCGCGGCGGACAGAGCAAAAAGACCCGGGCCGAAGCGCTGGCGCAGATCGAGCGCGGCGAGATCGACCTGGCCGTCGGCACGCAGGCGCTGCTCGAAAAAGACGTGACCTTCCGTGACCTGGCCATGGTCGTGGTCGATGAGCAGCACAAGTTCGGCGTGCTCCAACGGGCCGACTTCCGTACCAAAGGCCCCCTGCCGCACTACCTGGTCATGACCGCCACTCCGATACCCCGCACGCTGGCGATGACCGTCTTCGGCGATTTGGACGTGTCGATCATCAGGGAGATGCCCCCCGGCCGCGGCAAGACCATTACCAAAATCGTCACGAGTGGCCAGTGGAAGACGGTCATGGGCTACGTACGGCAGCGGCTCGAAGCCGGCGAGCAAGCTTACGTCGTCTGCCCGCTGATCGGGGAAGCGAAAGGCACGAAGGCGCACAGGCACGAAGCTACGGAGGAAAGGGACGAAGGGACGGAGGGACACAGGGACGCAGGAATCAGAACCCCGAGCGCGAGCGAGGGGTCGAGCCGAACCGCGACCGTGAGGGAGCGGCCCGTATGGGGTGCCCCGCCCCCGCGCGGCAGCGGTGGGGAATGGATGGGCGCGGAAACGAAAACCTCGCTGGCCTCGGCGAAGCAGACCTATCGAGAGCTCGTTGACGGCCCCTGGAAAGGCCTCGATGTCGGCTTGCTCCACGGTTCACTGCGGACGGCCGACAAACAGGCGGCCATCGAGGCCTTCGCGGCCGGCAAGCTCCACGCCGTCGTCGCCACCACGGTTGTCGAGGTCGGTATCGATGTTCCCAACGCGACGATCATGGTCGTCGAGCATGCCGACCGCTACGGCCTGTCGCAGTTGCACCAACTGCGTGGTCGCGTCGGCCGCGGCCGCAAGGACAGCCTGTGCGTGCTGATCGCGCGTGGGCGGGGTGGCAAAGCCGCCGAGCGCCTCGCCGTCATGGCCGAGACCACCGACGGCTTCAAGATCGCCGAGGCCGATCTGCGCCAGCGCGGCCCGGGCGAACTGTTGGGCACCCGTCAACACGGCCTACCCGAGCTGCGCGTGGGCGACATCGTCAACGACTTCGCCCTGCTCGAAAAAGCGCGCCAAGACGCTTTCGCCATCGTCGCCGCTGATCCCAAGCTTGAACATCCCGAACACGCGCGCATGATCCCGGCGCTGCGCAAGATGTTCGGCGACAAGCTCGCCCTCATCGACGCGGGATAGTGCCGAGCGCCCGGTGTCCCCGTTCATTCGTCTATGCTATGATATGTGTGGCGGTGCGATGGGGTATTGATACGGAATCGCCCAATGTATGCGATCGACGACCTGCTGCTCGGCGTGCTCGCTAGCGCAATCGTTGCCTATCTCGATCGCCTGGACACCAAGCTCTCCAAGAAGCAGAAGGCCGCGCTAGCCGGACTCAAGGCGAAAGTACAGCGCCTCCGCACGCCTGACGAGCAGGCGAGTGTGCTACTGGCCGAGGCGCTACGCGATCAGGGGCAACCTGACACCCCCGTGGCCAAAGTGGCAAGGGTAGTTGGCGCGGACGTGGCGTGGCCCGTCGAGCTGACACAGTGGCTCCTGGAACCGGACCCCGACGAGTTCGCCAAACACCAGGACTCGATGGCCACGCGTCTGGCCGAGGCCGCGGCATGCGAGACGCAAGCAGTCGGCGAGTTTCTTCAGCGACTCAATGCCCGCATGAATAGCCATCTCGGGCTCTCGCAGCTCCGTGCCGACAGCAAGCTCAACCTGATCCTGACACAACTCCGCGAGCTTGCCGATTTGAGGACCCTGGTCGAGCAAAGCCACGTACGAATTATGCTGTTGATCCAAGGGCTGCTGAGTGCGGAACAGCGCGCTGTCCTGAAACCGGTCTGTCCCCGTCCGCGGGCCTGGTCGGAGGGCAATAGCCTCCTCAAGGGTGAGCGACCCAAAGACGAGGACATTGACGAGGACATCGACTTCGAGCGCATCAAATTCAAAGAGGTCGCCGCCGCGATTGGGGCCGTGGACAAAACTCCTGTGGCCTTCCTGTTCTTCGCCGATCCGCAGAAAGGAAAGACGACGTTCCTGAAGCGCGTCGGTTGGCATCTCGTGCAGCAGGGCTATCCGGTGTTTCAGCTGGCCGAGGGGGCGCGCAGCGAACCGTACGCGCGCTGGGTGACGCAGTGCGCGGCGCATTGCCGCGACCGCCCAATGGTGGTCCTTATCGACGATCCCGCCCGCTAGGGCGAACACTTCACGAACCAGATGGAGACGCTACGCCAGGACGGTACACGCGTGATCACGTTGCTCGCCTCGCGCTCAACCGACTGGGAGACGGTCAAGACCGATCAGTGCCCCTTGATGAGCCGGAGGAACGTGAGGCGGTATGAGCTGAGCCCGCATCGCGAGGAGGCATGGCGCGCCGTGGAGAAGCTGGTCGCGCGCGGGGTTCTCAGCATTGCCCCTGAGCACGAGGCAAACGTGATCGCCGAGGTCGAGAACATCCCCTTCGGCGAGCGCTATTTTCACCGCGTGATCGAGGTCGCCAGCGACGAGCGCTTCCGTCCGACCTCCGTGATTGTGGAAGAGGCACTCGAAGAGGCCGGCGATGCCCCGGACGCGCGCATGTTTGAGCGCTTCTACGCGTATGTGTGTCTGCCGGGGATGGTCGGCCTGGGCCTGCCACACGGGGTCGCCCGCCTGCTGATGCCCGAAGAGAGCGAGAGCGCTCAGGCGCTGGCCTTTGGCCAAGCCATGGCAAGCCCACCCATTCGCGTCGAGGAGCACGCCTATCATGCGACGCATGAGCAGTATGCGGTCGAGTTCGTGGCCCGGCGTGAGCTCCCCCAGGTCCTGGACGCAGTCGTGGAGTTGTTCGTGGAGCACGCGGAGGTCGGTGACTTCGTTGGCAGCCTGCTGGATCTGCTGCGGGCCCGCGGTCTCAGCGACTTCGCAATGGCCGCGTGGGACCGTATCGCTGATCGGATCAAGGCCACCCATTGGGAGGCGTGCTCAGGTCACGCGCTCACGGCGGCTTGGGGATCTCTCTTCTACCATTGTCGGCGCACGGAGTTGGCCCTGCGCGTGACCGGCGTTGCCGTGAAAAAGCTCCCGCACTCGGCGCAGGCTCACAGCAACTACGCGGTTCTGCTCCGCCAGCAGGGCGAGCCCGACGAGGCGCGCAA
>CAZNFA010000007.1:44302-128229 GCA_964572345.1 uncultured Planctomycetales bacterium
ATCAACCCGGAGTACGCCGACGCCCACAACAACTACGCGAATCTGCTTGGAGAGCAGGGTGAGCCCGACCAGGCCCGCAAGCACTACAAGGAAGCCCTGCGCATCAACCCGGAGTACGCCGCGGCGGCGGCAAACTGGGCCGACCTTGAGCTTAGCCAAGGTGACATCGTGAGGGGCGTTGATCTCGCCGGCGGCGCTGCGCGCCTGGGTTCCCTACCCGACCGGGGACTTGGCATCCCGACTTGGTTTGCGGAGCACACCGAGGAACTGGTCCGCATCGTCGAGTCAAATGCCCAGCCGCCCGATCGCCGTGGCGGAGCGCTGGCCTTCCTGTTAGGCCTCAAGCACAAAAAGGTCAGCAAGCTAGTCGAGAAATGGGTGAAGGTGCCGGAGTTCGCCGACGCGGCGCAGGTTTGCCTGGAGATCGTGGGCATGTGGCGCGAGGCGGTAAAGGGTGCAGATCCCACCAGTGGCCGCGATCCCAGCGATGAGTCCTGACCGATCAGGCGCCTACAGTCCGGCGGGGTGACTGCGGCGCGTGCTGTGCCTGCGACGGCGCCGGATCAACGTGATAATCTGCGCGTGGATCGGCCAACGCTACGGTGCCAACCGTGTCCCTCCACACGGAGGAACAGCATGCGTATGATCCTGGTCGCACTGCCGGCGGCAGCGCTTCTGACGAATCTCGCGGGCTGCGGCCCCGCCGAGCTCCTGGCACGCCCGGAATGCTGGCCGGAGAAATGGGCGGACCGCTCCTTGTACCACACGCAGAACGCGTACATCTATGCCAGCAGCGCGGCCGCCGCCGGCGAGGCGGATCGCCTGGTCAGCCGGTGCGCGAAAGTGTTTCAAGATCAACATGAACGGCGACCCGCCAAGGGATTGGTCGTGGTCACCGACGGGAACGATGGCTTGTTCACGGCGGATGTGGAGTCCCTGTTGACCATCGCGGCGGAAGGGACGGTGAAACCCGGCACCGACGAGCCGCAGGCCCAGACGATCGTCAAGGCAAACCTGGCCCACTTCCGTCAGCTCACTTGGTCGTTGGGAGTGGATGTGAGCCTGGTGCACCGGGTCGCCGCCCTGCCGTTGAGTCGAGCCGGGATCGGCCGCCTGGTGGGGCTGAACGGGGAACAGACCGAGGAGCTGGGCTGGGCAATCGCGATTCCCACGCAAAGCGCGCTGCGCAAAGCGCTATGGGACGGGGCGCCCGAATTCCTGGAGAAGACCTGTGGCATCGGCCCCGTCGCTCATATCGCGCTGGCACCGCTGATACCGTGGGCCGAGGCCTTCGCGGTGAAGAAGGTGACACAGCAGTGGCAGGAAATGGTCGACGGTCAGATGTGCCTGGCTGATCCGGAATTGGCCGAAGCGACGGAACTGCCTGCGGAATTCGCGTCAAGACCCGGCGTGGTAATCGGCAACGGGCCCGCCCCGCTGCAACGTGGCGACCGGGTTCTGAGCGTGAACGGGACGCCCGTAGAAGACCCCAGCGAATTCCTGTCCACCTTCATCCCCGCCAGGAAAGCTGGCGATGCCGTCGAAATGGTCGTGCAGCGTGACGGCCAGGAAATCTCGCTGACCGTGCCTCCGGCATCGACTCACTGACACGGCCCATTCTGCGCGCCTTCCTACCCTCCAAGCACTTCGCCCGGGCCGCACCAAGCGTCGCGTGCAATAATGTTGGGCACTCCGTACTGGCGAGTCCTTGCCAAAGTCAGGCACTAATTCCCCAGTGTCCACTGCCGACTGTCCCTGACGCGGCGTGAGCCGGCATTTCCACGCTGGTATGCCGATTGCCCCGTCTTTGTAACGCACGACCCGGCGCGCGTCTGAATGCGAGCCGGCCGGTAAAGGAAAGTCCGATGGCTCGACTACCGATCACACTAGGTCCGGAAACGTCGGCCCCGCGACGCAAGCGACGTGGACGAGACGATCGACTCTCGTCTCCCAGTCGCGAGCAGTCCGGCGTAGCCCTGGTGTGGCCGGCACGGCACGTGCGGCAGCGCGCGGTCGTGTTAAGAGTCCGTCCGCAGGATCGCTGATCGCGCGTGGCGGGGGAACTCAGATTCCAATCTTGCCCAAAGCGTGCGACACAGCGCGTTGGTCCTTTGCAGAAACCCGCCTAGAATGAGCACCTGCGGTGAAGAACGGAGTGGCTTGTGCGCCCACGCAGGAAAACACGACAGGTTGACGTCGGCGGGGTGAAGATCGGCGGCGGTGCGCCGGTCGTGCTCCAGACCATGACCAGCGGGCATACGCACGAAATCGACAAGTGCATCGCCGACGTGCAGAAACTCGCTAAGGCGGGCGCCGACCTGGTTCGCGTCGCCGTGCCGGACAAGCGCGACACCGAGGCCCTGCGGCCCATTCTGGCGGCCAGCCCGGTGCCCATCATCGCCGACGTGCACTTCCAGTTTCAGCGGGCGTTAGAGGCCACCGAGGCCGGCGTGCACAAGATCCGCCTCAACCCCGGCAACATCCAGGACCGCAAACAGGTCAACCGCGTGATTGCCGCCTGCAAAGAGCGCGGCATCCCCATCCGCGTCGGCCTCAACGAGGGCAGCATCGTCGAGCGCCGCGATAAGGAGCTACGGGCGGCCGAGAAGGTCACGCTCGAGCAAGATTACGCCGGCAATCTCATCCGCCTGATGCTCGAAAAGCTCGACGAATACCTCCGCATCTTCGACGAGAACGATTTTCACGACGTCGTGCTGGCCGCCAAGAGCATCGACCCGCGGATCGTCATCGAGGTCAACACCGTGATCTCCGACCGCTTCGACTATCCGCTGCACCTTGGCCTAACGCACGCCGGCCCGACGGTGACCGGGCGTGTCCGCTCGATCACTCCCCTGGCCGTGCTGCTGGCCCACGGCATCGGCGACACGATCCGCCTCTCATACGCGGCTGACTCCATACAAGAGGTCGAGGACGGCAAGGAGCTGCTGTGCTGTCTGGGGCTGCGCAGCCGCACCGAGCCTGAGCTGATCGCCTGCCCGACCTGCGGGCGGATCGAAGTGGACCTGTTCAAGCTGGTGACCGACGTCCGCCGCAAGCTAGCCGACGAGATCGACATCCCGGTCAAGGTGGCGGTGATGGGCTGCGTGGTGAACGGTCCCGGCGAATGCGAAGGGGCCGACGTGGCGATCTTCGCCGGCCGCGGCAAGGGCATCATCTACGTCCAGGGCGAGCAGAAGCAGACGGTCAGCCAGGACCAGATGCTCGACGCGCTGCTGGCCGAATGCCGCGAATTCGCCACGCGCGTCAAACGCGGCGAAGCCCAACTCACTGGCGCCGACGTCACCATCGCCCCACCAAACCCCCTCCCGCGCCCGGACGGCAGCGTGCCGCTGAACGTCGCGGGGAGGTAGCGGTGGCGGTGGGGGGCTGGACGGTGCTGGTGAGGGTGAAGGTGCGCAAGGTGGCCAGGTTGCGCACCCCCCTATTGGAGCATCTTGGGCTGGATCGCGTCCAGCGGGGTCTTTATCGGGCGCGATGCAGGTGAGGGGGCGGGTTTTGAGCATCTTGGCTCCCGTCGCGGGCGCGCGAAGTGGCCGCGGGCTGAGAAATCATAGTCTAGTATTTCTAGAGAGTCAACCTGCTGCCGGCACTTCGCACGACGTTACGGTGTGGCGAAGGGTCAAGGCGGCGAAGCAGAGCTCACCGGCGCCGACGCTAGCATCGGCCCGCCGAACCCGCGGCCGCGCCCGGAGGGCAGTTTGCCGCTCGCATGGACGCCCCGCGCGGACGTCCAATAAATTGCGCCTCATGTTCCGGGGGCTGGCGATTCAGGTCGTCCCCGACGCGGAGCTTGACTCCGGGCTCTTTCATGTTACAATGTAACATGTATTATACAGGGTAACACGATGCCGACCATAGAGGTCGTGGGCGGCAGTCGGATCGAAATCCATACCGGGCGTGAGACCCGAGTACCACATGTGCACGTGTGCCGCGAGGGACGCGACGTGGTCGTGAACCTGCTCACGCTCCGACCGTATGGCGAAGAGCCATTCAGGCTCTCCGCGAAGATTTGGGATTATTTGAGGGAAAACCAGGAGGCGCTCCTGGAACGCTGGGATGAGTATCATGGCGGCGAACGTTGAGTTTCTGGCACTTGTGTTCAGCAAGACCTTGGCCGACGCGCTACTGAAAGTTGCGGCGAGGCATGTCCGTGTTCAACTGCTCCACGCGCGGCAAAGGAAGCGGCGCGCGCGCATGAGGAAACCGCTCGTCTGCTTCCGAGAAATCCCTCTGCAGGGACCGGCCGCCGAACTCAGCACCGCCGCGTTCGGCTATGCCGTCTCGATAGGCCTGGAGCCCGGAGTTCACCAAGTTCCACCGGGGACTGCGGAGCTCATTATGGAACCAACGGCCCGGAAGTTGGCCAGGAGAATTCGGAAGCAAATCCGTGACCTCGAGGATTCTGCCGATCAACGAATCCTCCGAGTTCGACGGTCACCCCGTGGAACAGTCGAGGTGCTTTTCCTCGATGGCGAGATGTTCGACGTGCGAGTGAACGATGGCTGGGATTGGGACAAGTTGTCTATTGCCTCTGATCGCAGGTACTTTATCGTGCCGAGACACGATGGTTCCACAGCCACAGTGCCGTGGGACGGCATCCGCAGGCCGGAGGCGCACCTTGATGAAGAGCGTCGCAGTCGCGAGAGGTTGGCCCAGACAATCCGTGCGCTGCGCAACGAGGCACGGCTCACGCAAGATGCCCTCGCCCGCGCAAGCGGGCTTTCGAGGCAGACAATTAACCGCCTGGAACGGGCTGGTCATTACCCGGGGCTCGAAACACTGAGGACCCTTGCAAGAGGCCTGGGCGTGGACCTAAGGGAACTGCTCGATCGGTTGGCCGAAGAGGGGTGACAACCGGGAATCGCTGAGCGCACTACGCTCCCTGATAAGCAGTCCGCCGACGCCAGCATCGGTTCGCCAAACCCACTGCCGCGTCCGGACGGCAGCGTGGCATTGACCGTCGGGAAACGCTAGAATGGTCAGTACTGGACGGGAGGAATGCCCGTGACAGTTGACAAGCTGCGCGAAGTGTTGCACGCACAGCCGTTCGAGTCGTTTACGATTCATGTGGCGGACGGGCGCGAGGTTCCCGTCCCGCACCCCGACTTCGTTTCACTGGACCCGAAAGGGCGCATCGTCCACGTCTTCCGCCAGGACGGCCGCTCCGAATTCATCGACTTCATGCTCGTCACGAGCATCGAGCTCGGCGACGGCAAACCCCGCCGCGGGCGGGGAAGACAGCCGCGGAGCCGGTGAGTGCATGCCGACGGGCGGGGCCTGGCCGCCTCGGTGTAGCCACA
Organism: uncultured Planctomycetales bacterium; assembly: GCA_964572345.1. Classification (GTDB taxonomy): domain Bacteria; phylum Planctomycetota; class Phycisphaerae; order UBA1845; family Fen-1342; genus JAUWXH01. The sequence continues at coordinate 49,624 of CAZNFA010000007.1, forward strand.
GAAGGAGAGAACCGATGATCCGAACCCTATCGAGCGTGGCGGTTTTGATCGGTTGCGCGCTGTTCGCTTTGCCGGACGACGTGTTCACCAATTCGGAGATCGCACGTGAGCGGATGTACCGCCTGATGGGCGCGTTCGGCATGTACTGGAACTACCACGAGGTGCCGCCGAGCGAGCCGCACCTGCTGTTCCCGGATTGGGAGTCCGACCCGCTGACGTTCTGGCATCCGGGCGATTCCGACCCGCCGCCGGAGACGATCGACAATTCGGTCCCGAACGCGCCGAACAGCGCGCGCATAAGCTTCGATTGGCCTGTCGCCTGGGACGGGGCCCACGACCAGGTATTCATCCAGGACAATACTCCGGATAACAACGCGGGCGAGTTCATCAACATGATTACGCTCGACGGCGTCGTCGAAACCGACCCGCCGTTGGCCACACCGACGCCCACGCGGATGGTGCTCGCCCAGCAGCATCTCCGCCGGTTCGCGATCGGGTTCCACTTCTACGTAAACGATAACTATGAATGGCTTCCGACTGATCTCATTCAGATGTGGGAAGGCGGCTACCTGAGCTCGCCGCGAAGCTTCTGGAACCCGGGCGATTCCGATCCCATGCCGACGGATATCACCAACTCGGAGCTGGACGAACCGAACAGCGCCCAGGTCAGTTTCGAGTATTGCGCAGCCGGGGTTCGCGTGATGCAACTAACCCCCGAAACGGCGCTCCTGCGCGACATCTCCGACAGTAACAACGGCGGGTTCGGCATCCACGTTCTCTGGGGCGATTTCCGTCTCGAATACATGCCGGATTGCCCCGGCGACGTGACCGGCGACAACCGCGTCGAGTGGACTGACCTCATGGTCCTGCTCACGAATTACGGCATGACCCTCGGTGCGTACCCCGAGGACGGCGACATCGACGGCGACGGCGACGTGGACCAGTCCGACCTGGGGATCTTGCTGGCACACTTCGAAGAAGAATGCCCGGAACTGGAGCAGGAGGAACCGGCCTTACCCTGAATCAGTTGGTCGCCAGCCCGCGACCAGGTCAAATGCGGGGAGGTTCGGCTGACCGGCGCCGACGTCACCATCGCGCCGCCAAACCCGCTGCCGCGAGGGGAGCCCCGCCCGCTAAGGAATGGCTCGTAACATCTTGCGTGAAAAGCAGTTGCGACCACGGCTGCCCGGCGAGTACCGACAACGGGATGCTGATTTCCTTCTATGGCCGGTTTTCCTGATCCGGAAAATGCTGAAATCGGCGAAATCCCGCTTGACATTTTCCGGATATGAGGTATTTTCGTGATCTGGAAAACGCTGAGAAATCAGAAATGCTCGCAGAACAGGAACAACTCAAGCGGTTCCGGGAAGACCCCAATGAACTCGCGCCGCTAACCATCGAGGCGGTTAAAGACGCTGCGGCAGGCGACGCAACGATCTCCGCCCGCTGGGGGAAACGCGAGTACCGATTCGTGGTCGAGTGCAAATCTCGTTCAACCCCGAAGATCCTGGAACAGTGTGTGGCTCAAGCGCGCGCGTACGCGCAACCGCCTGACACTTATCCCATGGTAATGGTCCCGTATCTGTCGCGCAAACAACTCCTCAAGCTTGAACGCCTGCAGGTCAGCGGCTTGGACGCTTGCGGGAATTGCGTGATCGTCGTTCCCGGCGAGATCCTCGTCTTGCGGAGCGGACAGCCTAACAAGTACCCGGATTCCGCCCCGCTGAAAAACGTCTACCGTGGCGACGCATCACTGATTCCGCGCGTGTTCGTACGGCATCCGGAGTATCCAAGCGTCACTGGGATTCGGGACGCGATTCGCAACCGCGGAGGCCGAATCGCCCTATCAACCGTCTCGAAGGCCCTCAAGCGCCTGGAGGACGACCTGATCATCGCGCGCCAGCGCGGCAGCATTCGCCTATTGCAAGGCGACAAGCTGCTGGAACGCCTGGCCGCCAACTATCAGCCTCCGAAACTGACCCTGCCGCCCGTCGTCGTCAGGTGCTCGCTGCCTACTGACCAACTCCTGGCACGCGTCAGCCGCATTTGCGAGAACGACGGTATTCGCCTGGCCGCAACCGGAACGGCGTCCGTGCATCTGTACGCCACGATGGCCCGCGAGTCGAAAGTGACCCTCTACTGCGCAGACGTCGCGACCGTCTTCAATCAACTCAGCCACCATATCGAAGTTACCCACCGCTTCGCCAATCTTGAGTTGCTGGAGACGCAGAGTGAGATCGCATACTTTGACCCCCTACGGTCTTCGGAAGACCGGTTTCCGTGGGCCTCGCCACTTCAGACGTATCTCGAACTCATGCAGGGAGACAAACGCGACCGGGAAGCCGCCAATCAGGTTATCCTGTGGTTGCGCGATTGAAATGGGGAGTAGAAACGGAGTGGTTCTGAATGAACCCGCCCGACCCACTGAAGACATGCCTGTTGGATATACTCTTCGAGCTGCGCGATACGGATATCAGTCCCCTCCTCGCCGGTGGATACGGGCTGTTTCTTAAACAGTTGCACTTGCAGCAGCAGGAACGGACGCCGACGCTGATTCCCCCGGATGCCTGGCCTGCCCCCCGAGCAACAAACGACCTTGACGTTTTCCTGCGAGCGGAGATCGTGGCCAATTCGAACAGCATGGGCGAGTTGGCAGCGATTCTCCATCGGCTTGGCTTCGTTGTGAGGGACTCGCACAAGTACATGCAGTTCCGCCGTCTGATGGGCGGCAACCGGGAGGTAAAGATAGACCTGCTAGTCGGACCGCTCGGTGTCCACTTCGACCCGACCCGCGTCACTGTTCAGGACTGGCGCGTCAAGCCCAGGCCGTCGGCTAAGCTGCACGCTCGTCGGACCGATGAGGCCATCGCCATCGAGGACGAGCCGACGGCAATTCCCATCAGTGGTGTTCTTTCGAGTGGAGCCGACTACTCCACGGCCGTCCTGGTTCCGCAGGCATTTCCTTACCTCATGATGAAGCTCCTGGCGTTCCACGACCACGAGCGCAAAGACCCCGGATGCGACAAGGCGCGCCATCACGCGCTCGACCTGTATCGCGTCGTGGCGATGCTGACGCACGCCGAGTTTACGGCGGCGAGAACGCTACGTGCCGCCCACGAGGAGAATCCGTACGTTGCTGACGCGGCTTCCGTTGTGCGTGATGCTTTTTCCGAGGAGGTCGCGACCGGTGCACTCCGTGTGAGGGAACACCCGCACTTCATCGCGGCGATGAACGTCGAGGAGTTCCTCGCGACCCTGGCGGAGATCTTCTTGGCCCCGGGTAGCGATGAACATGGAGCGTCGTAACCCGCGCTGCGCGCTCCGAGCATGCAGTAGTTGCGCCAGCAATTGTCAATTGCCGTCGCCTTCCGCATCTTCATTCACCCGTTGCCCCGCACCACCCACCCTTCGGCCGTGCTCAAGGCAAACACAACCGTGGCACCCCACGGGCGACTTGCTCGCGCTGCATATAGCCTGAATCTATCAGCTTCTCGCGCGCTGGGCGAGCCATTTCTCACCCCGGCCGTAGGCGCAGCATTAGTAGCATTGGCCAGCCGACGTATTTGCGCGCCCGCTCCATTCGTGCTGCCAGGGCCTCAGGCACCACCTGTTCGGAGATATCGTCGATCTTCAGCCCCGCGTGGACGGCGGCCATGACGAAGTCTGAAATCTGATGCGGGTAGCTCCGGGGGCGAGTCTCGCGGCCCGATTGCGGATCGGTGAACCGCGCCGTGATCCCGCGCAACCTCATGGCCGGATGCATCGCCGACAGAACCAGGAACCCGTCGGGCCGACACACACGCTGCAGCTCGGTCAGAAAGCGCCCGGTGTCCGCGATGTGCTCCAACACGAGACCGCACACCACACGATCGAATGACGCATCGTCGAACGGCAGTCGTTCGTGCACGTCGTGCCGGATGAACCTGACGTTTGTCGCGCCGCGCTTGGCGCGGGCCTTCTTCAGCATTTCCTCGGAGAGATCGACGGCCGTGACGCGGGCTCCCGCGGCCGCCAGCCGCAGGGCGTGCCGCCCGGTTCCGCAGCCGACGTCTACGACATCCAGCCCGGCCACATCGCCGAGCAAGCGGGCCATCTCCGGCTCCTCGAGCGCCACCAGCGGGTTGTCCTCGTCGTCATAGATGCGCGCCCAACGGTCGTATCCACCCTCTGCGGAAAGTTGCTCAAAGCCACCAGACTGATGCTGATTCCGTGTCATGGCGGGATGCTAGCGGCGGCGCGGGGCGTGGGCAATCGGCTGACACCGTGCGCCGGCGCGACGAATGCCGGGCTGCGGGCGGCTCCCGTTGAACTTCCTAACCTTGTCGCCAAGGGCGCGGCATCGCATACTGTCGCTGGGCGTCGCAGGGCACGGTGTTGATGGTTGAGGGCATTCCCTAGCCGTCGGCCAACGCTCGCGGGGAGTGACGTAGCAAGGGTAGCTAATGCCGCACTTGGACAGCTTATCCCGCAAGGAGCTGCTGACGCTTCTGAGAGTGCACGCGAAGAACTGGCTGGCTCACGACGGGTGCTGGTTCCTCGCGGCTGAAGAGCGCCTCGGGCTCGAAGCGGCTATGGAACTCGACGCCAGGGCCTGGGAGCGTTTCTCGCCGGTGGAAGCCGAGCGCATCATGGCCGCTTTCGACATTCCATCCGGCGGTGGTCTGGACTCGCTCGAGAGGGCCCTGCCATACCGCCTGTACGCGACCGTCAACCCCCAGGCGATCGAGCGGCCCGACGACGAGACACTGATCTACAAGATGGTCGAGTGCCGCGTTCAGACCGCTCGGCGTCGCAAAGGTCTGCCCGACTTCCCCTGCAAGCCGGTCGGCTTGATCGAACACGCCATGTTCGCCCAGACGATCGACGCGCGCATTCGGGCCCGCTGTTTGCAATGTCCGCCCGATCGTCCCGACGATCCGGGCTGCATCTGCGCCTGGGAGTTTACGATGTGCACCGACCGGCGCGGTGATCCATCGAGCCCGAGGGACAACGCATGAACGCGGGCATGAACGACTCGTGCATCCTGGTCACCGGGGCTTCGGGCGGGATCGGGCTGGCAACGGCCGACGCGTTTGCTGCGGAGCAAGCGAAACTGGTGCTGCACTACCACACGCAGGCAGAGCCTGTTCGCCAGTTGCAGCAGCGGATCGACGTGCCGAACGCGCTCGTGCAGGCCGATCTGCGCGACGAGCGGCAGGTTGAGCGGATGTTTGCGGAAGCGTTACGCGCGTTTCCGCGCATCGACGTCGTGGTGGTCAACGCCGGGATATTCAAGAGCGAGTCCGTACCGCTGCACGAGATGACGACCGAGCAGTGGCGCGAGACGCTCGACGCCGACTTGAACAGCGCGTTCTTCACTTGCCGGGCGTTCCTGCGGCATTTGGCGGACGAGCCGCGCGAATCCGCCGCGATCGTGCTGGTCGGTTCGACCGCGGCGCTGTTCGGCGAAGCGGGGCACGCGGACTACGCCGCCGCCAAGGCCGCGATGGTGTATGGACTGACGCTGAGTCTGAAGAACGAGATCGTCCGGCTCGCGCCGCGCGGGCGCGTCAACTGCGTCTGCCCCGGATGGACGCGGACGCCGATGGCGGCGTACGGGCTGTCCGACCCGGCCCTGATGCGTCGCGTGCAGGCGACGATGGCGTTGCAGAAGGTTGCCGAGCCGCATGACGTCGCCGCCGCGATTGTGTTCCTGGCGTCCGAGCGTCTGTCAGGTCATATCAGCGGGTCGATCCTGCCGATCGCCGGCGGGATGGAAGGCCGTCTGTTGCACCCGCATACGCTCTGACTCCCCGCGGCAAACCGGCCTGTCGGAGGATCCATGCAATGCACAACTCGAGATTGCTCATCATTGACGGCGTCATCAACCTTCTGCTCGGTGGCGTGCTGGTCTTGTTTCCGCGATCGCTGGTGATCGCACTGGGGATACCCACCGCCGATCAGGCCTTCTATCCCAGCATCCTCGGAGCTGTGCTGCTGGGGATCGGTATTGCGCTGGTAATCGAATACCCGCGACGGCCTGGGAGGGTTGTTGGCCTGGGACTGGGCGGGGCGGTGGCCATTAATCTTTGCGGCGGCCTGGTCCTGGCCGGGTGGCTCGTGTTGGGAAGGCTCCACCTGCCGACCCACGGCTACGCGTTGCTGTGGGGATTGGCCATCCTCATTGTTGGCTTGAGTGTTGTGGAATTGCTCACGTTCGCGACAGCCGCAGGCCACAAACGACCTGCGTAACCGGCGGCGCGCCCGGCGTAGCGCGGGTGCGCGCGCGGCGTGCGCATCACCCCGCGCCGATGCCGCGTTTTCGGCGGCTGACGGCCCGGCGGACCACCTCGGCCGCCCGATCTGCCGCCGTCGCGACCGCTGCGTGCAAGCTATCGTCGCGCTGCTCGATGAAGAGCTCACCCGAGGGGATCAGCTTGATCGCGATGCGGCATTCCTTATCCAGGCCGCCACGTGGGCCGTTCAGGTCGCGCAGCCGCACGCTGACCCGCGAAATCCGCGGTTCGAAGCGGTCCAGGGCGGCGTTGATGCGCCGCTCGATATGCTCACGCAGCGCTTCATCCACGCTGACATCGTGCTGGCGGATCATGAGTTCCATAGCACCCTCCTGACACGGGGGCGAACGGCCCCACGGCGCTTATTATACGCGATGGCCGTCGGCTGGTTCGCCACAGGATCGCAGCCGGCGTTGAAAGGCCGCTCCGGTCCGGGAAAAACGCTATTCCTGGTTCGCGACGTGATATAATGGTTCCGGCCGTATGGGACGCTCGGCCAAAATCAAGTGTGCGCCGCGAAAACAACTGTTGTCCGTAAACCTGAGCAGAGCGGGAGTCACATCATGAAACGTGTAATGTTGGCAAGCTTGATCCTGGGCCTGGCGGCCTCAGCCGCATCGGCGCAGCAAGAAACGATCATCGCGCGGGATGGACAAGCGGTAGCGGTACGCCCGGCCGGCGATCGCTCCGAGTGGTTTGAACGGATGCTGGACCGCTTCGTGAACCAGCTTGAGCTGGACGAGGCGCAGCGCGCCCAGTTCGACCAGGTCGCCGAACCCTATCGCCAACGCATGCAGGACATGGGCCGTCGATGGGGGGAGATGCGTCAGGCCATGCGCGACGGCGACCAAGAACGGGTCGCGGCGTTGCGGGCCGATATGCCGCACGGCGGGGAATGGGGCGGCATGTTCACCGGACTGCTCGACGAGGTCGCGCCGCTGCTGCGCGAGGATCAGCTCGACCGACTGTACGAGATGCAGGACCGCATGGAAGGGCAGCGTCGGCAGGGTGAAATGTACCGTCGCCTCATGACCGATCTACCCCGAGAGCTCAACCTGGACGATGCCCAACGCCAGCAGTGGGACGAGCTGATGGCATCCAGCCGCGAGCAGCAGCGCGAGCGCTGGCAAGAGATGCGGGCCCGCTGGGAGGAGGTAGCGGCGGCGGAGGACGCCGGCGATCAGGAGCGCGCCCGAGAGCTGAGGGAACAGCTTCGTGAGGAGATGCGGCCCGGACCCGAGCAGATGCTTTCGACGTTCTTCGAGCAAGTGGAGAAGATCCTGCGCGACGAGCAGAAAGCCGTCCTCAAGAACTTCCGGCAGGAGTTCGGCATTGGCCGGGAGGGAGAAGCGCGCGGCCAAGCCGATGTTCGCAACATCATCCGCGCGGCCCGGCGCGTCCGGCTCAGCAGCGAGCAACGCGACGAGTTCAGAGTGATCGAGCGCGATGCCATGCGGGCCCGGCGCGAGATCAGACGACGCGACGCCGAGGGGCAGGCGGTGCTGGCCGCAAAGGTTAAGAAGCAGATCGTCGAGCTGCTCGATCCCGAGCAAACGCGCGAGTTCGAGGAGCAGCTCAAACGGCTCGACCGCCGCTCGCGACCAACCCGCAACGACCGACCCGCGCGCACACCTTAAGCGACCAGAGCTGCCCCGCAGAGCGCATCCGCCTGCGTACGCGCGGCGCGGGTCTACTGCGCGCCGCGGACACTACGGCGCGGGTGATGAGGTGGGCGCGCTGGCCGGCTGAGAGGCCGGCGTCGCGCCGAAGCCCTCCGGTACGGGCAGAAGCTCCTGGCAGACCTCGTCCACCAGCTTGTCGGCCGGGAACCGATGTGGGCGCCCGTCGGCCGGCGTCCACACGAGCATATTGCCATCGTCCGGGACAACCCGCGGCCGCAGCACGCCGCCCGGCTCGGTCCATTCGAACACGGCGACGGCCTCGCCGCGGGAGCTCGTCTGGACCGCCGAAGTAAGCAACACGGGTACGAATACGAATTCGAGCGTACCGTCTTCGTCTTCATCACGCCAAGTGGGGGCCTCCACAACGGAACCTGCGGACACGGAGCGCACGAGTGCCACGAGGCCGACGAGTTCGTTAGCTTCCCCTCCAAGGCGCACGACCGCCCAATACTCGCAGAAGTAGCTAGGCGCCATGGCGAAAACGTAGCTACGCTCGCCAGCCGTAGTGGCGAAAACGGTCACCTCGACGGCACCGCCCTGGTCCCAATCGCCGGGCAGCGCCTGAGGGTCTCCGATCATCGCTTGGGATCGCAGCGTGCCGCAGTAGTTGAGATCGAGGTCGGCAACGATGGTCAGTCCGCGCGCGGCCGCGGCCTGATCGGGGGGCAACTGTTCCCAATCCATCAACCAGCTTACACCGCCCTGGTCCCCCTGGCGGAAGGAGCACAGCATCGGTTCGCCGCCCAATGCACGGACGCGCAGCCGAGGGTAGAGCTCGTCGATGGCGCCTGCGATAAGCTTGGCGCGCGCGTCACAACCGATGCTGCTGCGCGCCAGGCCACGGGTCACATACGGGCGAAGCGCGTGCCAGGCGACACTTGCCAGCAGCACGGCAGCCAGGCCGACTACATAAGCCCGAATGGCCACAGTGGGCGACGTTCTCCAGCGTCGGTTGAAGATATTGCTCATAGCAGCCCCCTCAGCGGGCCCGGCGGGAACAGGACGCGCGTCAGGGCGGTCCAGGCGAGACCGAAAACGATGGCGTGCCCGATGAACCACTTGAACCCCCGGTGTCGGACATACGGATTGCTCGACACGCCCATGGCCCACCACAGGCCGTAGGCGACGGCGAGCACCGCGAACAAGTTCGGCAGTGACGGTTCCACTATTCGTGCGGCGAATCCAGTGGGCAGACTGGGGTATCGTGTTCGTAATGCGATTAGCAGCAACGCGAACCATACGGTGCCAACCGGAATCTGGATCGCCGTCGCATAGAGGCTCCACTTCACGATGCCGCGCCGCGCGGCCGGGTGGTGCCACGCCATGGCCATGCCCAGCAGCGCGCCCAAGAGCGGCAGCACGACGAGAGCGAACATCCACGCCGCATAGGTCTGACCCGCCCAGATGGCCAAGCGCCCGGCTGACGGAGTGCCCCAACTGAAGGCCATGGAACGCCAAGCGGCCGCATCGGGGCCGAGGTTACGTAGCGTCCAGTCAAGGAAATAGCCGTGTTGTCCCAGAGCGAGCCCCACGCAAGCCAACAGCGCGACGTGCCCAACGGCCCAGCGGCCGGCCCGTCCGTAGCGATCGGGCATGGCCAGCCGCCGCGCCGCTCGACAGGGGCAGAACGTGACCGCCAGCAACGTGCGAACGTAGGCGAACACGAGGCTGCCCCGCGCGGTGCGGTCCCAGATCAGGCGCCGGATAGCCCAGCGGCGGAAGACGCGGCTCCTGGTGGGAAAGGCGACGCCACACTCCGGACAACGGTCAGCACGCAGCCGCCGCAGGTTATAGCCACACTCGGGACAAACCGGCCGCCAACTCGCCAAACGGTGGCGCGGGCGAACCTCGCGTCTGCCAAGAAAGGCTGGAGCGAACAGGACATATCCCCACAGGCAGACGTTCGCAGCGAGATTGAAGACCCAGTCCGGAGGATCGAGCGGCTCAAAAACGCTGAGTGCGACCGCCGCGCCGGGGATGAGCAGCGTTGCCCACGCCCACGCCCGCCACCACGATCGAACGAATCCGCCCAGGCCCGTGCGACCCGGTGGCGTGAGTACGAAGAACAGCACGCCGGCCAGCAGGCCCTCGAGGGCGAGATATGCGAACAACACCGGCACCACGAACCTCAGAAGGCCGACCTTGTCTTCCGGGCCAAAGGATGTTTCAGCGTACGTGACACTGGTGGTGAACGACGGCGACAAACCGGCGGCAGACAAGAAGCCAGACGCGCGTGCTGAAACAGTGGACAGCCACTCGTCCGTCGCCGGCTCGAGTATTGCGATCAATAGGGCCACGTGCCACAGTAGGATCAGCAGAAGCTGTATGACGATGGGTGTCACGCCGGTGGCGGCCGGCCGGCCGAGAACAATGTCGCGGACGTGTGTGAGCACGATCCGTACCCCCTCCATGTGGATTGTCACCTCGCCGCCGTTGAATTGCCAGCCCCGGCGGGCACGTGCACCGACCGCATACCCGGCGATCGTCGGCCGATAAAAACGCATCGGTCGAAAGCCGGCACGGTTGCTCTGAAACCGGTGCCGGGCCCGTGGGCGTCCCGGCATTGCCCGATCGCGGCCGGGGCGGCATAATCGTAGTTGATGGCATCTGAAACCAAGCCCCAGACTCCGGCCCAGGCCAAGCTCGACCGGCTCTTGTCTGAGATCCGCGAGCGCGAGGCGGTGATCCGTCAGGGCGGCGGCAAGCGCGGGATTGACCGCCAGCACAAGCACGGCCGGCTGACCGCCCGTGAGCGGATCGAGCTGCTCTGCGACCGCGACCACCCCGAGCCGTTCTTCGAGCTGGGCCTGTGGGCGGCCGAGGGCATGTATGAGGATGCTGGGGGTGTGCCCGCGGCCGGCGTCGTCGTCGGGCTGGCGCGCATCTGCGGCCGCCTCTGCATCGTGGTCGCCAATGACGCCACCGTCAAAGCCGGGGCGTTCTTCCCCGCCACCTGCAAGAAGGTCATCCGCGCCCAGCGCTGGTGCATGGACAACAAGCTGCCGATCATCTACCTGGTCGATTCGGCGGGCGTCTTTCTGCCCATGCAGGACGAGATCTTCCCCGATGAGGACGACTTCGGCCGCATCTTCCGCCACAACGCCGTCATCAGCGCCATGGGCATCCCGCAGTTCTCCGCGATCATGGGCAACTGCGTGGCCGGCGGCGGCTACCTGCCGGTCATGTGCGACAAGCTGCTGATGACCGAAGGCTCGGGGCTATATCTCGCCGGGCCCGCCCTGGTCAAAGCTGCCATCGGCCAGAAAGTCAGCCACGAGGACCTCGGCGGGGCCAAAATGCACGCCTCGATCAGCGGCACCATCGACTATCGCGAGGTCAACGAAGAGCTGTGCATCGAGCGGCTGCGCCGGCTGATCGGTACGCTCGGCGTCCCGCCAGCTTGCCCGTTTGATCGCGGCACCCCGGTCGAGCCGAAGCAGCCGGCGGAGAACATCTATGACCCGGTGGCGCACGGAAAGCGCGGCGAGTACGACATCCGCGATCTGCTCGCGCACCTGCTGGATGCCGACACGTTCGACGAGTACAAGGCCGAATACGGTCAGTCGCTGGTCTGCGGGTGGGGCCGGCTGGACGGCTGGGCGGTCGGCGTCGTCGCCAATCAGAAAAAGCAGGTCAGGCCGGCCCGCGGCCCGATCCAGTTCCCCTCCGTGATCTACACCGACAGCGCCGACAAGGCCGCCCGCTTCATCCTCGATTGCAGCCAGTTCAAGACGCCCATCATCTTCATCCAGGATGTCAACGGCTTCATGGTCGGCCGCGATTCGGAGGAGGAGGGCATCATTCGCAGCGGCGCGAAGATGGTCAACGCCGTGAGCAATACGGTCGTCCCCAAGCTGACCGTGATTACCGGCGGCAGCTTCGGGGCGGGCAACTACGCCCTGTGCGGCAAAGCCTACGACCCGCGGTTCATCTTCGCCTGGCCGACCGCCAGGTACGCGGTCATGGGCGGCTACCAGGCCGCCACCACGCTGCTGCAATTGGAGGTCGCCAACCTGAAGAAGAAGGGGCATGAGCCGGACGAGGCGGAGATGAAGGATCTGCACCGGCGCATCAGCGAGACCTACGAGCAGCGCACGGACATCCGCTACGGCGCCGCCCGCGGCTGGGTGGACGCCATCATCGCCCCGGCCGACACGCGCAAGGCCCTGGCCCTGGCCCTGGAAGCCGTCTCCCACATCGGCGAGCTCCCGCCGCTGAGGACCGGCGTGTTTCAGGTGTAGGGCGGACGCCGCCCACGATTTTCTGGTATTTTATGCAACAGTAGAATGGGCGGGGCGGGCTCAGCCCGCCATTCGTGGGGAGGGCCCGGTGAGCAGCATAGCACCGCAGGTCCGCGAGCTGGTTGAGCGCTTCGACCACAGAGCGCTCCCCACGCCGGTCGTGCAGCGGCAGATTGACACGACGGATCGGCAGCCCGACCAGCTCGTGTATGAGTTGTACGGGCTGACGGACGACGAGATCCGGATCGTCGAGGAGGCGACGGAGCGCTGACCCCGAAGGGGTCGTGGGTTGTTGCCACGGGTGGAGCGAAGATCGCCGCAGGCGGACGAGCGCAACCCGTGGAAAGTGAGCCTCCCAATCTTCCATCTCGCCCCGCAGGGGCGAAGGAAACGGCCATGCCGGGCACATACTCGCAAATCCTGTTGCACGCCGTCTTCTCGACCAAGCGTCGCGCCGCATTCATCAAACCCCAGATCCAGTCTCGACTTTGCGATTACATCGGCGGCATTGTTCGGGCCGAAAGGGGCACGCTCTACGCGATCGGCGGCACGGCGGATCACGTTCATCTGTTGTTACGCTGGCGTACGGACGGGACGATCGCCGACCTGATGCGGACCGTCAAAGCCAGGTCGTCGCTCTGGGTGCACAAGACGTTCACGGGCGCCGCCGCCTTCGCGTGGCAAGAGGGCTACGCCGTATTCGCCGTCAGCAAATCCGCGGAACCGGACGTGAAACGGTACATCGAGAGTCAACTGGATCACCACAAGAAGCGCGATTTCAAGGAGGAACTCCTGGCGTTGCTGCGGGCGTACGGCGTCGAGTTCGATGGACGCTATCTTTTCGATTGATCCGACGGCGCGACTGGGACGTCCTCCGCCCCGTCCGGGGCGGAATGATGACTCCGCCCGTTGTCCACGGGTCCCGTTCGCCTGCGGCGAACTGCACCCGTGGCTACAGCCCGGCGCCCCTTTGGGGCGACGACGACTGGCGACTTCCCAATCCCCGATCCCTCGCGGTTGCGCGCTGATGCCCTTCCGGGGCAACATCGATCATGCGGACCGAAGCCTGCGGCGAACTGCACCCGCGGCTACAGCCCGGCGCCACTTTGGGGCGACGACGACTGGCGACTTCTCAATCCCCGTTCCCTCGCGGCTGCACGCCAACGCCCCTTTGGGGCGATATCGATCCCGCGAACCGCGCGGGTCGGCGTAAGAGGCTTCCCGGACAAATCGCGATCGGCCAGCAAACGTTCGACCTACAAGAGCAGCTCTCGGCGGCGAAGACGCCGCAGGAGCAGGTGGCGTTGCAGCGGCAGGCTTCAGGGAGCAGTGAGCACTGGTGGGCACGCCACAAGTGGCACCCGCAGCGGCAGATTGACGCGACGGACCGGCAGACCTGTCCTGACGAAGGAAGAATCGAGCAGAGGTCGTCGGACACGGAGGTCCGACGCTACGGGGGACGGGCGATACGGGGCTCGCCCGATACACTCGTCGGGCACGGAGACCCGACGCTACGCTTCCACCCGTCGGGCGGTTTTGATCAGCGGCGGATCGAGCGGCTGTGAGTTTTCGCCGCCCATTTCCGGGTTCGGCTGCGTGGGCACGTCCTTGATGCGATCGACGACCTCCATTCCCTCAACCACCTTCCCGAACGCGCAGTAACCCCAGCCGTCGTGGGCCGGGTGATCGAGGATCGCGTTGTCGGCTACGTTGATGAAGAACTGCGACGTGGCCGAGTGCGGCGCGCTCGTGCGGGCCATCGCGATGGTGCCGCGCGCGTTCTTGAGCCCCTGGGCAGCCTCGTTCTCGATCGGGTCGCGCAAGCCCTTCCTCTTGGCCTCGTTGGGCGTGGCATATCCGCCGCCCTGGATCATGAACGTGGGGATGGTGCGGTGGAAGATCGTTTGGTCGAAGAAGCCATCGTCCACGTATTGCACGAAGTTCCGCACGGTGGCCGGCGCCTTGTCTTCGTCCAGCTCGATGACGATTTTGCCCCAGGGCTGCTCGCCTTGGGCGATGTCGAGTTCGATACGTGGTAGAGCCATCAAACAACGCTCCTCAAAAGTGACCAGTCCTGGTTATCGCGACTGCGGTGTAGCGCCGCTGAGAGTATCAAAGTAGTCATCCGGCAGGGAAGTGGGCCGGCCGTCGCGGCCCACGAGCACCAGCGTCGAGTTCGCTTCGGCCAGCAATTGTCCATCGCGTGCCAGCTTGTAGTGATGATCGACGCGCACGCGCGTGAGCTTCTCGGTCGCCGTGGTCAGCGTGAGCAGGTCGTCATAGCGGGCGGGCGCCCTGAAGCGGCATTCCAGCCGAGCGACCACGTAAAACAGCCCGCGCTGCTCCATGTCGCGATAGCGCAGCCCGTTGCGGCGCAGAAGCTCGGTACGCCCTTCTTCGAAATAAATGAAGTAACGCGCATGGTGCAGGTAGCCCATCGCGTCGGTTTCGGAGTACCGCACGCGGATCTGAATGTCGCAACTGGAGACCGGCTCGGGCACGGGTGCTGCGGGCGCGGCGGCTATGGGCCTAGCTTGGCGTGTGTCCCGTCGCACCAGGGCAGGTTCCCGCTCTGGTGGCACTGACACACGGCTTTCTTGCCGGCTTCCTTCACCGTGCAGACGATCGGACTGCAACCGGTGTCCAGGCGGCTGTGCGAACCGTCGCAATATGGCAGGTTCTGTGACCAGCCGCACTGGCAGTAGGCTTTCTGGCCGGGGGTCTCGTCGATGACGATCGGCCCCGTCCCGTGCTTCGGCTCGGCCATGACAGTCTCCTCGCATTCAGAAGCAGCGTAAGCACATCCGGAGATCGGCCCGCGAGCGACGATTATAGCAGCTCCGCTGCGAGGCGACAGGTCATCCAGGCGTCCGGTGCGGTGGCTTGTTCGGCCGGGGACTGCGGCATATAACCGACACCCATAGCGAAGCGTGGCGGGAGTCTGGCGATGACCAACGCTGAGGTCGCCCGGGTATTCAGTGAAATCGGCGACATCCTGGAGATCCAAGGCGCGGACGCGTTTCGCATCAACTCGTACCGGCGGGTGGCCCGTACGATCGCCGACCTGCCGACCGACATCGCCGACGTCGCCACCCGCGGCGAGCTCACTTCGCTGACCGGTGTCGGGAAGGCCTCTGCCCAAAAGATTCAGGAGCTGCTCGAGACCGGCAAGCTGCGGCTGCGCGAGCAGCTAGCGCGAGAGGTCCCGGATTCGCTGCTGCGACTGCTCAACATCCCCGGCATGGGGCCGAAGAAGGTGGCGCTATTGTGGAAAGAACGCGGCGTCGCTTCGCTGGCGGAACTGAAGGCGGCCATCGCGGCCGGCAAACTCGAAGGACTCAAAGGCCTCGGAGTCAGGAGCATCGAGCAAATGCGCCAGGGGATCGAGTTTCTCGAGCGCAGTGCCGGCCGAACGCGGCTGGGCGATGCTTGGCCAATCGCCCAGATGTTGCGGCAAGCCGTGCTGGAAATGAAGGGCGTCACGCGGGCGGAGCACGCCGGCTCGCTGCGGCGGGGGCGTGAGACAATCGGCGACCTCGACCTGCTCTGCGTCGCCAAAGACGGGGCGCGCGTCGTCAAGCAGTTTACCGAGCTGCCCGGCGTCAGGCAGATCATGGCCGCCGGCAAAACCAAGGGCTCGGCGCTGGTCGAGCACGCGGCGGGGCAGACCATCCAGGTAGACCTGCGCGTCGTGCCGCGCGAATCCTTCGGGGCCGCCTGGCAGTACTTCACCGGCAGCAAGGAGCACAACGTGCGGCTGCGCGAGTTGGCGGTCAGACGTGGCTGGAGCCTGAACGAATACGGGCTCACCGAGAGCGACAAGCTGATCGCCTCGCGCGAAGAGGAAGATATCTATGCAGCGTTGGGGCTGCCGTGTTTCCCACCGGAACTGCGCGAAGACCGCGGCGAGTTTGACCTGAAGGAAACCCCGAAGGACCTGCTGACGCTGGAGGACATCCGCGGCGACCTGCACATGCACACGCTCGCCAGCGACGGGAATTGCACCATCGACGAGCTGGTCGCCGTCGCCAAGCAGCGCGGGTACAAGTACGTTTGCATCACCGACCACTCGCAGAGCAGCGTCATCGCCAACGGGCTGAAGCCGGCCCGGCTGAAGAAGCAGATTGAAGAACTCCGCCGCATCGCCAGGAGGATCAAGGGCATTACGGTCTGGGCGGGCACGGAGGTGGACATTCTCGGCGACGGCTCGCTCGACTTCCCGGATGAATTGTTGGCGCAGCTCGACTTCGTGACCGCCTCGATCCACAGCGGGATGGGGCGCAACATCGAATCGAACACGCGGCGCACGCTGGCGGCCATCCGCAACCCGTACGTCAACGTCATCGGGCATCCGACCGGTCGGCTGATCAACGAGCGCGAGGCGATGGCGCTCGACATGGAGACGGTCTGCAAGGAAGCAGCCAAGACCGGCACGGCCCTCGAGATCAACGCCCACCCGTATCGTCTGGATCTCAAAGACCAGCACGCCCGGCTGGCCCGCGAGCACGGCGCGACCATCTGCATCAGCACCGACGCCCACGACACCGATCAGCTTGACCTGATGTTCTACGGCGTTATCACCGCCCGTCGGGGCGGATTGCGCAAGGGCGATGTGCTGAACACGTGGACAGCGAGGCGAATCGCGGAGTTCGTCAACGCGAAGCGAGGGGTGAGTGGTTGAATGGTCTCGCCCGGATCATTCGCCGTCACCCTGAGAGCTTGGGAAAAAATCGAATGGGCATGTCACCAAAGACATAATCTCGGTGTCGCTGGGCAGGGGTTCGATACCCGAATATGCCCGTCCGTGAGTAGCCGGTTCGATTTATTCACATCCTCTGAGCGCAGTGAAGGGTCTCGGGTTGAACCCGCGGAAGTCCCCGCGGCACGGGGCGAGATTCTTCGGTCGCTTCGCTCCTTAAGAATGACAGCCGCAGATGCCGTTGTTGACGCTCCGAGTTCAACCCGCCGCGCTTGCCCTGTCGTGCAACCGGGCCGACAATGGCACCTCAGGAAGCCCCACTGCTCGAAGGAGGTAACACCGTGCATCGTTTTCTAAAGCGAATCACTCTCATTGTCGCCGTTCTGGCGATCACGTCGCCGGCCGCTTGGGCCGGTCAGCCCGAGCGCACGCACGACATCGAGCCGGAAGACTACTTCTCGCTGGAGGTCATCACCGACTGTGCCGTCTCGCCGGATGGAGGGTATGTCGCGTTCGTGGTGCTGGGCTGGCGCGACGACGACCAGCCGCGCAGCACGGACCTGTGGGTGGTTGAGACGAAAACCAAGGAGATTCGGCGACTCACATTCGATCCGGCCAACGACAGCGGGCCGCAGTGGGGCGCGAACAGCCGGTACATCTACTTCGCCACCAGCCGCGAGCGGGCGGGCGAAGAGCGACCGCCCTACGACGGCAGCCACCAGGTTTACCGGGTCTCGGTGGACGGCGGCGAGCCGTTCCCGGTGACGCGCGTCAAGGACGGCATCTCCGGGTACCGGCTCTCGGAAGACGGACGCACATTGTACTATACGAAGTCCGTCGAGCAGGACGAGGACGAATGGAAAGACCTGCGCGGCAAGTACAGTGAGCTGGAATACGGCCATGGCACGCGCCATAGCAGCGAGCTGTGGACGCTGGACCTGACCACATGGCGGGAGAAGAAGCTGGTCGCGGAGGATCGTTTCATCCGCTACTTCGCCGTGTCGCGCGACAAACGTCGCATCGCGATGATCACCGCGGCCGACGATCGGCTGATCACACACGAAGGCTGGTCGCGCATGGACGTGTTTGACACCGTGACCGACGGCATCATCACGCTCGAGGACAAGCTGTGGCGTGCGAATGTCCCGTCGCCGCATGGCTGGATTGAACACCCGACTTGGTCGTGGGACGGGCGGTCATTGGCCTTCACGGTTGCCTGGGACGGCTACCCGACGCGGGTGTACGTGGGCGAATGGGTCGAGGGCCAACTGACGCCGACCGTGCGTGAGGTGCAGCGGCCCAAGGACGTTGAGGTGGCCGGCAATCTCTATTGGCGGCCGAACTCGTCAGACCTGTGCATGCAGGCCGAGCACCTGGCCCGGCTGCGGGTCTACTGCGTGACCAATGTGCGTGACGGGAGGCAGGGCGACGTACGCATTCTCACGCCGGGTGACGTGGTCGTACATGCGTTTGACTTCTCCCGCTCCGGGCGGCAGGCGGCGGTCGTCAAGAGCGATACTACGCACGGTCGCGACCTGTTCCTCATCGACAGCGCCGGCGGCAACATCGAGTACGCCCAGGTCACAGATATCAACCCCCACATGGCCACCTGGAAGCTGCCGCAGATCTCGATCGTGAAGTGGCAGGGAGAGAACGGCGACGAGGTGCAGGGGATCCTCGAACTGCCGCCGGACTACAAGGAAGGCGACGGACCACTGCCGCTGATCGTGGAGATCCACGGCGGGCCGACCGCGTGCACGTACTACCGGCTGCGCTTTTGGATCTACGGTCGCACGCTGATGGCGGCCAAGGGCTACGCCCTGCTCAGCCCGAATTACCGCGGCTCGACCGGCTTTGGCGACAAGTTCCTGACCGACCTGATCGGCCACGAGAACAACTGGGATGTCAAGGACATCCTCACGGGCGTTGATGCCATGGTCGAGCGCGGCATTGCCGATCCCGACCGGCTGGGCGTGATGGGCTGGAGCAACGGCGGGCTGCTGACGAACTGCGTGATCACGACGACCACGCGCTTCAAAGCCGCCAGCACGGGAGCCGGCACGGTCGATCAGCTCATGCAATGGGGCCTGGAGGACACGCCGGGCCACGTGGTCAATTACATGCAGGGTTTGCCGTGGGACGCGACGGAAGCGTACGTCAAGGGGTCGGCCATCTACAGGCTGGGCAACGTAACGACGCCGACACTGATCCACGTCGGCGCCAAAGACCCGCGTGTGCCGCCCGAGCACTGCTACACGCTGTATCGCGGCTTGAAGGACTACCTGGCCGTGCCGACCGAACTGGTGGTCTACCCCGGCGCCGGCCACGGCCTGACGATCCGCTCACAGCGCAAGGCCAAGATGGAGTGGGACCTGGCGTGGTTCGAGAAGTACATCCTGGGCGAGGAGAGCGACGAGCCGGACAAGCCCTAGCTGGTTCCCGTCGCGAAGCCCACGGCCTCGCCGCGGGAGGTAGGCCGGCGACGAAACTCACGCCGCGCGAATCGGTGTGACGTTGTGCTGACGATTGACGGATCACAAGGCGAGGGCGGCGGGCAAATCCTCCGGACTTCCCTCGCGCTGTCGCTGGTGACCGGGACGCCCTTCCGCATCACGCGCATCCGGGCCGGCCGTAAGAAACCGGGACTGAGGCGGCAACACCTCACAGCCGTCAGCGCGGCGGCGGAGATCGCGCACGCCCAGGTCACGGGGGCCGCGATCGGCTCGGGCGAGCTCAGCTTCGCTCCGGGCGAGGTCGTCCCGGGCGAATACCATTTCGCGGTCGGCACAGCCGGCAGCACCACACTCGTGCTCCAAACCGTCCTGCCGGCTCTCATGATCGCTTCGGGCCCGTCCAAGCTGCTGCTCGAGGGCGGCACGCACAATCCGTTCGCCCCGCCGTTCGACTTCCTGCAAGAGACCTTCCTGCCGATCATCAACCGGATGGGGCCCAAGGTCGCCGCCACTCTCGAACGTCCGGGCTTCCACCCCGCAGGTGGCGGCCGATTCACGGTAACGATCGAGCCGGCGGTAAAGCTCACGCGAATCAACCTGCTCGAACGCGGAGAAACACGGCGCAAGTGCGCCAAGGCCGTCGTCGCGCGCCTGCCACGGCACATCGCCGAACGCGAGCTCGCGGTCATTCAGAGGAAGATGGGCTGGGATGCCGCCTGCCTGCAACTCGAAGGAATACCCGAAGCGCCCGGCCCTGGGAATATCGTGACCATCGAGATCGAGAGTGAGCACGTGACCGAAGTGTTCACCGGCTTCGGGCAGCGCGGCGTCCGGGCGGAAGCGGTCGCCGACCAGGCCATTCGCGCGGCCAAGCGCTATCTTGCTGCCGACGTTCCGGTGGGAGCGTACCTGGCCGATCAGCTCTTGCTACCATTCGCCCTAGCCGGCGGCGGCTCATTTCGGACGCTCGAGCCAACTTCGCATGCCCGGACGCACATCGACGTGCTGGCTCACTTCACCGATGTCCAGGTCTCGGCGGAGCGTGAATCCGAGCACGCCTGGTTAGTCTCTGTGGGAAGTGGTGATCGCAAGGCTGTACCTGCCTAACCGGAAACCCACGCCGCCTCGCCGGGTGGCCCGCGCCACCCAGCGAGGCGTTGTGCCGCCATTCCACCGCGTGTTCGGCGGACTTTGGCAACGAGGGTGTTATGTGCCGCAGCCCCAGTCAGCGAGCAGGATGCCCGGGTCGGCCTGGTCCGTGACCCCGTCCCCGGTGATGTCGCCGGGGCAATCTGCCGTACCTCCCGCAGGCGCGCACACCGTTGGTCAAGCGGATATGCGGCTACGTGTCGTGTCCAAACAGGGTGCCGGATTCAGCGGCAGCCGGGCGTCGTGCTTCATCCGGCACGTCGGACAGTTCCTCGGCCTTGAACAGCGGCCCTTGTAGCACACTATCCAGGAGGTCGGCTTGCTGCGGATAGCCTGCGATCGTCGCTTCGAGAATCCAGAGCAGTTGGAGCAGTTCTGTCGTGAATTGCGCGGTCCAGCGCTGCGGACGGATATCGTCTAAGGGCGATGATTTCCTGCCCTGCCCAGACCGCATGCGATACCCAAGCCACGACTGAACCACGTTCAGCCCCGAGACGTCAAACTCGTACACGTCAGGATCAACCGGTTCAAATGCACCTGCTCCGACCGTCAGGCGCTTCGCCGTGGGGTCGTAGTCGAAGCTGTCCGGGTAGTCTGCCGGTTTGCTCGACACCGCCTTTGTGCATCTTGCAGCGCCGCGCGGAATCTGCCCTTTGGACCGGTTTTTCGCGGTGAACCGTTCCCCGTACGTATGAAGCCAGAGCAGCCGTCGGCCAAACTCCGCGACCTGTTTGAAAAGTCTGGTGTCCTTCGTCAGCGGCAGTCGCAATTCACGGGTTCCGAGTTCTTTCGAAAACCGGTCCGTAAACTCTGGCTGCGCCAGAATGGCGTAGGCGTACGCTGCGAAGTCCTCCGCGCTGACGGCGCGATCATACGCCGTTGCCAGACAGGGCAGCAGTCCCGGCAAGACGTTTGGCCGTTTTGCGAGGGCGTCGCGATACAGCGGGAATGCCTCTTTCGCTCCGTACGATCCCCGGAAGTGATGCAGGTCGGGAACATGAGCGCACGGCGTTACGGCCGGTCCTCTACCTAGGGGGTGATTCAGCAAGGTCGTTACGTACACCTGCTGGTCGGAGTGAGCACGCCACAGTTGGGGACGCGGTCGGGACATTAAGCGTCCATCGGCGATTGTCCACTGCCGGTCGAAAGACCTGAAGCCATAGCGACAGGCATCTGGCATCGGCGAGTTGGTGGCCAGGTCCGCGATGCGTTTCTGCCGACGTTGCGACGCGAGTATCGGCGGATACGATTGCGCAATGGTCCGATCCCCCGACTCTCGAAATGCCTCACCGCGGTCTTTCGAGTTAAGCAAGGCGCGCCAGCGTCTCTTAAGCGTGTCAAGGTCAGGTGCGATGGGCCACGTACGCTTGAGCTGAACGCCCGAATGCTGCCACGGCGTCAGGTCCGTCAACAAGGGCCACTTGAAGTAGTCGCCTCTGCCGGCGGGGCGGAAAGGCGCGCGCCAATTGGCCGGGCATGTTTTCCACGTCAAATCGGCGAAGTCGCTGATACTGTCGAGCTTTTGCAGCTTCTCGGCACGGGTCCCTTCGATGCGCGTGTAGTGGACATTCGCGGATTTGCGCCGGTCCGGCTTGCGGCAGCACACCGCGATGGCGATTGCGACAGGTGTTTGAATCGCAAACACGTTCTCCGATTGCCGCGTCCCGCGCCCTTCGCCGCCTACGTCGATGATCCAAATATCATCGCAGAGCCGACGCATATGCTCGCGCACACCTACGAAGGCGTCACCGTCCATATACGATGCGGCGGAAATGAACGACACGACGCCGGGGCCTTGTGCCGTCTTGTGCTCCAAGACCTTCCACAGCGCCCAGCGCCAGAAATACACGTAGAGGTTGTACAGGTTCTTCACGTCGCCGCCGTGCCCGGCATCCAGCGCAGGTTG
The DNA here is from genome assembly GCA_964572345.1 of uncultured Planctomycetales bacterium. Lineage (GTDB taxonomy): Bacteria > Planctomycetota > Phycisphaerae > UBA1845 > Fen-1342 > JAUWXH01. The sequence goes on from CAZNFA010000007.1 coordinate 72,029, forward strand.
CAGGAAATCCTTGAAGACTGCCGCATTCGTGTTGCCATCATCCGACCAGCGCACCCAGCCGCCGGTCCGGGCACGGCTCTGGGCATCCGTCGCGTCGGCGGCTTCGTGGCGGTCATAGGGCGGGTTGCCCAGGCACACGAGCACTGTCGTCTTGTCCTTGACCTTGAGCGCCCGCTTATGCTGGTCGGCAAGAGGCTCGTAGAACAAGCCAGCCTGCGGCGGCTGGGCATGCGGCGATTCGAGCGTGTCGGTCAGGTACACGCCCGGTCCGTCCTTCGGCAGAGAAGCCCCGCGATCCAACAGCGCGCGACTGACGCGTAGCTCAGCTACGGCGTACGGGCCGACCATGTTCTCAAAGCCGTAGATGTTCTGGCCGAGCTGCGCCGCATGCCCCGGCACAGCCCCCTCACCCTGTTCGTCCGCCACGCGCTTCATGGCGTGATCGACGACGGCCAACAGGTAAGTCCCCGTGCCGACCGCCGGGTCCAGCGTCACCACGGTTGGATCGCTGAAACCGTCTGCGCGGTTGAGTCGGTGGACTAACAGACGGTCAATCAGCCGGACCTGGGCATGGACCACTTCGACCGGCGTGAAGTAGACCCCGGCGTCTTTCCGCAACCTCGGGTCATAGGCTGCCAGGAAAACTTCGTAAAAATACAGCCACGGATCGGACTGATTGGTGCGGGCGAGGGCGTCATCTGGAACACAGTCGATTACGCGTTGCAGAAGTCGTAGCGACGAGGCGATCTCAGCCTGCGCTGCCGGGTCCGTCAGGACCTGCAGCGCCCGCGATAGAAGCGTGTGGGCAGCCGCGAGCTTCTGAGTAGGCTCGTTCAGATCGAGCGTGTGTGCGCCCTCGGATCGCGCGAGCAACAGCGCGAACGTCACGGTCTGGGCATAGGCGTCGCCGAAACGATCGTCGTCAGCGTCCGGGAACAGGAGCTGTCGCCAGTCATGCGCCAGTCGTACCAGCGGCGAATTACTGTCTTTGAGCGCGTCGCCGACCTCCTGCCGCAGCATGCGGCACAGCGGGGCTAACAGCCCCGCAAGTGCCTCCGCGTCCTTCGGGATGATGGGGCTCCACGAAAGGAAGTCCGTTAGTAGGGGCTTGAGCGCGTCGGCGTCTTCAGGCTTCACCGCGGCCCTAGCGGACTTCGTGATGTCGCCCGACAATGAGACCAGCCGGCCGACACGTTTTCCGTCGCGGTACAGTCCCCACTCATTGCCGTCGCAGTAAATGATGTTCGGAAGGGACTGGAATCGCTTCCACTGCTCCTTATCGTGCCCCCTGTAACGGTCGGGGTTCGCCCCCTTTCCCGGCTCCTTCAACTCGACGTAGCCCGCCAGCAATTTCCGGGCAACAATCGCATAGTCCGGTTGCCCCAGACGCCCCGGAAGGCGCGACTCGCCCTTGGCGACGACAGATTGCGCCAGCGCCTTGCCAACCGCAGTCATCAGGTTCTCAAACGGTCCGCGTAGCTGGTCCTCCGCCTCGCCAGCCGCTAGAGCCTTCGTCTTCTGTGTTACCTTGGCCGCGAATTGCTGAAGCGCGCCGTAGATTTGGGCTTCGGTTGTCGCCATGTCGCCATTCCGCAGTCACGATGACAGCCCAATCGTAACCGAGGACGGGAGCCCCATCGATAGCCCCGCAGTCGCCTTTCCTTTTTCGCTCACGGGCTTCTCGGGGTGCCGGGGCTCAGATTCTCCCGGCTCGCCGCCGATCGAAGAACTCGTCGATCAGCGAGGAGATGTGCTCGCCGGGTTGCTCATCGCGTTCCGCAGGCGGCGGATCCATGACCCGGCCCCCGTTTGCCCCGTGGCAGCCGTTCTCTACATGTACCAGCACTGACATGCTAGCTCATTTACCGACCTGGCTCAATGGGTTTCGCGGGCCGGGTGCCGGTGTGGTAGAATGAGTAGGCAGGACTCCGAGAGATCGAAGCGTGGTCACGCTAGCAGCGGGCCAACGGTTCGCTCTCGGCATTTCCGCGCACGAGAGGGTGCGATCCATGGTGGAGCGGTGCCAGATCGAGACCTGGATCACAGCGGCCAAGCGTGGCGACCGCTTTGCTTTGGCCAAGCTGTTAGCCACCTGCGACCCCCGGCTGCGCGCCCGGGCCGAGGCCCGGATGGACGCGGCGATGAGGGCCAAGCGCGGCCCGGACGACATCTTGCAGGATACCTACGTGCAGGTCGTCCGGCGGATCAGCCAGTTCGAGGGCAGTGGCCTAGCAGTCCGGTGCAAAACTGTAGCGCCGGACCTCCGAGTCCGGCGCACCGGCGTTCCTGACGTCAAAACGTCGGACTCGGAGGTCCGACGCTACGGAAGTTGGGCATCGGAGGGGTTTTGCACGGGACTGCTAGCCTCCTTCCTGACCTGGGCGTACGCCATCCTGGACCACAAGCTCATTGACGCCCGGCGAGCGGTACACCGCCACGTACGCGACATCCAGCGCGAAGTAGCGGTTGGCGCGGCCGCTGCTGACTCATACTGGGATCTGCTGGACCATCTCCATGCCGACTCGGGCACGCCCAGTCGCGCGGTGAGGCGGCAGGAAGCCCTGAGCGCTCTGGTGGCCAGCCTCGCGGATCTTTCGGAGTCTCACCGGCAAGTCATTGAGCTGCGTTTTCTAAAGGGGCTCTCTGTAGCTGAGGTGGCGGCACGCCTGGGCAAATCCGAAGCGGCAGTGATCGCCCTCACCAAGCGCGCCCTGGAGGCCCTGCGCCAGTCCATGGACCAGCTCGGTGAGTTCACGCACGGCGTGTGAGTGCAGCGCCCGAGGCGACGGACGAGCACGCACCAGTTCAGCAGCCCGGCCTGCCGCTGCCACGCCTTACGGACAACCCACGCCCCAGTTGGCCAGCAGGATGCCCAGGTCGGAGTGATCCGTGTCGCCGTCGCCATCGCAATCACCGGGGCAATCGCCGCCGGTGCAGCCCCAGTCGGCCAGCAGAATGCCCAGGTCAGCCTGATCAACGCACCCGTCGCCGTTGAGGTCGCCGGGGATAGCTTCGATCGTTGAGACGACCACCTGCATGTAGTCGTGGAAAGACTGGTCGCCGGCGCGCTCCGCATAGAGCAGCACGGTCATCTGCCCACTGGGGTCGATGTAGCGCTCGAAGTCCGAGCGGACGTGCGTGCTGAGGACGCCGTCGCGATTGCCGGCCCAGTTGTCCATGAAGCGGTTCTGTCCGAAGAGGCCACTGGCATCGCCCCATTGCTCCTCAGCGTAGTCCCAGGCGTACAGCTCGATCTGCGTGCAGCGGTCGGCGTAGCCTTCCCAGAACACTTCGAGGTCGTCGACCTGCGCCGGGTCCTCGTCGATCGTGAATTCGAAAATGTGGGTGGATTCCTGACCGCCCGAGGGGTCGGGCGAGATGTAGCGGTTGGAGTCATAGTCGCCGCCGGTCGCGTCGGAGTACGCCAGCTTGGCGTAGGCGCCGTCGACGAGCGTCGAGATCTCCGTCTCGACCGGCGTGCGGATGCCGTCCACGTTGTACCAACTGTAGGTCTGGTAACCGTAGCCGAACTTGTCCACGCCGGCCCCCGTCGCGAAGTCGTACAGGGTTTGCTGGGCGGGCGCTATTTGAAAGTCGCCCGCACTGACCGCCTCGGCCTGGTCCGAGTCCCAGGCCAAGACGACCAGCTTGATCCGCGCGTGGCTTGTGGTGACCTCGGGGACGGTCCAGTCGTAAAAACCCGTGTCGGTGGTCGTGCCGATGTAGTGGTAGTCGTCGTCTGGGCCGGTCGTGTAGTAGAGCTCGACCACCGCCACGCCAGCATTATCGGTATCGGTGGCCTCCCATAGAATCGTCTGGGTCGTCCCGCTCACCAGGAGCTCACCGCCGTCGGGCCAGATGACATGTACCGCGGGTGCCGGCGCCGTGTAGCGGGGCACGTGCATGACGATGCAGTGGATGGCGCCCGCAGCCCAGATGATCGGGTAGCAGTTGATCTGGACGATCTCGACGTCGGGCCCGGCCGCGGCCTCCCACGCTGCCAGGGCCTCCGCGTCCTCGTCGACGTAGTCCGGGTTCCCTTCTCCATAGGTCGGGACAAAGACCCGGTCGTTGGCCCGATAGGCGTTCGTGTAGGTGTAGTGTGTGTTGTATCCGTTCTGCATCGCGTTCCACGCCGGCGTGCGAAATACCTCATACCCCAGCCCTTCCATGTACACCGTTGCGTCGTTAGTGATCTGAATGGCCGTGGGGTTCGAGCCGGGTTTAAACTCCGAGATGATCACGGTGTCTTCGTCAACGATGTTCATCCACATGTCAATGTGGCCAGTAGCGTCAACGGCGGGCGGCAACTGCGGCATGATGTGCAGGGTGTCGATGCCCTGGTAGCGGCCGTACAGCTCACCGATGAACTCTTCCGTGAACCCTGCCGAGCCCGGGTTATCTAGCAGGATCAGCGAAGTGACAAAAGCATTCCGGTCGCGACCCGCCAGGTAATTGCCGCCGGAGTAGTACAGACCCATGTCGTAGGTCGGCACGCTGTAGTAATCGTCACCAAGCAGTGTCGGCGTGAAGTTGTCGAGGGGACGAGTGGGATAGTAGTGGCTGTCCACAAGTGCGAGCGTGGTATTCTGCCAGATGAAATGCGGACCGTAATCGCGCATCCAGATGGACTCCGCGGGCTTGATAAAAAACTCGACCTTGTCCAAGTCGGCCCCGGCCGCCGCGAACCGGTCTTCCGCGTGGCTCTGCTGATAAGCGCTCGTGACCGTCACGTAGGCGATTTCGTCATGCTCGGGATCGGCCGTCAGGGCGGCGACGCAGTCAGCCACGACGTTGTGCCAATGGTTCGCAATGTACTGGAACAGCACCCCGCGGGTGGCCTCGTATTCGGGGGGCGAGGCGATCAGCCCGGAGGTCGGTTCGTCCAGGGGCCTCGGCACGCGGATCGCGTAGGGGCGCAGGGACTGATTCGGATCGTAGGGTGTGCCGCCTTCACGCCAGCGTGGCAACGGCAGTGAAAGGCGCTCCTGCTCGGCAACGATCGGCTCTCCCGGTCGAACCGAAACGCGCTTTGCCTCTTGGGCCAAAAGGTCCTGAACTGCAAATCCTGCAAAGACAAGCAATGACAATGCCCAGCGTGGACGCATTCCGCACCTCCTCCAGCGAAGCTCGAACCAGTTTCTGATAAGCCAATGCCACCTCCCCGCCATTGCTAGCGTAACCGAAACGGCTTCATTCTCCAAGCCGTTTTCTAAGCGGGCCGGAGCTTTCACGGCGTCATCGGACGCGATAGTCCGACGCGACGGGTAGCAGTCGCCGGAACGGACGTGCAACGGGCGCGAGCTTGCAGTCCCACACCGTGGTAGCCGAGCATGATGCCGAGCTGGGCCTGGTCGGTCTTTTCGTCTCCGTCCAGGTCTCTGATACAGCCGGTCAGTGGGCCGTCGCGGCCGCGATCCGCCCACAGGCTGGTAAGCGTGCCCTGTTGGCCAAACCGGGCTTCGTCCTGGAACCAGACTTCTATTTGCTTTTCGGCGTGTTTTTCGCGGGTTTCCTCGACAAAAGGGGGGCGCGCTCCACCCATTGCTTCTGCGCGCCAGGGCCACTCTTGCGATGGCGAGGACGCGGGCGAAGGCACGACAACCCGTTGCGGTGGAGCAGCTCGTACGCACCGGCGAGGCTATACTCAACACCGAACTCGGTCTGCAGGATCCGCATGGCATCCTTGCCGCCCAACCGGCAGACGCCGCCGTCGCTCTCGCTCGAGCCGGCTTTGAACCGTTCAATGAATCCCTTCTGCCGCTCCGGCGGGAGCTTGGGCGCCGAACCGCCGCGTGGCCGGGCCAGCAGCGCGCCGACGCCGCCATCGCGATACGCATAAGCCCAGCGCTGCACGAAGCCGCGACTTCGCCCCAGCCGATCCTGGATCTGCCTGGTTTCCAAACCGTTGGTGGCCAAGAGCGCAGCGCGATACCTGTCTCGCTGCTCGGCATCGCGCTGCGCGCGTGCCCGCCGAGCCAACTCCACCACATCACCAGACGCTCGTTCCTGAATGTGCATGCCTGACCTCCTTGTCGAAGGCCCATAGCATGCCAACACCTCGCGCATCGCGCAACCCTAGCAATCACCTAACGCGCACGGGTTTCATGTGGAATCGGTATTATAAGCCACTGACAACCGGGCGGCAGCTATGCGTAACGGGCAGCCCTTGGCCGGCAACGGCGGAAGCTCGGCCTCGCGCCGGGACCGCCTGGCGATCTGAGGGCGGGTTTGGCGCCCACGCCGAGGCGCCCCGTCCGTGCCGCTGCTGAAGCACGTGTTGCCCGTCAGGACGAGTGCGGATAGGGTTCTCAGCGGATTATCGATTCGCCGGTAACGGCGGTGAACCGCGGGGGATGGGGCGGGCCGCGGACGGAAGCCGTCCGGAGAGCCATGGTGCCCTGGTTGGCCGAACCGGCCGCTCGGCGTTGGGCCGTGGCGGTGATGAAATTCGCGCAGCGCGTGGGGGTGATTGCGGAAAAACGCGTGGCGGGAATCCAAGATGGTGCAGCTAAAGAGGCCGCGCGGGTTGGCACGGAATATGCTAGTATTGCCCGTCGGTTCCGTTGCGCCCCTAGGGTGCTGTCGGCGGCAACCCGCGCAAGCGCGTAGCGGGGCCCGCAGGACGGGACGGAGGATTTGGTTTAGCCGAGCGGGGCATCGGGTGGTGCGGCAGTTGAGACGGTTGCAGGGTAGACTCCCCGGTTGAGGCCGAGTGCACCGGCCGGATTGATCCAGGTCGGTGCGGAGCGGGTATCGGCGCGAGCGGCCCCGGGGATTAGCATATAGCGGTTGATGAAGTTGTCCGGACGTCCCCACGTGGTCGGCGGCCGGCCTGTCCCTTGGTAGTGCTACCACAGAGCTGAGGTAATTCGTATGGCAACCCTACAGGAAACACTCGCACAGAAGATCCCCGTGTGGCGGGAAGAGATCGGCAAAGTTAGGAAAGAAGTTGGCGGCAAGGTCGTCTCGGAGGTGACGATCAACCAGGCCTACGGCGGGATGCGCGGGGTCAAAGGCATGATCTGCGACACCTCCGTCGTGGAGCCCGACAAGGGCCTGATCATCCGCGGGCACCCGCTGCTGGAGATCAAACACCTCTGGCCGGAGGAGATTCTGTTCCTCCTGCTCACCGGCGAAATGCCCGACGACGAGGCCAAGGCCGCCCTGCAACAGGACTACGACAAGCGGGCTGCCGTTCCCGAGTACGTTTGGGACGTGCTTGAGGCGATGCCGCCCGACAGCCACCCGATGTGCATGCTGGACACCGCCATCCTGGTCATGGAACGCGAGAGCGTGTTTCGGCAGTGGTATGACAAGGGCATGAAGCGCGAGGACTACTGGATTGCGGCGCTGGAGGATGCCCTGGCACTGCTGGCCCGGCTCCCGGGCGTCGCCGCCGGCATGTACCGCCTGCGCTACAACAAGGGCTCGCGGATCGACTGGACGCCCGGGCTGGACTGGGGTGCCAACTACGCCAACATGCTGGGACTGCCCGACCCGACCGGCAGCTTTGCCAAGCTCATGCGGCTGTACCTGAACTTCCACTCCGACCACGAGGGCGGCAACGTCTCCGCCAACACCTGCCACACGGTCGGCTCGGCGCTGTCGGATCCGTACTACGCGGTTTCGGCGGGGCTGAACGGTCTGGCCGGTCCGCTGCACGGGTTGGCCAACCAGGAGTGCCTGAGCTGGATCCTGGAGCTGATGCAGAAGATGGGCGGCGTGCCCTCGGAAGAGGCCCTGCGCGACTTCGCTTTTGAGACGCTCCGCAGCGGGAAGGTGGTCCCCGGCTACGGCCACGCCGTCCTGCGTGTCGTCGATCCGCGTTACGCCGGCTTCCTGGAGTTCGGCAAGGAGTACATGCCGACCGATCCGGTGTTCGCGACGGTCGAGCGCGTGTTCAACGTGATTCCGAAGGTGCTGCAAGAGTACTCGGAGGAGCGGGTCAAGGCTGGCAAGGCTCCGATCGCCAACTGCTGGCCGAACGTTGACGCGGGTTCCGGGTCGCTGCTGTACCACTACGGCCTGACCGAGTTCCCGTACTACACTGTGTTGTTTTCGGTCTCGCGTTCGATGGGCATGCTGAGCCAGTTAATCCTCAACCGGGCGATGGGCACCGCCATCACGCGGCCGAAGTCGGTCTCCACCGAGTGGGTCAAGAAGAACGTCGGCAAGTAAGACCGCCGCAACCGATGCCGATCACAGGGCGTGCCGCCACCCGCGGCACGCCCTGCTGCCTGCGCCTCAAGGCCGGCCGGGCTGGGCCAGCGGCGTGGGAGCGGCTCGTTGCGGGGGAATGTGTTTGGGGCGGCGGCGCAGATAGCTCCAGGGTCGCACGAACGGCTGATAGATGAAGTTGCGCCAGATCTTGCGCGCGATTTGATAGCTGACAAACACCGTCGGGCAGAACCACTTGCGGTCGATCACCTTACGCACCCATTTATTCGTCGCGAAGTCAACCACCCGGTGCGCCAGCCGGCTCGGCACCCCCACGTTCCGCAGCTTCAACACGACGCGCAGCCAGATCGCCAGGTAGTCGTGCTTGGCGAACTGCAACGCGCCCGTTCCCATGTAGTCGTATACGACGTCGTCGCGTTGACCGATCAGCCCGTCAGCTCGCGCCCGCTGGTACAGCGGCGTGCCGGGGTAGAACATCAGCGGGAACACCTTCAGTACCGAAGGTCCCTTGTGGTGCGTGGCGATAAAACGCATCGTCTCGATCACGTTCGCCTCGGGCTCGTACGGGTTGCTGACGATGTAGTGATACTCCGTGCGCACGCGGTGCCGGTTGAGCGTGTCGATGGCTTGGGCGATGCGCTTGGGCGCGGTCGGGCGGCGATAGATGTTGCGGAGCGTGTCCTCGCTGGCGGACTCGATGCCCATGCTGATCAGCTCGATCGGCACTTTCGCCAGGGCACGTACCTTCCGCTCCGTCACCGTGTTGGGAAACGCGTCCAGTTGCAGCGGCAGACGCACCTGCTGGTTGTACTTGGCGGTGAACTCGTCGATCTCTTCTTCGCGGCGGACGAGAAACAGGTCGTCCACGAAGTTCACCGACTTGATCCTCGGGAAACGGCCCAGGACGTATCGGATCTCGGCCAGCACGTTGTCCACCGAGCGCAGCCGCACCCATTTGCCCCGGCCCTTGTAGAGCTCTTGCAGGGCGGTGTTGTTGCAGAAGGTGCAGTGATAGGGGCAGCCGCGGGCCGTCTCCATCCGCAGCGTGTCCAAGGCTTTTCGCAGGTTGTCCGGCCGGGCGGGGACCAGACCGTCCTTATTGGCCACCCACTGTGCCGCGAGGTCCCAATCGGGGAAGGGATAGTCGTCGAGGTTGTCTTCCAGCGGCGTGATCGGGTTGCGGATCGTGCGGGGGTTCCCGAAGGGGCCGCCGGCCCGGAAACCCAGGCTCGCGATGTCGGTAGGGTCTTTGCCCGCTTCGAGTCGCTCGACGAGTTGCCGCATGGGCCGCTCGCCTTCGCCGACGCAGATGATGTCCGCGACCTCGAGGGATTCATCGGGCGCGACGGTCGGGTGCGTGCCGCCCCAGATGATCGGCGCCTTGATCCCCGCCGCGCGGATGCGCTCGGTGAGCAGGCACGCCCGGTGGAAGTTGTTGGTCATCAGGCTCAGGCCGATCAGATCGGCGTCACGCAGCCGCTGGACGAAGTCCTCCAGCAGCGGTCCGCTGTAGTCCGGCTTGGCCGTGTCGCGCTTGGAGCTCATGCAGATGAACTCCACGTCGTGTCCGCTGGCCTTCAGGTAGGAGGAGACGTAGCGCAGCCCCAGCGCGACCGGGTGGGTGTAGGTTGAGACCAGTGCGGTTTTCATGGTCTCCCCCTGAAGCAGCTCCTGCCGCCGCGTGAAAACGACCTGAATGATGCAGCCGACATGGAGCGACCCCATATAACAGCCACACGCTTGACGGCAACGGTCGCCCGAACCGTCGCTGCAGAGCCGAGGCACCATTGTCCGAGGCCGACGCCGCGTTCGTCAAGCCGGAATCCGCGGCTCTTGGTCAGCCGGCGCAGCATACGGGGCCAAAGGCCTTCTCGATATGGAAAAACTTTGCCTGCTAGGGTATGTTCTCTGGGCAGCAAAACATTATCTGGTAGTATAGAGACTTTCGGATAGTGAACTCGTAGATGCTTCGGTGACCCGTGAGGGTCACCCATCGCAGGAGTGCTGATGATGCCGGGGAACGGTCGCCTCTGGGGGTTTCAGATCTTCTTGCTGGCCATGTCGGTCTTGATCCTCGAAGTGGCCCTGACACGCGTTTTCTCCTTTATTATGTTCCATCATTTCACCTATCTGGTGATCGGTATAGCCATGTTGGGGTTCGGGGCGGCCGGGACCTACTTGACTATCCGCAAGGTGAGCCCCGATGCCGCCAGGGAGCAGGACTTCCTGGCGCGAAACGCGTGGTTGTTTGGACTGGCGGCGATTGCCGCGGTGGTCCTGATCCCACGCGTTCATTTCTTCCCGCTGGACATGTACTTCCGGGGGGATTACAGCAATCTGCTGTCGCTGCTGCTGATTATCATGTTGACCGGGTTGCCGTTCTTCTTCGGGGGGACCTGTATCGCCTGGATCATCAGTCGGGCTGGGCGTGCGATCAACCTGGTCTACTTCGCGGACCTAACCGGGGCGGCCAGCGGGTGTCTGCTGGCGCTGGTGCTGATCAGCCACCTGGGCGGCATGGCAACCTGCTTTGCGGTCGGGGCGCTGGCGATGTTCGTTGCGGTGATGTCGAGTGCGCAACGGCGTGGGCGGCGCCTGATCGGCCTGGTGGTAACCCTGAGTTTAACGGCGGGGCTCGCCTACAGCGAGTTCCTGCCGATGTATGCTCCCCCCTACAAACAGATGTTCCGCAAGGAGAATTTGATAGAACTGGTCAGGTGGCACGTCATTACCCGCCTCGACGTCACCCGCCCGGTCGAGGTCTACTACTCGTTCGGCGGGGCGTTGTCGCAGCAGTACCAGGGAGAGCCCGAACTCGTCCGCGTGATCTATCAGGACGCATCGGCCCTGACCGGTATCATCCATCCGACCGGTACGCCGCAGCAGACGGAGGCCCTGGGGTACTACCTACAGGGAGCTCCCTACGTAGTGAAGAAGAACGCCGCAACGCTGGTGATCGGGTGCGGAGGCGGCGTGGACATTCTGATCGCACTGTACCACGGCGCGCAGCACGTGGTCGGGGTGGACATCAATCCGCACATGATCGAACTGCTCGAGCGGTATGCGGATTTTGCCGGCCGCGTCCACGAGCGCGACGACGTCGAGTTGGTCGTGTCGGAAGGACGGCACTTCCTTACCCGCGACGAACGCGAATTCGACGTGATCCAGCTCAGCGGCGTCGATACGTTTTCGGCGCTGTCCACCGGCGCCTACGCGCTGAGCGAGAACTTCATCTACACGCGGGAGGCGCTCGAGGGTTACCTCGAACACCTCAAACCGGGCGGCATCGTAAATTTCTCGAGACCGCTCTTCACTCCGCCCCGCGAGACGCTCAAGCTGGCGGCCACGGCAGCGGAGGCGCTGGAGCGTCTGGGCGTGGAGCGCCCCGCGGACCACGTGCTCATCCTGGCCGGACACGGCCAGACGGCCCCCTCGCCCTGGGCCCAGACGATGGTCAAGCGCACCCCGTTCACGCTGGGAGAGGTCGAGCGATTGACGCATTGGGCCGAGGCGCTGGGGTTCTACGTGGTCTGCGACCCGTTTACGGAACGCGACGGTGAGCTGGACAGACTCCTGCGCGCCAGTCGCGCGGAGCGTGACGAGCTCGTCACCTCCCATCGGCTCAACATTCAGCCGGCCACGGACGACCAACCGTTCTTTTTCCAGTTCTATCGTTGGGCCGATCTGTTTCGAATGGATCTGCGTGGCCAGGGAGGCACCCGCCCGCCGCTGGCGTTGCTGGTCTTGCTCGGAACCTTTGGGCAAGTCGCTGTGCTGAGTGCGGTGTTTGTTCTTTATCCGCTGTATCGTCGGCGGTTGCCCTCGGCCCGGGCGGGCGGACGGGCCGGAGTTTTCACGTACTTCGCGGCGTTGGGCCTGGGCTTCATCCTGGTGGAGATCGCCCTGCTGCAGAAACTGACCGTTTTCCTCGGCGGACCAGCCTACTCGATGTCCATCACGTTGTTCACCATTCTGCTCGCCTCGGGCATCGGTAGCTTCATATCACGGCGATGGGCAAGCACCCCGTTCCGATTGCTGGCAGTCGTCGTTCCGCTACTGGCGGCGGCCATCGTCGGCGAAGCGCTACTGTTGGGTCGCGTGGTCGGGAGCCTCATGCATCTGTCGCACGCATTGCGGGCCCTGGCGGCGGTCATCGCCGTGGCCCCGATGGGCCTGTTGATGGGCATGCCATTCCCGGCGGGCCTGCGACACGTGGACAGTCGTCGCCCCGAGCTGAATCCGTGGGCGTGGGGCATCAACGCCTGCGCGACCGTGATGGGCACGGTGGTGTGCATTCTGATCAGCGCAGCGCTGGGATTTTCCACGGCCCTGTTGGCCGCCGCGCTGATCTACCTGGTCGGCTGGGTCGTGTTTGCGATCTCGCAGCGACGCTTGGCCTTACCGGTCACACCACCGGCTTAACGCGGCGCGGGCACGTTGCTGCGCAGGTATTCGTGGATGGCGGCGGCAGTTTTCTTGCCGTCGCCCATTGCCAGGATGACGGTTGCCCCGCCGCGGGAGAAGCTGATTAAGATCGAGGCTAGGATCGTCCGGCAGGCCAAGGTGTTCACGTCCGGACGGCTGGGGTCGCCGTCCCGCGTGAGTTGTCTGGAGGGATCCTCGAGTGCATCTGCCCGTTCAGCCGGCCTCCACGACGACCGAGCCTCGAATGATGGTTGCGACTCCGGGAAAGACCTGGCGGCTCGTCTCGGCGGACGGCTGGGAGTGCGTTGAGAGTTGGCCGTATGGGCGCCCGAGGGTCGAGGCGGGTAGAATGCGTGGGAGCGGACGGCGAGGCGCCTGGACCGCCAACGGAATCGGGGACGAGGACACGGCGCCGGCAGGTGTGTTTGCGCAAGTTGACACGTAGCAGTCCGGCAGGCAGGAAGTCCCGGTTGACGGGTCACGTTACGCTCGTCGACGCATACGCCATCAGTAACCCTACAGGTTCGCGGCAATGAGCGATGCTACTCTCGCATTGAGTTCGCAACGGCAGCGCCTCGCCCGGCTGGCGCTCCTGGTGGCTGCCGGCATCGCAGCGGTGGAACTGGTGCACACGGTGCGCATTCTGATGGCGCCGGTCGAGCAGCGCCGTTTCCCGTACGACTATGTCAGCAGAGGGGTCTGGGCTGCATACGCCTACATCCGGCCGCTCGATCGCACCAGTATAGACATCTCTTCGCCCGTGGCGGCGGCCGAGAAGGTCTTGCGGAGTGATCCGCAGCTCTACGCCGAGTTTAACCAGACGGGCTTGTGTTTCATTTACCCGCCAACCGCGGCGACTGAGCTGCTGCCCTTCGGCTGGGTGGCTGGCCAGGCAGGTATGCCACGTGCAGTCCAGTTGATGGATCTGTTGGGGCGGATTTGCGCGCTCGCGACAGTGTTGATCGCTCTGTGGTTTATGCCTTGGGTTTTGCGCGGTCCGCGTGATTGGTTGCTGGCCCTTGTCATCCTCCTGGCGTTCTTCCCGATACGGTGGGCCCTGGTCTGCGTAAACGCGCAAACATTGATCAATCTGTTTTTGGCCGGCGCGATCCTTGCATACGTGTACTCGCGCGGCACGTTGTGCGGCGTGCTTCTCGGGCTGGCCAGTTGCCTGAAACCATATCTCGTGCCGCTGATTCTCTTTGCGCTTGCGCGAAGAGAATGGAAGGTCGCCGCCGGTGCGGTCGCGGCCGGTTCGGCGCTCATTCTGGCCAGCCTGGTTGTGCTCGGCTTCGCACCGTGGGAAGCGTACCTGCGCGACGTACTGCCGGCTGTGTCGGCTGGGTACGCAAAGTGGGACAATCAATCGTTCCTTGGGCTTGCGCGGCGTTGGGTCGGCGATGCGCAGGTGTGGCAGCTCGTACCCACGTCGCCCGGTGTCACTTACTTCGGCTGGTGCGCAACAGCGGTGTTGCTCGTGCTCGCCGTGTTTCCGCGCGGCTACCGAGTTGCCATTGCGGCTGAAAGGGCTCCCGATAGCTCCGCCTCCAGTGCAGAGGCGAGGTCAGTGCCACCACCCTTGCTCTTTCGCGGGGGCGACATCGGCATCGCAGTGCTGCTCGTGACGGTGGCCAGCCCCATCGCCTGGAGCCATTATTACGGTTGGGCCGTCGTCCTGTGTTGCATATGTCTGGCGGCCGGCCGACCGCTGCAAGCGTCGCGCCTCTACTACGTGCTGCTTGGCGTCAGCTATGTCTTGCTCGCGACCGACTGGAGACCCGTCGCCGCAGAGTGTCCCGGCCCGGTTTCGTTACTTGACTCGCCGAAACTCTTGGCGGCTGTGCTGCTCTTGGGCATCGCATGGCACGCCTGTCGGCGCCTTCACGTCGGTCGATCCACGGGCGTATCCTCCGCCGCCCGGATGTAGGACAAGCGGCACATCCACCTGGTAGGTTGTCTTTGATGAGCGGCTTATAGGCACAAACATGGGGCAGTTAGTAGCATAGTTGCCGGAGTGGGGCCAGCGTGGCGATCGATGGCACCGGCGGTGAACCGGCTTAACGCGGCGCGGGCACGTTGCTGCGCAGGTATTCGTGGATGGCGGCGGCAGTTTTCTTGCCGTCGCCCATTGCCAGGATGACGGTTGCCCCGCCGCGGGTGATGTCGCCGCCGGCGAATACGCCGGGTTTGCTGGTCATCCCGTTCTCGTCCACGATGATGTTGCCCCAGCGGTTGAGCTTGATGTCCGGTGTGGTGGCGGTTAGCAGCGGGTTGGCCCCGGTGCCGATCGCCTCGACGACCAGGTCACACTCGATGATGAACTCCGAGCCCTTGATCGGGACGGGTCGGCGACGGCCGGAGTCGTCCGGCTCGCCCAACTCCATCTGGATGCACTCGACGGCGCGGACCCAGCCGTCCTCGGTGCCGAGCATGCGGACCGGGCTGCACAGCAGCTTGAAAACGATGCCTTCTTCCTCGGCGTGGTGGATCTCCTCGTTGCGGGCAGGCATCTCGGCGCGGCTGCGGCGGTAGACCAAGGTAGCCTCCTTGGCGCCGAGCCGCTTGGCGGTCCGCACGCTATCCATGGCCGTGTTCCCGCCGCCGATCACGACCGCCTTCTCCGCGTGGATGATCGGTGTGTCGTAATCGGGAAAACGGTAGGCCCGCATGAGGTTACTGCGCGTCAGGAACTCGTTGGCGGAGAAGACACCCTTGAGGTTCTCGCCGGGGATATTCATGAAGACCGGCAGTCCGGCACCGTTGGCGACAAAAACGGCCTGGTAGCCTTCCTCGTTCATCAGCTCGTCGATCGTAAAAGTACGCCCGACCACCACGTTGCAGATGATCTTGACGCCCATCCTGCGCAGGCGGTTGACCTCGGCGTCGATGATTTCGTTCGGCATGCGGAACTCGGGGATGCCGTAGGTCAGCACGCCGCCGGGAGCGTGCAGGGCCTCGAAGATCGTGACGTCGTGACCCTTCTTGACGAGTTCGCCGCCGGCCGTCAGACCAGCCGGTCCGGACCCGACGACAGCGACCTTGTAGCCGCTGGGCTCAGGCGGGGTGAGCTTCTCGTCGAGGTTTTCGCGGGCCCAGTCGGCGACGAAACGTTCCAGGTGCCCGATCGCTACCGGGCGACCCTTGCCCTTGCCACGGACGCAGACCTTCTCGCACTGCTCCTCCTGCGGACAGACACGGCCGGTGATGCCCGGTAGGGCGTTGTCCTTGAGCAGGACCTCGGCGGCGGACTTGAGGTCGCCGTTGGCGATGTGCTCCAGGAAGAGCGGGATGTCGATTCCGACCGGGCAGCCTTCGACGCACTTCTTGTTCTTGCACTGGATACAGCGTTGGGCTTCCAGTCGGGCGAGCTCCGCGTCAAAGCCGATGTTGACTTCCTTGAAGTCTCGGTTGCGCACCTCCGGCTCGCGTTCGGGCATATCCTGCCGCTGAATCTTCATCCGCTCTTTGGGTGTCAGCGCCATCGTGAATCGCCTCTGTTGCTGATTATTCCCGCTGTCTGCCGGGGCGGGTCTGCGGCCCGCCCCCGGGGTTCACCTTTGAATCATTCCCGTGGGTCGCTACCGGGCATCCAGCTCGCACTCGTGCTCCATCCGCTCGAGGGATACCCGTTCCTGCTTGTGGTACGCCGACAAGCGGTCCCACAGCTCGTCGAAGTTCACTTTGTGACCGTCGAACTCGGGCCCGTCCACACAGGCGAACTGTGTTCTGTCGCCGATCGTCACTCGGCAGCCGCCGCACATGCCCGTCCCGTCCACCATGATCGGGTTGAGCGACACGATCGTCTTGATGCCTCGCGGCTTGGTCAATTCGACGATGGCCCGCATCATCGGGACGGGGCCGGCGCAGTAGATGGCCCCGATCGGGCGCTCGGTGTCTTCGAGCAGCTCGACCAGCTTGTCGGCCACGGTGCCTTTGAAGCCATAGCTGCCGTCATCGGTAGTCGCATAGACGATGTCGGAGACCTTCTTGAGCTCCTCTTCGAGGACGACGAGCTGCTTGGTGCGTCCGCCGGTGATGGCTGAGACATAGTTGCCGGCCTGGCGGAGGGCCTGTGCGAGGGGGTAGATGACGGCGGTGCCGACGCCGCCGCCGACCACGACGGCGTGGCCGACTTTCTCGATGTCGGTCGGTCGGCCGAGCGGGCCCACGACGTCGGCGATCGAGTCGCCCTTCTCTTTTCGGCAGAGCATCATGGTGGTCTTGCCGATGGCCTTCACAATCAGTTCGATAGTGCCCTTGTCGGAGTCGGCGTCGGCAACGGTCAGCGGGATGCGTTCGCCGGTCTCGTCGAGGCGAATGATGACGAACTGGCCGGGCTTGCGGTGCTTGGCCACCAGGGGGGCCTCGATGCGAAACCATTTGACGTCCGAAGCTAGTTGCTTGGCGTCCAGGATGCGGAACATAAGCGTGCCTCGATGTCCAAGGATGATTGCGCGGCGATGCCCGGGCGCGATCGCGCACACCCACGGGGGATCAAGCAAATCGCATGCCAGAAGCCTGCTGTCACAGGCGGGCTCGCCTGCCGGACGGTTGCCCCGCCGAACTACCGCATACTGTACCGCGATTCGCCTCGGGGCGAAAGAGAGGGGCCACGCCGCCATCGGAACTGCGCGATCTTTCGCTCCGGATAGGGGGACCTTCGCGCAGCCGTGCGGCCGGCCCGCACGCGCTTATCGCCCCCGGCAAACGTATCACGAGCCGCGCCCGTTACGGGGCCGGCGCGAGCCGGATGTAGTCCAGCCCGAACATGTACGCCTTGGCCGCCTGCTCATTCGCACCGACCACCTCGGCGGTGATGCGGTTTTCGCCCTTGGTCAGTTGGAAGACGCCCAGCTCGATTTCCTTCGTTAGCCGGATGCGCTTGTTGTAGAAGTCGATCGGCTCTCCGGCCTTCTGGTCGTTGATTGAGAGCTGGATGATGCCGTAGTCCGCCGCCTTGACGAAGCGCGCCAGGGCGCGGTACTTGCCGGCCTGGGGGACGTCGAAGCCGAGCACGAGCTTGTCGTTCAGCTGAACGCCCGTGTGCAGCCAGAAATGGTGATCGTTGCTGCAGCCGTTGATTGCCTGCGGCTCGGCCTTTTCAGCGCCGGCGATGACGCGCATCTCCTCGCCCTCGAGTGCGCCCTTGACGCGGTAGGGGATGTACTCTTCGATCAGGGCGAGCTCGAGGTCGGACGGCATGATCGGCTCAAACGCGTCGGTGCCGCCGGGCCGGGCGTACCAATAGCTGACGACCGACAGATCGACGTTGCACTCGGCGTGCCAGTGCCACAGCTCCATATCGAAGCGGAAGTCCTTCTGAAAAGGAATACGGTCGAGGATGTGCCAGCGGTTGAGCGCCGTGTGGCCGTACGTGCCGGGCCCGTCGCAGCGCGGTTGGTTGTGGTATGCGTGCATGAACGGCGTGGGGCATCCCCAAGCGTAGCCGTAGTAGTCTTCGGTGCCCGTGCCGAAGTGGCTGGGGAATGTCTCGCCGTCGACGTAGATCTTCTCATCACCCTCGCCCCACCAGGTCTTGACCGGGTTAGCGATGGTGAACGCCACGCCCGCAAAGACGCCCTGCCCGCCAGCGGTCAGGTAGTTCCAGTCCCGCATGGGGCGCGTGGGTGTAGCCGGGTCCACCCGCCACTTGGCGTGAAAGTGCAGTGAGCGTTTAGTCCAACGGTACGGGACGGTGGCAACGCGGCCGGTCAGTTCGACCGATTGGTCGCTCAGGTTGCGCAGCTCGATCCGGGCCGACTTGCGGAAAGGCATGAACCAGTGCGACCACATCTGGCCATCCTCGGTCACGCCCAACGGCAGCGATTCGTACGGATTGATGCCGGGGGCGGCGCCGAAAAAGTCACCCAGCGGTACGGCAACAGTCCGTTCGTCGTCGAACGTCATGGTGAGCACGATCTGCCGCAAGGCCTGAACCGTGTCGGAGGCATCCACCCGGGCGACGAACTCGCATATAGCGCGTGGGCCGGTTACGGCCACGGGTATGCCCGCCTGCCCCGAATGGAGCATGATGCGGTACGGCGTCGTGACGCGATCCGCCGCGAGCACTTCGTTGGTGCCCGGGGTCGCGAGACGGTCGGCAACCTGCTGGATCTGGGCCGACAACTCCTCGAGCTGGGCCGGCTCGAACGTCACGACTTTCGTGCCGGGCTCGTAGGTACGGTAGTTCACGTGGTAGTAGAAGTCGCCATTGTCGCTGGTGACTTTGCAATGCTTGGCGTAGGGGATGGGGAAGTAGCTGTTCCAGCCACGGCTGCGCGTGCCGGCAATCGGATTAGGCATGCCCGGAGCTTCGCCGCCGAGCAGCTCGTTCATCGGCACCTCGATCGTTGCGGTTTCCCTGTGATCGAGGTAGATGCGCAGCGTGCCCTGCGGGTTGGCCGACCAGATGCGAACGATCGCGCCGGGGCCGTCGGCGTCCATCATCACGTATTCTTTGCGGTCGTCGCGCTCCTCGACACGCAGGTATTGGCCGCGGTCGGCGTTCGCAAACCAGTCTTGCTCGGGCGATTTGGCCTTGCGGTCGTAGCTGGAGAACTGCTTGCAGGTGTAGGCCGGGCGGGGGAACTCGGCCAAGTCGCGCAGGTCGGTCATCTCGGCCAACAGGGCACGGGTGGTGATGACCTTCGGCCGCGCGACGCAGCCGGCGAGAATCAGACAGCTCAACAGGACCAGTGGCGTACGGAGTACGGCTTGCATGGGACTCCTCCTTCCGGGTCTGGACGTTCCGGCCTTTCCGTCATCCCGACGACCAGCGGGAGGAGGGATCTGGCCGCGGATTGTGCATTCGTCTTTCAGCGGGGCTAGATTCCTCGTCGCGGAGTTTACCCTGGGCATCGCCGAAGGGCTCCTCGGAATGACACAAACGCGATCGTTTCTACAAACTAGACTGCTATCCGATGACGACCTTTAACGTATCTCCCTCGTGCAGTGTGATCTCCTCGGGCAGGGTAATCATCAAGCGCTTGCCGTCGAGCGTGTATGACGCCTCGACAGCGCCGGCCGGGCCTTCCACGGACACGCGTGTGGGATCGATGTCTTCGAAGACCGAGAACGCCAGGGTCTTCAGGCACAGTTGGCCCCAGCGGACGTCGATTTGCGCGGTCTGCCGGTCGCCCTCCCGGCACTGGGCAAAGGTCCCCCAGCCTTCGGCCGCCGTGAAGGCCGCGCGGAAGTCTTCCGGGGTGATGCGCGGCGCGAAGCCCAGATGGCCGTTGGGCCCGTGGTACTCGTAGCCCGACAGCGCGAGCAGCGCGCCCCAACTGGCCAGCGCGCGGGCGTAATGGTCCCCACACTCCACTTCGTTGTACGGGTTGTGCTTGAGCGGGTGATAGCGGTCGTGGATGCCGCGGATGATGATCAGGGCCTCGTCGAGCAGGCCTTCCCAGATCATGTGGCCGGCGACCTGATACTCGATGCCGGTCCATACCTCGTTCCGGTAGCGCACGCCCTGGTCGAGATGCTTGCTCTTGGGCCACGTGCAGGTGAACAGCCCTGGCTCGTCGGAGCTGACGAACCAGCGTTCGGGCTTGTGGGCGGCGTTGTGGCGGTTGACGTCCGGCGTCCAGTTGTACTTGAACACCGATTGCAATGCCTGGGCCACGTGACGCTGCGGACAGATGTACCCCAAGCCAAGCTGATGGGCCCAACCCTGCCCAAAGAGCTGGTCAGAGAGGCAGCCCTCGCCGTATTGATGTTTCGGGTGCTTCTGTAGATCGACGATCTGGATGAAGTACTCGCCGTTCCACAGGCGTTCGACCGACAGTTGCCGGCCGCTCTCGAAGATCTTGCGCGCGTGGGCGGCGAACTCGTTGTCGCCGACTTCGCGGGCCATTTCCTCGCCGGCCCGCAAGGCGGCCAGGTAGAGTGAGCCGACGAACGTATTGGGGCCGAAGAAGTTGATGTCGTAGGTGTTGTGCTGGCTGTTCTCGATCAGGCCGTCGTCGTTCTCGTCCTGCTTGATGGAGTATTCCAGGGCCTGCTTGATGCGCGGCCAGTTAAGCTTCAGGAACGAATCGTCGGGCGACATCAGGTGCTCGCGGTAGCATTTGAGCACGCTGCCGCATTGGCCGTCGGCGGCGTACCAGTTGTTCTTCAGCCCGCGGAAACCGACCAGCCCGTTGTCGTGGAACGCGGCGTCGAGGTCCTGCATCTCGCGAGCACTGCGTTCAAGCTCTGGGAACAGTCGCGCCAGGCCGTGCGCGTAGTTCCACACGTGCGTGCAGGTGCCGGCGCAGCAGCCGACGCCTTCCCAGGCCCAGAAGCGCCCGTTCTGCCACCATTGCGTGGTGCCTGTGGACAGGTTGGCGATGGGCCAGTGCAGCCGATCAAGCAGCCAGTGCGGCAGCGTGCTGTTGTAGTACGTGTCGTGCCACTTGCGGGTGTCGCCGGCCAGGCGCTCGTGATTGTCGAGCACGTAATGGGCGACCCCGGCCGCGTCTTTGAAGTAGTTGACGTAGTTGCGGCCGTGCTCGTGATTGGGGAAGTGCCAGGCCAGCACGAAGGTGACCGTGTGTTTCTCGGCCGGGCGCAGCGTGACAAGCGGTGTGCGGAAAGCGTTATTGCGTTTTTCGGAGAGCGCGTACCAGAGGTCCGGTTCGGACTGCAAAGTGACGCCAAGGGTCCCAGATACCCACGCCAGGGGTCGCAGGAGTGGGTCTTCGCCCGAACCACTGCGCCAGGGCTTCCCGGATTCTGCGCATGCCAGCACCATCGAGCCGAAATCTTCGAGGGCTTCGAGCGGCCGCGCCGTGCCGCCGCGGGGTTCATCGGTCATTTCGATCTGGTCGATGTTGATGTGGCCCCAACCCCACGAGCTGTAGTCAACGATCTCTATCTCGGCCTCCTGGCCCGCGAACTCGCCGACGTTCCAGGTGTGCCAGGTCAGCTTCTCGTTCTTGCGGCCGGTGGCCGTGCAGACGACGTCGCCGTCCACCAGCAAGTTGATGCACGTCTGGCCTGGGTGGTTGCCACCGCCGATGAGGAAGTTGATGAAGCGACGGTTGATGACAAACGGCGGCGAGCTGAGCTTGCCACACGACGCGTCGCCGCCGAGAAACGTGTTGACGAGTCCTTCGCCTTCAAAACCGGTCACGCGCTGCTGTTGTGGCAGTGTGCCGGTGGCCGGCTTATCGCCAAAGGCTTTGCCGGTGGCCTTCCAGTTGCCGTAGCTGCCGCCTTCGAAATCAGCCAGGACGATTGTCGCGCGCAGCGGAGCTTTCTCTGTGGGCGGGGCAGGCTCGGCAGTGTGGACCATCAGCGTGCGGTCGTTCTCATTGATGATTCGGCTGCGGCGTAGGCCGGTCACTTCGGTGGCATTGTGGAAGCAGACGGCGTTCTCGAGCCAAGCCAGTATGCCCGCATCGACCGGTTGTTCGGAGACGTTCTCGACGGTGATGTGGAAGAGCGTCGCCGGCAGCGCTGAGTCCTTCGCATTGAGCGGGATGAACGGCGAAAACACCTCCATCTCAACCTTCACTGGGAAGCCGTGTTCGGCGTAGCGCAGGCGGCCGATCGGATACTCGCCGACGAATTCGACGCCGGGAAAGTGGTCGCGATTGAGCCGCTTGGTGAGCGTCTTGTCGCCGACCCGCACGATGACCGCAAAGCCCTGCTCGATCGGCTTGTCCGGCGTGCGGTACTGGTAGTTGTCGCGGCCGTAGCCGGAGAAGTAGCGGCGGTTGAAGATCTGCCAGCAGCCGAGCGAACCGTCGCCGCAGAGGTAGAGCTGGCCGGCCGCGATGCCGCCGCAGGGCATGCCGATGGTGTTGAGCTCGTCGCCGCGGTAGACGCGAGTGTTACCTTTGTCGAACAGGCTGTGCACCCACTCGGGCGAGAGGCGTTTGTCGGCGGGGACGAAGTGTTTCACGTCTGTTGCGGCTTGCATGGGTGAATCCGCCAGCGTGGGCCAGTAGGTCAGGGCCGCCGACAACAGGGCGATACCTGCTGCGGCGGTCTTCGTGGGTTCCCAGCGATCGAGCGTGGCGTGGACGTCTCGCGCGCGGGCCGGGTGTCTGGCGCGGTCAAGGTCCTGATCCAATTGACTCTCCTCCGGCTTCGACGTTCTCGGTAGTGAAGATGCGTGAGCCGAGTGTGATCTCCTTGGGAACCTCTTCGCCGTTGAGGATCTTCAGGGCGATGTCAATCGCCTCGGCGCCGCCGGTCGGGTATTGCAGCGTGGCATCGAGGATGCCCTGCTTGACATACATGACGCCTTCGTGCGGGAGGGCATCGATGCCGACGAACATAATGTTCTTCTCCCGACCGGCCGCCTTGGCTGCCACCCAGGCACCATGGGCGCCGGGGTCGTTGTGAGCATAGACCAGATCGATGTCGTCGAAGCGCGCCAGGGCCGATTCCATCTCCTTGCGCGCGTCCGGTTCGAGCCACTTCATGTCGGCCTCGAAGATGATGTCGATCTCAAAGCCGGCGATGCCCTCGCGAAAACCGGTGTGCCGATCCTGCCCGGGCGTGGAAGTCATCAGGCCTTTCAGTTCGACGACCTTACCCTTGCCATCCAGCTTCTCGACGATCCACTTGCCCGCCTCGCGGCCAATGAGCTTGTTATCAGCGCCGATGAAGCAGGTGTACTCGTCGCCCAGCACACGCCGATCCAGGACGATCACAGGGATGCCGGCGTCGATCGCCTTGGCAACCGGCTCGGTCAGCGGGGCGGCCTCCTTGGGGCTGATGATGATCAGGTCCACGCTGGCGGCGACGAACTCCTCGACGTGAGCCCGCTGCTTGAGCGTGTCGTTCTGGGCGTCCTTGAAGATCATCTTGATCTCGGAGCGTTTGTCCGCCGCCTTCCTGACATCGGCGTTCATCTGCACACGCCAGGGCTCACCCAGATTGCACTGGCTCATGCCGATCGTGAAAACCCTCTCGGGCGACGTGCTTTCGGGCTCTGCCGTGACGGTCCCCTCTGGGGCGGCTTGAGCGGCCTCGGGTCCCTCGGCCGGTTGGGCCGCCTGCTTCTGCGGAGCCCGCTCGCAGCCGCAGATCAAACAGAGGGCCACAAGTGTGCTCGAGACGAGCGTAGTGCGGATTACGGCATTCATGCGGAGCTGCTCCTATCTGTTCAGACTCGTCGTCGTTGGATGAGAACGGCGGCGACGATGATCACACCGGTCAACATCAGCCGATTAGCCTCGGCGACCGCGTTGATGCTGAGGATCTTCTCAATATAGCCAATGATCAGCGTACCCAACAGGGTCAGGCCGATGCTTCCGCGGCCGCCCATCAAGTTGGTGCCGCCGATCACGACGATTGCGATCGCGCTGAGCTCATAGGCCATGCCGGTCTCGGGGTCGCCCTGGCGCTCCTGCACGGCCTGGCAGATGCCGGCGACGGCGGCGAAAAATCCGGCCAAGCCGTACGCCACCATCTTCATCACCCCGACCGGTACGCCCGAGAGTCGGGCCGCCGCCTCGTTGCCGCCGATGGCGTAGATGTAGCGGCCCCAGCGGAGCCGGGAGAGGCCGGTCCACGAAATCACCACACAGGCCAGGAAGATCAGGCTGACGACGGAGACATTCCCGCCGAGCAGGCGGGAATCGATCAGCTCGAAGATGCGCGGCAGCTCCAACCACTTGGCTTGGTCATCGATGATAAGCGACTGCGAGATCTTCATCCCGCCCGAAACGTACTTGGCCATCCCGCGGGCGAAGACCATCATCGAAAGCGTCACGATGAACGGCTGGATCGCGAAGCGCGCGATGATGCCGCCCGTGACCGCCCCGCAGGCCGTCCCGACTGCCAGGCAGGCCGGAATGGCCACCCACGGCGACCAGCCCCAGTGAATGCTGAGGATCGAGAAGCTGACCGCGACCAGGGCCAACACACTCCCGACGGACAGGTCGATGCCGGCGGTGATAATGACGACCGTCATACCGCAGGCGAGGATGCCGTAGACCGAGGCCTGACGGAGGGCGTCGCGATGCGTGCCCCATTTGTAGAACGCGCCCTCGCCCGAGAAGATCAAACCAAGCACCAGCACCAGCCCAAACGCCACGGCGGCCGTAAAGATCGGACTGCGCAGCGCCTCCCGCCACCACGCTTCCCGCGCGCGACTCAGCGACGGGATGGATTTCAGCTCGCCACTCATCACTCGCTACTCGCTACTGCGCCTCCCATGGCGGCGTGCAGGACGCGCTCCTGCGTGGCCTCGGCCCGGTCGAACTCGGCCACCGCCCGGCCGCGGTGCATGGCGATGATGCGGTCGCTCATCATTAACAACTCTGGCAGCTCCGAAGTGATCAGGACGATGGCGTGGCCCGCCCGGCTCCACCGGTTCATAAGCTGGTAGATTTCCTGCTTGGCGCCCACGTCCACGCCGCGCGTCGGCTCGTCCAGCAACAGCACACGCGGCTGAGCGTTGAGCCACTTGCCGAGCACAACTTTTTGCTGATTTCCGCCCGAGAGCGTCGCGACGGGCTGCGCGAGCGAGGCAGCCCGCAGGTCGAGATCGCCGGCGACGCGCTCGGCGAGCTGCATCTCGTGCGCGAAGTTCAACCAGCCGGCAGGTGACACCCGGGCCACGGACGCCAGCGTCATGTTGGCCGCGATATTCATGCCGAGTATCAGGCCGGTGCGCTGGCGGTCGTTGGTGACCAAGGCGATGCCGCGCCGAATCGCGGCGCGTGGCGTCGTGGGTCGGTAGGGCTGACCCTCGATCCGCACATGACCCGCGACGCGGCCACGCTGCGCCCCGAACAACGCCGACAACAGGTCGGTGTTGCCCGAGCCCGCCAGGCCCGCCAGACCAAGGATCTCGCCGGCGCGCACCTCGAACGAAACCCGATCCACCAGTGGTCGCAGACCGCGGCGCGCGGCTTGGACAGAGAAGTCCCTGATCGCAAGACGCGCCGTCTGGCCTGACAGCGGTGCCTCCGCGATAGTCCGGGCGGACTCCGCTAGATCGCGCCCGACCATGGAGCGGACTAGGGCGTCGGCCGGGAGTTCAGTCATGCGCGCGGTGACGATGTGGTCGCCGTCACGCAGCACGGTGATGCGGTCGGCAATGCGATAGACCTCTTCGAGCTTGTGCGTGATGTAGATGATGCCGCAGCCGCGCTGCTTGAGCTCGCCGATCACGTCGAACAGCCGCTCGACCTCGGGTTCACGCAGCGCGCTGGTGGGCTCGTCCATAACGATGACGTCCGCGTCGAACGCAAGTGCTTTGGTGATCTCGATGAGCTGCTGAGTGGCGATGGGGAACGTGCCGACGGTTTGGCGGACGTCGACATCCAGGCCGAGGCGTCCCAGTGCCTCCAGCGCCCCGCGCTGCTGCTCCGCGTAGCGCAGCCAGCCGCCGGCGCTACGCTCGTGTCCCAGAAAGATATTGTCGGCCACCGACATCGCGGGCACGAGCGAGAGTTCCTGGTGGATGATCGCGACGCCCTGCGTGGCGGCTTCACGCGGGGAATGAAAACGGACACGCCGGCCGCGAAGGTGGATTTGCCCTTCCTCCGGCTGGTGGACGCCACCGAGGATCTTGATCAGCGTGCTCTTACCGGCGCCGTTTTCGCCGGCCAGCACGTGGACCTCGCCGACGCACAGGTCGAAGTCTACCCGTTTCAGCGCGCGGATCGCGCCGAAGGACTTGCTGATGCCGCTCATGCGTAGCAGCAGGTCGTTCCGGGCGTGCTGTTCTTCTGGGCGTACATGCGCGGACGCTGTGGCCATTCCGCCCTCGCCTCTGGCTACGTGACCGCCGGACCAATCAGGACGGCGAGCGGTCAACCGGAGAATACGCGCAGCCGACGACACGTTCAATCGGCGAGCCGATCAAGTTGGGCGGCGGAGTCCGGCTGTGCGCCAGAATCTGAGCCACGCCCGGCAGCCCCTACCGACCGGCAGGGGCCAGTCAACTCGCCTCCAGCACCGCGCGGTTTTCGGCGGCGACGGGTTCCGGACCGCCAAGCGACGTAGCTCCAGCGTTGATCTCCGATCTGGCGCGCGTTATACTTTTATCTCGTGCGTCTCACAGCCCCGACGACGTGCTGGGGCGGAGGTTTAGTTCTGTCAGTGAAGGAGGGTGTTCCCGTGTCAAATCGAATTGGCAGCATGAGATTCGTTGCGTTCGCCGCCGCCATCGGCCTGACCCTTAGTGCGAACGCGCAGGTCCTGATCGACGACTTCGACGACGGCAACGACGATGGGTGGACACGCTACTCGGTAGGCGTAGAGGGGATGCCGTGGGGGCCGCCGATCTTCGATGCCAGTACCGGCAGCTACCACCTGGCGACAACCGGCGCCGTTCCCGAAGGCGTCCCGGCGGTCCTGCTGTCCGGCTGGGACGAGTCGATCGATCCCTTCTACTCCGAGGGGTTCCTGCAGGCCACGGTGCGGGCCGACAACGATTTGACCTCCGTCATAACGGTGATGCGTGGGACGGGCGACCCTGGCTCCGGCGAGCTCTATGCTTACCTTTTCATTGGCAACCCGCGCGTGCACGTGTTTAAGCTCTCCAGATATGACGGGTTCGAGGAGGTTGTCCTCGGAACTATCGAGCTTCCCTTCACCGCCGGCGAAGACTGGATCATCCAGGGCGGCACTGTCGGCGACCAGATATCGATGAAGGTCTGGCGGGTGGGCGACCCCGAGCCCGACGATCCTCAACTGGTGGTGACCGACGCGACCTACACCTACGGGCAGTTCGCTGTCGAAGCGTCTCATTACGCCAGCGGGGAGGCCTCAATCAGCGGCGTCTTCGACGATATCTACTTTATTCCCGCCCCGGGCGAGACCTACGTGGTCAATCCAGAGGGCACGGGAGACTTTCCGACCATCCAGGCCGCAATCGACGCCGTGCAGCATGGGGATGTGATCGAGCTGACCGACGGCACGTTCACCGGGAACGGAAATCGGGACATGAACTACCTCGGCAAGGCGATCACCATCCGCTCACAGAGCGGGAATCCACAGACCTGCATCATCGACTGCGAGGGCGGCCCGGCTAACCCGCACCGCGGGTTCAGCTTCCTCTCTGACGAGGGCCCTGAGTCGGTGCTGGAGGGGGTGACGATCGCAAACGGCTATCTGCCCCCACCGGGCTGGGGCGCTGGCGTGGAGGGCAGTGGCTCCTCGCCCACACTCATCAACTGTATTCTCTCCGACAACTCGGCCTATGAAGGCGGCGGGGCGAACTTCACCTCCGCCTCCCACCCGACGTTCATCGGGTGCCTTTTCTCCGGCAACTCGGCTACTGCCGGCGGCGGCGTGGCCATCGCGTCCGGCTCCTCCGCCACGCTCACCGACTGCACGTTCTCTGGCAACTCGGCTATGGCCATCGGCGGCGGGTTGTCCTTCGTGTGGTCTTTCGGCACGGTCGTTGGCTGTACCTTCTATGGCAATCGGGCTCCGGAGGGCAGCGGCGTCCAGAGCGGCTATGGCTCCTCCTTGGACGTCCACAACTCCATCGTCGCTTTCGGTCTCCTAGGCCCCGGTGTCGGGTGTGGGAGCGCCGTCACGCCGACCCTCACCTGTTGCGACATCTACGGCAACGAGGGCGGCGACTGGGTGGACTGCATCGCGGATCAGTACGGCGTTAACGGAAACATCTGCGAAGACCCGCTCTTCTGCGATCCAGAGAACGGGGACTTCACCATACGCGGCGACTCACCCTGCGCTCCGGATTACAATCCCGAGTGCGGCCTCATCGGCGCCTGGCCGGTCGGATGCTGCGCGGGCGACCTCGATGGTGACCGCGATACCGATCAGTCCGACCTCGGCATCCTGCTGGCCGATTGGGGTTGCGACGATCCAGTAAACGGGTGCGCCGGCGACCTCAACGGCGACGACAAGACTAACCAGCAAGACCTGGGCATCCTGCTGGCCGACTGGGGCTGCGGCACGTAAGGGCGTTACCGTTCCCAAGTTCGCTGTGCAAACAACGACGAGAAGGCCCGCCTGATGTCGGGCGGCCCTTCATTTGTGGCTCGGATTGATCGCCCCCGATCAACCGCGTTCATGCCGTCGAAACGTCGGACTCGGAGGTCCGACGCTACGGGAGTGGCGCGTTCGAGGGGTTTTGCACCGGACTGCTAAGGGCAGGATACCGAGCCGCGTGGTTCGTATCGCCAGCTTCCTCCCCAAGCGAGCACGGAAGAGGTCACGCATGATCCGATCGAGCCGGCTGCTGATCGCATTCGTCGTGTGGGGGTGCGCTACGACCACATTCGCCGAGACCACCTTTGTCGAGACATTCGAAGATGGCAGCAACGAGGGAAACTGGACGTTCGGGTCAGCGAACGGGTACATCGACCCGGCCGGCGGCAACCCGGGCGCGTTCTTCCATGACCCCTACCTCGACACGTTCGCCCCACAGCCGCGGACGACGGTTATCGGTGATTCCGAATTCACCGGCGACTACCGGGCCCAGGGTGTGATGTCGGTGGGCATCGACCTTAAAACCTTCTACGTGGATTTCAGTGCCGACGGCCGCCCGCTCTCGCTCATACTCGTCAGCGACAACGACACGCCGTACGACTACTACGACGACTGGGGCGCCTACGTCATCGGCAATCTAAACGTCCCGCGCCCGGGTGAGGGCTGGCTCTCGTACGATTTCGATGTTCCTTCCCAAGCGACCGAGCTGCCGCCGGACTGGTCGTTCATCGCCTTCGGCCCCGACTCGCCCGACGAGCCGGATTGGAACGACCTTATCACGGACGTAACCCAACTGCGCTTTTTCTATGGCGACCCGGAAATGTTCTTCATCTTCCAGGTCTGGGACCTGGGCATGGACAACCCGCGGATCACCCACGAGCCGCCCGGCCCGGAAGGCGACCTCAACGGCGACGGCTGCGTGGACCAGGCCGATCTGGGCATCCTGTTGGCAGACTGGGGGTGCTCGGGCGGTGATTGTCCCGGCGACGTGGACGGCGACGGCGACACCGACCAGGCCGACCTGGCCATCCTGCTCGCCCACTGGGGCGAGGGCTGTGGGTAGCGCCGAACGCCTCCAAATCGAACAATCCCCACGCCCCGACAGGTAAGGCTGTCGGGGCGTTTCTCTGCGCGGACGAACCCGGCGCCCGGTGTGAGCGGTCGCTGGTTGCCAAAAGTGTCGCCATTGCTTGGTTTTGCCGGCGTAATCCGTTAATATGGGGTTGCAGTCAGGGCGGGCCATGGGGAGTTCCGGCGGCCATTACGACAGGACGTCGCGGCCGGAGCCGAGAGAAAGTTTGCAGCGC
Source organism: uncultured Planctomycetales bacterium (assembly GCA_964572345.1). Taxonomy (GTDB): domain Bacteria; phylum Planctomycetota; class Phycisphaerae; order UBA1845; family Fen-1342; genus JAUWXH01. The sequence continues at coordinate 101,854 of CAZNFA010000007.1, forward strand.
CGCGTTCGGGATTCCGTTACCCGATGGAGGGCGACACCGAGCCTGCTGCGAGCCGAGGAGTGCGCGGCGCGAAAGGGGCCTCATCGTTTCACAGGAGATGTCAACTATGTCAGACACCACGCGTACGCTCATTGCCAAGCGAACCTGGCGCTACGGATTGGTGGCGGTCGTCGGACTCGTTTGCCTGACCGCTGCCCGGCAAGCGGTTCGCGGACAGGACGCGAGCCGGAAGCCGGATGCGCTGGACCAGGCTGCCCCGGTCAGGGTCCAGTCACCGGCCAAGGTGGAGCCCGCCGCGGCCGCTATCGAGCCTGATTTGGAGCGCATTCTGGCGCAAACTCCTGCCGACCAGGCCCTCTCGGTGCTGGTCTTCTTGAGTGAGCAGGTGGACCTGGACGCCATCACCGCCCAAATGGACGCGCGGCGGGCAACGTTGCGCGAGCGCCACGAGACCGTCGTCCGCGCGCTGCAAGCAACGGCCGCAGCCACGCAGGGCGACCTGCTAACGCACCTCAACGCGCTTCAGCAGGACGGGCGGATCGAAGAATTCCAGCCTTTCTGGGTGGCGAACTCCATCCGTGTCGACGCCACGGCGGACGTGATCTACGAGCTGGCCGCCCGTCCGGACGTGAGCACGGTCTATTACAATTACGAGATCGAATCGACCACGCCCGTCGAGCAGGGCGACGAGGGCCCCGGCGGCCTGGGTGGGCCGGAGATCGGGGTGGTAGCGGTGCGGGCACCGGAAGTGTGGGCCATGGGCATCACCGGCGCGGGCGTCCTGGTGGCCACCTTGGATACCGGCGTTGACGGCCATCATCCGGCGCTGGCCGACCGCTGGCGCGGCGTGGCCGATCCGCGCTACGCCGATCACCCGGAGTGGGCCTGGTTCGATCCGGTGACCAACACCACCTTCCCGCAGGCCTTCGGCAGTCACGGCACGCACACGATGGGCACGGTTTGCGGCGGGGTGCCGGGCGATCAGGTCGGCGTGGCCCCGGGGGCCCAGTGGATTCACGCCGCCGTGATCGACCGCGTGAGCATCCCGCAGACGGTGGCCGATGCGATCCTGTCATTCCAGTGGATGCTGGACCCGGACGAGGATCCCTCGACGAACTGGGACGTGCCGGGCGTATGCTCCAACTCCTGGCGGGTAACGACCGGCCACGGGTACCCGCCCTGCGATGAAACGTTCTGGGTTTACCTGGATGCCTGCGAAGCGGCCGGCATCGTGATTCTGTTTTCCGCCGGCAACGAAGGGCCTGGTTCCTGGACCATCGGTCGTCCGCCGGACCGGGCCACGACCGAATTCATGTGCTGCGCGGTTGGGGCGGTGGATGCCAATAACCCGAACTGGCCCGTGGCGGACTTCTCGTCGCGCGGGCCGAGCAACTGTACGCCCGGCGGCGAGCAGGCGATCAAGCCGGACATCGCCGCGCCGGGAGTGAATGTGCGCTCCTCCGTCCCTGGGGGCGGGTACTCGACCATGAGCGGGACGTCCATGGCGTCGCCGCACGTCAACGGCGTGGTTGCCCTGATGCGCGAAGCTTGCCCTGATCTGGGTCCCGAACAGATCCTCCAGATCGTGTACGACACGGCCTACGATCTGGGTCCCACGGGCGACGACAACGACTACGGCTACGGCATGATCGACGCCTACGAGGCGGTGCTGATGGCGCAGGGCATGTGCACCGGCATATGGATCCGCTTCCCGAGTGGCCTGCCGGAGATCATACCGCCTGGTGAGCCCACTTATGTTGACGTGGAGATCACGGCGACCAACGACGAATACGTTGAAGATTCGGGCACGCTGTACTACCGCTACGATGGCGGCGAGTTCCAGACGTCCCCGCTCGTGCGGGTGAGCGAAGACCTGTTCCAGGCGACGTTGCCGGCGGCCCATTGCGATGACACGCCCGAATATTATTTCAGCGCCGAGGGCGTGGAAAGCGGGGTCGTGTATATGCCCCGCGGTGCGCCGGACGAGGTGTATACGCTGAAGGTGGCCGTGATGGAGTATGTCACCGTCTTCACAGATGACTTCGACACGAACCCGGGCTGGACCACCCAGTCGCAGTGGGCGTTCGGTCAGCCGACCGGCGGCGGCGGCGAGTACGGTGGGCCCGATCCTACGAGCGGCCATACCGGGCCCAATGTCTACGGGTACAACCTGCAGGGCGATTATTCCAACTACATGCCGGAGTACCACCTGACTAGCACCGCCATTGATTGCACGGGTCTGATTAACGTGCACTTGAAGTTCTGGCGCTGGTTGGGCGTTGAGCAGCCGGCCTACGACCACGCCTACATCCGCGCCAGCAACGACGGTACCAACTGGACGACGGTCTGGCAGAACGGCAGCGAAATCACCGACTACTCGTGGGTCGAGATGGACGTGGACATCTCCGCTGCGGCGGACGATGAGCCGACCGTGTACCTGCGCTGGACCATGGGCACGACCGATGGCGGCTGGCGCTACTGCGGCTGGAACATCGACGACATCGAGCTGGTCGCCTACGTGTGCGAGGAGGAGATCCCCGGTGACCTGAACGGCGACGGCTGCGTCGATCAGCAAGATCTGGGCGTCTTGCTCGCCGACTGGGACTGCACCGGCGGGGACTGCCCCGGCGACTGCGACGGCGACGGCGATACCGACCACGCCGACCTCGGCCTCCTACTGGCCCATTGGGGCGAGGGCTGTGGGTAGCGCCGAACGCCTCCAAATCGAACAATCCCCACGCCCCGACAGGTAAGGCTGTCGGGGCGTTTCTCTGCGCGGACGAACCCGGCGCCCGGTGTGAGCGGTCGCTGGTTGCCAAAAGTGTCGCCATTGCTTGGTTTTGCCGGCGTAATCCGTTAATATGGGGTTGCAGTCAGGGCGGGCCATGGGGAGTTCCGGCGGCCATTACGACAGGACGTCGCGGCCGGAGCCGAGAGAAAGTTTGCAGCGCCGCGTTCGGGATTCCGTTACCCGATGGAGGGCGACACCGAGCCTGCTGCGAGCCGAGGAGTGCGCGGCGCGAAAGGGGCCTCATCGTTTCACAGGAGATGTCAACTATGTCAGACACCACGCGTACGCTCATTGCCAAGCGAACCTGGCGCTACGGATTGGTGGCGGTCGTCGGGCTCGTTTGCCTGACCACTGCCCGGCAAGCGGTTCGCGGACAGGACGCCGGCTGCAATGTCACGCCTGCCCAGACGGAGCTTCTGCCGGCCGCGATCGACCCCGATCTGGAGCGCATCCTGGCGCAAACCCCTGCCGACCAGGCCCTCTCGGTGCTGGTCTTCTTGAGTGAGCAGGTGAACCTGGACGCCATCACCGCCCAAATGGACGCGCAACGGGCAACGTTGCGCGAGCGCCACGAGACCGTCGTCCACGCGCTGCAAGCAACGGCCGCAGCCACGCAGGGCGACCTGCTAACGCACCTCAACGCGCTTCAGCAGGACGGGCGGATCGAGGAATTCCAGCCTTTCTGGGTGGCGAACTGCATCCGTGTGGATGCAACGAAGGATGTGATTGGAGAGCTGGCAGCCCGTCCGGATGTGGGGATGATCTATTTCAATTATCCCATCGAGACGATCGAGCCGGTCGAAGAGCCCGCCAAGGGACCTGATGGAATACGCGGCGGCGGGCCTGAACCCGGTCTGATCGCGGTGCGGGCGCCGGAAGTCTGGGCCATGGGTTACACTGGTGAAGGCATCCTGGTCGCTACCCTCGATACGGGCGTGGACGGGAACCACCCCGCGCTGGCGAGTCGCTGGCGTGGCGTGGCCGACCCCCGTTATGACGGCCATCCCGAGTGGGCCTGGTTCGACCCGGTAACGCATACCACTTTCCCCGAGGCCTTCATGTCGCACGGCACGCATACGATGGGCACGGTCTGCGGTGGAGCGCCGGGCGATCAGATCGGCGTGGCCCCGGGTGCCCAATGGATTCACGCCGCGGTGATCGACCGCGTGAGCATCCCGCAGACGGTGGCCGATGCGATCCTGTCATTCCAGTGGATGCTCGACCCGGACGAAGACCCCTCCACCAACTGGGACGTTCCGGCGGTTTGCTCAAATTCCTGGGGCGTGGCCACCTGGCACGGTTACGCGCCCTGTGACGAAACCTTCTGGAGCTACCTCGATGCCTGCGAGGCCGCCGGGATCGTGATCCTTTTCTCGGCCGGTAACGAGGGACCCGGTGCTAACACGTTGCGTCGCCCGGCCGATCGGGCCACGACCGAATACATGTGCTGCGCGGTCGGGGCGGTGGACGCTCAGAACCCCGACCCGCCCTGGCCCGTCGCGGGATTCTCGTCAAGAGGGCCGAGCTATTGCACGCCCGGCGGCGAGGCGGCCATCAAGCCCGAATTAGCTGCTCCCGGTGTCAATGTCCGCTCCTCGGTTCCCGGCGGCGGCTACGAAGGAAACCACTGGAGCGGGACCTCGATGGCCTCGCCGCACGTGAACGGTGTCGCAGCATTGGTCCGTCAAGCCTGCCCCGATCTCACCGTCCAGCAGGTCTTGCAGATCCTCTATGACACCGCGCATGACCAGGGCCCGAACGGTAACGACAACGATTATGGCTTTGGCATGGTTGACGCCTACGAAGCGGTGCAGTTGGCGCTGAGCATGTGCGAGGAGGACCCCGGTGACCTGAACGGCGACGGCTGCGTCGATCAGCAAGATCTGGGCATCTTGCTCGCCGACTGGGACTGCACCGGCGGGGACTGCCCCGGCGATTGCGACGGTGACGGTGATACCGATCAGGAGGACCTGGGTATCCTGCTGGCGCACTGGGGCGAGGGGTGCCCGTAGTGCCGTAGCCCACAGCAGGGGTTTCCTCAGCGTCGGGTACGTGAGCTTGGCCCCACCCTGACGTACCCGACGTGTTCGGGTACATCGTGCCCGCGCCTGCCAGCGCGAACGGCGTGGGGGAGGTGATGATCTCGCCGCATGCGAGCCGATTCATCACGCCGAAGGCGACGCAGATGCGCGCTCGGATCAGTTGGTGCGATCCGGCCAACCTGCTCTCCGTCATCTGGAGAGTCAGCATCGATCAGACCGTCTGGACGATCGTGCCGTGAGCCTGAGCACGCGTACGGCGTAAGCGATCGGGCCGAGAGAGTGACCCATGAGGGACAAGCTGTGTACATTGCTCGCCCGCCGAACGTGCCGTTCCGGGTTGCTGCTTGTCGTTGCACTCTTGCCGCCGACCGTGGCCCCGCAAACGGCTCGGGGACAGCCGGCGGATCGAACGCCGGCCGTGTCGGATCAGAGTGCACAGCCCGCCAGCCCGGTGACCCAGGGCGCTATCCAGTGGCGCACCGGGGCAATGGTCACCACGCGCCAGAGCGGGGCCGAGATTGCGGCAACGATTGACACTGTCACAGCCGGCGGTGATCGGCACCTCGTCGTACAGTGTGATCAACCCATTGACCCATCCCTCCGCGGCCGCTTGGAGGCAGCCGGGGTGCGCCTGCTGAGCTACCTGGGCGATAACGCTTTCTTCGCGTCGGTCGCGGGCGAACGACTGGATGTCGCCGCACTGGCCGAGGTGGACGCCCTCATGGCCGCGCTGCCCATTCAGCGGAGTTGGAAACTGCACCCGATGCTTGAACGGGGTGAGGTGGCGGCGTGGGCGGTTGTCTCGGGGCGCAAAAGCGAAGCCCAAGCTGACGCAGGGGAAGCCTGGTACGACCCGGCCGACAACCCGACCGTTGCCGCCTATGTGCTGTTCCATTCGGACGTCGCGTTGGATCCGCAAGGCGTGCGGCTGTGCCTGGCGCGCCAGGCGCGTATCGTCTCGAAGCTGCGGACGGTCAACGGGCTGGTGATTGAGTTGCCGTACGCCAACATCGCGGCTTTGGCTGATGAGGACGCGGTGCAGTGGATCCAGCCGCCGCTGCCCAAGTTCGCCGAGCTTAACGACGGCAACCGCGCCCGCGTCGGGGCCGACACCGTTCAGGACCCGCCTTACGGGCTGGACGGCTCCGGCGTGACCGTCATGGTTTACGACGGCGGGTTCGGGTTGGCCTCGCACCAGGACTTCGGCGGCCGGCTGACGGTGCGCGATTCGTCGGGTCTGTCCGACCACGCCACACACGTGGCCGGCACGATCGGCGGCGACGGTGCCGTGAGTCTGGGAACCTATCGTGGGATGGCCCCGGCCGTGCTGCTCGAGTCGTACGGGTTCGAGCAGGAAGGCGGTCTGCACGAAGGCTTCCTCTATACTGACCCCGGCGACCTTGAAGCCGATTACGACGAGGCCATCAACGTCCACGGCGCCGACATCTCCAACAACTCGATCGGCAGTAACGTCGAGGGCAACTTCTTCCCGTGCGAGTGGCACGGCGACTACGGTGTTACGGCGAGTATCATCGATGCCATCGTGTGCGGCTCGCTCAGCGGCGGCCAGTCGTTCCGCATTGTTTGGGCCGGCGGGAACGAACGCCCCAGCCTGCGCTGCGACGACGAAGGCTACGGCGACTACTACAGCATCGCTCCCCCGGCCGGTGCCAAGAACCACATCACGGTCGCTGCCCTGAACTCCAACGACGATTCGATGACGGACTTCTCGAGTTGGGGCCCCACCGACGACGGCCGGCTCAAGCCCGCTCTCGCCGCCCCCGGCTGCCAGAGCGATGACGACTTGGGCGTAACCTCCTGCGCGAGCGATGGGGGCTACGCGACGAAGTGCGGCACCTCGATGGCCTCGCCTACCGTCTGCGGCCTCGGAGCACTGTTGCTCCAGGACTACCGCGCCCAATTCCCCGGCGAACCCGATTTCCGCAACTCGACGCTCAAAGCTCTGCTGGCCCATACGGCGGTGGATCTTGGCAATACCGGTCCCGACTATCAGTACGGCTATGGGTCGGTGCGGATTCAGCCGGCGGTGGATCTCATGCGCGCCGGCAACTTCCTGGAGGCCGAGGTTGATCAGGGCACCATTTACTCCGCGGTGGTCGTCGTCAGCCCGGATGACGTCGAGTTGAAGGTAACGCTGGCCTGGGACGACGTGCCCGGGACGCCCAACGTGGACCCGGCCCTGGTCAACGATCTGGACCTGCGCGTCTTCGATTCTTCGGGAACGCGGTATTTCCCCTGGATGCTCGACCGGTATGACCCGTCGGCTCCCGCCGTGCGCACCAAACCCGACCATGTCAACAACATCGAGCAGGTGGTTATCGACAACCCGCTGCCCGGCACCTACCGCGTGGAGGTCCACGGCCTCAACGTACCGCAGGGGCCGCAGGCGTTCTCGCTGTGCGGTTCCCCGTTGCTCTTGGACTGCTCTTCGCAGGGCATCATCTGGCTCGACCGCGTCAAGTACGCCTGTGACGCAACCGCCAGCATCCAGGTCGTCGATTGCGATCTCAACACCGACGGCGACGAGGTCGAGACGGTTGACGTGACGGTCTTCTCGGACTCCGAGCCCGCCGGCGAGACGGTTACGTTGACCGAAACCGGTCCGGACACGGCCGCCTTTTCCGGCGGCATCGCACTGAGCACCAGCGACAACCCGGGCGTCCTCTGGATTGCCGCGGGGGACACCGTCACCGCGCAGTACATCGACGCCGACGACGGGCTGGGCGGTACCGACGTCGAGGTCACCGCCACGGCCGTTGTGGATTGCCAGGTGCCGCTCATCTCGAACGTGCAGGTGCCGGACGTTGGTCCGCGCGACGCGACGATCACCTTCGAGACCGACGAGCCGGCCAACGGGGCCGTGCACTACGGCTTGACTTGCGAGTCGCTGACCGAGACGGCCGCGGAGTTCGACTGGCATACGCTCCACTCGATCCGTTTGAGCGGTTTGAACGACGACGTGACGTATTACTTCATCGTCGAGGTGACGGATGAGGCGGACAACTCGGCTACTGATGACAACGGCGGGCTGTGCTACTCGTTCACGACGCCGGTCGCTCTGGACTTCTTCACCGAGTCCTTCGCCGGAAATGACAACGATCTGGATAACCTGAGCCTCGTGTTGACTCCCGACGGGTCGGCGGATTATTACACGGCGTGCATCGAACAGATCAGCACGCTGCCGACGGACCCGGCCGGGGGCACCAACATCGACCTGGGGGACGACAGCTCGCTCGGGATTTCGCTGGAGGAGGGTGCCCAGGTCTCGCTCTACGGCGTCGCGTATGATTCGTTCTTCGTCGGCAGCAACGGGTACGTCACGTTCACGGCGCCCGATGGCACTTCCTCCGAAACGCTCTCGCAGCACTTCTCGCTGCCGCGTATCTCCGGTCTGTTCGACGACCTGGATCCTTCCGCCGGTGGGGTGGTGAGTTGGAGGCAGCTTCCCGGCCGCGCGGCGGTGACCTGGGAAGACGTGCCGGAGTATGGTGCGTCGAGATCCAACACCTTCCAGATCGAGATGCACTTCGATGGGCAGCTTCGCATCAGTTGGCTGACCTTGGCGGCCGAGGACGGGATTGCCGGCGTATCGGCCGGCGACGGTCTGCCGCCCGACTTCTACGAAACCGACCTGTCCGAGGCGGAGCCCTGCCCGATCCCCGGCGACCTCGACGGCGACGGGGACGTGGATCATGCCGATCTGGGCATCCTTCTGTCGGATTGGGGTTGCGATAGCGGCAACTGTCCGGGCGACTGCGACGGCGACGGCGACACCGACCACGCCGACCTGGGCATTCTGCTGGCCAACTGGGGCTATGGAACCTAGCAGTCCGGTGCAAAACTGTAGCGCCGGACCTCCGAGTCCGGCGCGCCCGCGTTCATGCCGTCGAAACGTCGGACTCGGAGGTCCGACGCTACGGGAGTGGCGCGTTCGACGGGTTTTGCACCGGACTGCTAGGCCGGAGTACTCATCGACTGCCGCAAAGTAAGTCTAAGTGCCGCTCGGGCAAGGGCTTAGTACGCGCGGCCGCCCGACACCTTGCCATTCTGAGGGAGTGAAGCGCGTTGTCATTCTGAGGGAACGAAGCGACCGAAGAATCTCGTCACAGACTAACCGGCCTCCCCCAGATCCGGCCGGCAGACGGCAGCCCAGCCTGCTGCCGGCACGCCCGACCAACACCGGCAGGCAGAAAATCGGTAGCGAACTCACTTGACCTAGCCCAAACTTGTGGTATGCTTGTGCGCGGGAGGTGGCCATTGGGCACCACCTCCAAGACGGCATTTCTTTTCTCGAAGGGAGGCGCGTCATGAGACGGTTGGTTTTGTGTTTGTGTTGTCTGGGACTGGTGGCCTCGGTCGCGCTTGCTGACCGGCAGCTCCAGATGTTGGAAGTCGGCGGGCGAGTCCCGGCCCTGAAAGTCGCCCAGCTCGGTCCCGATGGGCTGATCACCAAGTGGGTGGATGTGAGCCATGGCCCGTGCGGGGGTGGGCGGCAGCTCATCTTCGATTGCTACGAGCCGGACGTGGACGATTGCACCGGCAACGGCTTTTGGTACCCAATCGGCTTTAATAGCTGCGGTTACGGCGAACCCGAGGACTGCATCCCCCCCGGCTGTGTTAGCCGCTGGTTTTACGGCGAAGACTTTTGCAACATGTATACCACGAATGACATGGAGTTCGATCCCAACTACGGCGGCGTGGAGGCCAAGGACATCTATCTTGCCCTGTTCTGGTACGTGGCCGGCCCCGGCAGCGGCGAGAACGCCGCCCTGCTGATCGAGACCTACGAGGAGTTCGACGAGACCTGCAATGAAGGTGATCCTGGCGACCCGGGGTTCGATAACAACACCAGCGATCCAGGCTATATCGACGGCATCGTCATGAATTTCGGTTACGTAGACAGCGGTGCAGGCGTTGGCTACTATTGTTTTGTTGCGGAAGACCTAGATCCGGATGTCCGCCTCCAGCTTCCCTTCGACGGAGCCGGCAGCTACAACCTCTGGATGCTGACGTACACGGGCGATGATCCAACCTGGCCCGACGACTACAGCATAGCCACCTGCGCTCAGCCGATGTTGTGGGGCACCGGGACTAACGAGTGGCCAGAGCAGGATTGCGTGAACCGTGGTCTTGGAGCGTGTCCGTATCCCGACGGGCCCGGCGACTCATCCCATCAGGGTCCGATCCAGTGGGATGACCTAGACGGCGACGGCTGGCATACGGCGCCCGAGGAGTGCCGCGACTACGGTGAATTGTTCGACGTCTGTCCCGATCCGCTCGGGGCGATGATATGCTTCTGCATCGAAGCGTGGTGGGACCCGGACGGTGACGGGGACTGGGATCAAGCCGACCTGGGCGTCGTGCTTGCGGCCTGGTGCTCGCATCCGGGCGACCCCAACTGGAATGCGCGGGCCGACCTCGACGGCGACGGCCACGTTGGCCACGGCGACCTGGCCATCCTGCTCGCCAACTGGGGCTGCGGAACCTAAGCCAGCGCATCGCCTTGGGTAATCACTCGCACTCACCGTCCTATGTGAAAACATGATTTCTTCTGTAGACTCCTGTTCATGAGGGCTGGATACGTGTTACACTTCACGTGGTGGGAACGGCTTGGTACGGTTTCCAAGGCCATGTCTTTTCTTCTTGCACAAGGAGGCGCGTCATGAGAGGGTTGGCTTTGTGTCTGTGCTGTCTGGGACTGGTGGCCTCGGTCGCGCTTGCTGACCGGCAGCTCCAGATGTTGGAAGTCGGCGGGCGAGTCCCGGCCCTGAAAGTCGCCCAGCTCGGTCCCGATGGGCTGATCACCAAGTGGGTGGATGTGAGCCATGGCCCGTGCGGGGGTGGGCGGCAGCTCATCTTCGATTGCTACGAGCCGGACGTGGACGATTGCAGCGGCAACGGCTTTTGGTACCCAATCGGCGGTCAGAGCTGCGGTATGGGCGAACCCGAGGACTGCGGCCCCAGTAGCCGCTGGTATTGGGGCCCAGGCTTCAACAACATGTATACGACGAATGACATGGAGTTCGATCCCAACTACGGCGGCGTGGAGGCCAAGGACATCTGTGTTGCCCTGGACTGGTATGTGAACGGCCCCGGCACCGGCGAGAACGCCGCCCTGCTGATCGAGACGTACGAGGAGTTTGACGAGACCTGCCACGAAGGTGATCCTGGCGAGCCGGGGTTCGAGAACAACACCTCCGATCCAGGCTATGTCGACGGCATCGTCATGCTCTTCGGTTACGTAGAGTACAGCTCCGCTGGCTACAATGTCTTTTATGGGCCCGACTTACCCCCGGATGTCCGGCTCCAGCTTCCCCTCGACGGAGCCGGCAGCTACAATCTGTGGATACTGACGTACACGGGCGATGATCCAACCTGGCCCGACGACTTCACCATAGCCACCTCTGCTCAGCCGATGTTGTGGGGCACCGGGACTAACGAGTGGCCAGAGCAGGATTGCGTGAACCGTGGTCTTGGAGCGTGTCCGTATCCCGACGGGCCCGGCGACTCATCCCATCAGGGTCCGATCCAGTGGGATGACCTAGACGGCGACGGCTGGCATACGGCGCCCGAGGAGTGCCGCGACTACGGTGAATTGTTCGACGTCTGTCCCGATCCGCTCGGGGCGATGATATGCTTCTGCGCAGAGTGCGACGATGATGACGACGGCTACGATCAGTCCGACCTGGGTGAGCTGTTGGCAGCTTGGTGCTCGCATCCGGGCGATCCCAACTGGAACCCGAACGTAGACCTCGACGGCGATGGCCACGTTGGCCACGGCGACCTGGGCATCCTGCTCGCCGACTGGGGGTGAGGGACCTGAGACGGTGGGCGGTGCCCACCTCTAATACTGGTAAGCGAATTCGCCGTTGGTGACTGTCCAGTCGAGGCCGAAGAAGCCGGCGGCACGAACACCGGCGGTCCCCTCAGTCAGTACCTCCGGACCGAGGACGACGCAGTCGGGATAGGCCACGCCGGAGACGAAATAGGGCAGCCGCTCGGTCAGGCGCATTCCCGCCAGCCCCGAGCCGGTGACGACGCCGATGAGCGCCCGATCGCTACCGGGTCGTGGCCTAACAAACAGACAGCCCAGATCGTCGCCGGCCAGTTCGCGCTCGCCGATGCGGATCAAACCGCGGCGCACCTGCACCGGGCTGTCGGCCAGCAGGGCTTCCCAGGCGGTGTTGGTCTCGGCGTTGCCGTACAGGATCACGTTGCGGTCGGGCTCGGCGGCGGCATCGAACGCCGTGTCGGGAATCATGTCGATCGAGGCGTTGCCGCGATACCAGAAGGTCTCGGCGTCGTAGCGGGCTTTGGCGAAGGCCCACGCATTCTCCTCGGGCTTGCCGGCTGTTCCGTAGACGAAGATGACGCGGTTACGGAAGGCTTCTTTGAACGTCCCGTAGCGCTGCGGCCCCTTGAGGTCGGCCGCGGGGATGCCCACGTTGCTCCACTGGTCGTCGTCGCGCGCCAGCCACACGCGGCCTGTGCCCGCGGGCGAGACCACATCCTCGATCTTCTGACCGTCGAGCTCGAGCTGAATTGCCGTTCCGGCTTCGACATGTCCTAGATCAATCGACAGGCGGGCAACGTTCTCGGTCGAGCCGGCAAAACGGCGGGCGTCCGGGTCGAAGCGGACATCCACCTTGCTGGGCTTGAGTTGTTCGAGCTGTGCCTCGATCGTCACCCAGTGCGAAGACGCCGAGACCCCCGGGCTGGCCGTGACGAACTCGACGTGGCGGATGTCGTCGGCCTCAGGGGCGACGTGTCGCTTGAAAAAATCGAACATCGGTGCCCAGTCCACGCAGTCGGTCCCGCGCCGTTCGGGGGAAACATCCCACCAGTGCCCGGCACCGGGGTGTTCGTAGTAGGCAAAGTCGGCGTGGAACTCCGCCAGGTGCGCGCGCATGGTGCGCGCCTGCCCGACCGGCACGTTGTCATCCTTCTCGCCGTGCAGGATATACACGCCGTGGTGGAGGTAGTTGCGCGACAGGCTGAGCGTGTCGCTTGGGGCGGTGGCGCGCATGAGCATCTGCTGCATCGGCGTCGCATCCTCGTAGCGAGCGGCCCCGGCGTAGGACCAGAAGCTGATCCAGCCGGCGCTGGGCCCGACGGCGGCGAAGCGGTCGGGAAACGTCACGCCCACGTGCCAAACCCCGTGCCCACCCATCGAGTGTCCCGTCAAGTATGTCCGGCGCGGGTCGGTGCCGAATCGTTCCTGGACCAGTTCGAGCACCTCCAGCGTGTCCAGCCGACCCCAATCCTCCCAGTCGAACCCGAAGTGTCGGCGGTTGGTCGGGGCGACGATGTGGCCCCACGTCTTGGGCGAGTAGGCGTTGGCCTGCCCGGTCGCCTCGACGCCCGCGCCGTGCAACGTGAGGAAGAGTGCCAGCGGCTCGTCGTCGTCTTCCACCGGCTGGGCGGGCGTCACCGCGTAATACTGCACACTCCCGTCGATCTCAGAGATGAACGTGCGCTTGTGTTTCTCTTCGGGGCGGCGGACACGCAGCTCGATACTGGTCGTGTCCAGCGTTTCGCCTTCGCCGTTGGCTGTGCGAACGAGTTTCAGCTCGACCGTCCGCGTTTCCGGCTCGGTCGGGCCGGGACCCTTGAGTTGAAAACCGACCTTTCGGATGCTCAGCGGCGGGATGGACGGGAGTGACGTTCGGCTGGGCTTGGCGTCGTCGTCAATGGCCTCGATTTGCAGGTTGTCCAGAGCTTCGGTAGAAGCGTTGATGACCACGACGGCGCCGCGCGTTTGGGCCTTCTCGCCGATGATCAGGTCGGGCAGGGTGGCGTCGCGTGTGTCGAGCAGGGCGGCCGACGCGGGCGTCGTCAGCTTGGCCCGCAACCGCTCCCGTCTGCAAGCAAAGAGAAAACCGTTGCTCCCCGCGCGCAGCAACACCGGTAGCCGGACCTTGTTGGTGCGGTAGGGATCGCCCGCCCGTGGCCGACCGTTGACGTAAACCAGGCTGTGCGCCGCGGCTTCGAGGATCATCACGCGCTCGGCATCGGCCTCGACCGAGATGTACGCGTAGCCGCCACGCAGCGCGTCGTGCGTGATCCAGCCGTTCTCCGCCGCGGTTGCCGCCTCCCAGGTCCGCGTGGAGCCGTCGGGCAGGGTTACCGTGTCGCCTGCTTTCGGCGGGGACCACCGGCCGGAAACGATTTGAGCCTCGAGCGCGTCGCGGTGAATGGGCGCGCGGCCGTACTGGCCGACCCGCCCAATCACCAGCGCGTCGCGGAGGACGATCTGCCCCGGCGGTGCCGTAGCGGGTTCTTGGGCCCCGGCGGAATTGCATGCTGCAAGAACGAACAGTGCGCCAGTCGCCAGCGTCCGTGTGGCGAAAGCGTGGCGTGCTGAACGATGCATGGCAGGCTCCTCTCTGGTGATGGTGGGCAGGCGCCGCGGGGGACGGTTTGTGGTCCGCCGCCGCGAGCGTGCCAGCTATCGGTCTGTCTACCAGCGCGGCGGGCGTGCCGCAACCACCGGGGCGGCGGGCCCGGCGTGGGGGCCCATTGTGGGAACGGGGGAGACACGTTTGACGAGCTGACCATCGGGTTCGATGCGGGCAAGGTTTCCCCTTACCATCAAGTCCGGCGTGCCGACACGCCGCCTGAATCGCTGTCTGTGAGGTCGCATCGGGAGTGAGCTTGCCGTTCCAGCCGTTCAAGACCGCGCTTGCGGATTGCCGGGCGGTCGAGATTCCCCCGGATCTCGATACTGATGCGCGCGCGCGTTTTGTTGAGGCGGTCTCGGCTGCGGTTCGACAGCAGGCGGACTTGGCCGAGCGCTGTGACGCGGTCTTGCGAATCACGGGGGAGCCTCGAGAGGAGGCCGGCTGCCTCATCATCCCCCATGAGCCTGCCGCGCCGTCCGACCCTGGGATGATTGTCTCCGCCGAGCAGCGACCGAATATCGACGCCATCTGGTGGCTGACGTGGGCGGGGCTGAGTGCCCTGCGCAGCGCGCACGAGGCCCGGATTCTGCACGCCGGGCTGCAGCTCGGTTCGCTGCTGCGGGACGAGACCGGGCGGCTCAAGCTGAGTGACTTCGGGATTGCCTCGGCGTTCGAGACCGCCTGCGGCATCGAGAACCGTCGCTTTGTGGTATGTGAGGTGGGGGAGCGCACGGACGCCAGTGGCCGACCGCTGTCCGCGGCGTGGCTGCGGGCAGCGGAGGACGAGACGCGCGAATACGGCTGGATCTCGACGTTCTTCCCACCCGAGCTCCTGCAAGATCAGGGCCGGGCCAACTTCAAGGCCGATCAGTTTTCGCTGGGCGTATTGTTGTTCCTGTGGGCGACCGGGATGCACCCCTATGGGGCCGCCCTGTCGGACCCCTCGCTCATGTTCTATTTCACGCTGGAACCGTACGCGCTGGAGGACGAGCGGGCGGATTGGCGCGACTGTTTCAAGCGTCACGGGAAGGGGCTGGCACAATCCACCGACCAGCCCATATTGGCCTGGTCGGGGTTGGTTCGGCAACTGCTGGCGAGCGAGACGGAGGAGCGCTATCCGAAGCTGGCGGATGCCGAGCAGGCCGCCGCCGATTACGCGCCTGGAAACTGGTCCGAGGCGTCTGGCGCGATCAGCACGGCGTTGACGCTGCTCGACGATGGGCAGGTGGACGCCTGCCTGGGCAACGTCGCCCAGTGGATCGATGAGACCTCGCTGCCGGCGCTGTGGCGTGAGCCGTTGACCGCGTTCGTCGGGCGGGTCGAGTCGCAACGGGCGGTCATCGCGCAGCGTAAAGCGCTGGCCAAACGCCTGGACGAGGGGGAACGCTTGCTCGACCAGGGCGAGCTGCAGCAGGTCCGGACGATCGTCGACGAGGTCGCGGCGGCCCCGGAATGCGACGACACTTTGCGCCGGCGGGCCAAGCACCTGCTGAAGTTGTGTGAGGAGCAGGAGGAGCTCATCCGTTCGGGCGCGGACGAACTGGCGCGCGAATATATCCAGTCCGCGCGGGACGCACTGGCCCGCCAGGAGTTCAACGAAGCCCGCCTGTGCCTCAACGCGATCCTGCAAGACCCGGCAAATCCTCAGACGCGCCTCGAGCAGGCCGAGCGAATGCTCGCCGAGGTCAACCAGACCGAGGAGCGCCTGCGTCGGCAAGAGGCCGATTTTGCGGCGGCCTCCAGCGCCCGCGCGGAAGGCAGCTATGAGCAGGCCGCGGAGACGCTCCAGGCTCTGCTGGAAGACCAGCCGCTGAGCGAGTCGATTCCCGAGCGGGCTGCGGCGTTGCTGGAGCAGGTCCGAACCGCGCTGGCCCGTCGGGCCGAGTATGCGCAGGCGCTCGACGACGCCTGCGCCGCCTGGGAAGAAGCTGATCCGCAAACCGCCGAGGAGCTGCTGGCCAGCATCCCGTTTGACCTGGATGACCCGCAGGTGGTGGATCGGCGTGGCGAGTTGGCCGAGGCGTGCGAGCACCTGCGCGCGGCCCTACAGCATAAAGGCCACGCCGCCGAGTTGTCCGAGGCCGGGGACGAGGCCGCGGCTCTGGCTGAGGCCCGCCAGGCGGCGGACGTGCCCGGCTTGCCCACGCCGCTGCGCGACGAGCTGACCGGGCTCATCCGGCGTTGGGAGCAGATCATCGAGGATCGCCGTCAGGCCGCGCTCCAGGCGGCGCGCGCGGCACTTGACGGCGCCCGCGCGGCCTGGGAGCGCGCTGACCCCGCGGCCGCCGAAGAATCACTTGCCGGCGTCCCGGCAGATATCGACGAACCCGAGCTGGCCGGCCGCCGTGCCGAGTTAGCCGGGGCGTGTGAACGGCTGCGCGCGGCGTTGGCCAGCAAGGCCCGCGCTCTGGAGTTGCTGGAGGCCGGCGACGTCTTGGGGGCGATTGTCGAGGTCCACAAAGCGGCCGAGGCGACGGACTTGCCCGCTACGCTGCGCGACGAGTTGGACGGACTTGCCCAGCGTTGTGAGCAAATCATCGAGCAGAAGCGCCGGGCCCTGGTGGAACAGGCGCTCTCGTCGCTCGCCGACGCGCAGCGGGCCTTTGAGACCGGCGACGTTGACACCTGTCGCGTGCTGCTCGAGTCCGTCTTTGTGGTCGCCGAGAGTCTGCCCTCGGAAGACCACGATTGTGCTCGGCAGTTGCGCGACGGGTGCGAGCGTTTCGGCCAGGCCATGCAGTTGCTGGATCGTGCCCGTCAGCGGGTCGAGCGTGATGATTTCGATGGGGCCGTGGCGCTGCTCGATGGGCTGGACCCCGCGGGTTTGCCGGCCCGGGTTGCCGAGGATGCCGCGGAGCTGCGCGACCACATCGAGCGGGCACGGCGCGCGTTCGAGCAGCGACAGCGGGAACAGCTCGAGCGTCGGCTGGACCGGGCGGCGGAGACGATCACTGAGGGCCGGCTCGACGACGCCGAGCCCGTTTTGAAGCAGGTCGAGGGTTCCGCCTACGTCTCAGACGAGATGCGTGCGCGCATCGACGAGCTGCGCGAAGCCCTCGCGCAGCAACGCGGCATACTGGAAACGCTGCGTGCCGCGGAGGCCGCGCTGGACAACGACGCCGGTGACCAGGCGGCCAAACTGCTGGCCGAGCGTCTGCCGGCAGAGCTGCCCGATTGGGCTGCCCAGCGCGCCGCCCAGATTCGCCAGGGCATCGCGCAGTTTGAGCAACGCAAACGTCAGGCGGCCATCGACAAGGGTGGGGCGGCGCTGGATGCGGCAGCGACAGCGTTGCAGCGCGGGGACCAGGCATCTGCGAAAGTCCGTCTGGCTCAAGCGGCCAAGGCCTTGTCCTTGGACGCGTCGCTGGCGGAGCGCCACCGGGAACTGGCCCGGCGGGCAGCCCGGCTTGAAGAGTGGATGCCGAAAGTCGAGGCGCTTGAGGCGGCGTTGAAGCGAGATGAGACGGCCGCGGTCTACCGCAACGTGTCCGGGTTGTTGCAGGATGAATCGATCCCGGAGCTGGTCGCCGCTCGACTGAAGTCACTCCATAGGCAAGCGACGACCCGCATCGCGACTCGCCAGAAGGAAATCACCGCCGAGCTGGACGCGCTCGCCGGTCAGCTCGAGCAGCGTGGCCGGCGCTTCCGCTACTTTCCCGAGCGCGTCCAGGCTTTGGCCGCCGACCCGTTGGCCACCAAGGAGCAGAAGAGTCGGACGGCAGAGCTGCTGCAACAGTTCGAGGCGCTCCCGGCGCCGCGCCGGAAGCCGGTGTTGCCGATCGCGGTGGCGGCGTCGGTGGTCGCGGTGGCGGTGAGCGGGGTCACTTGGGTCATCATCGCCGGCGGGGACGAGGACAAACCGCCGCTTGTTGTGCCTGACATCGCCGTTGGCGTGCTCAACGTGGATGCGTCCGGGGAGGTCAAGCTGGAATATCAAGTCAGCAGCCGGGAGCCCGTCGAACCCTTCGCGCTTCGATTCTTCTGGAGCGAAAACGAGAAGGACATCTTCGATGACCGCCACGAGCTGGGTTCGGTCAAAGGGGAGGCAACTCCGGACGCTCACGTGGCGGTGCTGGCCGACCGAGTCGATCCTGCCAAGGGCGGTTTTGTGGCGGCGCTGATCGACACGAGCAAGTGGCCTCGGAAGGAAAAGAACCTGCAAAACAACCGGGCAAGCTACGAGCTGATCCCCCCCCCACGCGGCGACGTGCGCATCGCCGCTCTGGATCTCCACGAGGAGGCTGCGAAGGTTGTGCTGCAGTACGAAGTGAGTGCAGACGGCGAAGTTGACGCTTTCACCATCCGATTTTTCTGGGACGATGACGGCGACCGCGAACTCGATGGCACGGAGGAGTTCGACTTTGTCGAGGGTGACAGCGGGCCGGGTACGCACACGGCCGAAGTGCCCGTTGCTGTGACTCCGGGCGAAAGTCGTACACTGGGGGTGCTGATCGATTTGAAGGATAGGGACCTAGGCAACAATAAGCAGTTCGCCAAAGTATGGCTTAAGCCTGAGATTCCACCCCCGCCGGGAATGCAGACCACCGTGAAGGCTATCTTAGAGTCTGCGAGCCCCGAAGTAGCAGGGGCCATTCCCACGATTCTGAAGGCGATTGGGCGAGCGCCAGGGGATGAGACGATGGTCAGTCTACCGGACAGCGCGTGGACACGGAGTGCTGACGAGCTCTCGACAGCCTGGCAGGACGTGGACGTAGCGGTCGCGCGCACCACGTTGACCGTCCGTTGCGCCATAACCTTCGACGAGCCGTCCGAGCAGTGGGGCGAGCCAAGCTGGAGCCGCGTAAGCGACGCGGACCGGAAAGCGATCGGCCAGTGGCTGTGGGCAGAGGCCGACAAGTACGTTACGGGCAAGAGCAATGCAGGTGATCTCGTCGCGGCGCGTGCCGCATGTGACGTCGTCGGGGCAGAGCTACGTAAGTGCCCCTTCTGGGACTTGCCGTTTGATCCCGAGCTGCCGCCGGCGTGGGAACCCATCGCCGGATACCAGCCCGTCGATGAGGACCGGGACCCGAAAGTCGGATATCCGACCGCGTTGGAATCGCAGACGGATGGTCAGCGGCTGCTGTTGGTCTACGTCTACCCAAACGATCCGCTGTGGGACGCGGTCGGTGCCGCGAGTGAGCGAACGTGGAGAGTCTTCTACATCGGGGCCGGCGAGCTGAGCGAGAACGTTTCCCAGGAGGGGCAGCCGCAGACCCGCATCAGGCTGATCGACACTTTCAGCGAGGCGGAGGACATCGCGGCGCAGGTGCCCCCGTGTGACCTGCCGACACGCGCGGAATGGATGCTTGCCGCCCTGAAGCTCTGGCAGGACCCGCGCGCCAGGGACTTCGTCGGCGGTGCCTACGAATGGTGCTACGGTGATGATCGTCAGCCCTGGGTGTGCGGCGGGCCGCCGCTGCGCGTGCTCCCGGAGAAGCTGCGCGGCGTGGTGGAGCCGCCCAAGGTGGATGCCAACCGCGCGGAGATCTGGGCATGGCTCGAGCACCCGCTGGTGTCGCAGGCGCGGCAGTACGGCGACGGGTTGACAGGCGTGCGGACCATTCTGCGGGTTCATCCGGCCGGGCGGCCCTAACGGCCTCAGACAGCGGCCTACAAAACCGTCGCCAACGGCTTGACGGCGTAGCGGTGAGGGTCTAGCCTGTTGCGACGAGGTTCGAGCAGGGTCGCCAGACGTAAAGCCGGTATTGGTGGATTTCTTCTTGGGTTTGCCGGCGGCCCGATGGCGTGCTTTGGCGTGGGCCGGCTGCTCAAGCCTCTCTGGTCAAATGGACTCGGGCACAGCAAGATAGGATGTAGCTCAAATGATGCGAAGAATTTGCTCTATGCACCGGTTGGCCTTGGCTGCGGGTGCCGGGCTGTTGTGCCAGGTGGGCCCCTGCGGAGTGACGAGCGGGAGTCCGGAAGAGCTCGAGCGGCTGGCCGCGCAATTGGGTCAGCTCGTCACGCGCGAGGCTTCCATAGTTCTTTCCGATACGGTCTTCTTCATTCTCGACAACCTGCTGGTGCGTCTGGCAGGGTAAGCTGGCGGCACAACTATGCGGTGCGGGCCGCGGCGTCGGCTCGAAGGGCCGGCACAGCAACGGGACGACAGGGCTATGTGGAAACTGATCACCAAGAAACGGTCGCTGTTGGGTGGGATGGTGCTTTACGGCCTGGGAGGCTGCGTCAGTTCCCAGCAACTGGCCGACCTCACACGCACCGAGTTCGCACGCGTTACCTCCGACCTGATCGGGCAGTTGTTCGCCATATTCGTCCAGGCGACGAGCCCGTTGGCGGGGTTATAGCGGGCGGAGCGGGCCGGGTGACCCGGGCGGGCAATACCCCCCGGTGCAAACACGCTGCGACGCAGGCCCGCCTCACGACGCGCCCGCTACAGACCATAGGCTTGAGCGGTTCCTGATGGCGGTGAGACCGAGCAGAGCGATGAAAACTCGTCACTTCAGCTTGATGCGATGGGGGCAGGTCGCGGGCGTCGTGGGTGTGGGCGTTCTCCTGGCGTGCGCTGCGGCGCGGGCCCAGTCCACGTCCGGGCAGCAGGCCCAGCCGGGCGACCTGGTCAAACTCAACCGCGGCATGGCGGCGTACCTACAGAGAGACTACGACGAGGCCTGCGAGATCCTCGAGCAACTCAGGGAACAGGAGCCGAACAACGCCGCCTGCCTCTACTACCTGGGTCTGATCTACCTGGATCAGGGCCTGACCTACGCCGGGCAAGAAAAGCATGAACAGGCACGTGAGTCATTCGCGCAGGCACAGGACTGTCTGGAAGGCGTGCTACGCTTGGCGGCCGACCCGGGCGTCACTCCGGTTGAGGCCGTGCTGAACCTGGCCGACTATAACGCCCTGCTCCCCTTGGGCATTGCCCAGCTTGCCGGCGCGGACCCCGCCAAGCGCGACGAGGCCCGCGACCTGGCCCACCAGGCCGCCAAAACCCTCCAGGATTATGTCGAAACCGACGAGGGGCGGAACGACCGTCACGGCCATTTCTTCCTGGCGGTTGCGCGTTATCGACTCTGCTTCCATGAAGACCCGGCCGGACACGCGCGTACCGCGGCCGAAGCTCTGCGCTTGGCGAAGGACCTGGCGGGGGTGGACGCGAAGCGCGGCGTGCTCGACGCCGCGGAGCTCCAGACCTTCGAGACCCGCGTGCTCTACTACCAGGGCCTGATCGACGTGGCGCAGAACCGCCGGCGTGAAGCGCTGACAAAGCTGCGGCAGGTGATGGAGCGCGGGGTTACGGGCGAGGAACTGGTCCTCAATGCCAAAGACTTGGTCGAGCGCATCGAGCGCGAGCAGAAGGTCCACCCCAGCCCAATGGTGCTGGATTCACCGCTGGGCCCGCTGCGCTTCGAGGGCACATTCGTACTCGGCTACTTCTACGACACGAACGTCATTCTGCTGGGTGAAGACACCACCCTGCCGCGCGGAATCGTCCAGAAGTGGGACCACCGCTTCGGCGTGGAAGCCGGTTTTGACGTCAGCCGCCAGTTCACCCAGCAGGAGTGCGCGCTCGGCAAAAGCCTGTTGGTCGGCGTAGGTGGCCTGACGACCCACCTGTGGCAGCCCAGCATCGGCGAGTTCGACATCAACGTGTACGGAGGACGGGCCTACGTCAACTGGGAGGCGCTGAGCGATTTCTTCCTGGGTCTGCAATACGATTACTCCTACAGTCAACTGGGGCACGACCCGTTCATCTCGAGCAACCGGATCACGCCGGTGCTCTCGAAGATTTGGCGTGGGCCGCCGCCGGTGGCCGGCGAGCGGGGCGAGCAGCGCGCCCGTACGGACATTTACTACAGCTACGACTACCGCGACTATCTCGACGAGCTCGTGGATTTTCGCTTCGACCGCGACGGGCCCTATCACGCCGCAGGCATCAGGCAGACGTTCAACCTCTGGAAGGCCCGGGATCTGTGGCGCGATTACTACGCCGGCGAACAGGACGCCCAGCCGGTGGACTTCCGGGACGGAGAGCGTTGGCTGGCGGTGCGCATCGGCTACGTCTACCGCAACGAGCGGACGCAGGGGAACGAGTTCGACCTGGTGGGGCACACGATCCGGACCGGGCTGGACGTTCCGTTGCCCTATCGGCTGATGTTCGGGTTCAGAACCGACTTGAGCTGGGACGGCTACAATCAGCCGAGCCTGCTCGATTTCCGGCGGGACAAGCGCGACGAGTTCATCCAACACTACGACTTCGGGCTGACACGCACGTTCGTGGACCGCGGCGAAAGCAGCACCATGCCGACGTTGCGGGTGCGGCTGCGGGCCGGCGTGGAGTTCAGCATCCAGGACTCGAATATTTGGAATCGCCTGAGCGAGGATGTATACTCATATGATCGGGCGATCTACAGCGTGAAACTGATGGTCAACTTCTGAGGGCTTGCTCGCCGGCAATGTCGCCGAGAAGTGGGGTAACCGATGAGTACGAGCGTTGCGCAACGGCTAAGCGGGGTTCTGTTGGCGGTCTCCGCGCTCTGTGCCGCCCAGCGTGTGCTTGGCCAGATGCGGCCGGGGCCGGTCGTTACGGGCCTCTCGGATCTTCACGCCGCCACCATTACGGTGGCCGACGCCGAGCCCGAGCAACTGGTACTGATGATGGCCGTCGAGGATGCCCGCCTCAATGTCGTCGATGATCAGCAGATCATGCTGTACAGCGCGGCCGGAGACGTGGTCGTCGTCGCACTGGGCCCGGCACAACTGGCCGTTCGGGTCGCAGATGACCGGGTCGATCTCGAACTGATCGCTGGACGCCTGATGACGGTTTCGCCGACCGCCCAGGACGCGCAGACAGTCTACATTGTAACCCCGGCGGCGGAGGGACCACGCGCGGTCGAATGCCCCGTCGCTGCCGGCCGGACCTTTCTGACACGCGTCGGGCGACAGGTCGAGCTGGGCTATCTGGCACCCGAGGGGCAGCCCGACGCCCTGAACGTTACCGCGAACGGGAAGCCGGCCACGGTGCCCTCCGGGCAGCGGCTGACCGTCGTGGACGACGCCGTCCGGACCGAACCGCTAGCACCCTGGCTGACGGAGAATCGGTTCGACGCGTTGAACTGGGGGCGGCAGCTCGGCGTATCGACCGCGCGGATCAAGCGTCGCCAGTTGGAAGAGGAATTCTTCAAGGACGTCATTGACTGGGACCGGGAGGCCCAGGCGGAAACCGTCATTGCTTACTTGGAGGTAGAGCAGTTCCGTCCGGAGATCCGCCAAGTCGCGGTGGCGGTGGCGGCCGGCGTGCCGGCGGTTGCCGGGGCCGGGGCGCCGCCGCAGGCGCCGCCTTTCGCGGCGGCAAACGAGGTTCCGCCGCTCTCACCCGCCGCCATCAGTGTCGGGGGCATCACCGCCCTGGACCTGAATGCGTTCGCGCGGGATCTGTTGACGCGGACCGGCAGCCGCGGCTTGGGCTTCAACGGGCCGCGTCAACTGGCCATTCCGGGCTTCGGACTGACGGGTGTGCGGACTATCGGACCGGCGGGGTTGGGGGCACAATAGCGGTCGCTCTGCGGTTGGCGCTCGCAGGCGACCGGCGCGTAAATTACTGAGAATAATCCGCTTGGCGGTGATTCTGTGATATAATGGCGGTCACCGATCGCCGCATTTCAGGCGGTGTCAGGTCAGCCTGCCGGGTTTGCGGAGGGTCCCCCGGTGCACGGCGTTTGATTTGTCCGCGCCGCAAGGATGCCGGGCGAAAGTTTGTTCCCCGCACGGATGCGTTCAGGAGAAGGTTGCCTTCTGTAGCGACGGAGTTGTCGCCCGGGCCAGGCGGCGTACTCCGTTGCCCAGTGTGGGCGTTCGAGTCCGTTGATAATGGTCACTGCGGAGAGAACACCATGTCATGCAAGCCTAGTGTGAGTGTCGTTGCCTCATCTCGTAAGCGTTCCTGGGCCGGTCCGGTCGGGAGTTCGAGGCACTGGTGGCGGCTGATGCTGCTGGGTGCAGCCACGCTGCTCCTGCCCAGCGCCGCCTACGCGCAAACGGACCCCGTCAAGTCGAAGGTCGAGGCCGACGATGAGTACGCGGTCGCGGACGGCGTGGATACGGAGACCATTACGGTTACCCTGCTGGACCCGAACGACGTTCCCGTCGTTGGGAACGTCGTGGTGCTGGAGGTCTTTTCCGGCGACGCCAACAGCGTCACCATCGATCCGGACGATCCGAACGATCCAAACTACCCTGTGTCGGATCCCAACGGCGTGGTGACCTTCGAGGTCAGCTGCACCACGGAGCAGGACGTAGAGTTTCAGGCTAAGGACACGACCGACAACGTGACCATCGAGCAAAGGGCCTGGGTCGACTTCGATGAAGTGACCGATCCGAACGATTCGACCGTGGCGGCCAAGGATGGCTACGCAGTCGGGGACGGTGTAGATACCGAGACCATTACGGTTACCCTGGTGAGCACCGATGCTGATCCCGTGGAGGACCACAATGTCTCGCTGGCGGTCATCGCTGGCAACCCGGGCAGCGTGACGATCGGACCTCCCTCCGGTCCGTCGGACCCCAACGGCGTGGTGACCTTCGAGGTCAGCTGCACCACGCAACAAGCAGTTACGTTCCAGGCTACCGACGAGACGGAAGAGCCGGATGTCGTGATTACGCAGACGGCCGACGTGACGTTCACGAAGGGATTGGACAACTTCCTGGTGGAGGCGAGCCCCACCAGCCTGCCGGCCGGCGGCGCAACGACGGTCACGATCACCGCCCGGGATGAGGATGACAACCCCATCCCCTACCTCGACCCGACGGCGAATATCGACATCGACACTGATCCCACGGGGGGCGCCAACCTGATCTATGTGGACGGCGCCGTGGGTGACCTGGTGATCACCGACAACTGGGACGGCACCGCGTGGATCGACGCCTCGGGGGACGAGACGTTCGACCCCGACGGCCAGGCCAACTTTACGCTCTCAAACACGCTGGCGGAGGGCCCGGTCGAGATCATAGTGAGCGACGGCACGGCCTCCGGCAGCACCGCCGACACGGGCACGAACGTCACCTGGAACCATGGCGTGGCACATCACCTGGCGTTCACCACGCAGCCGGTCGATACCCCCGCCGGGGGTGACCTGCTGCCGGTCGTGACCATCCAGGACCGGTTCGACAACACCGTGAAGAATGACGACCGTAACATCAGCCTTACGCTCGCGAGCAACCCCGGCGGGGCAATCCTGAACGGCGACCCCAACGAACCGACCAACCAGGGCGTGGCGGAATGGCAGCCCGGCGATGATTTGCACATCACGGTTGCGGCCGTCGGCTACACGCTGCTCGCCGAGCACGACGGGCCCGACTTTGCCGGCCCCGATACCGTCGAAAGCGCGTCGTTCGACATCATCTTCGGCACCGCGAACGCCCTGCGCTTCGTGCAGCAGCCGACGAACACCGAGTCTTCCGGCGAGAATGTCGAGAATTTCATCACCCCGCCGGTGACCGTCGAGATCATCGATCAAGACGGAAACCGTGTGACTGACGCGACCAACGACATCTCACTGACGCTGCTCGACCCCGAGGGTTGCGGTGGAACGCTCGGCGGCACGGTGTCCCAGACACCGCTGGACGGCGTGGCGACGTTCGCCGACCTCACGATCGACCAGGTGTGCGAGCGCTACCAGTTGCGCGCGGAATCGGACCCGCCCCTGACGACTGCCGACTCCGACGAGTTCGCCGTCACAGCTGGCACAAACCTGGTGGCCGGCGCCGTCGATGTCGATGTTGCCGACAGCACCACCAACGTCAGCATCACGTACACGATCGAAGGGTCGCAGGTTGTACCGCCGTTTGAGGTCACGGTCACCCTGGACCGGGTCAGCGGGCCCGACCCAGATCTGGAGAGCTTCACGGTTAGTGCGTCGGATGACCGAACCCCCGGCACGCACACGTTGCCCGCGCGCGACGTACGCCCGCTGCTTGATGATCTTGATCCGGAGCAGAGAGTCGGTGACGGTGACCGGATATGCGTTACGCTCGACACGAATACGCCCGACGACGTGGACGAAACCGACGAGACCGACAACGAGATTTGCAGCCCTGACCTGCTGGTGGACCTGGTAGCCGAGTCGCTCGCCGTTGAAGTGGACGGCGGCGCGACCGA
>CAZNFA010000008.1:0-49335 GCA_964572345.1 uncultured Planctomycetales bacterium
AATAGATGTAGTCCGAGGGGAAGATGACCGCCGCAGCGCCCTTGTCGGCCTCGCGGAGCCACGTTTCGCCGAAGCAGTCGTTGAGCGTGAAGTTGCCGACGTTGCAACTGTGGCTGGTAACGACGCCATACAACCCCGCGTTACTCAGGGCCCGCACGTTGCTCTGGGTGAACTGCGGATCGCGCCAGTACGTCGGGGCGCTGTGACCGTAATAGGCGACCCAAAGGCAGCCGTAGTTCACGGCGTCGGTGACGTCCTGGGTATCCGCGCCATCGCGGGCGTAAACCCGGATGCCCTCATAGTCATTCGGCTCGAAGTAGTTCTCGATGACCCAGTCGTGTGTCGGTTCCGACATGCCGTGCGTATCCGGGTTGGCCACGAACGCGCCGCGCTTGATGTAATCCGGGTCGGGAAAGTCACCGGCCTCGATGAACAGGGTTTTGTCCACCACGTTCTGCAACATGCTGACCGAAGTGACCGAGAAGCGTCCAATGGCAATTTCCGGATGCCAATCATCACCCTGATCCATGCAGGCATAGGGCAGGTCGGTGGGCGCATGTTTGCTGGCGCCACCGTTCCAGTACGGAAGCCGGGTCGTGGTGGCGGTCGAGCTGGCGGCGTCGCCGATCAGCAGGATGTAATCCGGCGCGTCCGCCGTGCCCCACAGGCTCTCGATGTACGCCTTGATCGTATCTCGGCTCGTGCCCAAGACGGCCGTATAGGTCATGACGTTAAAGCCCTGGGCTGTCTTGGCGGCGATGAACTGATTGAGCGGCGCGCTGCCGTCGTACTCGGACGCCGTGACGATCAGGTAGTTGCCCGACCCAGCGGCCACGCTTGATACCACCGTCGTCAGCAGCGCCCCGACGACCCCCACTCGACGCCACGCCCGGACGTTCATCTTTGATACGTGCACTGAACTCTCCTCTCCGTGCTTAGCGTTTCAAAAACAATCTCGAACCAGTGTAGACTTCCTCCGCCCAGGGGAAGTACACACGGGCAGCGCTAGGGGCAGCCCTCGCCCCAGTGCGCTAGCAGAATGCCCAGGTCGCTGTGGTCGGTATCGCCGTCGCCATCGCAGTCGCCGGGGCAGGGATCGGGCGGCTGGCAATCCCAGTCAGTCAGCAGGATGCCCAGATCGGCCTGATCGACGCACCCGTCGCCGTTGAGGTCGCCGGGGATGTCGCTGTCGGGCAGCTCGGCCCGCCAGGCGCCGCGCCCATAGGTACCGACCGTAATGGTGTTACGGACCGGGTCGATTGCCAGGTCGCCGACGTTTACGTTGGGCAGATCGGTGCCGTCCTTCTCCCAGGTCACGCCGCCGTTGAACGACGAGTACACGCCCACGCCGCAGCCGCTGTACAGGTGCGGCGGGTCGAAGCGCCAATCGACCGCCAGAGCGCGTGCGGACACACCGTCGGGCATGTCGCCGGTGACGTCGGTCCAGGTGAGGCCCTGGTCCTCGGTGCGCAGGACGCGTGGGCCGCTGGTGCTATGAAAGGCGACATAGGCGATCATCGGGTCATCGGGGTGGATGAAGATGTCGCTGACCTGCCCGCCGGGCAGCCCCGCCGAACGATCGTGCCAAAACGAGGCATCCGTGGTGACGAAGACCTTCCCGGTCGAGCTGCCGGTGTAGATCGTGTCCGAGTCGAGCTGCGCTACGGCGATCGCATTCAGCGTTCCGCCGCCACCCACCTCGGTCCCGCTGATCGGCGTCCAGTCGGCATCGGCGTGGGCGTTGTGAGTACGCCAGACGCGATTGGTGCCGCCCAGCAGCGTGTGCGCGTCGCTGGGGTCCATGACCAGCGGGGCGATGAAGTTGCGTGGATCGCTGCCCCAGGGACCGCTGATGTTGGCCCAGTCGTCGGGCTCGAGACGATAGACGCTCAGGTAGACGTACGTGGTGTAGCGCCGCTCCGGCCAGGCATGATCGTACGCCAGGAAGCCGCCGTCGCCGGAAAGGATCTGTGGCCACTCCTCGATGTCGAAGTCGCGCTCGACGGTACCGTTGTCCTGGGTCCCGCCCATGACCTGGGCCGGATCGGTCGGGTGCAGGGCAATGTTGTAGTTCTGCGTGACGGTGAGCGTGGGGTTGGTGTTGATCCAGCTTTGGCCGCCGTCGTGACTTTTCCACACGCCCCCATCGTTGCCGATCCAGATCGTCCCGTCCGGGCCGAAGGTGATGGCGTGTTGGTCCGGGTGGAGCTGCCCGCCGAGCGTGCCGATGGTGATGTCCGTCCAACTGTCGCCGCCGTCTGTGGATTTGATCACGCCGGCGACGGCGTAGGTTGGAAACACGCCGCCGCAATACACGGTGTTCTCGTCGGTCGGGTCTACACCGACGAACGCGTCATACCAGCCCTGCGGGTAGGGGAAGTCGGGTGTATTGGTCTTTTCGGTCCAACTTTCGCCGCCGTCGGTGGTCTTGTAGAGGCCGAGCAGACCCGCGCCGGGGTTGATGATCGCAGTATACAGCACATTCGGGTTCGACGCAGAGATCGCCAGGAGCACCCGGCGCACGTTGGAGCTGGGCAGGCCGTTGGTCAATTGCGTGAAGCTGGTCCCGCCGTCGGTCGAGCGGTACACCCCGATGTTGTGTCGGCCGACGTACACGACGGACGGATCGAGCGGGTTAAGCACAACGCTTGAGGCCCAGGCGCCGAGGCGCACGTCCCACGTGGCCCCACCGTCGGTGCTGCGAACATATCCGCGGTTCCCGGTCACGTGTATGGTGTCTGGGTCGGTCGGGTCGATGGCGATGCCACTACACGCGCTGCCGACCTCGTCGGTGGTGGCGATGCGCTCCCAGCTCAGCCCGCCGTCCGTGGAGCGGAACAGCCCGTCGCCGCTGCTTTGGACCGTGTATTCGCCGGTGCCGACGTAGATCGTCTCCGCGTCCGAGGGATCGAGCGTGACATAGCCGTGGTTCAGATTCGAAAGCTCGTCGGTCAACGGCACCCACAATCCGCCGCCGTCCGTCGTCTTCCACACCCCGCCCGACGCGGACGCGATGTACACCATCTGCGGGTCGCTCGGGTGCACGGCGACCGAAACGACACGGCCGCTGGCGTCGTCGTAGCCGCTCCAATACTCGTCGATGATCGGCCGCGGCCCCAGCGGATACCAGCTCAGCGGGCCGCGCGTCTCGTAGAGCATGTCCTCCGGCCGCCAGCCCGGCACCGCCTCGCCGCGAATACGGATGTAGCCCGGCGGCGGCGGACCAAACTTGGGCTTGTTCGTCTCCCGCGGCGACGAGCGGACCGCGGTCGGCAGCTTGTCATACGACAGCATTTCGCGCGCGCCGGGCGGGGCGACCGTGCACCCGGCAATCGCAACCAGGCCCGCGGCAGCCAAACCTGTGCGTCTCATGGATTTCTCCTGGAAGCTGGCCTGCTCTCACGCTGCCGTCCGGTCGCGCAATGAGCCTGGCCTGATCGTTCACTAGGCCGCCCGATCGCTCGCGACCGACCGGCTGAGTCCATCTTAACACAAACGCTCGTCGTTTTGGGCAGAGTTCCCGGCTCGCGCCACCCGCCCAGGACGGGAGGTAGGCGTGTAGGATGGGTCCCGGCCGGCGGCGGCGGCAGCGCAAACGGCGCTTCAACGCCTACGGACAACCCTCGCCCCAGTGGGCCAGCAGGATGCCCAGGTCTACCTGGTCGGTGTTACCGTCACCGTCGCAGTCGCCCGGGCAATCCCCACCCGTGCAGCCCCAGTCCGCCAACAGGATGCCCAGGTCAACCTGATCGACACAGCCGTCGCCGTTGAGATCTCCAGGGATCGCCAGGCTGCCGCGGAGATGGAACAACTCTTCCGTCGCCCGGTTCCACGCCAGCACGTGAATGATGTTACCGTGGAGGTGAAGAACCGGGCCCGATCCGCCAGCTTGCGCATCGAGGATCTGGTAATGGTCGAAGTTGCCGTCCGCCTCGACCGCCAGCTTCAACGCGCCGGCGTCGCCGTCGTTGTAAACAACGTAAGCCACGCCATCATCGTCGGTCTCCACGTCAAGGTAGTAGTAGCTCCCTGGGTCGGTCACCGGCACAGCGTTCCACCCCCCATCGTCGGGCGTAGCAAGCCAGACGCGGCTGCCATACACATAGGCCACGAGCACGTTCCCTGCGGGATCGAGCGTGATCTTCCCATGCTGCGAATCGGGGTCGGTAACCACCTCGTTCCACTCCCACGTGCCGGAGCTGTTGCTGGCGTAGCGGATCGCGTCGGTCGTGTAGTTGTAATACACGATGTGGCCATGGTCATTCCCGTCCACGACAAGGTCCGTGTACCTTCCGGCGTAGGTCCCAACGTCGCCGGTCGAGTCCACCAGCTCGTGAGTCCACGAACTGCCGTCATAGATCGCGCAATTGAGGCCGCTGTAATCGTGGTAGTGGGACACCCTGGGAAGTCCGTCCGGGCTGAGATCCAGCCCGTACCAGCGTGAGTTCCAGCGCACCTGATCGCGGGACCAGGAACCACTCTGGTTGGTGGTATAGGTGAGGATGTCATTGCCGCCACCGCCGCCGGGCCCGCTGTCGTAGGCAATGTGCGTAAACCCGAGTGAATCCACCGCGGCCGATACGTTGATCGTCCCCCAGTCGCTGGTGTTGTCGATGTATTCCGGCGTACCCCAGGTGCCGCCGACGTTATTGCTGTAATACAGTCTGTCGAGACTGGTTTCATCCATGATGGCGTGGGCATCGCCGGCGGTGTCCACGGCGAGATCGTAGTAGTAAATGAAACCCGTGTTTACCAGGCTGGTTTCCATCTCGAGCTCGCCCACGCTGGCCGTTGCGGCCGCCAACGCCATTGCCACAGCGGCAACGATCCGAATCGACATCAGTCTTGACGCTTTCATGATCTCCTCCTCTTGGACCTGACCGTTGAGCAGCTTCGCCCGGCTGCGGGCCGGTCCACGTAGCCGTACACCCTGAGACGCAGTAACCGACACACCACTCCAGGATACCGTCATCTGAAGCCACAACCAAGCCGAAATGCGGGACGCAGGCCGCCGCCTGTCTACCGACCCAGGCGCCGCCGACCGCGAGACGCCCGAACGATAGCCGCCGCGCAACGCGTACGAGCGCCCTGCCCGCGCAGACATGCACGATATCCCTACGTGCGCCGGCTATCCCCCGTTGCAGAATGCGCTGCAAAAGCACGTGGTCGCGTGCCCACCCCACTGAAACGTCCCCGGCGGGACTCGAACCCACAACCTCTGGCTCCGGAGGCCAGCGCTCTGTCCTGTTGAGCTACAGGGACCGCGGTCGGCGGATCTCATCTGCCAGTTTATGTCGCCGACGCACACCGTCAAGTAGTCGTAGCGTGGGCCGCTACGGCTTGAGCAGCAGCGTGCAGCCGTGGTCGCTACGGAGCTCATTGAGCGGCTCCCGCAGGGCCAGCAGGCTCCTGGCCGGCAGGTCACGCTGCGTGACGCGCGTGTGGCGGGCCAGCGTGAGGCGATGCCCGGTCGTCTCCACCCTCTGCTCGACCACGCCCCAGTCGCCCTGGACGGCCGCCACACCGCTCGGGATCGCATCCGCGTTCCATCCCTCGGGCCACTCGATGGTCAGCTCGATCTGCTCATCGAACGCACCGGTCAGACGCGCAGGTGTTTCGCGTCGGCTGTACGTCAGCGGCAACGACACGTCCGCCGCAAACGGCCCGTCCTGGGCCAGCGACAGCCGGTAGGCGTCGGACAGCTTCTCCAACGCCTTGTCCAGCTTGACGTCCAACTCGGCCTCGAACCTATCCGCCGATAGGCTGGTCACGGCGAACTTGTCGATCTTCGCGTCGGGCAGCACGCGGTGCAGCAGGGCCGTGGCACGGTTTCGTTGCTTGTCCGTCGAGCGCCGCATCTGGGGCGAAACGAACAGCCCGCTGGTGCGGAGCGTGAGCTCGCCGCTGTACTTGCCGTTGTCCGCGATGGTGATCTTCCCGCGCAGCTCACAACGGCTTTCGTCGGGATTGGTCCAGGCCGGCAGTTCCATCCGCTGCATCTTGCCGCCGACGTTACACATGAGCGTGTGCCCGGCCCAGCGGGTGTCGCGGTAGATACGGCCGTGATGCGGGTCCCAGATCTCCAAGCCGTCCGGGCCGCCGCTGACCACAACGTACGCCGCCACGAGCGCGTCCTGCGGAGCCTTGTCGGTCCACACGTCGTCGTTGACGAGGATCGCCGGCTGAGCCGCTATACCGACCGAGCGGGCCAGCGCGAGCAGGACCACGGCAGCCTCGGCCGGAAGACCATAGCTGCTGTTTAGCACGTCGAAAGCCGGGCGCAGTTCGGCGGGTTGCCAGGCCACCTGGAAACTGACGAAGTTGAACGTGGCGGCGAGCTTCTCCTGCAGCGCCTCGAGCTTGTCCGAAGTGTCCGTCTCGTCCTTGGTCCACTCATCGGCGAGCTTCTTGACGAGATCGGACTCGACCGCCGCCGTGTCGATCTGCGCCAACCGCTTGTTCAGCCACGCGTCCGGGCTGCCGGCCGTGCTTAATGCGAGCCGCGTGCAGTACGCTTGCCACGGCAGCGCTTGCGGCTCACTCGGCATACCCGGGAGGTTCTCGACCGTGAACGCCTCGAGCGTTCCCGGCATATCACCGCCCTTCGCGCGCCGGGCGTGCCAACCGACCGCGACGGTGGGCGGAGTGTTGACCGTGAGCGTGTGTTTGCGCACGGGATAGCGATGATCCAGCCGCACGTCCGCCGCCAGGTACGGCCTGGCACCCGGCTTGCTAGTGATCTTGTACTCCAGCTCCGTGACGCAGCCGGGCTCGATGCCGCTCAAGACGATCAGGTGCTGCTGAATGTTGGCGAAGGCGGGCCAGCCGGCCGAAGAGCCCGACACCAGCGGGACGTGCGAATACTCCCGCGGTTCGCGGTAGGTCCCGTCGGCCATCTTCACCCGCGCGACGATCAGCTCTAGCTCGTCGGTGTCTACGTTGTAGGTGATGCGCGGGTCGGCAAACCCGCCGTAGGCCCGATCGCTGTTGAGCCGAACGTGCTGCTTTTCGTGATAGACGGTCGAGCCGTCCGCGTTCAGCGTCCAGTGCTGCTCCCACAGCTCGATCACCGCGTCGGGCGGCACGCTCGCATGCGCCTGCGGCTGGGCAGCGCTCAGCGACGTGCTGCAGGCCGTGCAAAGCACGAGCAGCGAGGTGCACGTTACTGCGGCACGGAAGCCCACCTGATTTCGGTGCCGGGGCTTCATCGACGTCGCGGTGCTTGACTTAGCGCTGTGCATGGGGGCTCTCCAACTCGCAAGTGATCACGCGGCCGGTCAGTTCCTCGAACTTCTCGATTACTTCCTTGAAATTGGCATATTCGTCCGGTGGGATGGTCCAGTGTTTGACGACCAGGTCGCAGGTATAGCGGATCTGCCCGGGCGTCGCTTCGATCTCGAAGTGCAGCCCGGCCGACGGGCCGTCAATGTCCACCGGATCGGGCTTCTCCACGATCTCCCAGCCGCTCGGCAAATGAAGGGTCTCTTCGAACCGCCCTAGTCGCGTCGCCAGCAGCCTCAGACCGTATTTGCGCTCTTTCCGAGACGTGTTGCCAAACAGGTCGTACAGGGTGCGGTCGCCGAGGACAGTCTGCATCATCGGCAGCGCCAGATAGCGCCGATTGCCGTTGCCGATGGCGAAGTCGTCGGCTTCAAACTCGCAGTGGATCTTCAGCGGGCCCGAGAAGTCAACCGGATCCGTGCAGGTGACTCTGCTGGGCCGGGCGTTGGGAGCCAGCCGCTGGAACGTCCGGTCGAAGAACTGGTCGCGGTCGCCGGGATGATAACCGCCCAGCGTTCGCCGCAGGCGACCCTCCGGCGCCCCAACCGCGGCGAAATCGAGCGAGCCGGTCAGACGGTTGTGCTCGTCGATCTTGGTCCGCGCCCGCCAGGTCGCCTGACACTCTTCCGGCGGGAAGTAAGGCGACAGCGACAGCTCCTGGCCTTCGGGAATCCCGTAGACGACGTGCTGCAACGGCTCGAGCGTGGACCAGTTGTCGCGGCTCTTCACCATCCAGGTCGGGTCGAGCAGCTTCAGCGACCCGTCCGGCCAGCGGATGCAGGTCACGCAGTGGTTGAACTGGTCGGCCGGAATCCGATCGACCCGTTGCCGGGCCATCGTCATGACGGTGTAGGAATCGTACCCGGCCACGCGCAGCATACCGCACAGCATCCCGGCCTTGTCCTTGCACACCCCGCAGCGGTCGTAGAAGATCTCCTTGACGTCGTGAATGGTGTATCCCTCGCACATGCCGCGGCTGGTGCCGGCGTAGCGAATGTTCTCCGCCACCCAGTGATTCAGCGCGGTGTACTTCTCTTCGTCGGTCTGGCAATCCTTGATGATCTCCGCGACTTTGGCGCGAATCTCGTCGTCGGCTTCGAGCTGCGGCTCGCTCACGCCATGGAGCCAACGGGCCTTGTCGGTCCAGGTGGGCAAGGTTGCCAGCAGCAGCTTCGGCGCGACGTTCGGGGCGTTCTCCATGCCCGCCTCGCTCTTGAACGGCTCGATGTCGTTCTTCTCGAACGTGTAGACGATCTGGTCGCCCTCGAACATCACCGACGTGCAGACTTCGCCGTTATACACCTCGTATTGCAGCGGCTTGTCCTTGGGAACGCGCACCGTGTAACGCTTCTCGATCACCGGCACGCCCGACCAGAAGTGCACCTCGTCGTGCCAGTGCCCCGGCACCGGCGGCTGGAGCGGCACACCCTTGGCGTTCAAATCCGAGAACTCGCGGTCCGCGAGATACGCCACGTTGAAACCGGTCTTCTCGGTGATGGTCTCGACCGCGTCACCCACTGCCAGCCGCGGCAGGCCCAGCACGTATTGCTGCGCGCCCCAGTACATGCCCCAAACCGGCTGCGGCTGCTGCACCTTCGTCTCGACCGGGATCTCCTCCACGTCGCCGTCGTGCCGGTAGACGCGGACGGCGATCAGATCCAGCCGGTTGGTGTCCGGATCGAAGGGGAGTTTCTGCACCGCCTGGCTACGGATGCCGCCGTCACGCAGCACCTTGATCACCTTGTGCGACTTCGCCACGCCCAGCCCGTTCGGCTTGACCGTCACGTCGGTGTAGTCAAGCACGACGACCAGGTCGGCATGGTACTTGTCGGCGTCGCCGGCGGCAGCGATCTTGGCCTTGACGCTGTCGTCCCCCGCAAGCGCCACGCCCGCGACCGCCAGCGCCCAAACCGCAGCGAGGGACCGAATCCTCTTGAGCTGTTGCAGCATTACGTTTTCTCCCAAAGCGAGCACCTCGGACTTCCCCTCGTGTAGGTGGTCGGACCACTGCGAGGTAGACAGAACATCACTCTAACGGCTCGTAGCCCAGCGGGTCAACGCCGGATTCGCGTAATGGCCCTGCCCCCGCGTCTCCCCCGCAGCGCAGCAACAGTGCGGTTATCCGGACGCCGTCACACGCCGGGCGTCGGACCTGTCGCGTCACACCGGTAGATCAAGGATCGTCGTTCCCCAACCAGCCACGCGCCCCGGTCCTTCTCTCGTTGGCCAGCGCGGCTTCCCAGTCTTCGGCGCGCATGTCGGAGTCCGCCACGATTGTGCCGCTGCGGTCGATTAGGATGAACGTCGGGCAGGCAGTTTTGCCGTACGGCTCCTGCGACTGGCCGACCGGCAGCCCGGACAAGTACCGTGCGCCGGACCGGGCCGGGCGATCGATCCCGCACGGAAACGGCCAGTTGGCCATTTCAAGATCCAGCTCCGCGACAGCGGCATCAGAGCGCAGGTTCTCGTCCAGATATCGCTGAACCGCGGCAGGGCCGCCCGGTTCAGGCGCGTGGATCAAGAGCATGACCACGTCCGTATCCCTCAAGCGACCGTGGAGGTCGAACACGCGGCGCAGCGCGTTCGCGGGCGCCGAGTTCTTCTGCCAGAAGCCCAGCAGAACGGGACGCCCCCGCAGCCCGGCCAGCGTACGCGACTTGCCATCGCTCCATTCCATAACGTCCCATTCCGGTGCCGGCTGACCTGTCAGACGTGCTAGTCGCGACAGGGGCAAGTCATATGCGCCTAGATCCAACGGCGTACTCCCTGGCAGCACGCGGATCTCGACGACCAGCTGCTTTGTCCGCGGATACCCATACAACCGCAGCGCGTAGCCACCCGGCGGCACGAGAAAACGAAACGGACGCGACGGCGACGTGACGAATCGCAGCCACCGCGCGCGCCGGCGCGCGTCCTTGATCGGCGTCAAGTGCGCACAGACGACGTTAGGAACCGTGCCGCGCGCTTTCAGCTCATTGCTGATTATCCGCCCCGTTACCCAGCGCGCTGGCTCAAGCCGCACCGTTTGTAGGTGAGCCAGATCGTCCAGTCGTTCCACCAGACAGAAGCCGGCCAGTCGCCGCGCCTCGTCATATGTATAGAAAAATGTAGGTGCCATGCACTCCCGAACCGACTCCAGCTTCAGAACGCCGTCGTCGTCCGTGCGATGCTTGCGGTTCCGCGGCGGCGGATACTCCCCCTTGCTTGAGGACCACGTTGCTCCGAAGACGCCGACCTCGACGTGCGGCGCCGGCTTCCCGCTGGGATCGACCACACGCACCTCAATCGGCCCCACGTAACAACGAGGCTCCGCTTGTGAGGTGGTGGGCGCAGACGTCCGCTGTCGGCAGCCGGACGCAACCCACGCCCCCGCCAGGATCGCCCCCGTCACAATCTGCGCCGTTCGCCCGGTCATGCCGGCTGAATTGTACCGAGGATCGCAACGGTATGTCGCGCCGCGCCGCGGGCGGCCCACGTTTTCAAGCGTGGGGTCGCCGCCGCGGCGGACAAGGACGCCGACCGCCATGTTCGAGTATGCTATCCCCCGGTCTTACGTCGGTTTCCAGTCCGGAGAACAAGCTATGAACGAATCACGTCGGCGGTTTTTGCAGCAAGGTATGGCAATGGGTGCCCTCGCCGCCATGTGTCTGCGCGATGACGCGATCCAACGGGTATGGGCGGCCGGCCAGCGGGCCGGTAACCGGCCGCCGGAAGAACTGGCTAGGGACGAGGACTTTTGGTTCCGCATCCAGCAGGCCTTCGACATCGATCGCAGCATAATCAACCTTAACAATGGCGGCGTCTGCCCATCGCCGCGAGTGGTCATGGACGCCTTGCGTCGCCACCTCGAATACTCGAACAACGCCCCCTCACGAACGATGTGGCGCGTGCTCGACCCGGAAGTGGAAACGGTCCGGGAGCGCTTGGCGCGAACCTTCGGTTGCTCGCCGGAAGAGATGGCGATCACCCGCAACACCAGCGAGTCGATGGAGATCTGCATCCAGGGGATGGATCTCGACCGCGGCGACGAGGCCCTGACCACCGACTTGGACTATCCGCGGATGATCAACACGTACAAGCAGCGCGAGCTACGCGAGGGCATCGTGTTGAAGTCGGTACCGGTCCCGGTGCCGGTGAACGATCCGGCCGAAATCGTCGCAGCGTTCGCCGGCGGCATCACGCCGAAAACGCGCGTGTTGCTGTGCTGCCACATGATCTTCCTGACCGGGCAGATTTTCCCGATCCGCGAGATTTGCCGCCTCGGGCGTGAGCACGGGATTCCGGTCATCGTGGATGGTGCCCACGCGTTCGCCCACTTGGCGTTCAAGCGGGACGAGCTGGAATGCGACTACTACGGCACGAGCCTGCACAAATGGCTAACGGCCCCGATCGGCACGGGTTTCTTGTACCTGCGTGAAGATAAGATTGAATCGCTGTGGCCACTGATGGCCGCCGCCGAGCCACGCAGCAAGGACATCCGCAAGTTCGAGGAGATCGGGACGCACCCGGCGGCAAACCGGTTGGCGATCTCGGAAGCGCTCACGTTCCACAACGCCATCGGCCCGCGACGCAAAGAGGCCCGCCTACGCTACCTGCGCGACCGCTGGGCCAAGCGGCTCATGCAGGACAAACGCGTCAAGTTTTACGTTCGGCTCGAGCCCGAACATTCCTGCGGGCTCACAACGTTCGCGATCGAGGGGATTGACAACAACAAGCTCGTCGAGCACCTCTGGAATAAGCACCGCATCTACACGATTCCCATCAACCATGACGCGGTAAAGGGCGTTCGCGTGACGCCGAACGTCTATACGACGCTCGAAGAGATTGATATGTTCTGCGAGGCGGTCGAGGATGTGCTGGCCAACGGTCTGCCGGACTGACGTTGACAAACAGCGCCTGTAAGACATGCTGAGCGCTGGAGAGCTATGCCCATGAGCGATACTGACTTCGACTTGAGTTCGATCGACGAGGCTTACCGCGGCCCGCTGGCGCGCCTGGCGCATGAGCTGCAAGCAGTCGCCGGCGACAACCTGCTGGGTCTTTCCGGCTTCGGCGGGTGCGTGACCGGGGACACGTTTTATGCCGAGGTACCCGCCCGCACCGTGGCAGTGCTGGACCATGTTGACCTGGAGATGCTGGACCGGCTCGCGGCGGAGGGGGCCCGGTTCGGCCAACAGCGGATCAGCGCCCCGCTGATCATGACGCCGCCGTACATTCGGGCGTCGTGCGACACGTTTCCGCTGGAGCTGCTGGAGATCCAGCAACTGCACGCGCTCATCTGGGGACACGATCACTTCGCCGAGCTGACGTTCGAGCGCCACGATATCCGCCTGCAATGCGAGCGCGAGCTGAAGAGCGAGCTGATCCAACTACGGCAGGGGCTGCTCTCGGTCGCCGGCCGGCACAAGGCGCTTTACGACCTGTGTCTGGCATGCGCAGAGCGCAGCATCCGTGTCCTGCGCGGCGTGCTTCAGCTCAAAGACGCGCTACCACCGCCACGGCTGGTCCACGAAGTCGTCACCCGGGCGGTGGAGGTGACGCGCGTCGAGCTCGACACGCTCAAGAACATGCTGGCCGGCGACGCGCACAGCAGCCTGCCCGTATTCCAGGGCTTCTACGCGGAGGTGGAAGCGTTGGCGAGCCACGTGGACGCGTTGGACGACACGCCGGCCGCCGGCAGCTAGCGGAGTGATTCCAAGAATGACGCGGAGTTGTAATGTGAAGCCGCCGAATCCGGACGTACCATCGACGAATCCAATGATGATGGGAGACTCGAATCGTCGTGTGTGCAGGCCCGCCGGGCTCGCCGCCTTGGCGGCCGCTGTTGCGCTGGCCACCACGTCCGCGGCCCGCGCGCAGGTCCTGCCGGAGCCGCGTAACCACGTGGAAGACCACGCCGGCGTGATCGACCGCGGCGTCTGGACAAAGCTCGACGCTTTCTTGACCGAGCTGGAGCAGAAGACCGGGTTTCAAATGATCGTGCTCACGATCGACACGACCGGCGGCGAGCCCATCGAGGACTACGCCCTGAAGCACGCCGAGGCCTGGAAGCTCGGCCAGAAGGGCAAGGACAACGGTGTTCTGGTGGTCATTGCGGTGAAGGATCGACGCTACCGCATCGAGAACGGCTACGGGGCCGAAGCGGTCTTGCCCGACGCATTCTGCGACGCGGTCGCCCGACAGTACTTCGTGCCGAACTTCAAACGCAAGGATTACTCCAGGGGGATCTACGAGGGTGCGCTGGCCCTGGCGAACAAGGTTGCCGTGGTCAAGGGCACGACTATCAGCGGGATGCCGGTGCGCCAGGTATCTCAGCGTGGCGGGCGGCACCGCACCGGAGCAGGCCGTGTGTTGCCATGTTTCTCCTCCTTGGTGCCGCTGATCATCATCTTCTCCATCATCAGCGCCCTGACACGCCGCCGACACGGACACCGCGCGTGGGGCGGCGGGATTTCACCCTGGTGGCTGTTGCTTCTGCTCGGCACTGGCAGCCGGCGCTCCTACGGCGGCGGGTTCGGCGGCGGCGGGGGCTTCGGGGGCGGGTTCGGCAGGGGTAGCTTCGGCGGCGGAGGCGGGGGTGGCTTCGGCGGCGGAGGGGCCTCCGGTGGCTGGTAAGCGTTGTCCAAACTGCGGAAATCTGCTCCCCCAGCGTTCCGCCAAATTCTGCAACCATTGTGGTGAGGCTATCGTCATGAAGAGAAGGTCCAGTGTCGCCGGCGTCTTGCTCGTGGTCCTCATCGTGATCGTGGCCTTGGCCCTGGTCGGCGGGGGCTGCGCCATCAGCGGCTACAACAAGGCCGTCCGCTACGAGGAAACCGTCAGCGAAAAATGGGCCCAAGTCGAAAACGTGCTGCAACGCCGCTTCGACCTCATTCCCAACCTGGTCGAAACGGTCAAGGGCTACGCCGCACATGAGAAGGGAGTCTTCACCGACATCGCCGAGGCCCGCACCAAGTATTTCAACGCGGGCAACGCTTCGGAGAAGGCCGCCGCGGCCACCGGCTTCGAACGCGCCCTCTCACGCCTGCTGATGCTCAAGGAGGATTATCCGCAACTCAAGGCGGATCAGTCCTTCCTCGCTTTGCAGGCCCAGCTTGAGGGTACTGAGAACCGCATCAGCGTTGAACGCAAGCGCTACAACGAGGCTGTCAAGACCCTGAACACTTACCACCGCAGCTTCTTCGGCCGCATGTTTTGCGGCTGGGCCGGCGTCGAGGCGGCCGAGTATTTCGAAGTCCCAAAGGAAGCGCAAGCGGTGCCCAAAGTCGATTTCAGCCCCGGCGAGTAGCCTATGCGCCACGGCTCGTGATCGAGACGGCTTGCTTGGACGCGGGGGCAGCCAGCCCGACGAAACGCCTCCATACGGGGGTGGCACGCCGGTAATCTGTTTGCTGCGTTGTCGCGCACGCCGGGAACGGGTACGATCCGTGCAGTTCAACTGGCAACTAGAGCGTCGGTTTGGAGCTCTGAGCATAGCTGTGCCACCTGCTGGCGCGATCGGACGCGTTGAGCGAGCACGCTGTGGAGCGACGGTGACGGCACCGTCGGGTTCCATATGTCGGGTGTTGGTAGCTGGTGTTGGGAAGTCCCTGAAGGGGTGTCTCTGTGGCTAAGCATGCCGCGACCAAGTCGGTGTGGGTCGGTAAGAAACTCGAAGCGGGGCCGGATGCCGTGCCGCGCTCACCCATCCAACGCGTGGCGGTCATTGGCAATTATCTGCCGCGCCTGTGTGGGATCGCCACCTTCACCACCGACCTGTGCGAGAGCCTCACCAGCGAGTACAAGGATCTGACCGTCTTCGCCCTGCCGGTGAACGACACCAAGGCGGGTTACGCCTACCCGACGCGGGTGCGCTTCGAGCTCGCCGAGCAGAACCTGGCCTCGTATCGCCGCGCCGCCGACTTCCTGAACCTCAACAACATCGACCTGGTCTGCGTGCAGCACGAATACGGGATTTACGGCGGCCCGGCCGGGAGCCACATTCTCACGTTGCTGCGCGAGCTGCGCATGCCGGTGGTGACCACCCTGCACACGATTCTGCGTGAGCCCGAGCCCGAGCAACGCCGGGTGACGGACGAGCTGGCCCGGCTCAGCGATCGATTGATTGTGATGAGCAAGCGCGGGACCGAATTCCTGGAAGAGATCTACGGGGTTCCGCGGGCGAAGATCGATCTGATCCCGCACGGCATCATCGACGTCCCGTTCGTCGATCCGGCGTTTTTCAAGGACCACTTCGACGTGGAGGGCAAGAACGTATTGCTGACGTTCGGCTTGCTCTCGCCGAACAAGGGGATCGAGTACGCCATCCAAGCCCTGCCCGAGATTTGTGCGCGCTGTCCCAACACGGCCTACATGGTGTTGGGAGCGACGCACCCGCATCTGAAGCGGAACGAGGGCGAGGCCTACCGTGAGCAGCTCCAGCAGTTGACCCGCGAGTTGGGCGTCGAGGAAAACGTGATCTTCCACGACCGCTTCGTCAGCGTGGAAGAGCTGGTGGAGTTTCTGGGCGTGGCGGATATCTATGTTACGCCCTACCTGAACCCGGCCCAGATCACGTCCGGCACGCTGGCCTTCGCGGTCGGCGCGGGGAAGGCCGTCATCTCCACCCCTTACTGGCACGCCGAGGAGCTGCTCGCCGACGGTCGCGGGCGGCTGGTACCCTTCCGCGACACGGCCGCCATCGCCCGCGAGACCATCGACCTGCTGACCAACGAGACCGAACGCCACGCGCTGCGCAAGCGGGCCTACATGTACGGGCGCGAAATGATCTGGGCGATGGTCGCGCGGCGCTACATGCGCCGGTTCGAACGGGCGCGCGAGGAACGGGCCCGGCAGCCGCGGGCCGTGTTCGAAGAGCGCGTCGATGAGCGGCGCACCGCCCAGCTCCCACCCCTCGACCTCCGCCACCTGCAAACGCTGACTGACGATACCGGCCTGATCCAGCACGCCGTCTTCACCGTGCCCAACTACGACGAAGGCTACACCACCGATGACAACGCCCGCGCATTGGCCCTGACCGTGCTGCTCGAGGAAGCCGGCGATGAAGACGTAGTCGCCGCGGCACACTTGCTCGCGCCGACCTACCTGGCATTCCTCTGGCATGCCTTCAACACGAAAACCGGCCGCTTCCGCAACCTCCTGGGCTACGACCGTTGCTGGCTGGAGCAGGTCGGTTCGGAGGACAGCCACGGCCGCGCGCTGTGGGGGCTCGGCACGGTGGCCGGACACTCGAACGACTCGCGATTGCGTGGGGCGGCGTCGCGCCTGTTTACGCTCGCGTTGCCGGGCGCGCTGGAAACACGCGCGCCGCGCGCTTGGGCGTACACGCTGATGGGAATCCACGAGTACACGCGGCGGTTCTACGGCGACCGGGCCGCGCAAACCGCGCGCGAAGTGCTGGCCGAGCGGCTGCTCGATACGTATGGACGCCACAACAGCCCGGATTGGCCCTGGTTCGAGGACATCCTGTCGTACGCCAACGCCAAGCTACCCCACGCGTTGTTGCAGTGCGGACGCTGGATGTCGCGAAAGGACATGACCGAGGCCGGGCTGCGAGCGCTGGGCTGGCTGGCCGATCTGCAACGGTCGGACGAGGGGCATCTCGTGCCCATCGGCAACCGCGGCTTCTACCGCCGGGACGGAGAGCGGGCCCGCTTCGACCAGCAGCCGATCGAGGCGCACGCGATGGTGTCAGCATGCCTGGAGGCTCACCGCGTGACCGGCAACGAGCGCTGGCGCCTGGAGGCCCACACCGCGTTCGACTGGTTCCTCGGCCGCAATGACGTGCACCTGCCGCTGTATGACGCGTCCTCGGGCGGCTGTCGCGACGGCCTGCACCCCGACCGCACCAACGCCAACGAGGGGGCCGAATCCACCGTCGCGTTTCTGCTCGCGCTGCTCGAGATGCACCAGAGCGAAGCGGCCATTAAGCAGGACAAAGAGCTGACCACCGTGACCGTGACCTGATATTAGACGGCTCGGCAGGCCGGCCACGCGACGAGCAACCAGGCAACACGGGCATCTGGCCCGTGTTTCGTCTAAGGAGGACCCGTGCGCATCGCGATGCTCGCACCGATATCCTGGCGTGTACCGCCGCGGCACTATGGACCGTGGGAACGCGTGGTTTCGCTGCTGACGGAGGGGTTGGTGGCGTGTGGTCTCGACGTGACGCTGTTCGCCACCGCCGATTCGCAGACCGCCGCCCGTCTGGCAGCCGTCTGCCCGCGCCCGTACTCGGACGACCCCGAAATCCACCCCAAAGTCTGGGAGTGCCTGCACATATCGGAGGTTTTCGAGCGGGCCGCCGACTTCGACCTGATCCACAACCAGTTCGACTTCCTGCCCCTGAC
Source organism: uncultured Planctomycetales bacterium (assembly GCA_964572345.1). Taxonomy (GTDB): domain Bacteria; phylum Planctomycetota; class Phycisphaerae; order UBA1845; family Fen-1342; genus JAUWXH01. Next base: position 17,631 of record CAZNFA010000008.1, read on the forward strand.
CTACAGCGGGCTCGTGCAGACGCCGCTGGTCACCACAATCCACGGCTTCTCGTCGGAGCGGATCGTGCCGGTCTTCCAGAAGTACAACGAGCGCGGCTACTACGTCTCGATCAGCGACGCCGACCGGCATCCCAAGCTCGACTACGTGGCGACGGTCTACCACGGGATTCCCATGGAGGAGTTCACGCTCCGTCCCGAGCCCGATGACTATCTGCTGTTCTTCGGGCGCATCCATCACGAGAAGGGCGTCGTCGAGGCGATCGAGGTCGCGAAGCGGACTAACCGGCGGCTGATCATCGCCGGCATCATTCAGGACGAAGACTACTACGAGAGACTGGTCAAGCCGCACATCGACGGCGAGCGCATCGAGTACATCGGGTCGGTCGGGCCCGACCGGCGCGACGACGTCCTGGGCCGGGCATACGCCCTGCTCCACCTGATAAACTTCGACGAGCCCTTCGGGCTGAGCATGGTCGAAGCGATGGCAACCGGCACGCCCGTGATCGGCTTCGGACGGGGCTCGGTGCCGGAAGTCGTACAGGACGGCGTGTCGGGGTTCATCGTCGGCTCGGTGGACGAAGCCGTCGCAGGCGTCGGACGGGTGCCCGAGCTCGACCGGGAGCGCGCACGACAGCATGTCGAGCAGCATTTCAGCCGCGAGCGCATGGTCGAGGGGTACATCCGCGTGTATCAGCGGGTTCTTGGGGATTATCAGGCCCAGCCGCGCGGTTCTTAGAGAAACCTCCCCCAGAGAACAGCCGACTAACAGACTGCCGCGCCGTTTCGTCCGGCCCTCACTGCAGAGAAACCCGCCGGTGTAAGGCCAATAATAAGGTAGAGACCGTCCGGCGTCGCTTGCGACCGGGATCAGCGCGATGGGCAACAGCCGCAGCAACAATCAGCATCACGCCGACCTGTTTCGGCGACACCCCCGTAACCCGCTGATATCAGCCGCGGACTGGCCCTACCCGGTCAACTCGGTGTTCAACGCCGGGGCAACCTCGCTCCAGGACGGGACCACGCTACTGCTCTGCCGAGTCGAGGATCGCAAGGGCCATTCGCACCTGTGTGCCGCCCGCTCGAAGAACGGGCTGGACAACTGGAGCATCGATCCCCGCCCGACGCTCGAGCCCGACCCGGTCAACTACCCGGAAGAGCTCTGGGGTATCGAGGACCCGCGCATCACTTACCTCCCCGAGCTCCGCAAGTACGCGATCGCGTACTGCGCGTATTCGCGTGGTGGCCCGTCCGTATCCTTAGTGCTGACCGAGGACTTCAAGCGCTTCGAGCGCTGCGGGAACATCATGCCGCCGGAGAACAAGGATGCCGCCCTGTTTCCGCGCCGCTTCAACGGCCTCTGGGCGCTGGTCCACCGTCCGGTGGGCCCGATCGGGGCACACATCTGGATTTCCTTCTCGCCGGACATGCACCATTGGGGCGGGCACAAGCTGATCCTGGCGGCGCGGCGCGGCGGGTGGTGGGATGCCAACAGGATTGGCCTGTCACCGCCGCCGATCGAGACCCCACGCGGCTGGCTGATGCTTTATCACGGGGTGCGGAGGACGGCGGCCGGGTGCATTTACCGCCTGGGCGTGGCCCTGTTCGACGTGGGAAACCCCACCCGCTGCCTCAAGCGCGGCGACCACTGGCTGCTGGGACCGGAGACCGAGTACGAACGCTTCGGCGACGTGGGCAACGTCGTGTTCCCCTGCGGCCACACGCTCGGGCCCGACGGCGACAGGCTCAGCCTGTACTACGGCGGCGCGGATAGCTGCATCGCCGTCGCAACCGCCAGCGTCCGCGAGATCCTGGAGTGGCTCGACACGCACGGACGCGACTACGGCGAGCCGGCCGGCAAACCGCCCGGCGTCTCGCAAATGGAGTGGGACGCCGAGACAATGTAGGCGGCGATCTCGGTGACACGGGCCTCGCGCCCGTGAGACTCGGGCAGGATGCCCCTCATCGGCGGGCGGGACGCCCGCACTCCCCCCAATCGTCACCCTACCCCCCACCGGCGTGGGCAACCGCCTTGAGCATGTGCATGCAAACCAACCCGGCGTAGGTACCCAGCACATAGCCCGCCACCGCCAACAGCGCGCCGACCGGCGCCAGCGAAGGGTGATACGCCGCCGCCACGACCGGGGCACTGGCGGCACCGCCGATGTTCGCCTGCGAGCCGACCGCGATGAAGAAGATTGGCGCTTTGATTAGCCACCCGACCCCCAGCAGCATGATGATATGGAACGCGATCCACACAAACCCCATGACGATGAGCGCCGGGGCCTCAATGATCTTGGCAAAATCCGCCGACGCGCCGATGCAAGTAACGAGCAAGTAGATCATCACGGAGCCGAGCTTTGATGCGCCCGCACCCTCTAGGTTCCGCGCCCGCGTGAACGACAGCACCACGCCAACCGCCGTCACAATGATGAACTTCCAGGTGCTGCCCGCCAGGCTCGTATGGAAATTCCACAGCCCCGGGCGCCGGCGGTCGGGGACCCGCATGACGTGCCCGCCAGTCGGTACGTCGCTGCGCTCAAAACGCCGCAGCTCGGTCGCGGGACGGTCGCCAGCCCCGGCAACGGGGAGCAACTCGGCGCTCCAATTAGGAATGTGCTCGCTGATGTAGATCGCCAGCTCACCCAGCGTCTCCACGCCCGAGCAAGACAGATTCACCGTGGCCTCGCAAACACTGGTCGCGCGAATCTGGCCCGCGGGCGGCCCGTCACCGACTATCTGACCGCCGCCGGGGTCCTCGCCGGTGATAGAAAGCATCAGCAAACGCTCTTTCCTGCCATGCACCTCTTCGATCCCGAGCTTCGCCTTGGCGTCGGCGCCCTCAGGAATGTCGACCGTCAACCTGACTGCACCGATGGTCAACCGACGTTCGAGCGCGCCGTTGATCTCCACACCGGCCCAGTAGCTCAACCAGCTCCCAAGGAAGCCAAACATGAGGATGATGACCAGATCTGGGAGTCTCGGCACACGCGTCACACGTTCCTGGAACTCGGTCATCCGCCGCTCGAGCTGGCGGATAGCTCCGGGATTGGCCCCGGACCAGGCGTCAATGCGCTGCTGGTGTCCCGAGAGGTACAGCAGGACACCCATCCAGATGCTGGCCACGAACACGTCGGGAATCACCATCGCCCCCAGCATCTCGGGCGACACGCGGGCCGCTTCGCCCAGTGCGACAAAATTTGCTCCGCCGCCGATCCAGCTTCCCGCCAGCGCGGTCATCCCGCGCCATGCGTCCTCGGGCAACCATCGCTGGCAGATGAAAAGCGAGATGGGTCCGCCGATGACGACGCCCGTCGTCCCCGCCAGGAGCATGATCCCCGCCTTCGGCCCCAGCCGAATGATACCCGGCACGTCGAGAGCCAGAATCAGCAGTAGCAGACTCGCCGGCAGAACAAACGTCTTCACCCACTCATACAACGGCGACTCGTCGGGAATGACCCCCAACGTCGTCAGTGTGGTCGGCACGAAGTAGCAGAACACCAGCGCCGGGATGACCTTGAAAACCCGCCCCAACACCCGGTGCTGCGTCATCCAGAAGATGACGGCCAGCACGGCCAGGAGCACGGCGAGGATCCCGGCCGGGTCTTGCACCAGCGGCCCCTCGGCCGGTGCCGACGCCGGGCCCGTCGCAGGTATGGAGGTGGCCTGGGCCAACAACAGCGGGATCGTAGCGGCTAGTGTGGCGAGCATGCGGGAGTGATAGTGGATCACCCGCCAACGGTCCAGTCTAACGCAGGCAGGCCCGTCAGCGGCGCTTGTGGAATAGTTGGCCGAGCGCCGTCCGAGAGGCACTCGACCAACGACGCCACCACGGCTCGTTAAGCGTCGTGGGACACTCCTGGCGCAGCCGCTTCATGAAGGCGGTGATCTTCTCGGGTCGGCAAGCGGGCATGTCGATCCCCGGCAGGTCGCGGTGGAGTTGCTCCTCGCCGCGCGCGTGCAGCCAGCCGTTTTCGCGGCAGATCTCGGTGGCGCGCACGCCGGGCCAGGGATAGTAGGGACGGATGTTCACGGTGTCCGGCTTGAACTCACGGAGCAGCGCGCGCGTGTCTGCCAGCGAGGCTTCGCTTTCGTAGGGGGCACCCAGATAGATGATGACGCGCGTGCGGATGCCGGCGGCCCGCAGCCAAGCGAATGCGGCAGTGATCTGCTCCCCGCTGAGCTCCATCTCGAAGATCTCGTTGCGAATGAAGTCGCTGGCGCTGATCAGCTCGATGTCCACCAGCTTGCAGCCCGCCTCGGCCAGACGTCCCACCATCCGCTCATCGGCCGCGTTCGCCCGCAGGTGGCACCGAAACGGCAGCGAGCACCGCGCCGCGTACGTGTCCAGAAACTCGCCGAGCCACTCCGGGTCAAGGGCGAACGCATGATCCAGGAAACGCACCAGGTGCACACCTTCATACTTCTGCCGCAGAAGCTCGATCTCCTCCAGCACATTCTCCGGCGAGCGCCGGCGCACCCAGGCACCCCGCTCCGCGTACATCTCGGCCAGCCGATCGTTTATGCAGTAAGCACATTTCTGTGGGCAGCCACGCGCGCTGGCGATCTCGATCTCACCGGTTCGCCGCACGTATTCGCCATAGCCGAACAGGTCACGCTCGGGAAACGGCAGCGAGTCCAGGTCCTCGACCAACTGGGGCAGCTCGGGGCGCTCCAGCCCACGTTCGTCGCGCGCCCACACGCCCAACACTACCTGCCCGACCGCCGGGTCTTTGATCCGCTCCAGGTAGGTGACCAGCGAGGCGTCCGGCTCGCCGACGGCGACCGCCTGTACGCTCGGCAGGCTCAGGCACGCGGCCGGATCGATCGTGGGGTAGCCACCGCCCGCGACCACCGGGATGAACTCGTGCTCTTGCACGTACTGAAGCGTGCGACGGGCAACATCCACGCACACGGGTGAGATGTCGGCGTAAATGAGCTGAGGCAGCCCACGGGCCAAGGCGGCTTTGACGGCGGCCACGTCGAAGCCCGCCAGACCCAGCAGCGACAACTCATGCTCACGTTGCACCAGCAGGCTCAAGAGTGTCCCGAGCTGACGCTCGAAACGCGGCACCGGTCGTCCGCGGACATCGGGGACAAGTTGGAGGATCAGGATCCGCACGGCGTGACACTCTAGCGGTTTTCGCCCAGAGTTGCAGCCGACCGGCGCGAACTGCGAACCGACTTGCAGATACGGCACCCCGGCCCCGCGGATTACATCGGCGTGCGGAAGCCCAGGGCCCGCGTGACACACCAGCCGACCCAGGCTTCGAAGATCTGAAAACCGCCCAACACGAGCGCTACGCCGCACAGCGTCCAGCGCACCCACGCCGCTCCCCAGTCTGCCCCCACGAGCGCGAGCACTCCGGCAATAATCAGAAACAACAGGCCGGACACACCCCGGGCAATGCGACCGCGGCGGTCGATGTTGCAGTTAATTCGCCGCATGGCAATCAGTCAAGCAGGATCGGATCCCAGAAGGCGACCGTCAGAGAAGGCGGGAACTCCGCTTCGCCGGCCGGGACCATCGGGATGCGCACCGCCAGCTCCGGGTGCCGCAGACACTCGGTCAGATACGCCGATGTCTCCGCGACGAGCCGCAGGCGCGTCTCTTCCCAGGTCTCACGGTGGCGCCTTGGCCAGCGGCGGTCCATGCGCAGTCCCCATCAACTCGAAACGCCGTCACCGGACAAACGACTCGTCGTTCGCAAGGTCCAGATGACGGCGGCCACGCCGACGCCGACCATTTCCACCGGCAGCGGCCGCACCAGCCCCCAGGCCGGGATCATGTCCAAGTGATGGTGCGGTTCCGGCAGGGCGGGTTTGAGGGCGGCCAACAGAACCCCGACGATTCCGACTACGAAGGGGGCCAGCCAGTACCACAGCGGATGCCGGACGCGTGTCAGATGCCGGGCCGCCATCACGCCCAGGATAAACGCAACGGCAACCGCGAAGTAGACCTGCCCACGCCGCGTGTGGCCCTCCCGCGGTCCGAACAGCACGAACATCAGGACCCCCGCCACCACGGCGGTCACTAGCAGCGCGGTGACGCCCTCACGCCAACTCGTGCCGCCGGCGTCCAGGGCGAAGGTCCGGCGCAGGGCGGCGCGCCGTGCGCCAGCGTCGCTCACACTCTGGCCGAGCAAGCTCCAGCCACCGAGCGCGGCCACACCGGCAATCACGACGCCCAGGTACACGTATTCGCCCAGCAACGGCCAGTAGGGCGCGCCGCGCGGATCCTGAACCAGTTGGTTTTGCAGCAGCAGCCAATCGTCCATCGTCCCGTCGCCGGCGGCCCAAAGCGCCAACGCCACCCCGATAACAAAGAGTGTCCGCGTGTTCTCGCGCACGCCGGCCAGCAGCGTCCCGACAACCGCGCCGATCCACAGCACGAGGGCAACGGCCAGCGCGGCCAGCAGGCCCGACCCGGAAGCGAGGATGACCACCGGGCGCTGCAGCCCGCGCGCCAGCACGGTCTGGTCGATCACGAAGTGCAGCCCGGCCCAAACCAGTGCGATCGCCAGCACCAGGCGCACGCGGGCAACCCACGGCGAAGCCGGCGCCGTCCCGTTACTCGTCTTCGCAACGCTCATAACGCTAGGCTAGCACACCGCGGCAGAAGGGGTCAACTGAAACCGCTCGCGAGGCTGAGCAGCCACCGACCGCTGGGGCGGTGCCCATCCCCGCCCCGCCACGCGGCGCGCAAACAAACGGGGCGGTCGGATCGACGCGATCCGGCCGCCCCGCGAAGTCGTCGCCAGCGCAAAGGCCTACGGCACGATCACCGAGTCGGTGTTAGAGAGCGGCCCCTCTCGGTCTTTCGGTATGAGGCCCCGGAACACGTGCAGCGGCTCCGTCCAGCTCTCCTGGTACGTGTAGATGTTGTCATAGCCCACGCCGGCCAGCGGCCGCTTGACGAACTCGACGTGGCTGTCCACGTAGAGCACGTTCTGCCCCTCGCCGTTGTGGTTCTGGCTGTTATACGGCCGCCAGCGCTCGGAACCGATCCTGAGGATCAGATCCTGGTTGTCGAAGTCGCCGCCGCTGGGCAGCACTTCGACGCCGGAGTAGTCGTCGGCCGTCGTCTTGCTGCCTGGGTCTTCCGCATCCGCCATGAAGAAGGGCCCCTTGTCGGCGTTAACCGCCATGCGCACGTCCATGGTCCCACGCGGCTTGCCACGCCGCGCGTAAGGCAACTGATAGCCGTAGCTCATGTAGGGATACCCGCGGAACTCAAAGCGGTTCTTGCCCGGCTGAGCCGCCGACTCGGCCGCGTCCGAATCGGTGCCGCGGTTGCGCAGGTCATCCGGGCCGTCGGCCGAACTGGGGCAGACGAACTCGCCCGCGGTGGAGAAACCCGCGATGACCAGCAGGAACAACGATCGGGTCGGGTGAGAAGCCGTTGTGCTGTCGGACTCGTTGTCGTCGTTCGCCGGCGGGTCCACGACCTCCTGCGTGATGGTCGGTTGCTTTGCCGATCCCATGTACCCGATGAAGTCGATGGCGTGCGTCTGTGGCACGTTCTCCGGCCGGCTGTAGGTGGGCACATAGTAATGATGCGGGAACCACTCGTAGTTGTCGTTCGAGTAAATGTGCTCGCCCTGCCCAATCCCACGCAAGTTGGCCGAGCATACCGCCCGTTTGGCCAGCTCACGCGCACGAGACAAGCTGGGTAGCAGAATGGAGATCAGCAGGGCGATGATCGCCACCACTACCAGCAGCTCAATTAGTGTGAACGCCTTTCTCTTCACGGAAGACCTCCTAAAACTCACCCATGAACCCGGTCCCGGCCGATCCGCCGCCCGGCGACTTGCGGAACGCTAAATGAGAGCAAACTAGAACTGCGAGGCTCACACCTCGCCTGCCGCTCGACGCAGCCGAACCGACCGCCGCGCACCGCCGCGGCCCGACCACCGGACCGCAGCCTGGTGCCGCATGGGCACAGACACCGCGCGGACTAATCACAGTCAATCAGACTTCTCGGTCGCCTGCTTCCCAGATGCAGCGCACACGCAAACCTGGGAGCAAGCTTGGTGACGGCGGGAGCGAAAGAATGACCAACAGAAAGGATTGCTATGAACGATAACGGATGACGGCTATGAATCCAATAACGATCGTCCAGCAGTCCCGTCGTCTCTGCTCTCTACTATAGTTTATCGACCGCGATGGGCGTGTCAACCCCGAAAAACGGGGTTTACCGGGCTTTCACGGCGGGGCGCCGCGGCGGGTCCGCCGCCCGCTGCTACAGCCCGACACGTTCGAGCCGTCCGGGTCGCCAGTGTCCGACGCCGGCCTCACCCGCCGAGGACAGGTAGCGGACGTCAAGCCGGCCGCCGGCCAGTCCACCCCGTCGCCGTTCCACCGCCAGCATCTCGAGTCCGACCGTATCCACGGCGACCGGGTCGAAGCCCAGGAGCAGCCCCCCGTAACCGACGATGTCTTGCTGTCTGGCGTCCGGCCCGTTGTTCACGACCACCCGCAGGGCGTTGACCACGTTCAGCTTGAGTTTTGAGCTAACCTCTTGTGTTCCAACGACTTGCCCGACATACGGCGAGCAGCCGTTGTCGTGGTACCGCGCCGGATGCCGGATCAGCGCGTGCGAGAGGTTCTTCAGGCACGCGGACATCCCCGCAATCTGATGGGTCTTGAGGAAGGGCACGTTGATCAGCGCGTCGGCCTCGTGCAGGTAGGCGGCTAGCGGTTCCGGATTCCCACCGACGACGATCGGCGGGCCCCACCCGCGCGCCGGCTGGCGCGTCCCCAGTATTTCCGTAAGGTATTGTGGCGCCTCGACTAAGGCGATTTGGCCTGGATCGTAGCCTGCCGCCTTCATCCCCCCCACCAGCACGCGCACCATCGCGTCGCTGGTTCCGATAGCGTCGGCGCCGACCGAGTTCAGCTTCACCACGATCCGCCGGGCAGTGCCGAGCACAGACCGCCAGGCCCGTTGCGGCGTGGCCGTCTCGGTCAGGGAGCAAAGCGCCTCATCCAGCAGCTCACCCAGGGCGACGGGGTCGGGCACGGAGGCATTCAAGACCTTGTCGGAGCGGACATCGACGACTCGCGAACGCGGGTGCTTTTCGCCCATCCACCAGGGGCCGGCGGCCGGGGTGGTTGCACGTGGCTGAGTGGCGACGGGCGCCGATGCGGCCTGTTGTCCAGAAGCGCTCCCGAGCCGCGCAAACATGCCGACCGCGGTCGCCGTCGCGCCAGCCAGCAATTCCCGACGCGTAGGGCGACCCTCGGAGAATGCTCGGCCTGCAATCGCATCCCATCCCATCGCTATCTTCTATCGGATGGTCTCATCGAGCGGCTGATGCCGCCCCCGCGGGCAACTCGCCTGGCGTGGCCAGCCGGCACAACGCCGGCCAGCCCAGACCGATCGGCCACAAGTTGCCCTCGGTTGCCAACGTCCTTACAACTATACCCGTGCCACGCATTCCATCCAATCTCGCGCACGTCATCTACGTGGTCGTGGCGGCGGTCGGGTGCGTCGCGCCGACGGCGTGGGTCGCCTTCCCGGCCGCCTGCCTACTCGTGCTCTGGCTACCAGGGCGACTACTGGTCCAGCGCCTACGACAGGTCAATCAGGCCCCGGGCAGGCCCTGGCTGGCCGTGGCGGCTTCGATCGTCTTGATGCCCGTTCTCCTGAGTTGGGTCTGGCGTTTCTCGAACGACCGGTTCGTGATCCTCGGAGCAGTGCTCGCCGTCAACGCGGTGCTACTGCTGTTGACCCACGGCGTGGCGTGGCCGTCAACAGCCGCGGCCATGTTCCCGACCCGACGAATGCGACGCTGGTTCGCCGCGATGCTCCTGTACGTTGGCATATGCGTGTTCGGGTCGTACTGGCTGCCAAGCGGGTGTGACCGCGTTGGGACGCGTGCGGCGCGCGACTACGTCAAGCACCACGCGGTCCTGCTCTCGCTCGAGCTCCATCCGCTCCCGCTACACAACGTGTTCTATGCCGCTGAAGCCGATACGCCCTGCTACTACTACGAGTACCATTACTACCTGGCCGCCGCCCTGCGGAAGCTGGCCGATGACCATGTGTCGATCGCGTTCGCCTTCGCTGTCACCAGCGCGCTGTTGGCGATGGTCTTCATCGCTCTGGTCTACCTGGTAGCGCGTGCGTTGCTGGGCTCAGCGGGCGGGGCGTTTTTCGCCGCGGCCTGCGTCGGCATTGTGGGCGGGTGGGACGTCCTTCCCATCCTGGTCCGCATGGCAACCGGCGCCCCGGCGGTTGTCGCTCTGGACTCATGGATTCCCATCCCCTGGCGGATCCACAACCTAATGACTCAATATATGTGGTGCCCCCAGCACATCGCGGCCGTCGTCGCCCTGATGCTGGCCGCCCTCTGGCTGCGCCAGGCACCGTCCGCGCGCTGGTGGATCATCCTGGCACCGCTGATGGGCGCCTCAATCTTCGGGAGCAGCGCCTACCTGGCAATCACGATCTTCCCCGCCGTTGCCATCTACCTGCTGCTGCGCTTGTACGAGGTCCGCCGCCACGCGCCCGAATTCCGGCGCCTGCTTGTGGCCGTTGGGGCGCTAGTGATTCTCGGGGCGGCCCTGATGGGCGTGCAAGCCTGGCAGTACCACCTGATGAATCAACGCTTCCCGGGAGGGCTCACACTTGAGTGGGACCGGCTGAATCTCGCGTTGCTCGGCCGGCTGTTGCCACCGGGACCGCTGGCGAACCTGCTGGACGCCCCCTGGATCCTGCTCGTGGACCTGGGGCTGCCGGCCGTGGCGTGTCTGCTGGTTTCCCGAAGAGTCTGGTCCTCGCTGTGGCAGGACCGGGCCACGCGGCTGTTGCTGGTCGCTGGCGTGATCGGCACACTCGCCCTGTTCACGGTCCGCAGCAACATCAGCCCGTTCGACTACAGTTTCCGCGTGGCCATCAAGCCGGCACAGGTGGTGGCGGCGATTTGTGCGGGCGCTTTGCTGGCAGGTAAGCAGTTGCGGTCTTGGGCACAACGCCTGCGCAGAGGAGCACTTGTGGTGGGCGTGTTGTTGGGGCTGCCGGTCGGCTTCTGCGAGGCCCCGCTCATGGCCGTCCGCAGCTTCCTGTTACCCGAGCGGCATCGGCTCGACGCCGGTGCGATCCGATTCCTCCGCCAGCGCATGCCCCGTGACGCCATCGTGCAAGGCGACCCGATCGCGCGCGTGAGACTGCCGCAACTGATCGACCGGCAAATGGGCGTACTGGATCCCGACAATTCACACATCCGGGTGTTCTTCCCCGAGGATGAAGGCCGAATGCGGCGGGTATTCTCAAGCGTTACGCAGGCGTTCGCGACCAGCTCGAGCCAAGTGGCCCATGAGAACCTGCAAGCGGCGCGCGTCACCCACGTGCTCGCCGGTAGCCTGGAGACAGCACGCTACGGCGACCTGTCGCAATTCGACGACCCGAAACGCTTCAAGCTCCTGTACCGGGATGAGCACGCCCGGGTGTATCGCCTGCTCAAGGGCGCACCGGGGCGACCGCTTGCCAGTCAGCCGGAAACCAGAGACACTGTAATTGAGTCGCCATGAGCAACACTCACGTTAGACCGCCACGCCGCACCTCCCGCTCGCCGCTACCGCGCATCGCCCGCCCCCTGCTGTTATCGGTCGCGCTGGTAGCTCCGCGCACGGCCGCACAGCAACCGAGGGTAACGATCACCGGGGGCGCGGACGGCAGCGGCCAGAACTATCACTGGACGGTCACAAACCACTACGGCTCGCCGGTCGTTTACATCCAGTTCCCGCACTATCACGCAGACACGTTTCTCACGCCGGACGGGTGGGAGAAGGAGTGCACCAACCTGATACACGTCGGCGCGCGCAAGAAACCGGGAACATGCACCGCCTCGGTGGACTCACCGGGAAAGGGCATCGCCTCCGGGCACTCGGCTGAGTTCGGCATGCGTCTGGCCCGGGGCGGGGGCTACCACCGCCGACCCGGCCAGGTGACCGTCCGCTTCGCCGATGGGACCCAGACGATCGTGGGCGGCGTGGAACTGCCAACCGCCTCGACCACCTCCGAGCGACTCTACGCGCTGATCGGCTTCGCGTTGGTCTTCGTGATCGTCGTGTACGTTCAAGTGCGGCGTCGCCGAAAAGGGGCGCCCGCCGCCCAACCGGACACCGGTTCCGCCGTAGATGACGAGTGAGTTGCCCGGCGTTGCTGCGCCGCGGGTCCCGAGTTCTAATCGCGGCATGGACGCCCTGGTCACGCACGATCTCTGCAAGAGTTACGGCCCGCACGAGGTATTGCACCAGGTCAACCTGCGGGTTCCGACCGGCTGTCTGTTCGGCTTCCTGGGTCCGAACGGGTCCGGCAAGACCACCACCATCCGCATTTTGCTAGGGCTGCTACGCGCGTCGGCGGGCCGGGCACAAGTGCTCGGTCGCGACGTGTGGTCCGAGGGCCCGCGCCTGCGGGCGGACGTGGGCTATCTGCCCGGTGAGGTACGTTTGTACGACCACCTGACCGGACGCGCGACGCTCGCGTTTATGGACGCGGCCCGGGGCGGCGGGGCCGCAAAAGAGATCATGCGCCTGGCGGATCGGTTCGACTTGGACCTGGACAAGCGGGTCCGCGATTACTCCCGCGGGATGAAGCAGAAGCTCGGGCTGATCCAGGCGCTGATGCACCGGCCCAAGCTGCTCATCCTCGACGAGCCCACCATCGCCCTGGACCCGCTGGTGCGCCAAACGCTGTTTGACGAGTTGCGGCGCGTCGCCGGCCAAGGACGAACCGTCTTCTTCTCCAGCCACACGCTCGGCGAGGTGGAGAAGCTCTGCGACGTGGTCGCGATCTTGCGCGAGGGACGACTGACCGCCCAGGAGAGGATCGAGGTGCTGCGCGCGCGTGCCGTGCGGCACGTCGAGGTCGTTTTCGCTGCGGGCGCGCCGTCGGCCGGACCACTGCCGCCGGGCCTGCAGGTGCTGCAGGACAGCGAGAACCACATCGCGGCGACCTGGACCGGCCCAATCGAGGCGTTGCTCGCGTGGCTGACCGACCGGCCGGTCCGTGACCTGACGATCGCGGCTCCCGATCTGGAAGACCTGTTCATGACCTACTACCAAGCCGGCGAATCGGAGCCGAGACCGTGAAGCTGGCCGTGTTTCACAAAACCGCGCGCGAAACGGCGCTGCTGCTCGCCATCCTGACGGCGGCGCTCGTCGGCTTCGAGCTGCTCTTCGTACTGGCGATGGGCGAATTCGCCGAAGAGATTACCGGCATCTGGAAGGTCGGATTCATACGGCGTTTCATTCAGGTGTTGGTCGGAGCCGACTTGTTCGCCGACCTCACGCCGACCACCATCATGACCGTCGGCCTAGCCCACCCGCTGCTGTACGCCTTCACCTGGACTCTGTTGCTCACGACCTGCACGCGCGTCATCGCGGGCGAAGTTGACCGCGGCACGGCCGACCTGTTGCTGACGCTGCCGATTTCCCGCGTCGCCACCTATGCCAGCGTTTCCGCCGTCTGGGCGCTGGCCGGCGTGGTGGTGAGTTTCGCGCCGCTGCTCGGTGTCTGGCTGGGCGAGTCGTTGTACCCGCTGTCAGAGCCGATCGAGCTGCGGCGCCTGTGGATACCGGTCATCAACCTGTTCGCGCTCTATCTGGCAATCGGCGGGGCGGCAACCCTCGTTTCAAGCGCGGTCTCACGCCGTGGTCAGGCCGTTGCGATCATTCTCGCGGGCCTGCTAGGGTCGTTCCTGCTCAACATCTTGGCCCAATTCTGGTCGCCGGCGAAAGAGATCAGCTTCCTGGGGTTGCTTCATTACTACCGGCCGCTGGTGAGCGTACGGGCCGGCGAATGGCCGCTGGGGGATATAGCCGTGCTGGTGGGCATCGCCGGCTGCTGCTGGCTAGCCGGGCTGTGGTGGTTCTCGCGACGGGACATCCCGGCCGCGTAACGGGAGCCGCCACGCTGCCCGAGTTGGGGGCGGGGGCAAAGCTGCGCCGTCAGCTATCAGCCGTCAGCGGCGCCCCGGGAACCGTCTGGGGCACCGGCGGAAGCCGCCCCGGCGACCGCGGCCGCCTCGGCGGCGCCGACCCACTCCGCGGAGTGGACGAGTCGTTCCGGGGAGTGGATGAGTCATTCCCGGGAGTGGATGATCCATTCCTGGGAGCGGACGAGTCATTCCCAGGAGTGGACGAGCCACTCCCCGCCGGGGGCGGTCCATTCCCGGAGAGGGGCACCCGCCGGGCTCCCGGCGCCGGGCGGCGCAAAGGTCTCTGCAGCAGAGGGTTAGCGATTTAACGCTGCAGCCGGGTTCTCACTTGCCTGCTTGGCGCCGCCGTGTTGTCCTAGGAAACATGCAGCCTGCGCGGGCGGAGGGTAGACACTGCCGAACAGAGTGGTCCGCGGCCGACGGGGGCAGTTCGTAGCGGCCGGGCCCCGGGTGCCCTGAGCGCCGCCGAACGGTACCGGCCGGCAGGAGGCACTTCGATGAGAAGGGCAATCGTTACACTGCTGTGCGGATGTGTGCTTGCGGGTCTGCTCGGGCCGGGGAGCGCCTGGGGACAGGACGGTTACGGCTCGATCGTGACGTGGGGGTCTGGCCCCGGTGACCCGCCGCCGCCGAACACGGGCTTCGTGGCGGTCGCGGGAGGCTTCTACTACAGTCTCGGCCTGAAGGCCGACGGCTCGATCGTGGCGTGGGGAATGAACGATGCCGGCCAATGCGACGTGCCGGACCCGAATACGGACTTCGTGGCGGTCGCGGCGTGCTACGCCCACAGTCTGGGCCTCAAGGCCGACGGGTCAATCGTGGCGTGGGGATGGAACGACCTCGGCCAGTGCGACGTGCCGCCGCCGAACACGGACTTCGTGGCGGTTGCGGCGGGATTCTTTCACAGTCTGGGCCTGAAGGCCGACGGCTCGATCGTGCCGTGGGGAGATAACTCCGGAGGCCAGTGCGACGTGCCGCCGCCGAACACGGACTTCGTGGCGCCAGCGGCGGGCTTCGGCCACAGTCTGGGCCTGAAGGCCGACGGCTCAATCGTGGCGTGGGGATTGAACGACTTGGGCCAGTGCGACGTGCCGCCGCCGAACACGGACTTCGTGGCGGTCGCGGGCGGCGGCCTCCACAGTCTCGGCCTGAAGGCTGACGGCTCGATCGTGGCGTGGGCATTGAACACCTTCGGGCAGTGCGACGTGCTGGCGCCGAACACGGACTTCGTGGCGGTCGCGGGGGGCGGCTGGCACAGTCTCGCCCTGAAGGCCGACGGCTCGATCGTGGCGTGGGGACACAACCAGTACAGCCAATGCGACGTGCCGCCGCCGAACACGGACTTCGTGGCGGTCGCGGGGGGCTACTGGCACAGTCTCGGTATCAAGGGCTACCCGTGCCCCGGCGACATCGACGGCGACGGTGACACCGACCACTCGGACCTGGGTGAGCTGCTTGCGGCCTGGTGCACGCAGGAGGGTGACCCCAACTGGAACCCGGATGCAGACTTGGACGGCGACGGCCACGTGGGTCATGGTGACCTAGGTATCCTGCTGGCCGACTGGGGCTGCGGCACGTAGTGGGGTTGACTGCTAGGGGTTCGGGTTTCGGGAGGCGGTGCGAGAATCCCGATGTACATCGGGACTCGCACCAGCGATGCGTCCTCGGCCCCTTGGTCTCTCGGACTGGTGGGCAAGCCACCAGTGGCACGCGGGGCGTCAGCTTCCGGCGGCGGCGGCGCCGCCGGACGCGGCCGCGGCGCGGCGCTGCTGCTCGACGCGGTGAGCCGCCGCAGCCGAGCCCGATGACGCCCCCTCCGCCCCTTCCATCGCCAGCAGGACCGGGTGGTAGCCCATGCCCGGCAGGCCGTTCTCCCACAGGAGCTGCCCGCTGCGCTTGTCAAGGCAGTAGGCGTGTCCCGCATGCCCCACGAACAGGTGCTGGCCCTTGATCACCACGGTAACCACACTCCCGCCGCCGTGCGGCAGCTTGGTGCGCCAGAGCTCCTCGCCCGTGCGCGGATCGAGCGCGGCTACGTATCGACTCGTACCGATGTAAAGAGGTGTGCGTCGCACCGCCATGACTGGCTCCTCCAATCTCGACCCGAATCTAGCCCCACGCCGCCATCCGTCAACCGCCGGGCAAAACGTCTGGTTTGCAGCAGCGCCGAGAGATACGCTGTAAGCATGGCAGCTCGGCATGGAGACAAGTTCGTCATCCGCTCGCCTAGCCCGGCGTATCTCGACCCGACGGTGCAGCAAACGCTGGCTGACCGGGTGACGGCCGCGCTCGATGAGCTGGCCAATTGCAGCGCTTGTCCGCGTAACTGCCAGGTCAACCGCCTGGCAAACGAGATCGGCGTCTGCAACACCGGCCGGCACACGCGCGTGTCTTCGGCTTCTCCGCACTTCGGGGAGGAGGACTGCCTGCGTGGGCGGCGCGGCTCGGGCACGATCTTCTTCTCACGGTGCAACTTGCAGTGTGTCTTCTGTCAGAACTGGGACATCTCGCAGCGGCCGTCCGGGCAGCAGCTCGACGCCGACCGGCTGGCCGCGGTGATGCTCGACTTGCAGGAGCAGGGCTGCCACAACATCAACCTGGTCACGCCCGAGCACGTGGTCCCGCAGTGTG
Organism: uncultured Planctomycetales bacterium; assembly: GCA_964572345.1. Taxonomy (GTDB): domain Bacteria; phylum Planctomycetota; class Phycisphaerae; order UBA1845; family Fen-1342; genus JAUWXH01. The sequence goes on from CAZNFA010000008.1 coordinate 34,208, forward strand.
TCGAGGGGCTGGCGTTGGCGATCGAGCGCGGGCTGCGGTTGCCGGTCGTCTACAACACCAGCGGGTACGACGCCCTCTCGTCGCTCAAGCTGATGGACGGGCTGGTGGACATCTACATGCCCGATTTCAAGTACTGGTCACCCCAGACGGCCAAACGCCTGTCCAAGGCCGAGGATTATCCCGAGCGGGCACGCGAAGCGATCCGCGAGATGCACCGCCAGGTCGGTGACCTCTGCTTCACGCCGGACGGGGTCGCCTGCCGAGGCCTGCTGGTGCGACACCTGGTCATGCCGGGCTTGCTCGAGGAGACTCGGCAAATCTTCCGGTGGTTTGCCAACGAGATCTCGCGCGACACGTTCGTCAACATCATGGCGCAGTACCGGCCCGCCTATAAGGTTGGCAGCGTGCCTAACACCGGCCCACAGGCCGGGACGATCCGCTATGAGGAGATTAACCGCCGCCTCACCGAAGAAGAGCTTCAGGCCGCCTACGACGCCGCCGAGCAAGCTGGTCTCTGGCGATTCGACGAGCGCAAGACCGTGGGCCTGATCTGAAGAGCAGTGCGGAGCGGGGATTCTCAGGGCCGGGTCCCACGATGCGACGGGTCCACGAACACTCTCACCTACCGAAAGGAACGGATGGGGCCTGGACGACAGCCAACAACGCGGCCCGGTTTTCTCGCCAGCACTGTGAGCCGGACAGGTCGCGCGGCAATTCCAGCGTGATCGTCGGGATGCCCCGATCGATGCCCGCCCAGCTTCCGAAGCTGCCGGGGGTCTCGTAGCCCATAGTCGCCCGGGCCGGGTAGCTGTTCAGCCCAGCCATCAACGTCGCGAGATCTCCGGCGGGGCCGTCGTAGTTATTGCAGTGCCTCCCGCGCGCGATGGAGTGAACGGAGATAACGCAGCTCGGGTCGAGCAGGTCAATCGCCCGCATGATCGCGCGAGTCTCGGGTTCGCTGGCCGGGGAGGAGCCGTGGTGGCGTCCCGCTCTCCAATTCCGTGCCGGGAAGTTGCGGTTCAGATCGACGCCGTTGGCGTTGGCACGTCGGCCTGCCGCCAGACCGTCCGGATTCGCCTCGGCGAGAATGGCGACCCGGCGACCCACGCGTGCCTCGGCGTGATTCCGCAGGTGTTCGATCAGCCGATGGGCCACACTCGCGCTGGTGGGCTCATTGCCGTGTATGCCACCGAAGATGAAGACCGTGTCGTCGCCGTCGCCGAAAACGTGCATCAGCAGCGGCCGCCCCTCGACAGAGTGGCCGAGCTCGACGACGCGTACGCGGGCCAGCGCCGCAGCCCCCGGCGACGCAGAAACGGACATGCGGTGAACCTGCGGCTCAGCACGGCGCGCGACCGGCGACCGCCCCGCGTTGACGCGCGTGCAACCCGTCGCCAGCAAAACCGCAGCCGCGAATGCCAGGCAAACCCGTGCCAAGCCACGATGGCGCTCGAATCGGTCCGATGAAACGCTGTGGGTGCGGAATGCCATTGGCCAATCCATGCCGACTCCTGACCGGTCATCCGTGACATCACGCGCCAGAGGGTGCGACGCGCCGGGAATCCCCCTCTATCCGTTCGACGCCCGTTCCGCAAGCTCTAGTACGCGGGCGTTTCTGGCCTAGAATGCCGGCGTGAAGATCGTCCACAAGACCACCATCATCACGCCCGGCCGCGACGAGGTTTGTACGCTTCGGGACCATAGTCTGGCCTTCGAGGATGGGCGGATCGTCAGGCTTGCACCGGCGACGGACTTCCAGCCCGATATCACCGCGGGCCGGTTCGACGAGATCATCAGCGGCGAGCAGTACTTGGTCATCCCTGGACTGGTCAACACGCACCACCATCTGTACCAGTCGCTGACACGCTGTCTGCCGGCCGCGCAAAACGAGCGGCTGTTCAACTGGCTGCTAAAGCTGTACGAGCGCTGGCGATACCTGGATTACGAAGCGGTCAACGTCGCCGCCAAGGTCAGTATCGCCGAGCTGCTCCTGCACGGCTGCACCACCACCAGCGACCACTTCTACATGTTCCCGCGCGGCGGTGATGTGAAGATCGAAGCGGTGCTCGACGCCGCCGAGCAATTGGGCATCCGCCTACATCTTTGCCGCGGCGCGATGACGCTGGGGCAATCGCACGGCGGCCTGCCGCCGGACGATTGCGTCGAAGACGACCAAGCCGTGCTCGCGGACTGCCAGCGCGTTTTGGACGCCTACCACGACACGTCGGACTACGCCCTGCGACGAATCGACCTGGCCCCCTGCTCGCCGTTCAACTGCACCCGCGAGCTGCTGCGGGACACGGCGGTGCTGGCGCGCGAGCGCGAGGGCGTGTTGCTGCACACCCACCTGGCCGAAACACTCGACGAAGAGCGCTATTGCCTCGAACGCTACGGCTGCCGCCCGGTGCAGCTCCTGGCGGACCTCGACTTCCTCGGCTCGGACGTCTACCTGGCCCACTGCATTCACCTGAACGACGACGAGATCGCGCTGCTGGCGAAGACAAACACGGGTGTCAGCCACAACCCGTCATCAAACCTGCGGCTCGGCAGCGGCATCGCCCCCATTCGCAAGCTGCTCGCCGCCGGTGTGCGCGTCGGCCTCGGCGTGGACGGCTCGTCCAGCAACGACGGCGGAAACCTGCTCGGCGAAGCCCGGCAGGCCTTGTTTGCCGCCCGCACAACGGGCGCCATGCCCAAGTCCGCTGGAGCCGGGCGCCGGGTGCCATGCCCAAGTCCGCTGAAGGCGGGCGCGGGCATGCCGGGTGCCATGTCCAAGTCCGCTGAAGGCGGGCACGGGCATGCTTCGGCCGACGCCGGTCAACTGTTCCCCGTTGCCGACGCGTTCAAGCTCGCCACGGTCGGCGGAGCCGCATGCCTCGACCGCCCCGTGCTCGGCCACCTCAATCCCGGCGCGGCAGCCGACTTTGCCATGTTTCGCACCGATGACATCGCGCTAGCTGGCGGCTTCGCGCAAGACCCAATGGCCGCGCTGATCTTGTGTGCCGCGCCCCGTGCCGACCGCGTCTACATCGCCGGCCACGAGGTCGTCCACGACGGCCGCATCACGGCACTCGACGAAAACAAACTAGCGAAACAGTTGAACGAACTGGTCACCGCGCGGTTTCGCGGAGACTGATAATACAGACCGCCCGCGCGCCAGGCCCATCGCGGCTCTACGCCGCCCCACCGGGCCGGGCATCGTGATAGTCCGGCTGCTCGAACGGCAGCGTGATCTCGCGGAATCGTCCGCGGATGGTCAGGTCATGTGCCGGCGGTAGCCCGCCGCCGCCAGGTGATTCCTTCCCGGATCGGCTCTTGGCCGCGTACGCCTTGCAGGCGGCTACTGCCGCATCAACGTGCTTCTTCGAGCACAGCCCGACGTTCGCCACCGGGATGCCGCGATCCCAGACGTAACGCAGCAGCTCGGCGGGCGAGGCCCGGTCCGCGCCGTGGCCGATGGCCTGCCCGCCCCCGTAGACCTTCATCGCAATCAGCCCGAGGCCCTTCTTGCGACCTGCCGGCAGCAGCCGATCCTCCCAGCCACGCTGGTTCTTGCGTGCCAGGGCGGCGGAGATAACGAATAGCATCGTATCAAAGTCCAGATCGTCCGCTTGCACGATGTGGAGCATGTAGTCAGGGTTGACGTGCCCGGTGAAGCCGACGAGGTCCGCCACACCCTGCTCTTTCACCTTGCGCATCGCCTTCATCACGCTGTCGGGCTTGCGAAGGAGAGCAAGCTCATCTTCGCCAGTCCTCCGGCCAACGCCGATGGAATGCACCTGCCACAGCTCGAGGTGGTCCGTACCCAAAAGATGCAGCGACTGTTCCAGCTCGCGCATCGCGCCGTCGTAGTCACGCCGCAGCGTCTTGGTGGCCAGAAACAGCCCCTTGCGTCGCCCGGCGATGCCTTTGCCCACGTGTTTCTCGCTGTTGTACGAGGGCGCCGTGTCGATGTAGGTGATCCCGGCGTCGAGCGCGTGGCGCACGACGTCGGCCGCCTCATCGAGCGAACGATCGCGTGCCAGGTGGCCGGTGCCCAGGGCCAGCATGCACACCGAACGCCCGGTCTCACCGAACAAGCGTGTGGGCAGTTTGGGCAACTGTGTCGGCGACGTGGTCTGGGCAAGTCCGGTCGCGGCCAGGGCGCCGCCCCCGGCCGCCACGGCCGCCCGCTGCAACAATTCTCGACGGGTCAACGAGTGTGGTTCGTTCATAGCAGCCTCCCAGGTAGGCGTTGGGCGCCACAGTAACCGATCGACCCCGACATTGCCTGTGCGCCTCTTGCCGATTGGGGGAACTCGCCGCACCATCAGCGGTATGGCCGGTCAAACCCAGACTCAGATCCGCGCTCTGCTGGCCGCCGCCGGGGTGGCTCCCCGCCGCCGGCTCGGCCAGAACTTCCTCGTCGATCTGAATCTGATGCGCAAGCTCGTCGCGGCGGCCGATCTGAACCCCGCGGACGTGATCCTCGAAGTCGGCGCCGGCACCGGCTCGCTGACCGAAATGCTGCTTGAGCACGGCGTGCACGTGGTCGCCGTCGAGATCGACCGCGGGCTCCAGGCGATCCTGCGTGAGCGGCTCGGCGACCACCCGCGCTGCACGCTCATCCAGGCCGACGCCTTGGCCGGCAAACACCAGGTCAATCCGCTGGTGCTCAAGGCCCTGGAGGAACGGCAGCCGCAAGCCGGCGGGGCTCGCAAGCTGGTCGCAAACCTGCCCTATCAGATCGCCACCCCCCTGCTGGCCGACCTGCTCGTCGGCGGGCCGGCGGTTGAACGGCTGACCTGCACGATCCAAAGGGAGGTCGGCGAGCGGCTCGGCGCTCAGCCGCAGACCGACGCCTACGGCCCGCTTTCAGTCATCGTGCAGACGGCGGCGAGCGTCGAGCTGGTGGCGATCCTCCCGCGTACCGCCTTCTGGCCGCGACCGGACGTTGAATCGCTGATGATAAGCATCCGCCCCCGGCCGACCGAGCAGATCGAGGTGGACGACGTCGCGGACTTCGCCCGCTTCGTACACGGCGGTTTCCTGCACCGGCGCAAGATGCTGCGGCGCATCGTCCGCGACTGGGACTTGCTGGACGCCCTGGCGGCGTTCAAACTCGCCGGCGTCAATCCAGACGCCCGGCCCGAGGAACTGACTCCGGCCGACTGGCGAGCATTTCACCAGGCCGTGCGGCAGCTTGCGCCGCCATGACGTGCTTCGACAAATAGGCCTGAACGAACCTGGGACTCGTCGCGTCGGTGTGGCCGCCGTGGTAGCCATAGCGCCCGTACTCCGGCCGCCAGCGGATATTGACGATCCGGTCGTGGCCGCGCGGAGAATGCAACCCGACGGCCCCGGCCCCGTCCTCGCCGAACACGCCGTCGATTGTGCCGAAAAGCTTCATCGGTCCGGCGAGGATGATATCGCTGGATGAATGATAGTTGTAGACCTTGCCCTTCACGTGCCGCAGCGCCTTGCTCACGTCGTAGCGGTGCCACAGGCTGGAGCCCAGCAGGACGACGTTGTCCACCTGGTAGTTCTCTTTGAGGTCTTCCAGCGCCCAGATGGCCACGCCCGTGCCGGCCGACAGTCCGATCAGATTGATCTCGCGGCCGGGGTATTCATTGCTGTACTTCTTGATCAAGCTCGCCAGCCGCGTGCCACCCAGCTTGGCGTTCACCCGTAGGGCCTGATCGATGGCGGGGTTGAACGACACCGTCCACATCAGCGTCGCCACCTGCCCGCGGTAGCCGGCCCGCTCGAGCCCCGCGCGAATGCCGGCGTCGCCGAAGTCGAGGTTCCCCGCACCGGGGCAGTAGAAGGTGATCCCGTTGGCGGCTTTCGGGCCGAAGGCGGGTGCGCAGCCCGCGAGCGATACCAGTAGACAACAGACCGTCAGCCCCAAGCGACCGTTCATGAATGACACTCCTCCACCGTCGGGCAACCCTCACCCGGTCAGGTCACCGCAAGCTGCACCCGCGCGTACTGACACGGCGGATGCGCGAAGGTGAGTGCGAATCCCATCTGGGCGGCGGGCTGTCCGCGCGTGTCTGCCGCGACAACCCGGCCCCGATGCGTGTTCGGTCTCCTCCTCGCCCCCGGCCCGCTGCGCCACCGGCAGTGGAAGCTGCCCGGGCGCGTCCGCGGGCGTTATGGCCCGGGCATTTCCGCCGACGCCGAGCGGAACCCCGGAATACGGATGTTATCCTGGGGCTTCTCGTCAGGATGGACGGCGAAGACCTCCACGCGGGCAATATCCTCGAAGGGCACGACGATCACAATCGCCCCGACCTTGTAGTTCTCGTCCACGGGCACACACTCGAACGCCAGGGCGCTGCTCATGCCCATCTCGGCGATCTCTCTCATCTCGTAGGTCAGCCCGTCCCTCAGGTAGAGGATGACACGTGTTTCGAGCGCGTCGCGGTAGGACAGGTACTCGGATGAGCCATTGCCCCCCTTCTCCATATCCGGAAACTTCTTGACCGCACAGCGATCCTTGGCTTCCTCGACCAGACGCTCGAGCCCCCCCCCGCGGAACCAATCGAAGTTGAACATGAACGTACTCCGCGCCGGCGTGGCGCTATCGGACCACATGGCCGTTTGTACCGGTACCTACCACCTGGGTATCATCGTCTCGCATGTTGCCTTCCGCGAAAACCCGCCGCGTCAAAAGTCTTGCTGCCGCCGTCGGCTTCGACCGCGTCGGCATCACACACGCCGGGCCGGTCCAGAGCGTTGCGTATTATAGGGTCTGGCTCACCGCCGGCCACGCCGGAGCGATGGGATATCTCCGCCGAAACGTGGAAATCCGGGCCGAGCCCGCCAGGCTGCTGCCGGGGGCGCGTTCGATAATCTGCGTCGCCCTGAATTACGGACGCCCCGAGCCGGGTAGCCCATCCCTTGCGCAGCAAGGGGTAGGGGACGGCTCTCCTGCCCCCCCCACCGGTCGCGTCGCCCAATACGCCCGCGGCCGCGACTACCACCTCGTCATGCGGGGCACGCTTCAGAAGCTGGTCGAGCGATTGCGCCAGGAACTTGACGAGCCATTCGAAGCCCGAGTTTGCGTGGATACCGCGCCGCTGCTGGAGCGCGAACTCGCCCGCGCGGCCGGGCTCGGCTGGATCGGCAAGAATACCTGCCTGCTACACGAGCGGCTTGGCTCACACGTGTTCCTGGGCGAGGTGCTGACCACGCTCGAACTCGAGCCTGACAGCCCCGTCCCCGACCGCTGCGGCACCTGCACCCGCTGCCTGGATGCCTGTCCGACGGAAGCCTTGGTGGCCCCCTACCAGCTCGACGCCTCCCGCTGCATTTCGTACTTCACGATCGAGCACCGCGGCCAGGTGCCGGCGGAGTTCCACGCCGGCATAGGCGACTGGATCTTCGGCTGCGACATCTGCCAACAGGTCTGCCCGTTCAACGCGAAGGCTCCGGCGGCGACGCACCCCGAAATCATCGAAGACCGCATCCCCGCCCGCCTGGATCTGCTCGACCTGCTGAACCTCGACTCGGCGAACTACCGCCGGCTGACCAAGGACACCGCCGCCCGCCGCGCCACCCGCCACATGTGGCGTCGCAACGCGGCCATCGCGCTGGGCAACGCACAGAACCTGGACGCACCCGCCCGAGCCGCACTGGCGGCGGCCGCCAACGACGTCAACCCCACCGTCCGCCACGCGGCTCGACACGCGCTGAGAAGAACAGACCCAGGGCTTTCGCAAGCTGGCGGAATCTCCTAGGGCGGTTCGGGCGCAGGGCTACCTTGCGCTGCCAGGATTGACAGCGCCCGGCGCGAGCCCCGTGCGGGCGCGGCGCCTTGTACCCGCTGGTCCCAACTGGTCGGCCAGGCATCCTCGGGACACCTCACATGACTACGCTACGCAGTTTCCGGTCTGCTCTCGATTGCTGGGCGCCGGAGGGCAGTGCTATAATTGTGTGCAAAAGGCTGGGTGGGCGAAGCCAGCGCAGCTTATTTGCAAACGCGCAGTTAACGCTCCGCAAAGCTGGGGACCCCAGGTGACGGAAGCGGACAACGTCGCCCTGAACAAACCGGCGGCACGTCGGTATCCGCTCTGGCGCGCGGTCTTGCTGTGTGCGGCATCCGCCATTATCGCGTTCGGCCCGGCGCTCACCCAAGCGTGGTTCCGGGGCGACGATCTATACTTCGGCAGCCGCCCGTCCAACATCGCGCGCCATTGCCTTGCCAACGGGCGACCTAGTCAGCTGGTGTGGTATTACGCTGCTTTCTACTACCAGAATGCTGAGGGGGCCGGCTTCCTAAACTTTGCTGCGCGATACCTGCAACTGCTATTACACACCGGCATAGTGCTTTGCGCCGCCTACACCGTCTGGAACGTGTTCCGCTCCGCGAGCGTCTTTCTTACATTGCTGCCGTTTATGATCTGGGCGTTCGCGGGCCAAGCTGCGCTCTGGTTGGCTGCGGGCATCTACCCGTTGGGGGCCATGCTCTCGATGGCGGGGTTGCTGCTGCTCCGGCTGCCTGGTGGCAGACTCCGTTCCGCCGCATGGGGCGCTGGATGTGCCCTCATCGCGGTGGCCTTTCTCACGTCACAGGTCGGCGCCCTTAGTGCACTGGTCATATGGACTATCGTGCTGATGCTCACTGCCTTGGACCGGAGACCCTTTCCATTCCGGCGCCTCTTGAGAGAGGCCGCCTTCATGGTAGCCGGCCTGCTGATGGGCGCTCTTCTGTCTCTCTGGATAGCCCAAGCCCATGGGAATCCCCGGGCGAGTCTCGCGATTGACGTTGAAAGTAAGCTGGTGTTTCTAGGACGACTGATTAAGCTCATGTTATTCGACGGGAGATTCTATCCAGCCCTGCTCCGGTGGGCACACGCCCTGTCAATAGCGCTGGCCATCATGGCGGTTTTCGCCTGGGGGATTCTCCACCGGCGGATGGGCATGGCCGCATTGTTCCGGACTGCCCTTGCGCTGGTCTGCCTGGCAGCCTGCTTGGTGTTTCCGTTCGCAGCGACGCTGGCGGTGAAGGAGAATTGGCCCTCGTGGCGCTCGATGTACCTTGGACCGATGTTCCTGACAGCGTGTTGGGTCGTCTCGTTCCGTGTCATGTGCCATCGCCCCGTGCAGTTGCTGCTGGCGATCATGTTGGTCTGCTTGGTCATCCTGCCGCACATCGGAATCGCCCGGGCGAACACGGCCGCTATGGTAGCAGTGTTTGATCGGGATATGCACACGTTGAAGCGCGTCGAAGACTTTGCCGAGGAGCGCGGTCTGAGCAAGGTCTTCGTGGCCAGCTACAGTGTTACGCGGCACGTCACCACGTGGAATCCGTATGATTTGGCCTACAACCACCTGCAGAACCGCAGCTCGAATTTTCAGATCGGCTGGGCAGCCCACCGGTTCCTCGACCGGTTCTCCTGGCTCGAGCCGGCCGATTACGAAGGGCTGCGTGCGGCGGCCGTCAACGCCTGCAACAACCGTCACACCTGCGAGGCGATCGGCGACGGATTCCACGTCTGTGTGCTGCCCGGGACTGGTGTGGTGTGCGTCTGTCCACCATGATGATCGGCAACCGGGCTATCCGGCGCTCTCCGTGGCGAACTCGTTGACAGATCCACTGTAGGGCCGTGTCCTTGCCTCGCCGATCGTGCGGCCTTCCTCTGCGTCCCGGCGCGCCCGTCACAGCAGCCGCAGCCCCCACACACGCGAACCACCCGCCCCGGGCAACTCAGCCGCCCTGTTTGCCGCGTACGCCGGTACAATGACCGGCGGCCATGGAAAGCATTCGCCAGCTTATCGGAACCGAGCAGGACCTCGAACAGGTCGCCCGTCGGTTACGCTATTTCGTGGAGGGCGTGCGTACGCCCGTGGTGGGCGCGCTGCACGTGACCTGCTCGGATGAGTCCGAGCACGAGTGCATCGAGGCGTTCCAGCGCGACTTCGTGCAGGTGCTGCTGCCCGATCTGAAGCTCTGGAGCCGGTCGGCGTTCCGCTCGTCGAATCTGGGCGGACGGTATGAATGGGGCGCGGTGCGGCTCGCCGAGCAGCATTATGCGACGCCGGAGTCGCGCGAGGGTGCCAAGACCATCGTGGTCAAGATCAACTCGCACGTGTCGGTAACGCAGTCTGGGTCGGAGGTGCACTACGGACCGATGGACCGCTACCACACCCGCTCGTACGCCTGCGGGGCATTGCACGCGCTGTTGCAGCGTGAGCGCTGGCCGTTCACCGACGAGTTGCGCGAGGTGTTCTGCGACAAAGCCGTGGACCGCCTCGCCATCCTGCACGACCCGGAGCAGGTCGAGCCACGCTATCGCTACCTGCTGGCCGCGGTGCTGTGCGCCCGGCTGCACGCCCGGCGGGCCATGCTGGACGTTCAGGACTACCAGGCGACGACGCCCACCCTGTACCTGATCGTGCCCTGTGTAACGCTGAACCGCCTTGAGCGCGACACCGAGGTGGTCTGCGGCATGTACTGCGCTGATTACCGCACTGATCAGGAGAATGTCGAGTACTGCGGGCTGGCGGACCAGCCTGAGAAGTACGAAGTCTCCGAGGCCGACGGCCAGCTACGCATCGAGGACGAGCATATCCGTACTCCCCGCACCGCAAACGACTATCGTGAGCTCCTGCTGCGCCACGTGCAGAAACACGCCGATCGCTTCCGCGACAAAACCGAGCTGCACAAGGATGAGCGCATGCGGCGAATCGTTGCCGAAGCCGAGCAGAAACGACATCACGATCCGGCATACGCTAAGCTGATGCTCAAGTCGCTTCTGCCGCTGTTGGCCGACCTCTCACCGATCACCGCCGCGATCATGCTGTTTGGACAGGGGCTGGCAGGCATCCACCACATCTACCGCGTGCACCGCCTGGCTGGGCAGGTCACCGGCCACGAGGAAGCGCGCCGGATTCTGGACGACATTCACGGGCAGATTGAGCACTTGCCGCCCGAACAGGCGCGCGAGGTGATCGATCTGCTGCTGGCAGCGCACGCCCGCTAACGCTAGCTGGCGTGGAGACGGTATCAGTATGGTCCGATAAGCCCCTGCCGCCCCGCCACGCTGCGACGCCCCCGTGCGCCCCCGGTTTCGGCTACAGCCCGCAAACAAGAGCGCCAGGAAGTCGTCCCCTTCAAACGACGGCGGTGGAGCTCGTTTGGCGGGTGCCGCACGCCTCGCGCGGCAATGGGTGGCGTATCTCCCCTCCTGCGCCGGTAACTGCTTGACCGTGCGACGAGTTCGCGGTGACGTATACACGCAATGAGCGCGGTCCACTACGTCTTGGCCGGCGGTGGTACGGGCGGGCACCTGTTTCCCGGACTGGCCGTGGCGGACGCGCTGCGGCAAATCCAGCCGGAGGCAGGCGTCACGTTCCTCACCACGACGCGCCCGCTGGATCGCGACTTGCTGACCCAGATACCTTACGAGCAGATCGAGCAGAGTGTGCGGCCGTTTGCCCTTCATCCGCTTCGTTTGCCGGCGTTTTGGTGGCATTGGCGTAAGAGTGTCCATGCCGCCCGCGTGTTGCTGAAAGAAAGGCGGCCACGGGCGGTGCTCGGGCTCGGCGGGTATGCTGCCGGGCCGCCGGTCGTCGCGGCGCGCTCGCTGGGAATTCGCACGGCGATTCTCAACCCCGATGCAATCCCGGGCCGGGCCAACCGCTACCTGGCAAAACGCGCAGATCTGGTCGGGCTGCAATGGGAACAATCGAGACGGCACTTCCCACCAGGCACTGACTGCCGGGCGCTCGGCTGCCCGATCCGCAAGGAGTTCGTTGCCGCGGGACGGGCCGAGGGTTGCCGCCGGTTTGAGCTCGACGCCGACCGGCCGACGTTGCTGGTGACCGGGGCGTCGCAGGGGGCACGTACCGTCAACCGAGCGATGTGCCACGTCTGGCCCGAATTCGTCGCCAAGCACGCCGACTGGCAGCTTCTGCATCTCAGCGGCCCGCGTGACGAGCAGGAGGCGCGGGCGGCCTACGCCGCCGGCGGCGTGCACGCACACGTGCTGCCCTTCACACACGATATGCCCCTGGCGTTGGCGGCAGCGGACGTCGTCGTCTCTCGAGCCGGCGCCTCCACGCTCGCTGAGCTCACCGCGTTGGGCAAGCCGTCGATCTTGTTGCCATACCCCTACCATCGCGACCGCCATCAACACGCGAACGCACAGGTTCTGGTGGACGCCGGTGCGGCCGTTGTCCTGGAGGATCAGCTCGACCCGGCGGCCAACGCCGGCCCGCTGCTGGAAGCTTTGTCGCGGCTGGCGGACGCCGGGGTTCGCGAGCCGATGGCCCAGGCCGCCCGCGAACTGGCCCGGCCGAACGCGGCCCACGACGTCGCCAAGTGGCTGACCGATTGAGTCAAGTTGGTGGGCAGTGCTCACCCTAAGTGAACACGCCGTGCAGGAACCACTGCCGTTCGGGCAACGCGCAGAAGATCCAAAACTGTTCGCCACTCTCGGAAACGACGCGAAAATAATCGCGCCGGACGTCCGGGCCGCGCCACCAGGCCGTCTCGATCCGCTCCGGACCCCACGCGCGGGCCAGCACGTGCTCGCGACCACGATATGAAAACCACGTCGGTGGCCCGTCGGGAAGCAATGCGATCACCCGGATCGGCACCACCCGCGGCAACAATTGCACCGGCCGCGCCATGACTCGGGTGCGCGAATTCCGAGCCGACTCTTGCTGGTGCGAGTCCCGATGTACATCGGGATTCTCGCACCCGTTTCCGTGGGAATCCTTTCCCGCACGATCCAACCTTCCGCTCCGCGCCTCCGACGTATACCGAAACGCCCGCTCCGGTTGGTGGTCGTCCACCAGACGCGGATGCACAACGGCGTCATACCCCAGGCGGTTGGCCAGACGATCAAGCAGACAGCCGAACTCCTCCTCATCACCCGGTTCGCGCGGCTCGAACAGCTCGCCCTGCCCACCCTTCCACCGCGACGTCTCCCGCGCCACCAGCATCAGCCCGCACACGCCCGGCGTCGGGTCCACCCCCTCCAGCCGCTGCTTCAGCAACTCACCGACGTGCTGACGCGAACGCGACGCCCGTGACAGGCCGATCGACAGCACCGTCGGCGGCACACGCTCGTAATAGAGCACGCACTCGATCCGCCGGAGAGCCAAGTCGCCCTGCAAGAGCTGCGCGAACACCTGCTCGAGCAAGCGGCCGGCGACGCTCTGAAGCGGATCGAGCTCGCACACCACGCCGTCGAAACCGAGGCGTGCCGCCGGCGGCCGTTCGGGCTCGTGCGTGCCAACACCTTCAAACACCTCGCCCAGCGCTTGCTGCAACCGCAAAACCACCTGCGGCCCGAACCGCGCCGCCAGCGAGGCCCGCGGCAACATCAGCAAGTCGCCGATCGTCCGTACCCCGAGCGCTTCCAGCCGCTCGCTGGTGCGCGCTTCGATGCGCAGGGCGGTCGGCGGCAAGCGGGCCAGGTAAGCGCTGCTTTGACCTTCGGGGACGGCGATGATCGGGTCACCACCCGCCGAGGCCAGTGCATACGCCGCTCCGACGGTGTCGGCGATGGCGGCGTGGGCGTCAAAACCCTGCCGCAGCAGGCCGCCGACCGTCTGGTGGACGATGTTACTTTCACCACCGAACAACCGCTGGCAGCCGGTGACGTCGATCAACAGCGTGTCGGGCTCGACCGGCTGGACGATGGGGCTGAAGCGCAGCGCCCAGCTTGCCAACCGGTTCAGCAAGACCTGGTCACGCCGCGGCTCGTGCGGGCAGGCCAACAAGTCGGGTGCGATCGCCTGCGCCTGAGCGAGCGTCATGCCGGGGCGCAGGCCGAGTTGCCGGGCGCGCGGGCAAGCCTGCTCGACCATCAATGACGAGCCGACCTGACGGGTCAGCACCACCGGCCGTGCGGCCTCATCCAACGACAACCGACCGTCGCGTTTGACCCGCGCGCTCGCCAGATCCGGCATGTGCACGCACAGCACCCGCCGCATCGGGAAGCTCCAGAACGAACGGCTCCGGGGGCCTCCCTTCCCGCAGCTTAAGCACCGAAACCAAGACGCGGCGAGTCTCCGCCTCGCCGAGGAGGGGATCGAGCCGCAGCCGGCTGGCGGCGAAGGTGTGCCCGGGACGCGGCTCGCTCTGAATCACCAGCCCGAGGCCCCCGCCGCTCTCGGCCGCCAGTTGCAGCCGCCGGGAGATGTACGCGTCCACCCGCCGCACCGGCAACACGACCGCCGCCACGGCACGGCAACGCAAAGCTTGCTCGCTGACCCACAACGCGTCGACCCGGCGCGCCGCCCGCACCACCAGCAGCCGTTCGAGCGGAACGCCGAGCTGCGCCGCACCCGGCGGATAAAAATCCCCACCGGTATCAACGTAGAGAATCCAGCGGTGCTCACCGGCGGCGCGGCCGGCCGCCAACAACGCGACCGAGCGCACCGGCGCACCGTCAACGGGCGCGAGCAGCTCGTGCACGCTCGCCAGCGCAAACCCGCCGCCCAGGGCCGCGTCGAGCTCACCCAGCCCACTGGGACATCGTCGCGCCGGCGGCCGTCGGTCGGCCTGGAGCCGGCGAATCTGCTCCGCCAGCCGGGCCAGCCTGGGGTTCTTAGGAACCCACGCCGAGTGGGTGCCCCACCTCTTCAGAGGTGGGGGACACGAATCAGCCTCATGGTCCGCACAGCGGACTCTACGCGCCTCATCGTCATCGTCCGCCGGGTGGACCCTACCCACACGGACCGCGCGGTCCGCACCCTCTCGGGCGTCTTTCGCCAACGCGCGCATGTCTCCGTTCCCTACTGACGCGGGCGAGCCGCAGCCGCCTGACCCTACAACGCTACGAATTCAAACCGCCAAGGCGCCGAGGACGCAGAGAACGCCAAGAATTAGGCCGGCGTCGCATTACGGCGGCCACGTCGCGACGGCCGAACGTGTTACGCTGTACAGCCACCCGGGCGGCGACCCGCCGAACCTCGATGCTCATAGCGGGTAGGTCGGGTCATCGACCCGACGATTCCTGATACCCGCGACGGATGTCGGGTCAATGACCCGACCTACGTTCTTGGCCTCTTGGCGGCCTTGGCGCTCTTGGCGTCTTGGCGGTTTCTATAGTTAGGCGGCGTCCAGTCCCGCCGACCCGAAAAGCCCGCCTTCCGCCGCCCAAACCCACAATCCGACGCTCTCCCTG
>CAZNFA010000008.1:49435-106953 GCA_964572345.1 uncultured Planctomycetales bacterium
AACCCTGAACCCTGAACCCTGAACCCTGAACCCTGAACCCTGAACCCTGAACCCTGAACCCTAATATAACCCGAACTTCCGGCCCCGTCAAGCCAAATTCGGAAATTGTTCGGCCCACACCCAATCCACCGAACCTCCCTGGCAGATCTGGGCCGGGGGGCAAACCGCGCCACAAGCCGCCAAACTTGGACACTTGCGTAGCCAGAGCTTGGCACACCGCCGGCAGAAGCGTCTCCTCGAGCGAGCGGGCTGGAATCTGCGCGCTCAGCGCCGCCCGCAATGGGATCAGCTTGCGGGCCGTGCGGCGGCCCTCCTCCGTGCCGGGGTCGATTTGCTAGTGGAACGGCATGGTTGTTCCTTGCTGGCGCCGGCTGGCGCGACGAGAGCCGGATGCGGCTCGCGTCTACTTCCTCGGGGCGGCGTCCGTTTTGGTCTCGGCGGCGGCACCGGCGGCCTTGGCACCAACCTGAGCCCCGCCGGTGACATTCAGGTCGAGTGACACGTCCTGCTTCTGCTCAAGTGCCCCGGCGATGAGTTGCAGAAGTTGCACGCCGTTGGCGAAGTTCCCCTCCGTCCGAATGCCCGTAATCTGGCCATCCTTGCGGTCGATGATAACCTTGCCACTCGCGCCCCCGGAACCGCCCGAGCCGCCGGTCGAGGAGATGCGCTGGTCGAACAAGACCCAGCCGACGGGAATTCTCGCTCCGGCGCCACTTGGAGCACGCCGTGTTGCGGCGGGGCCCTTCTGCGGGAACGAATTCGAGCCGCAACCCTCCGCGATGACGGGATGTGGCGATGTGATCACAACGGGCGCCCATTGGGCTTGCTCCGCGGCGCTTTGATCCTGAGAGTTCTTGATCCGTTCGCGCAGCAGCTTCACCTTGGCTTCCCATGCGGCGCGCTCCGCTGCAACGAGTTGCAGTCGCTCGTACTCGCACCACACTTCCGGCGCACGCTGAGAAGCAGGCTCCCCGTCCCCCATCGTTGGCTGGGTCTGCGCCGCGCTGATGCCACGCGACGAGGCCGACGTCAGGCGAAACTCGGCGATCTTCTTGGCCAGGGCGTCCAGCGCCGTTGCCTCGGCACTCGCCAGGGGGCGTGCCGGCTTCTCGAGAATTCTCGTGAGTTCACTTCGCAAGGCGGCCGTTGGATCGCCCCGTTGCAGACTCGCCCATTGTTGCTCGAGCTTTGTGTTCACGGTTCGCAGGCTCTCGGCGTAGTTGTCCAGCGTCTTTTGCATCTCGGTAACGGCATTGGGATCCAACTGGACTTCGTCCTCGTGCGCCACTTCCCGCAGCCTCTTCAGCGTGGGCGCGACGCTCCGCAACTGCTCGTTGTAAGCATTCAGCGCCTTGCCGGCATCGCTAGCATCGGCCGAGATGCCCAGCCACGTCAGCGGAATCTCGATCATTTCACTGGCCGGCGGCAGAACACGTGCGGCACACCGCAGGCTGAGATCACGCTTCGCCTGAACAACCTTCAGCTTAGACTCCGTTTCGCTCTTGGCCTGCTCGTTGTTGCCTTGTGTCGCCTGTTGGAGCTCCGTTTTCAGTCTTCGTATTTCCGACGTCAGGTTGCATGCTTGCTCAAGGTGCTCCACGGCGGCATTCACGCACGCCAGCGAGGGTAGCTCGTGCTCGATGTCACGCAGCGTGTCAGGGCGAAGAACCGCAGTCCTCCGGGTCTTCGGAGAAGGGCCACTGAGCGTCTCCAGAAGAGGGGATAACCTCCGGGCCCAATCCCCTGGCCCGGGCATCAGGCCCACAGCGTCCGCGAACGAGCCCAGGTCCTCCGGAATCTCTTTCTTCGCCTGGCTCCACGGCGGCACGAGGACGAGCAGCGTCCGGTTGTTCGCGACGTAGTGCTCGCAGAGGATTCCGCCGACCGTGACGGCGTCCACGTTGCCGCGGAACCCATGGCCGCGGAGGGTCAGCACCGTGTACTGATCCAGCCAGCCGCGGTTGGGCACCACGTCGTATACGACGACCTTGTCTGCCGGACCGGTGTGGTAGACGCGGACCAGAGCCTGGGTGTCGAGCGCCAGTTGTCGCAACGTGCGCAGCCGCGACGCGAGCTGTTGGTCCTGGTAACCGTGGAGCATGGGCCGACTCTGACTCCAGCGCCAGTGCAGCCAGTTGGTATCCTTGTGGATCTTATCGTCGAGGGTAAACGGAGAGCTATGCCCCTGGACCCAGTCGAGCGCCTTATCGAGCGCTGCCGCCCGCTTCCACGCGTCCACTTCAGAGTAACGCTCGGGACCGAGCCACGTATCCTTGGTCGGCGACCAGCGGACACTGCTGCGCAAGACCAAATACTCATACTCACACGGGCTCTCTCGCTCCGCAGACGACGGCCCATTATCCGAACCGCTGTCGTTCGTCAGCTTCCCGTCGTTCTTTCCTGTCTTGTGGTTTTTGCACTTCTTCTTGGGGTACTGAGCGTTGAGCACGGACAGCGACCCTCCATCCGCGTTGATCGGTGTTTGCCCATCCTTGTTTTCCGACTCGCACGCTTCCTCCCAATAGCGTGGCTTCAAATACGAGCGATGAACGAGCAGCACAGCCATCGCCGGGAACGTTTTTGATTCCAGCACGTCGCCAGGCCCGGTTTCGAGCGCGGCCGGGTTGGTCAGTGCGACGAACTGCGGCTCAACGCGGAAGCCAAAGGAGCTGCTGCCGATCGTGTAGGCAGAGGCGGTCGTCAACGCGGAGCGCGTCTTTGCATCGGACTCGAGCTTGCGGGCGAAATCCACAAACGCGTTGGCTTCGCTGCCGAACCCCCGCATCGCCAGTTGGAACGCGAGTGAATACAGCCGCCGGCGACTGCTGACCAGGTCGAGCACCTGCGCATCGATGACCGGGAAAACGCCGGCGACGTGGATGGGCGGGTCCGAGTACGGGAAGTGCTGGCTCAGGAACCTAAGGCGGAACTGACCCTTCTCCATGGTCTTCCGCGCCAAATCGACGCTGACCGTCACGTCGCACTGGAAGTCCTTCCGCGTGCGATACCCGGGCTTCACCGACACGACCAGCGGGCAGTAGTACAACTCGTAGTCGCCGAGCTTGTTGCCCACGGGCATCATGAACCAGCTCAGCAGCGACTGCGTCATCACGTCGCCGCTGGCGATCAGCAACGCCTCCCGGGCGGTAAGCTGGTACGGCGTCTCCGGCAACTTCGCGGCCGGAGTGAAGCTGCCAACGGCCGACAACGCTACGCGGTCGGCGGTCGTGAACGGCGGTTGGGTCGCAACCGGTTGCGAGCTCGGCGTGAACCCAGGCAGCGCACTCTCGTTTGGATCCGGCTCCGGCTGCGCGGCGATCGTGTCAAGCATGCCGATGGTCGCCAGGATAAGTGGATTCTGATTCGGCGGAGCGGTCGGCGCCAGGCCGTCGGCCCCCGGCTGCGACAGCGTGTCGGCCAGTTTCTGGAGCCTGTCGCGCTGCATGGCCGCCTTGCGCTTTGCCGCGCGCAGGTCGCTGATGGAACGGGCTTGGTTGAATTGCGCGATCGTGGCGAGTGCCTGTTCGACGTTGGCGCGCACCGCGATCTGCGTGTCCACCGCGAGCGCGTCCAGCGTCCGCACGCCGCCCTGGGGCTGGAAGGCCTGCTCGAAGTAGTAGCTCGCGGGCCGGTTCAGGTCGAACGCGAAATCGTCCGTCGGCCCAGCCAGGAAAGGTGCCGATATGCTGGCGAAGCCGAACTCATCAAGACTTTTCGCCACTTTGTCGAGTTCCAGCGCCGCCATGTGGCCCGGTGCGCAGCCCCCCACCACAACCAAAGCCACGAGTGCCCAACTCGCCACGCGTTTCCACGTTCCGCATCTTTCGAACACAGTTATCCTCCCTCGTCACAATACTGTGCCACCCGAATGCGACGACCGCGCCTCGGCGGTCACGTCGTTCCCGAAAAGAGCATCGCGGATTGGCATCACCCTACAGCCTCAATCAGAATGGCGTGTGCAGCATACCCTCTGGCAAAGACGGCAACAACCCCCGGCAAACGCCTAAATCCGCCGTCCGGAGCTGCAGCGGGCAGAGCGGTAAACGCCGGGGCCGCGGTCAGCGTGTCCAACCTCGGGAATCGGGTAAGATGCCCGGACTGCGGATTGGGATCACGCGATGCGGTCTGGCGGTGGGTCAACCAATAGCGGCTCCGGCGTTGCCCGAACGGTTGGATTCTGGCTCGGGCTGGTGCTGTTTGTGGGGCTGCTGGTGGTGCCGCCGCCGGTGAGTATGCACGAGGCCGCCGGCGAGTGCTTCGCCGAGAAGCCGCGCGCGGACGTGGCGGCGATCCTGAGCGAGTGGGAGCAGCCGCAGGCGGGGTGCTTACGTCCGATAACTAGCCACGCGGCCGGACGCGCTAATTGTCCCCCTGCTCCCGGCTCAGACGCTCCCAGCTATCCCGCACCAGGTGCAGCCCGTGCACGCAGTACTCAAACTGGTCGCTCAAGCAGCGTAGCAGCGTCGCCGGCGGGTCCGATTCCGCCCTGCTGAGCTCGCTGGCGATCCCGTACGAGCGCTTACCCTGGATCAGGTAGACGTGGAGACGGTCGCCGGCCACCCGCGGGAGACGCAGGCTCTCCGGATAGATTCCCGCCCAGAACAGGGTGAAATCCCCGATGTAGCGGTTAATCAAGCGTGACCGGGCGGAGCAATCCGTGCTCGGGCCGAGATAGGCTTCGGCCTCGAGGCGTGAGATTTCGCGGATGGCCTCGCCGCTGACGTTCCGCATGCAATAGATGCGGTCCACGTGGACGAAGTCTACCAGCATCTCACCTAGATACTCGGTGAGCTGCAGGTCGCAGATGCCCATGTCGGCCATGAACACCTGCTCGACCAGCCCGCTGAACAGCTTTCGCAGCGGATGCCCTGGACTGATTCGCGAGACCATGAGGTCACCTGTGGCATCTTCCCGCCGACCGCTTCCTCCCCTACTACATTATTCGCACGCTCAGGCAGCGAAGTGAAATTCGATCCGCGGGCAGCGCTGCCCAAGGGGGTCGCCACACAGCCGACGAGCTGGATCGGCGAGGTGGCAACCGACACACGCCGAGGAGACACGGACAGGCGCACCCGCCCAACGTGGCGCGCCTACACTGTCTCTAGGCGCGATAATCGCATGCGCTGTGGGCAACGGCCTGGAAATCCGCGTCGTTTGAGCGGGTGGGGCAACGGCAGCGACTTCGCGGACATCTCGTCTGGTGAACGCCTTTTCAGGGGCACGGGGATCCGGAAGCGGAGACGAGCCAGCGGCTCAACGGGGCCAGTTAACGCCAGCCGAAGCAGGTCCAAGCACGCCGGCCGCGTCCCATAGTCCGTCGTTCGCAGGACGACTCACCTGCAACGGGCGGGCTCGGGCCGTCGCGTCGCCATCAATCGCGCCGACCGCGGCGCAGGTGGGGGCTTGGCATGCCTTCCGGGCGGCCGAAGATCATGCGGCCGGCGGAGGTTTGCAGCACGCTGGTGACGATGAGACTGACATCTTCGTTGATCTTGTCGCGCGAGCTCTCGGCCACCACCATGGTGCCGTCCTCAAGGTAACCGATACCCTGCCCAGCCTCCTCGCCGGGCTTGATCACCCGCACGATGAGCGCTTCGCCGGGAAGCACGACGGGCTTGAGGGCGTTGGTCAGGTCATTGATGTTGATGGCGTCCACGCCGCGCAACTGGGCGATCTTGTTGAGGTTGTAGTCGTTGGTCACGACGCGGCCGTCGAGCTTCTTGGCCAACGCGACCAGCTTCTGATCGACGGTGCCGGCCTCTTCAACACTGGGCAGGCGGGTGTCGGAAATCCTGATGTCGATTTGGTCGTTGGTCTGGAGCTTGTTGAGCATATCCAGGCCGCGCCGGCCGCGGTTGCGCTTAAGCTTGTCGGAACTGTCGGCGATGGCCTGGAGCTCCTGCAAGACGAAGCGGGGGATGATCAGCGGCGAATCGATGATGCGCGTATCGCAGATGTCGGCCACGCGGCCGTCGATGATCACGGAAGTATCGAGGACCAGCGGGCGCGCGCCGCGGGTCTGCTTGGTGAACTCAACGTAGGGGATGACGAAGCGGATGTCGTCCTTGGTTTGGAGGATGAAGCTGATCGCCAGATAGCAGCAGACGATGCCGATCATCAGCTTGACCGCGCCGATCACGCGCAGCGTGGCGGGGTCGGCCTCCTCCGGCGAGGTCTGCAGGAAGATGTGGAAGACCATGTGATCGATGATCAGCCCGAACCCGTAGGCGAAGACCATGCCGACCACCAGCCCGAGAAATGCGCCGGACAGGGCGGCCAGCGACTTACGGGCGATGAGCAGATCGATACCGACCAGAACACAGGCGACGCAGACGGCCGCAACGAGGTACAGCGGCAGCTTGGTTGCCGCACCCACGTCCTCGGCCGCCGCCGAGAAGGCCACCACCCCCATCAAGAGAATGAACAAAGCTCGTAACGCCCAGAGCAGCATGATCTTCTCCCCTTATAATGGGCACAGGATGATCCAGTCGCCGGCGGGCCGGTCCGTCCCCCGGCAGGAGCAATACCATCACAATGAAACCAGGTCGATCATTCAAGAAGCGTTATTGTACTGTGGCGTGTCAGTCGCTCAAGCTGCTGCTGGGCGTTTACCTGCTGGTGTCCGCCGGCGGCGCTTCTGCCCAGCAACAACCCCCGCCCGCCGACCCGGCGCTGCGCGCGGAACTGACGGGACTGCTGCGAAGCGGGTCGGTTGACCAGGCCGTCCGCCGGGCACAGGAAGCCCTGCGAGCCGCCCCGCAGAACCCCGCCGTGCGCCACGAATACGTGAGCCTCCACCTGGCGTTGGCACGGGAGTGGCTGGCCGAACGGCGGTTGGACGATTGCCTGACGGCGTTGGAGGCGGTTCTGGCGGTCGAGCCGGCACACGCCGAGGCGGTCGAGCTGCGTCGGGAAATCGTCGGCGCGCGCGCGCAGGCTGGGCAGCGGGCGGGCGAGGTGCAACGCCTGCTGCGGCTCGAGCTCTTCGATGCCGCCCTCGAGCGCATCAGGGAAATCAGCTCGCTGCGGCCGGATTTGAGCGCGGCACTGGCGAGCAGCGAACCGGCCGCCTGGCTGGGGGCGGCCGACGACCACTACCTGGTGCAGAACTTCAACGAGGCGTTCGCGCTGTACGAGCACGTGCTGGCCGCGGACTGCGATGCGGCGCCGGACATCCGGTCGCGCTGGGCGCTATCGCTCGGGCTGGCGCTGGCCGAGAGCGATTTCTCCAAACCGATCGACCCGGAAACTGCTGCTCGATTGCTCGCCCGGACGGCCGACGTGCTGAGCCGCAGCGACGAACCGGTCGTAGAGCGGATTATCGTCGGTCTGTTGGCGGAGAAGGCCGGACGGGTGCTGGACGCCGGCCGAAGCTACGCGCAGGCGTTGGGTGAGGCCTGGGAGCTTCCACCGGCGGACCAGCGGCGTGGGGCGGTGGAGCGTCTGCGACGGGCAGCGGGCGGCCGTCTGCGAGCGATGTGCGCGGCGACGCAGACGCGACGCCGGGACGGAGCCTGGCTGATGGCCCTGTCCGACGTGTGGAAGCAGCGCCGGACCGCGCACTTCGACGTCTACGCCCGCAACGACCTCATTGCCGAGCGTGTCGCGGAGGCGGCGGAGTTTCATTTCGGCGGCATTTGCAGTTGGCTGGGTGTCTCTGCGGGGCCGAGCTGGCAGCCGCGCTGCGAGCTGCGCGTTCATGCGAGCGCCGTGGAGCTGCAACAAGCCGCCGGCACACCGGGCAAGACGCGCGCGCTCAGCCGAACGCGGGTGCAGGGTGGGCGCGTGCTGCTGCGGAGAATGGATTTGCTCCAGGCCGATCCGCTGCTGCTGAGCAGCACGCTGCCAAATGAGCTCACGCACCTGCTGCTCACCGATGCCTACCGCGATGCCGAGCTGCCGCTAGTGATCGTCGAAGGTCTGGCGCTTCAGGCGGAACCGCCGGCTCGCCGACTGCTGTTCCGTCGTCTGCTCGGGCAGGTCGCGCCAGACCCCGACCGGTTGCTGGCGGCCGAACGGCTGCCGTATGAGAAGCAACTGGAGTTCTATGCCCAGGCCGACGCGCTGACGACCTTGCTGCTTCACCAGGTGGGTTGGCGTATGAAGGCTAACGCGGCGCCTGGGGAAACAGCACCGGCCCTTCGTCCACACTCAGGGCCGGCACAGCCCAGCCAGCCGATCGGCGGTGTACTAGCGGGGTTCCGTGGCGGGCATACGGCCCAGTGGTGGAAAGCGTTCGGCTGGGAGAATAAAGACACCATGCGATCGGCATGGAAAGCGTGGCACGCCGCCCGGCGCAACCCGCCACGCATGCCGCTGATGATCCTCGCCGGCCAGGCACCGGCGTCAGGCGAACCGGGCGGATAATCCCGGCGCGGTCGGCTCTGGGACGCGCGTGCAGCGAACACGCCGTCATTCTGAGGGAGCACAGCGACCGAAGAACCTCGTCACCGATCACGGGGGACTCTCCCACATCCGACGAGAGGCCCTTCGCTGCGCGCAGGGTGACGATGGGCAATCCGGCCTGAAGACGTGGGCTACCCAACCATGGGGTAGCCGACCCCGGGCGCTTCCCCCCGCTTCGAGCGACGTGGTAGCTACGCGGTCTGGGCGTCGAGCTCGTCCAGCAGCTCGACGGCTCGCCGTAGGTGCGGGATGACGATCGAGCCGCCCACGATTAGGGCCACGTTGAGCGCTTCGAACGCTTGGGCGCGGGTCACGCCCAGCTCCTTGCAGCGGATCAGGTGGTAGGCGATGCAATCGTCGCAGCGCAGGACGGTCGAGGCGGCCAGGCCGGCGATCTCCTTGGTGCGCGCGTCGAGGGCCCCGTCCTCGTAGGCCTTGGCATCCAAGGCGAAGAAGCGATTGATCGGCAGGCTGCCCTCGGCCAGGATGCGCTCGTTCATCTTCTGGCGGTACTCACGAAACTGCTTGAGTCGCTGGCTCATTGGCGTGCTCCATGTTCGGTGCAAATGATCGCCTGGTCACGGACCGGCAAGACGTCAGCGACCACGTAGCGGAAGGCCTACGGACCGCCTGTTCGCACCCGGCTTCCATCTGGCCATTGGACCATTTAACCATTTGACCATTTAACCGACCAACCTCTGGATGACCACAGTGCAGCCGCCCGGCCCCGCTTGACGCTGCGCGGCGCCGCTCGCACAATCGCCGGCATGGGTTCCGCGGCACAGGCAGCAACGGCCGCGTGGCGTAGCGCGGCGGCCCTTTTCGGCCCGACCGACGACCCGCGATGAAAAAAGCCGACCCGCGCAAGGACGTGAGATACGGCCGGATGTACGCCGCGCCACGGCAGGTGCGGGTCGGTCTGGGGCGCGACGCCGCCCTGTGCCTGCTGCTCAACGCGCTGAGCGTGGCCTGCCTGTCGTTGATCTTCCCGCCGTACGAGCTGTGGCCGCTGGCGTTCGTGTGTCTGGTGCCGTGGGGGGTGATGGTGTGCCGGATCGAGCGGACGTGGCTGGTGTATTGGGGCGGGTTTGCAGCCGGGTGGGTGTTTTTCCTGATCAACCTTAGCTGGTTGATGCCCGTGACCGGGCTGGGGTACGCGGCCTTGGCGTTCTACCTGGCGTTGTACTGGCCGCTGGCCACATGGGCGATCCGCACGGGGCGGCGCTGCGGCATTTCGCTGCTGTGGACGCTGCCGGTCACCTGGGTGGCGTGCGAGCTGCTGCGGGCCTGGGTGATGACGGGCTTCCCGTGGTTTTTCCTGTCGCACGCGCTGTTTCGGCACGTCACGTTCATCCAGATCAGCGATCTGACCGGAGCCTACGGGGTGTCTTTGATCATCGCACTCGTAAACGGGGTGGTGGTCGAGCTGGTGTTGGGCTGGTGGCGTGCAGCCGGCGAGAAGCCCGGCCGGCGTCAGCTCGCGGCGGGCGCGCTCGCCACAGTTGCGATCCTCGCGGGGAATCACCTGTATGGGAAACATCAGCTCGGGCAAGCGGACTTCCGCGACGGACCGCGCGTCGCCGTCGTACAAGAGGACTTCCCGCTGGCCAGCGAGCCCCCGTACGGCGACCTGCCATGGGTCGTATTTACCCGCTACATCGCCCTGGGTGCCCAGGCAGCCCAGGAGCAGCCGGATTTGCTGGTGTTCCCAGAAACGGCCTGGGGCGGGGTGCAAAACATCGGGTTCCTGGAGGCCGAGCACCGGACCGTGGATGAGATACCGGCGGGGGCGTACATGTTCGGCCAGAGATGCGACCGAGCGATCTCCGGTTTGGCACTGGGTGACTACGGGCCCGCCAACGGTGTGATCGCCGAATGGGAGGGCTACTTCAAAGTCCGTGCGAGCAAGGAGCCCGAGCGGGGTTGGCCGCGCGCGCTGCCGCGCTTGCCGCAAGCGGGTGGGCCGCCGGTGACGGTCGTGGTGGGTTCGCTGTCGGTAGAGACGTTTCTCGACGCGACGTATCCGAAAGTCAAGAAGTACAACTCCGCGCTGATCTATGATGAGAACGGCGAGCAACGACTCGAGAGATACGACAAGAACCACCTGGTGCCTTTCGGCGAGTTCGTGCCGTTTCGCTACGGTCGGCTGCACTGGCTCTATCGGTGGCTGAACAAGCTCTCTCCCTTCAGCTACGGCGGCACGCTGGAATATTCGCTGAGTCCGGGCGCGGGACTGACGGTGTTCGATCTCGACGTCGATGGGGAGACGTACCGCTTCGGCACGCCGATCTGCTACGAGGACGTGATGCCCTGCGTCATCCGCCGCTACGTCTGGGAAGGTTCCGAGCGGCGGGTGGACTTCTTGGTCAACATCAGCAACGACGGGTGGTTCCTGCGCAGCGCCGAGTTGCCGCAACATCTGGCGATCTGTGTGTTTCGGGCAGTGGAGAACCGCGTCGGCATCGCCCGGGCGGTCAACACCGGGATCAGCGGGTTCATCGACCCCAACGGGCAAATGTACTCGCTGGTGGAGCTGGACGGACGCACGTACGGCGAGGGCGTCATCGGCTATCGCGTCGCGCCGGTCAAGATCGATCAGCGCGGCAGCTTCTACGGGCGTCACGGCGATTGGCTCGCCGGCCTGTGCCTGGTCCTCACCACGGCGCTTTGGATCGGTGCGGTCTTGACGCGCTGGGTGGCCGGACTGGGGCGTCGGTTAGCGGCCTGGCGCGCGAAAGGAGGCGGCTAGATGCCGGCATACGCGCGACTGAATCGGGGCCGAACAGCCGCAGGATCACGAACGCGGCGCATTCTACCCGTGGCGGCTGCCGCACTGCTGCTGGCCGGCTGTAATAACGCCACGGTGCGGATGGGTCCGGAGGAGCGGATCGAACTGCGGCAGCGTGCGACGGGGCTGCTGTTGCGCGCGGCCCAGAGCGAGCTGGACGTGGTCTGCTGCAACGCGCTCGAAGCCCTGGCGGATATCGCCCCGCAAGAAGGGCTGGCGTACTTCCACGCGGCGTTCGAGTCCGAGTCGGCGATGGTGCGGTTTGCCGGGTGCGTGGCGCTCGGCGAGGTTCGCGACAGCACGTCGCGCGGGCGCATCCGACGCTGCCTGGCCGATCCCGATCCGCGTGTGCGGCTGGGGGCGGCGTTTGCCGCTTACCGCCTCGGCGAGACAAGCCATGCCGAAGTGCTGGTCAACGCCCTGCACGACAGCCCGGACGAGAACCTGCGTGCGGACGCGGCGTATCTGATCGGTCGGCTGGGGGAGCCGCAGGCGCTGAAACGCCTACGCTACAAAGCCCAGGACAAGCGGGAGAAGTCGCAGAAGGTCGTCATTCAGGTCCACGCCGCGATGGCCATGCTGGGCGACCGAGCGGCGCTGGACCAGCTAATGTGCTACGCCCAGTATGACGCTCTCTCGCGGGTGATCGCGCTGCAATGCCTGTGCGACGTGGCGGAGCCGCGCTCACAGGACACGCTGCTCTACCGCCTGCACGCGGAAGACGAGTACCTGGAAGCCAAGCTCATCGCGGCGCGGGCCTTGGGCAAGATCGGCTCCGACGCCGGGTACGAATTGGCGGCCAAGAGTACAACCTATACTGCGGACGACCGGCAGGACGTGATGCGGGTGCGCTCGCTGGCCGCTCTGGCCCTGGGGGCGATCGGCGATCAGCGGGCCCTGCCGCGGCTCAAACGCCTGGCCCAGCCCGGGCAGGACGCGCGCATCCAGGTGGCGGCGTGCTATGCGATCCGCCAGATTCTCAGGGAACCCGCCGCCCGGTAGTCGGCTGGGAGGTCACCGGGCGGCTGGTGGGGGCTGCCTGCTCACGTCCCCAACCGGCGGACTCGGTGGCGGCGGCGATGCGTCGGCCGCGGGCTTCGTCGTGCACCGCCTCAAAAGACCCCAGCATGAGATAACTGCTCGGGCGTCCCCAACCGCCGAGCCAACGCGTGACCACCCTGCGGGTAAGCAAGCGGAAGCTGCCGCGCATGCGGTCACCCGGCTCGCGATACAGGGCCAGGATACCGGCGGCCGAGCTGAAGCGGATCTGTGCCGGTCCCAACAGGGCGCGGGCGCGCAACTCGCGTTTGGCGGCGATGTAGTAGCGTTCCCTTCCGGCCGGGAGCCTCTCCAGAACCAGCGACATCTGGAAGCAGAAGCGCCCGAATATGCCGAATAGCGGGCGGGTCTCGCGTTCCATGGCGATCCAGACCTGCCCCTCCTGGTCGGTCCACCAGTAACAACGATCGAGCTCGATGCGGGCGACGCGTGGCGCGGGTGGGTCGATCGAGCGGTAGTTGAGCGAGACGACCTCGACGCGCCCACCGCCGCTGCAACCTGTCAGGCCGCCCAGGCACACGCTCAGCAGGATCAGCGCTCTACGTATCACCGCAGCAGCCGGCGCTGAGGCGCTCGCGCGTGAGGCACGGGGGACTGCGAACACGGCTTGCGCACCTGAGCACGGACGCGTTCGAACACGGCTTGGTCGTCGTCGGCCCAGAGGACCTGGTGGATCAGTCTGCCGACGTTTGGCATTTCCGGCTCCTTCATGCCGCGGGTAGTCAAGGCCGGCAGGCCGATCTGCAGCCCGCTGGTCCGCATAGGCTTGCGCCCGCCGAGAACGCGGTTTGTGAGGCCTACCCATTGGCGGGAGAGGTACCCGGCCTGCCGGTCAGTCGCGCCCGGTGGTTTGATCGGTCGCAGGCTGCTCGGCAGTCTGCTCGCTTACGCCCGGCGCAAACAGCTCGCGCAACTCGTCAAGCAGGGCGCGCTCCAAACGTTGGTCGCGCCTCACCTTCGTCCACACCGTGTTCTGTCGCCGGGTGGTCGCCGCGTCACGCTCGATGGGCGTGTAGGCCGGCGAATCGCTCAGTCGGTAAGCGTCCGGGGGCCTGGCGGCGCGCTGGGCGGTGTCCTGGCGTTCCAGGTCGATCCGCAGGCGGGCGAGCGAGCCCTTCCCCCGCCGCACCGCGACGAACCTCGCGATCCGCCGCATGCGCGAGCGTGCCCCGACCAGATCGCGGGCGGTGCCGCTGTCACGCGCGCTCGTGTACTCGACCGGGTCGGACTCGATCCGGCGCTGCTCGCGGTCCACGGTCAAACGGCCGAATTCGCGGCGCAGCACGACCTCGGCCGCCTGCAAGACCTGGTCGCGGTCGGCCGAGTCGATCAGGCGCGTCGTATACCCGGGAGCTTCCAGGCCCCGTGCGCAACCCGTCAGGCCCAGAGCCGCAAGAACAAAGACCGGCAACGCGATGCGGCGTGTCATCGCAGATCCTTTCTGATCAGGGCTTCGGGGCCGGGGCCGGCTCGTCGGTCGGCACGACGCCGGACTCACCGGGGGCGGCCCCCGACGGTGTCGGCACGCTAAACGGGAGCTTGGGGGCTGGCAAGGCCCCGCCGCGCAGCATCGCCGGATACCGCCGAATGATCGACCCGAACTCGGCTTCGGCGGCGGCCTTCTCCAGGTGCTTGAGCCCGCTCTCGCGGTCGCCGGTGTGGTACTCGAGATAGCCCAGCAGGAAGCGCAAGCGTGGGTCTTCGCGGTCGGCGAGCCGCCTCATGATGTCCGCCCGGCGGATGTCAATGATTTCGCCGCTGCCGATCAGGCTTTCCAGGTCCACGCTGAAGCGGACGAGCTCGGGAAAACGCTCGAGCCCGCGGGTCAGGAAGACTGCCGCCGACAGGTACTCCCCGGCGGCCAACAGCGCGTGGCCCTTGCCGATGAGCGGCAGGGGATTCAGCGGATCGATCACGTATGCGATCTCGTAGCGGGCCGCGGCATCGTAGTACTGACCGATGTCCAGCAGCGCTTCGGCTTTGAGCAGCTCGTCGTTCAACGCCGATGCGCCCCGGCCGACGAACGTGTCGATCGGCTGATCCATGACTTGCCCGATGAACTCCTCGGCCTGTGCGTCGGCAAACTCCTGTAGCTCGGGGGTAGCGGCGGCGCCCTGACGGACCGCCACCTGCATATCCGCGAACCACTCCGCCGCCGGGTTCCGCTGCAAGGTCAGTACGAGCTGCATGTCCGTGAAGACGTCGTTGCCGGGCAACAGCGAGGGATCGACAAGGCGTGCGGCGCCGACGGCGGCAGGACCCGCCGCCTCCGCCGGGGGCTGCTCCCCTGGTGCGACCGGCCGCGCCACCCCGGGCAACGGGCGGTCGGCGTCCCAGGCCTGAGGCTGGTCTATCCCACCTTGCACACCGGGCCGGCCCGCCAGCAGCAGCCCCATCGCATCCCCGCCCAATGCCATCTCCAGCGGGGTGCCCAGCGGCTCGGGCCCGGCTTGCTGGTCCGGCAGGCGGGAGTCCAGCGGCGTCCACAAAGCAGAAACCGCGTCAGCCCGTTTGGTCACCTTGGTGAGCGGATCCAGCAATTCGCGCTCCAACTCCGTGCCCCAGCCCCGCGACGCGGGCAGGCCTTGATCGTCCAGGCGTCCCTCCAGTGGCTCGGAAAAGCGGTTGACCCCGAAGATCGTGCTCGCCTCCGGGCGGGACGGCTGCGGAGCCGCCCCGAGGATGCGCGAACGCAAGTCCTGTCCACTCGGCAGCCTCAGGTCCAGCGGCTCACCGACCGGCCTGCCCAGGGTGCCAGGCTTGGGCACCGGCAACGATGGAATACCCTGCCGGTCCCAACCAACGCCGTACTGTCCTTGCAGAAAACCCGTTGTGGGAACCGTCTGTGCCGGATCGTAGAACGGCCTGCCGATCATTTGGCCGAACGGGGAGGCGGCGTCCGCCACGCTGACCGAATCGCGGCGAAAGGCCGACAGGGCGCCACTGCCCAGTACGCCGCGAAACGCGGTGGGCGAACCGATCGGCGAAAAGCTGCGCAACGAAAACCCGCGGCCGACGTTGCCGGTGGCGGACAGGTTGCCGCTCAGCAACGGCGAGAGCGGGCGGCGGGTGTAGTTATAGCGGCCGGCGCCGAGCTGTGTATTGGCATCGAACAGCCGACCGTCCTGCTGCACCGGGTACTGGGCATGCAGCGGCGTCGCCGAGCACGCCAGCATGATCCCGATCACTGCGGCGCAGCGCGTGAGTGGTTGCCGGCACGTTGCCGTTTTCATCATTGGTGTTGAGATCATCACGAGTCTCCCACAGGTAGCCGACCGGTGCGACCCGGCTCGGATCACACCCGCGGCAGGCCAACGCCCCATTTATTATAACATATCGGTCCCGGCGCACCCTGGCCAAAGGGGTCTATACGCCATCCACGCTACCCGCGGGCGAGACGCCGGCGCCACCCCCCGCGCTATCCTCACACCAGATGTCGGCCGCCGTCCACCGGCAGAATCGCGCCCGTGATGTAGTCGCCTTCAGACAAGACGAAGTGGACCGCCGCGGCGACGTCCTCCGGTGTTCCGGCACGGCCCAGGGGGATACGCGCTTCCATCCGCGCGCGGGTCCGCTCCTCGTAGTCCTCGGGCCAAGCGGCCGCCCCCGGGGCAATCCCCACCACGTTGACCTCCGGGGCGAGTGCCCGCGACAGGACCCGTGTGAGCGTCTCGAGCGCCCCCTTCGATACCACATAGGCCAGGTGATCCGGCCAGGGCCGACCGACGGCGGCATCGCAGAGGTTAATCACGCATCCACCGGCCTTCCGCAGGGCTTCGCGCGCCGCGCAGGTCAGCAACATGGGGGCGGTCAGGTTGACCCGCAGCGTGCGTTCCCATTGTCGGTAGTCGAACTCGTCGAGCGTCATTCGCTCGAAGACCGACGCGTTGTTGACCAGCACATCCAGACGGCCGAAGCGGGCCAAAACCTCCTGGGGCAGTTGTCGGGCGGCCGCGGGCTCCGCCAAGTCGGCGCGGAACACCTCCGCCTGCGGGCCGGCGGCAGTGCACTGCTCGGCGGTTGCCCGGGCCTGAGTCTGGGAGTGCAGGTAATGCACAGCCAGGCGGCACCCGGCTTGCGCCAGGCGTAGTGCGATCGCCCGGCCCACACGGTGCCCCGCCCCCGTCACCAGCGCGACTCGGCCATCAAGCTCCATCGGGCGGCTCCCATCGCCGGTCGTACCTCACCCACTGCAAGCACAAGCCATGGGCCGGGGCCGTCGGTCCGGCCAGTCCGCGATCACCGGTCGCCAGGATTTGTCTAACCCGTTCAGGCGGCCAATGCCCCCGGCCGATTTCGACCAGCGTGCCCACCATGGCCCGAACCTGATTGTACAGGAACCCGCCGCCCTGCACGTCGATCAACAGCTCCGCGTAGCGCCGCCGAATCCCGATCCGGTGAACGGCCCGCACAGTGGAGCGCCGTGGGCTGCCTTGGCCGGCAAGCCCGGCAAAATCGTGCGTGCCGACCATGGCGGCAGCGGCGACGCGCATACGCTCCGCGTCGAGCTCGTGCCAGACGTGCCACGCGTAGCGCGTTGCCAACGCCTCCGCCGGTCGGGTGGCCGCGTTGTGAATCCGGTAACGGTAGAGCTTGCTGCGAGCGTGGCGGGTTGCGTGGAAATCCGGGGGCTGCACGCAAGCGTGAACCAGGGCCACGTCCGGGGGCAGACGACTCTCGATCGCCCGTCGCAGGTTCACCACCGGGATTGAGCACGAGGTGATCAGGTGGGCGACCTGGCCTTGAGCGTGGACGCCGGCATCAGTTCGGCTGGCCCCAACCACATCGACGGGATGGCGCACGACGCGCCGCGCCGCCTGCTCGACAGTCTCCTGGACGGTCCGCAAGCCCGGCTGCCGTTGCCAGCCATGGAAGTCGGTACCGTCGTAGGCGATGACCAGTTTAACGTTCCGTTGCATCGGCCCCGGATGGTAACCGAGGCGCCGTCGAGGGAACATCCGCACGGTGGCGAGGTGCTCACGGCGCCTGGGCTTTGGGGGTGTTTGCCCGTATTGCGGCGCCAGCGCCCAAGCGCGACCGATAACCTTCGTCGCGACCCCCACGCGGGGTGCGGGCCGGCGAGGGCAACCTGCTTACAGGAGGATTGAACATGCAACGCTTGAAGGTTACACTAAAATTGCTGGGCATGGCCTGTGCCGCCCTGTGTCTGGGCGCCACGTTCACCTGGACCGGGGAGGGCCTCGACTACGATTGGGACACGTGCGACAACTGGGCAGCGGTGGGGATACCCCCACAGTGCTATCCGAGCACGGAGTCGGACGACGCCGCCATCCCGTACACGGAGGGTGGCTGGACGATCAACCTGATCGAGGAGCAGATCGAGGATCTGACCATCCAGGGCAGCGTGGACTTTTACCCGGCCAGCACGCCCGCTCTGCGCACGTTGTGGGTCGAGAGCCTGACTATCGACGCCGGAAGTGCCGACACGGTCGTGACCATCAGCAGCGACGCAAGGATCACGACGGGGGAGGAAGCTCCATAGCGGACACCGTTACACGGGGTCCGGGCGATCGCCAGGCGTCGGAGCCCGGGCGTTATCTCGGAGGAGCAATGGCATGAACAAAGCGGCGGCAATCGCGACGATGGTTGCCCTCGTGGCAGTCACGCGTGCTGTGGGACAAATCCCGCCCGGGTATGAGATTGTCACAATCAACGATGATCCGACATTCAACTACACGGCGAAGATGAACAACCACAGCCAGACCGTTTACAGCGTGTGGCTCGACGGTGGAAACACGGACGCGATCGACATCTTCCTGTACGACGACGGGGAGATCGTCCGGCTGACGGATGACGACGTGTTCGACCGGACGCCGGACATCAACGACGGCGGTCAGATCGTCTGGAGCCGCGCGGCGGACGGTCCGGGCAGTCCCAAGCAAATCGTCATGTGGCAGGACGGCGAGCTGACGCAGCTCACGTTCGATGCGCGGGACGATCGCTCGCCGCGGATCAACAATCTCGGTCACGTCGTCTGGAAGCGCTACATGGGCGACGGGTGCGGCGGTCAGCGGATGGACATTTTCTTCTACGATGGCCAGACCATCCATCAGATCACGACGAACGGCGAAACCGACGATCTGGCCAACCAGGGCGGCACGCTCAACGATCACGACGAGATTGTCTGGACCGAGTACAACTTCTGCGACAATCCATGGACCTCCAGGATCATGATGTGGTCCGACCGCGTCATCACACAGCTCAGTCCGGCCGACGCGGTGGCGCCCCGGGCCGCGCAGATCAACAACTTGCATCAGGCCGCGTGGCTGTTCGCGGTCGGCGGAGGCCGGCACGGCATCCAGCTTTGGGAGGACGGCGCTGTGAGGACGCTGACCGATTGGGGCAGTCCAGTCGGTGGGCTGAACAATCGCGGCGACATAGGCGTCCTTCGCTTTTACGACGCGGGGCCGGTTGGCGCGTACGAGGTGTGGCTCTACCGCAACGGGCAGTTCCTGCAAATCACGGAGGACCCGCACGACCAGGGCTGGAACAACATCTGGAACCTGCCGACCGATATCAACGATCTAGGCGAGATTGTGTTCATGCACGGGCGCCCCTGGTACTACGAGACGGTTGTCAAGTGCATGAAGCTCCGCCTCGGTAGCGCTGGTTCCGCCGGGAACATTGAGGCCATTGACGTCCGACGTATCGTCCCGTGAGCGACAGGAGGTCCGACGATGTACAGAGTGATCGCAACAGCGCTGATTCTGAGGGTCGTGCTGGCCATACCGGCGGCGGCGCAGGTGCCGCCGGGGTACGAGATCGTCACGATCGATCCGGACCCGACATTCAACTACACGGCGAAGATGAACAACCACGGCCAGATCGTTTACAGCGTGTGGCTCGACGGTGGAAACACGGACGCGATCGACATCTTTCTGTACGACAACGGGGAGATCACGCGGCTCACCGACGACGACGTTTACGACCGGGGGCCGGACATCAACGACGCCGGTCAGATCGTCTGGTGTCGGGCAGTAGATGGTCCCGGAACGCCCATCCAGATCGTCATGTGGCAGGACGGCGAGTTGACCCAGCTCACGTTCAGCAACCTAGACGATCTGCGTCCGCGCATCAACAACCTGGGCCATGTGGTCTGGAAGCGCTGGGAGGGTGAAGGCTGCCAGAATTACAGCGCCGACATCTACTTCTATGACGGCCAGACCATCCACCAGATCACGAACGACGACTGGTCGAACCAGGGCGCATTCATCAACGACGACGACTGGATCACCTGGACGCGCTATGACTTCTGTCAGCACCCGTGGGACTCGCAGATCATGCTGTGGCGCGACGAGTTCATTACGCAAATCAGCCCCGAGGACACCTTCGAGGCCCAGAGCAAGTCGATCAACAACCGCGGCCAGGTCTCCTGGAGCTATGCCAGCGGCTACGGCCAGGACGGCATCCAGATCTGGGAGGACGGTGAGACCACCACGCTGACCGAAGACGGCGGCGGTGGTTACCTCAACGACAAGGGCCACGTGGTCTTCTGGCGCTGGTACGACGACGGCGGTCCGGTTGGGGCGTACGAAGTCTGGCTCTACCGGAACGGCCAGTTCCTGCAGATCACCGACGACCCGCACGATCAGGGATGGAACAACTTCTGGAACCTCCCGAAGGACATCAACAACCTGGGAGAGATTGTGTACGACCACGGTCGCCCCTGGTACGACGAGAGCATCATCAAGTGGATGAGGCTGCGGTTGGGCACTGCCGGCGCCGCGGCGAAGAGCGAGGCGATTAACCCGTGAGTTTGTTCGCCGTCCGCTCGAAAGCTGCGCACAGCCGGAGTGGACGGTGGTTAAGAAGCTAACGACTTGGATATAAATATGCGAAAAGGACACATAGCCATGACAACAATAAGAATACTGACACTTTTGGCCGTTGCTGGACTCGTATGCGGTTCGGCGATGGCGACTGTTCGCACTTTCCAGCCAGATGACGGCATTTGGGGCGACCGATTCAACTGGCTGCCGGACGACGACTATCCGAAGGAAGGCGACACGGCGATTATCCCGATCTACAAGAGGTGCCGCGTGGAGGACGACGACCAGGCGGCCAGGATCATCCAGGTGTACGGCACGCTCGGGCTGGTCGGCCACGACCTGGAGCTCAACAGCACCCTGACGTCAACCATCGACCACATCCTCTATTTCAAGGAGGCTGACGGGCACGTCCCCGAACTTCACTTCATCGCCGGCCACTGGCTCGAGGGAAGCGGAACCATCACCGCGAAAAGGGACGACGGATATGGGCCCGGCGTGATCGCGGGGCGCGTGGCCGGCCCCTACACAAGCCTGGTGATCGAGTCGGGCTTGACGGTGACGGGGTCGATCCTTGTCCGGAACCTCTGGCTCATCCACCGGGGCGACTTCATCGTTAACCACGCCGACGACGAGATGCAGCTCGAGCTGGACATCCCCTTCAGGCCGGCTTCAAAGCTCTCTGGTGACGGGGCGATTCAAGTATCCGCCGGAAAGCTTCACGTCGGCGCGTTGGCCATCTACGCATCTGCCACGGTGTCGTTCCGGCTGAGTGGCGGCGAGATGAAGTTCGTCGGGGAACCCAGTATCGACGCCCAAGTGCCGTTCACGGTCACCGGCGGCGTCCTCGACATTCAAAAAGACCTGAGGACGAGCGGTGCTTCCGTATTCAGGAACGCGACCATCAAGGTCAAGCAGGGCAAGGCCGCCGAGTTTTATTAGAAGCAGGCCCTGCGCTACAGCTCCACGTTGCTGACGGGCGCCCGGACGGCAAGCGGGTGCCCGTCACGCGTGCGGGGCGGCGGCGCCGGCGGTGGCGCAGGTTCCCGACGCATTTCCCTGGCGAACAGGTCTGTTCGCGAGCGCGCCACCGCCAAGGCCGGGCGACGCTGCCATCGCCGCCCCGTGCAGGGCAAACAATGCCAACACTAGGACGCTGAGCCCCGAGATCACCGCCCCAGTGAGCAAGCCCGCCAGGGTGTAGGCTCGCTCGATCCCGAGCGCTCGCCTCGCTGCGACCAGCGTGCGACGCGACCGGCGTGTCTGACGCGCGGGTCAGTCGCGATCTTTGTCGGCGGAGTCGTCCGGCGGCCGGGCGGACGCCTCACCCGGCAGAGCGGGCGGGATGGTCTCCTCGCTGGTGTAGTCGTAGAAGTCGCGGTATTGCTGTCTGAAGTAGCCGCCGGGCCGCGGCGCAGCCCCGTTGAGGACAGCGCCGACGACGCGGGCGCTGACGCGCTCCAACTGCTCGCGGGCCCGCTTAAAGGCGCCCTTGGAATTCTGGACCGCGCGGGCAACCAGGATTACGCCTCCCACTTGGTTGGCTATGACCAGCGCATCACTGATGAGCAGCGCGGGCGGGCCGTCCAGAATGACCCGGTCGTACCGTTGGGCCGCGGCCTCGATGAGTTCGCGCATGTAGTTGGAGCTGAGCAGCTCGGCGGGCGTGGGCGGCATGGGCCCGCTGGTGAGCACATCCAGCTTGGCCAGGTCCGTCTTGCTGACCAGTTCTTCGAGGCGACCCTGCCCGATCAGGATGTTGCTGAGGCCTTCGGGGCGTGTGTCGCGGAACGCCGCCCGAATAGCCGGTCGCCGAAAGTTGCAGTCGATCAGCAACACTCGCTCGGCGCCCTGGGCCAGGGTGACGGCGAGGTTGATGGCGACCGCGGTTTTCCCGTCCCCGGCGCCCGGACTGGTGATCAACAGCGTCCGTTGCGATTCGGCCGGGCCACTGAAGATCAGGTTAGTGCGTGTCTGGCGGAACGCCTCGGCCACCAGCGAATGCGGGGCCAGACGGGTGGCCAACTCGATCTCGTCCACGTCGGCCTCCTCCTCGTCCAGCAGTGGAATGCACCCGAGCACCGACAACTGACCGGCGCGGGCGACGTCAACCGGCGTGCGAATGGTCTTGTCCGTAAACTCGCGAAGGAAGCCGAGCCCCAGCGCGGCCAGCAGCGACAGCACGAATCCGCCGCCGAGATACAGAGGGAAGTTCGGGCGACTGGGCTTGAGCGGGTCGGTGGCGTCTTGCACGAGGACGAGACGCGCGCCGCTTTCGCTGCTAACGGCATGTTCCGCTTGACCCGCCGCCAGTTCGACCTCTGTGATGTGCTCCTGAAGCCGCTCCTCGTCTTCCACCATATGCTGGTACTTGAGGAGGTTGCGGTTCAGGTCGCGTTGCTGGGCTGTGGCTTCCTCCAACTGATCCAGCGTCTGGCCCAGCATACCGTTGAGACTTTGCACGTTCTGCTCCAGGCCCTCGATCTGGCGTGCCCGGAGGAGGTCCACCAACTCCTCGCGCTTGGCACCCTCCCTCTGGGCGTAGCCCTCGCGCAAGGCCTGGAGGCGCTCGATGTAGCGATGGTTCGGCCCCAACTGATTGCGCTGGGCGGCGGCGATCTCGATAGCGAGTTCCTCGACGCGCGCCCGGTAATAGCGCAGAATCGGGTCCGCCTCGACGATAATCTGCATTTCCGGGGTGACGGGCAGCAGTCTTGGATCGACGCCTTCCACGACACGGAGCTGGCTTGCCAGCGCCTCCCGCTGGAGACTGAGATTTGTCACCGTGGCGCTCAACAACTCAATATGCCTGCCCGCAGCGTCGTACGCGGCCACGGCGGCCGGCACGTCGGTGCTTTCTCGGAAGCGTTCCAACTCCTGGCGCCGGTCCACCAGTTGGGTCTTCAGCTCATCGAGCGTGTCCTTAATATGGCCAGCTTCCACGTAGGTTGCATCCTGGTGACGCTTGCTGTAGCGAGCTCTATACTCGTCAGTGATCGTCCTGACGAAGAGTGTGGCTTCCTTTTTCTCCCGGCAGGCCAAAGACACCCGAATCAGATTGGTGTCGCGCACGGGATTGCTCTGGACCATCGCCTCAAGGTCGTAAAGACATTCCTCGAAATCGTCCTCGTACCACTGGTAGAATCCGGTCTGCTTGATCTCCGGCTTGCGCAGGACCTCCATTAGCAGGCCGATATGCTTGAGTTTGGCCGCCTCGGTCCGCAGCACGGCTTCCATGCGACGCGGATCAGCCAGCTCCTCGACGACGGTGTAAACCTCCCTGGGCGGCCTCAGC
This sequence comes from uncultured Planctomycetales bacterium, assembly GCA_964572345.1. GTDB lineage: Bacteria > Planctomycetota > Phycisphaerae > UBA1845 > Fen-1342 > JAUWXH01. Next base: position 72,771 of record CAZNFA010000008.1, read on the forward strand.
TCAAGGAACGCCTCACTGGTGTAAGCCGGCCAGAAGCGCCAGATCAGCGCCGTGGCGGCGCCCACGAGCGCATACAAGATCACGAACGAAACCAGCACCAGGAGCTTGCGCGCCTTGATGATGCGCCAGGCGTCCCCTAGTTCCAGGCCGCCGGAAACCGCCCCCGTACCGAACGGAGCAGTCGGCGGACCGAGCTCCGCGCTCGCTGGCCCGACGATCTGCTGGGACTCAGGAATCGAAGTCATCGCACACCTCTTGATGCCGAGCGACACACCGAAGGCGACCGCGCACCTTGCCGGACAGCCACTGGTGGGCTGCTACGGCAGTTGATCCTTGGCCTCTCGGGCTTGTTGCTCGTACACAGTATTCCCCTGTCTCTGCGCTCTTTCAATAACCTCTTGGAAAACCTTGCGGGCCTCCTCGGTCCGCCCCAATTTCTTGTAGATCATCCCCAGGTGAAACCGAGCCGGCAGGCTATCCGGATCAATCCGCAAGGCCTCCATGAATATGCTCTCGGCCTGGGCGTCCCGGTCGTTCAACGAATAGACCCAACCGACTGTGTCCAACACCTCGGCCGTGGGACGTCCGATCTGTCGGGCACGCTCAGCATAAATGAGCGCTTCGCTGAACCGCTTGAATCGGTCGGCCAGGGCATAGGCCATGTTGTTGAGCGCCTGGAGGTTGCCCGGGTCCTGCTGGAGCACCTGCTCATAGGCTTTCACCATCCCCTGCTCGTCCTCCAGGAGCTCCAACGCGCGGGCTTGCCCCAGCAAGGCCATGACACGCTCCGGTGAACCGGTGGGCGCTTGGGCCAGGACCGGCTCGAGCAGCTTCAGCCCGTCGGCGGGACTGACCGCCTCAGTGATATACGGGGCCAGGACAATCCGGAAACGCGCGGCCCTCAGAACGTTCCCGGCGTTCTCGTCCAGCAGGCGCCGCAACAACGGCACTCCGTTCCGCGGTGATACTATCTCGACCACCCGGGCGGATACGCTGGCCAGCTCAGGCAGACCCTGGTCACAGGCCTCCATGAGCGCCGTGATGATTTGCTGATTGGCTTGCGGCAACTGTCTCAGGGCCAGGTAGGCCTCGGCCGCGTTGGTCCGCACCATGGTGGAAAGCTGTCCCGCGCCGAGGCCCTCAAACACCTGTACCGCCTCCGCGGCGCGCTGCGCGTGGGTCAGCGCCCGCAGCCACTCGGCAATGATCCCCGGCTGACGGTGTCCACTGAGTTCCACGGCGGTCTTCAGGTATCCGGCCGCAGCGGAGAACTCCTGCCGCTCCATCAGCAGTTGCGCGAGCTGATAGGGCCAGAGCGCCTGGTTGGGCTGGCGGGCCATGAACTCGCTCGCGACCTCCTGTGCCTTATCCAACTGGTTGACGCTGTGGTACAGGCGGATCAAACGCTGTGGGAATTCCGTGTTGTTCGGCTGGAGCTGGATCAGCTCACGCCACTCGGCCTCGGCCAGTTCGACTTGCTGCCTGGTTTCGTAGAGCGTGGCCAAGGCTCGGCGCTGGGCCAGACCCACCACGCCCTGCCGATCCGCCTGCTTGGCCTTCAGCAAGTCCTCCCGCGCCTCGTCGTAACGCCCCAGCCCCATGTTGACCGTGCCGCGCAGGTACAGGCATAAGACGTTGGCGGGCTCGTCCTGCAAGACGCGTGTGAGCACCTCGCGCGCCCCGTCCAGCTCCTTGCGGGCGATGAGCAGTTGGGCTCTGGCGGTCAGGCCGCGCGGCTCCTCTGGGAAGTCGCGGGCATACTCGTCAACCTCTTTTTCAGCGTCGCCGAGCCGGCCCAGGTCCATTAACCCCTCGATCAACGACAGCCGCGCCCGTTGAATCCTCGGCGTATCGTCCGGGCCGATCAACGTGAGCACATGGCGGGCCGCCTCGACCATTGCCTCGGTTAGCTGGATGCCTTGCGCGGGTGTTCTGGCCCGTTGACGGGTGCGGCGACGGAATTTGAGCAGCTCGAACCCGATGCTCACGTGTGCCCGCCGCTGCGTGACCGCATCGTCGACCACCTGGTCCACCAGGCGTTCGGCCTCTTGATAGCAGTTGAAGGCAGCCGCCAGATCACCCAGCTGCTCGTAGAACCGTGCCAGCAGCATTTGACCATCCACCCGGGCCGCGTCTTGCAAGGCAGCCAGGTGCTTACCGAGGAACTGCTCGCCCGCCTCGCGCTTTCCCCGGGAAGCGAAGAATCGCGCCGCCACTATGGCGGTCTCGCGGTGGCCCGGTTCGATGGCAAGGGCGGCCTGCAAGCAGTCTTCCACCTGCGTGTCGGCGGCCGCGCCGCGCGCCTCCGCCGCCGCGCGGCGCGCCCGGTCGGCAACTTTCAGGTATAGCTCTGCAAGGCGGACCAAGTTGGCAACGTTCTCGGGCTCCTGCTCACGCAGCTTCTCGCGCGTGTCGATGCCCGCCTGAGGGTTGCGTTCCTCTTCGAGAAACTCAGATTGTTCGCGGACGAGGTCATCTCCGGGGTTCTCTTTGGCCGCCCGTTCGAGATAGGGAATCCCCTCGCTGCTCCGTCCGAGCGCCCTCAGCACCACGAACATCAGTTTGTTGGCCAGGAAGTGACGCGGGTTAGCCTTGCAGGCTTGCCCGAGCGGCTCGAGCGCCTCCTCCAACCGCGGGGGTGACGAGGCGAGCATGGCCCGCGCAATGTACACGTTCAGGTCGGAATTTCCCGGCAGGTCGCGTTGGGCGGTGAAGAACTCGCGCAGGGCCTGTTCCGGGTCCTTCCGGGCCAGTGCGAGTCGCCCGCGGTACACGGCCCCGCCGGTACCGTCAGCATTCGACTCGGTCAGCCGTGCGCTGTATTGCTCGGCGCGGTCGAGCTGCCCCAGCAGCAGCGCTAGTGCGAACTGCTGATCGAAGATGGCCAAGAGGACTCTGTCATCGGGATCGCCTTTTTCGAGCTCGTATTTCTCAAGCTCATCCATGTATCGCGCGGCCTGCTCGTACCTCCTGCGCGCGGCGTAGTAGTTGTATAGGTCGCTGGCGCGCTGGCCGGGGTCGGGGATGCTCTCGATGATCTCGAGCAGCTTGGCATCACGCTCTTCGCGGTCCACGGTGGAGAGCACCACGTCGAGAGAGCCGAAGAGCCGCCCATACCTGTCTGCATCAACCTTCTGCGACAGCACCCGCAGGTACTCGCGCGCTTCGTCGTGCCGGTCGGTCCGCACCATCACCTGGACATACAGCCGAGTCGCTTCGACCAGTCGAGCCGGTTCGACGTTCTGGGGATCGGTGTCCAGCACTTTGCGCAAATGCGACTCGGCTACCGCGTAATCCTCCCGGTAGGCGGCCAGTCGGGCCTGGGTGAGCAGCGCGCCGACATCTTCCGCCGAGGCCGCAGTGAACAGCTCGGTCGCCTCTGAGCCGCGGTTTTCCTTTGTGTAGGCGACCGCCAGCAGCTTGAGCAGCATGGGATCGTCGGGATACCGCTCGCGCAACGGCTCTCCGAGATCGAGTACTTCCTGGGAGCGATCCAACATGTTGAGCAGGTGGAACTTGACCAGCCACACGTTCAGGGGCGGCTCGAGTCCTTCCCGGCGATACAACTCTATTGCCTGATCGGCGTACTCCAAGGCCGAACCGAACTCGCCGGCCTGCTGGTACAAGACGGCCAACCGCTCGGTAGCCTGTAGGTTGAAGCGTGGCCAACCGCGGCGGGTCTCCTTCTCCGCTTGGACGTAGGCCGAAATCGCCGCCCGAACATCGCCGTCCAGAAAGGCCAGCTCCCCCCGCATGAGCGGCACGACGAACGAGGTCGGGAACTCCACGGCGGCGCCCTGCTGAAACTCGCGGGCGTACTCGAGCGCCTGGTCGCGATGGTTCCGGCGGAACTCGGGCGGGAGCTCGTCCGGGACGCTCATGTAGTATCTGACCGCGTCGCGGAAGGCCTCGTAGAACACCTGGGCCCGAGCGTTGACCCCCAACGCGGCTCGAATCGACCTCAGCCCCACCGTCTCCTGCAGCGCGCTGCGATAGATGTTTAAGGCGGGTGCGTAGCACTCGACCTTCTCGGCCGGGGAAGTGGCCTCCAGTTCCGCCCGGAACAGCTTGAGCCGCACGAGGACGATGTAGCCCTCGTAGAGGGCCGGCTCGGCTTCCAACGCCTCGGAGACATAGGCGTGGGACCGCTCAAGGAGCTTGTTGACCTCATCCGCGCTCAGCTCGGTCCTTTTGCGGATCGCCTCGAACAACAGGTGCTGCGCCAGCCCGAGCTTCAAGTCCACATCCTCCGGCTGGGCCGCCAGCGCTTCCTCGAGCACCTGTCGGGACCGATCGTCTTGGCCGCGTTGCCGCAGGAGTCGCGCGTACAGATCGACGAGTTCCCAGTTGCCCGGGTTGGCCTGCAGGGCCGGCTGCAAGATACCTTCGACGCGGGTATACAGCTCCTCGAGTTGCTGCTCGACGTCAGGCGGGGTCGTGCGAGGCTGTGTGGCGCGCAGGATCTCCACGGCCTGGCGTGACAACCGCGTGGCGCAGGTAACGGCCACGCGTGGATTCGTCTCGTCCAACTCAATCGCGTGCTCTATTGCGTCGTTGGCCAGCCGGGCATTGTCCGGGTCTTCGTCGGCGAGCGCGTCCAGGGCGCTGGCCCGACACACCAAAGCGAGCACGTGGTCCGGATCCAGCTCGAGGGCATCCTCCGAGTAATCACGCAACATGGTCTGGGGGCGCCCCGGCTGGTAGATCTTCAGCTCCCACAGGTGCTCGAGCATGGCGTTGAGCACGTCCGGATCGTCCGGGCGCTCGGCGTTGGCCCGGTCCAGCAGGCCTATTGCCTCCCCGATCTCGCCGATCTCGTAGGCGCAGCGGGCCGCCTCGACCAGGTACTTAACTTCCTTATTGACGTCGTAGGCGTTGAGGTACAGGCGGATGGCCTCATCGGGATCCCGGTCTTCGATCTGCCGGGCCTCCCTGACGAAGACCGCCGGATCCCGCTTGGTCACCTGAAGCGTGGCCACGGCCACGATCACGACCGTGAGGACGATGCCGGTGATGGTCAAGCCCGCCACCAGGTTTTTGTTCAAACGACGACGCCGAGCCATGTCAAAAATCCCCTACTGCTCACCGCTGGGCGTGACCGGCGGCTTCGTCGGTCCCGTCCGAATTCAAGGTCTCCCAGTCTACCAGGTGATCCTCCAGCAAGACGGGCATGATCTTACGCAAGAGCTTGCCCAGCGCCGCGATCGAGGTTTCCTCGCTTGCGCGCTGCTGAAACGAATAATCCGTGAACAGGACCTCCACCTTCGTATAGTACGCATACCGGTCGAAGAGGTTCGACAGCCTCAAGCGAACCTCGTCGCGGGTAGTCTTATACCCTCCGTTAACGTGGAAGAAATAGAGCACCTTCAAGGTGTCTACCCGCGCGGAAGCGCCCGGGAGACTCGCCCGGTCAGCACCTACCGACTCGAAGTCGCATACCCGCACGGGAACGCGTCCGTCCGGGGCGCCCACGCCCGCTACGGGTATCCTCACGGTGCGCGGCACGCCAACGAGGGCCGCCCCCGCAGCCTGTAGGCACTCTTCCGGAACGTGCGGGACCAGATTCGGCTTGCCCGTGTAATACGATATAAGCAAGTGGGCTACACAAGCCGGATCATCCCGCTCACGGTCGAGGTCCACGATGGTCCAGCTCAGGTACTCCCTGGTCCCCAGAGACTCGATGGCGTCCTCGGAAAGGGGTTCCGGCTGGTGGGTATGCAACCTGTACTCCGGGAGCAGCTTGCTCTGGTCCATGACCGCCAGCGGCCGCTTCAGCGGAACGGGCTGCTTCTGAAAGTACAGCTGGAACCGCCGGGCCAAGACGTCCATGGTGGCCGCCGATATCAGCAGGCAGGCCAGGCAGACGTAGAACCGCACGCCAGCGCCGCGCACGACATCGCCCAATCCGCTCAAGCAGCTCTGCAGCCTGGCAGAGAGGCGTGGGCCGGTCCGCGGTACGGCCGGGGCCGGGGCCTGGGCGGGCCGGACCGGTCGCTTGGGCCGCGCCTCTGCGGTCGGCGGGCCGTGCGAAGGACTGTCATTCGTGGTTGCCGGAGTTTTCACTTGGCGCTCCGGAACGCTGCGTGTAATCCAACATCCATACGTGTCAGGCAGGCTGCTGTTCGGGTTCCTGCTCCTCGACCACCAGGTTGCTCAGTACCCATCCCAGCCCGCTGAAAATCCCGAACGCCACCATGATCATGACCAGGCCCAGCGCGGTGTGATAGGTGCCGGTGGCGTACTTGGGATCAACGAAAATATGGAGCACGCAGGTAATCGACACGCGAATGAAGTTGCAGAACACCGCGATGGGCACACAGGAGGCAATCATGATGACGCGTTGCCACCACGGCCGCTCGGACAAGAACGTCACGGCCACGCCCAGCGCGCACAAGGTGATCGTGCTGCGCATTCCGCTGCAGGCATCGGCGATGCCGATCTGCCCGCGTTGGCCTTGGTACAGATAGTCGATCAAGGACCCCTTTCGCTCGATGTAATCCAACGGGGTAATCAAGCCCAGGAAGCCGCTGGCCACCGTGGCCGCCATCCGTCGCAGCGGGTCGGTCAGCTCGAAGTAAAGCCGCTTGGGCAGCGGGATGGCGAAAAACAGGTAAAGCCAGGGGACCCAGGCATGGCGCATGACCGGGAGACCACACAGGAAGACGATGATGCCCAACAAACACAGCAGCAGGCACCCGTGGCGCAGGAATGTAAACGTCAGCCACCAGAAGGAAAGCTGATAGAGCACCAGGGCGCCCAGCAGGATGATCAGTCCCACCCAGGTATAGCGGACCGGGGCGCGTTTGATCTTTTCCCAGCGGTTGTAGACCAGCCACACGCTGAAGAGCGGGATGATGGGCCCGTGCGACCAGTCGGACTCGTGTAACCAGGGATCGACCAGCGAGCCGAGCCGGGCGGGCAGAAAGTCGAGCAGGTTCCAGAAGGCCGCCACGAACGCCGCCGCGATGATCACCGCCCGCATCTGGGCAGACCGGTCAAACACGATCTGGCCGGCCGGCGGCGAGGATGGGTTGGTGGCCACGCTTCTTGCTCCTGCCAGCGTTAGAAGGGCAGGCCCAGTCGCTGGGCCTCCTGGATCTTCAGCGTCTGAGGATTGACCTTTCCATAGAACGCGTCCTTGTCCGCGAAGTTGCGGTCGTAAACGAAGCCGAACCCATAGGTGAAGCGGAACGAGTTGCGGGCCACGAACAGGAACGGGGCGACGAAGTGCGTGCCGACGTTGAGGATGTCCTCGTCGCGGAGCAGCACATCGTCCTCCAAGCCGGCAAAGATAGCATCCAGGTTAACCGGGATGGTGATCTGCGTATCGGTGCCCGGCTCGCGGCGGATGATCTCGCAACGCTGCGGCCAGGCCATCACCGAGAACCCCGCGGCCATGGCGATCGCCTGTTTGACCGTGATCTCGCGATCGCTGAAGGCGTACACGCCCGGTCGGTTCACCTCGCCCATCAGGTAAAACACGCCCGTGTCCATCGGGACCTGAATTGCGTCGCGGTCGCGGATAATGATGTTGTAGCGCGGATCGCCGGCCTTGAGCGCCTTCACGTCAATCTCGATCACGCGCTGGGCCAGTTCATACTCGGGCACGTCCTCCCACTCGAATTGCGGCAGCTCGACCGGGACCTGGCTGGGCGGCTCGGCGGGCGGGGGTGGCACCTGCTCCTCCGGCCGCAGCTCCCGCGGCTCGCCGGTGACCGGGTCGAAAACCAGCGGCGCGAAAGGACGCTGGCGCTCCGGCTCCTGCGGGCGTGTGGCCGGCTGCGAAGCCTGCCCCGGCGGCGCGATAATCGTCTCCAGCTCCTCCAACTCTTGGGATGGCTGCGACTGGCTCGCTGGTGCCTCCTGGGGCGGAAAGCCCAGCCCCGCGAAAAAGCTGAGCGAAGGATTCTCCTGATCTTCCTCCATCGGCGGCGGAATTATGAGCTCTTTCTCAGGCGTCGGCTCTTCGGTCGGCCAGGGCGTCGTCTCGGGTGGACTCGGCTCCTCGCGCCGAATCACGTACAGGGTTTTGGTAACCGGGCTGATGCCGCGGGCCAACGCCAAGGCGTCCAGCAACCGCAGGTCGGGCTGCGTAATGGGGAAGGCCGCCTGGGCGTTCACCGCCCCCATGATCGTGAAGAAGCGCTGGCGGGGTGTCTGCACGATGACCCGTATAATGGGGTCAGGCAAGAGCCCGTCGTCGATCAGCCGCGCCGTGAGCTCCTGTTCCACCTCCTGCTCGGTCATGCCGGTGATCTTGATGGACCCGAGAATCGCCAGGCGGATGTAGCCCGTCGGACTGACTTCGTAAGCACCTTGTTCGGGCACGCCCGGGGCAATCAGGTCATTAATGATGACAGCAACCTGATCGTTGGGGGCGATGCGGTAGTCTTCATAGAGCGGTACGAGGTCTTCGGGCGTCGGCTCGGTGGCGGTGGCCAGGCCCGGCGGTGCTTCACGCGGGGTCAGCACACGCCGGATGCCCCCCTCCTTATACTTTAAGGGGAACTGCCCCACCGCTGTCGGATCCAGGAAGCTGTTCCAGGGCGCGAGGGCGCAGCCCGACAAGAGGCCGACCGAGCAGCCAAGCCAAGCCACGGCCACATACGCACTGATAGTCGTCCAATGAATTCGCATGGCAAATTGCCCAGGGCTCGCTCACACGGGCACTTTGGCAGCCCGAGCGCTGCGAGCAGACAGTTCACACGTTCCCACGGGTCGCGGCCTTCCTGTGCTCGACGACCACGCCAAAGTGCTGGAATCTAACCAGGGCGTACGGCGGATGTCAAACGCCGTCGTCCTGCCGCTGGTGCCGCAGACAATGCCGGGCACCTGACTTACGCCCGCCCCGAGCGTTAGTTCATCGCTTCTGCCGCTCGTGGCAGGTCGCTACCTCCCAATTATCGGTCGGACGCCGGCGCTCATTTGAGGAAGGCGGCCGATCCACCCACAACAACCCGCGCCAACGCTGGGGCGCGCCGCAACCTCAGCACGCCCGCACAATCGGACCGTCCCGCACCCGGCATTGAAACCCCGGCTTTCTTTGCGCTGCTAACACCCGGCGACCCGATAGAGACGGTCATGAAAACCCCCGGTACCCCGGCCCGGAGGCGCGTGCTGATCCTCGGCGCCGGCGGCCATGGCCGCGTGGTGCTCGACATTCTCCTCCAGGCCGGGCAACACGACGTGCTCGGCTTCCTCGACAACAACCCCGAGATTCACGCCCGACGCGTGGACGGCCTGGTGGTCCACGGCAGCATCAGCGACCTGGAACGGCTCGCACGCGCGCTGGACCTGGACGGTGCAATCATCGCGATCGGCGACAATGGTGCCCGCCGTGGCCTGGCCCGGCAGATCGAGCAGGCCGGAATCGAGCTGGTTAACGCGGTGCACCCCTCGGCAACAATTGCGTACAACGCCACCTTGGGACGGAACGTGGTGGTCGCGGCCGGGGTCGTGGTCTGCGCCAACTGCCAGATCGGAGATTCCGTCATCTTGAATACCGGGTGTATCGTCGATCACCAGACCATGATCGGGGAGGGCAGTCACATCTGCCCGGGCGTGCGCATCGCGGGGCGTGTCAAGGTCGAGCCGGGGGTGTTCGTCGGGATTGGGGCCACGATCGTCCCGAAGGTGACGCTGGGCTGCGAGTCGATCATCGGGGCCGGGGCCGTCGTGACCGACGACATTCCCCCGATGGCCACCGCCGTGGGCGTCCCCGCGCGACCGATCAAAGCCGCCTCGGCGTCCGAGGACGTGGCGGCAATGCTGTTGCCGGCTGACGTCTGACCCCCCTTTTCGAGCACCGGCATCTACGAGGCGGCCGGCTCGGGTGTGGTCAGGGCATCTTGCCGGTGAAGGCGCGTCGCCACCAGCCGCCCCAGCGTCGCGCTCCGTGCTTCGATCGGCTGGATCACGACCCGCGACAGGTCCGCCACGATCGTCTTTGCTTCCTCGCGGTAGGCCCGCCCCTCGCGAGCTGCTTGCTGGATTGCCGCCGCGAGCCGAGCACCGAATTCGTCCAACCCCGCCGTAAACCCCCGGCGCATGGCCCGCAGCGCAGTCCGCTCCAGCGACGGGCGCAGACTGCGGTCGAGCAGGAACGGCAGGCCCCAAGCCGCCAACACCAACGCCACGCTGTGCACCGCGAACGGCACCCCGAGGAAATCGGCGCTGCCTACGGTCGCAAGGTAGTAGCGCCGCACGACCACCCACCCAACCCAGGCCAAGGCGACCGCCGGCAAAAATACCATCAGAAACCCGGTGAGGCGGCGTAGGGCGCGTTCGAGCGTGGTGCCGGGGGTGGCCAACGCCCTCCGCAACTCATCCTGCACCTGCTCCCTCACGAGTGTGCCGGCCGTCTGCGCCGTCGCGTCCAGCCGATGCCGAAGCGGGTCGGCCGCGACCTGCACGCGGCGGAGCTCCACCTCCAGGACATCGAGGGCGGCGTCGAGCTTGGATTGGGTCCACTCGTCCCAGAGGGGATCGGTGAGGTGGGACAGCTCGCCGGCGTCCGCGGGCTGCTGCCCAGGTTGCCGCTGCTGCGACGACGTAGCCGCGTGCTCTTTCTCGGCAGGCCGGGAGGGTGTCGAAGGCTCACGGCGGCGGTCTGGATCGGAACCGCTCCCGGCAACTTGCTTTACCTGCCGCACAACCTGGCCCACGAAACCGCTCTCGCGAACGGCCAGCCGAGCGGCCGCCGTCCGCATGGGCCACTCGACACCCTCCAGAATGGCCGTGCGGGCCCGCTGCCAATGTCGTTCGCCGACCGAGGCGAAATCCGGCCAGTGCCGCTCGTTGCCGAACCGGGGCAGAACGACGTTGACCGCGCCGCGGAGCTCCAACAGCCGGGCTCGATGACCGAGGCGTTCCAACTCGCGAACGCCGTGCTCGCGCAGGACATCCCGAATCGTGCTCTCGATCCGGTCGAACTGGTCCGGGGTGGGCAGCGGTTCGGCGACTCGGGCGCAACAGGTGCACAGCAGCAACGGAGCCTCGAAACCCGCCCCGCGCAGCATGCGCGCGAAATCGTCGCGCTGGGTCGCGTCACCCTCGTCCCAGCGGTTCATCACGAACATCCACCCGTGTTTGTGTCCCCGCTGGAGCAGCACACGCCAGCCGACGTCGTCGCGGTAACGCTCCGGGCTGACCACGTAGACCAGCAGGTCGATGTGCGGCAGCCAGCGCAGGGCACAGCGGCGGTTGTTCTCGTAGGTGCTGTCGATGTCGGGGGCGTCGATCCAGAGCGCGTCGCGCCGGGCGTCGGACGCATGCCTCTCGCAGCGGACCTGGCCGACGGGCAAAGCCGGGGGCAGCTCGGCCAGCTCGATCGATTCGTGCACGTAGAGCGTCACTTCGCGCGAGGTCGGGCGCTCCAGGCCGGTGCGGGCGATCGGTTCGCCGATCAACCGATTGAGCAAGGAGCTTTTGCCCACGCCCGTGCCGCCGAAAAACGCAACCACCAGCGGGCGCGCCTGCGAATCGACAAACAGGTCGGCCGGAGTGGCCTGCTCGACGGCGGACAGTCGCCCCGCGTCGGCGGCATCGAGCCAGTCGGCACCGTGGGCGCGCTCGAACCAGTCGCGCGCGCGGGCCAGCAGCGTGGGGAAGGCGTTTGTCAGACTCAGGCCGGGGGTGTCAGTCACGGTTGGGACTCCGCTCACCGGCAAGATGCCCGTGCCGCCCGGTTTGCTCCCAGGCGTTCAGGGCGGTAACCGCTTCCGCCAAATGTTCCGCCGGAATCGCGAACAGCCCCTCGTCCTCCAGATTGGCGGCCAGTGCCCGCAGCTCCGGCAGGAGAACGCTCTCGATCAACACCTTCTGCACGGCTTCATATTGTTGCTTCTTGAGCCGTCTGGCCACCTGGCCCATCTGCACACCCGCGAGGCCCTCCATCAGTAGCGAGGTCAACCCGAACGTCGCCGGCGCCCACAACGCGTCCAGCGGTGTCAGCCCGCCGATCTTCACCGCCAGCAGCAGGTAACCCACGTCGATCGTCGTGCGGGCGGTGCGCAGGGCAACCAGTCGAACCGGCTGGGCCTGAAGTTCCTCGTAAAGGCTGTTGGCCGCGGCGTGAATCTCGCGCGCCACCCGGCGGTTGTGCTCCACGATCGCGTTTCGGAACACCTGCCGCAAACGGTTCTCCTCGCGGTCGAGCCGCTGCGTAACCGCCCGCCAGACCGCACAACCGGGGGTGCTCGGGTCACACTGGCGCGCGGCATCGCGCTGGAGCGAGGTCAGCAGGGCGTCCACGGCGTCGAGCAGGACGGCCGCTTCGGTGCCGAGGTCGTGCATCGTTCGGGCTCGGCCGCGGCGCTGGCCCCACCAGGACCGACCGGCGGCCAGGAGCTGGCGCGCCGGCCAGCTCGCCACCTGGCGGGCCCGCGTTATCCATCCGCTGATCTTGGGAATCTCCAACAGATGCAGCAGCTCGATCGCGGCCCGCCGAAAACTGTCGTAGCGCTGCGGGTGGTCGAGGTAGTCGCGCCGGTACGCCTCCAGGAACTTGGCCAAGGCGTCGTTGAGCTGGCGGTTCCAGGCCTCTGCCGCGGCGTGCTCGGCCCGCAACGGCGCAACCCAATCGTCCCAGTGCCGTCGAATCAAGGCCTGCACCCCCGCCGTTTTTGCGCGGTCGGCCGCCGCTGACAGGCGGGTGCTCAAGTGTTGGCGGAGCTCGCCGGCCGCCTGGGGCGGAAAGGTCTGCGGGTCGCCCATCAGGCCAAGCTGGTACTCCACCGTGGCGATGGGCACCTCGCGGTCGTGCGCGCGGGTCTCAGCCAGACGCTCGCGCAAGGAGGCCGCGACCACGTCCGTCGCTTCCGGGGTGAGCTTGTTCAGGCAGATCACCAGCGGCCGACGCAGCGGCTCGACCAGCCGGAGCATGCGCCAGACCGACAGGTCGGAGTATTTTTCCTTGCTCAAAACGAGGACAATCGCGTCGGCGAGCGCGGCCACCTCGAGCAGCCCGCGCCGGTAGCTGCGCGCCGCCAGCGAGTCGAAATCGGGGGTGTCCCAGAGCACGCACGGCGGGAGCGCGGTGTGCTCGCCATCCGGCGTATCAACGATCGTCAGGGCATACGCCTCGAGCCGGTCGCGTGAGAGCTCATCCGGTTCGCAACGGGACCAACCGGGGAACAACTCTTCGGCCCAGCTTGCCGTTCGATCGCCGGAGGTGACCCAGAACCCCTGCGGGTGCACCGTGTAGCCCGCCAAGGGACTGACCTCGGCCACCGGCCGGCCCAGCAACAGATTGACCACCGTGCTCTTGCCGGTCTGCGTGGGCCCCATGACGGCCACCTGTGGCGGGCGGGCGGCGGCCGGCAACGGCGGCGACTGCGCGTGCCGCAACGCCGCCTCCGCCAGCACCAACTCGCTCAGCCGCCGGTCAACAACCGCCGCATCCAGACCGGCGGCCGGTGTGCTCTCCAGAGGGCGGTAACGCTCGATCAGCGTGCCAACGAAGCGGTGAACCATCGTGCCCGGATCGGCATCTGCCTTGCCGGATGAATGCGGAGGCTTGGCTGAAGCATTCGTGCGTTCCACAGACAGGTATTCTGCACGATGTCCGCCAGCTTCGACAGGCGCCGCCCTTCGCCCCGGAGAGATAACTGCGTGTGGCTCGAAGCCGCCGGTCGCCGTTCGTGGCCGGGAATGAACACTCGCGCGCCGCCACTGGCTAGAGCCCGACCTCGGCGGGTCACATGCAGCTCGAACGGTGGCGTGATCGGCGTTTCCACCATGCCCGGTCCTGGCTCGCACTTGCAGACGCGAGCAGGCGCAATCCTATCTACCTCAATGAGATACACACCGAACGCTGTCCGCACCCGGTCCAGACCGGTGCCGCGGATCACCGATAGGAGCTGCGCGGCTCTCAGGTGTTTCCCGACATTTCCCCGTGCCCTTCCCAGGTTTTCCCGTCGCTTGCGCGCGTCCGGTGTCATATAGAGCGAACGACGGACAGAGGCCGGTCTCCGTCGGCGACCAGTCCAAGGCAGCTCGGCATGAGCGCTGGCAGAGGAAAACGCGTTTGCACTCGCGTGGGCAGGGAAAGCCACGCGGGAGCCCCCGGCGCCGACGGCGGGGCGCGGCGGCGGAAGTTCGGCTTCGGAACCGCTCCCGACGCAAACTCTGTCAAGAATCCGCGTTACGGCCGAGCCCCGCCGGAGACTACTAAGAACAGAGCGGCGTCGGCTAGAAGCAATGCCGTATTGCGTGCCGAGCGGCGAACCGCTCGGCACTGAAGGAAAGCCGTTTGGCTTCCAAGGGAGTTGTTACGAAGGCACGAAGAAAGGAGAAAATCATGTTATCCCGCACAGTCCTCGCGCTTATCGCATGCACTCTAGGCGCCGCGACGGCCCACGGCGCCATGGTCTGGGGTTACTGCTACCTCGAAGGGCAAACGAATCACGGCCTCACCAAAGTGCGAATGTCAGACGGGATCCCCCGCGAAACGGAGACCGACTGCGATGGCTACTACGTTTTCTGGGCGGTCGCTCCTCTGCAAAACCACACCTTCACGTATTCGCATCCGGGCTACGAGTCGGAGACACATGTATTCTGGGTTCCCCCCGGTGGTGGGCAACTGCCAGATGTCACTCTGGAAAGCAAGGCGATCTGCGACCCAGACGACTGGGACCACTACCCTTACACGATCCCGGGCACCGATCCGCCCTTCACTTTCCCTGGCGTCGAGGGCGTGCACGATCCGACTTGGAAGTATCGTGCCGAGTGGTGGTACGTCAACTTTCATCTCTTCAGGGACGAGGACAACCACGAGTACGGCGGATTTGTCGCCTTCTTCAAGCCGCCTATCATCGGATTCCCTGGCATGGTGCTGCAATCCATCATTGACCTTGAGGATTACGTTCATTACTACCAGAATGACGAATTCCCGCTGATATTCCTGGCAAACGATCGATGCCTCGACGTCGTGGCGGGCGGTAACCGGCTCAAAAACAGGGAATGTGGAGGTGACCTGCTTCCGTTCGACTATCACCTCTACGCCGGTTGGATCGAAGGCGGCATCGTGTCCGTGGAGCTCGACATGAAGTGCTTGAAGCCTCCTATCGCCGTCGGAGGCGACGGGTACGTGGAATTCGGTGACGTCGGTGGATCCTACTATTACACCCATCCGAGGCTTGATGTCCTGGGGAAGCTTCACCTCCCCGGCTTCCCACCTGCGGGCAAGGATGTACATGGCTGCGCCTGGATCGACCACCAGTGGGGCGACTGGCCCGCCGACACCGTGACCTGGGAGTGGATTTCCATCCAACTCGACGACGACCGGGAGATCATGGTGGCCGACGTCTGGGTTGACGATGAGCCTCTGGGCAGTTTCTCCGGCGGGCTCAACTACTACGACGAGGGCTGTTCGCACGAGGTCCTGGAGGACTACGAGATGACGGTCCTTGCATACTACGTGGATCCGATGACGGACAGGGAATTCGCAACCCAGTGGAGGGTGACGGAATCGTCCCGCCAAATCGACCTGGTCGTCACCGCGGACTGTGACGATCAGGTGATGCGCATTGGCGCGAACGTGTTCTTCCCGTTGTGCTTCTGGGAGGGCGCCTGCACCGTGTCGGGCACGATCGGCGGACAACCGGTCGCGGGCACGGCTTACGCCGAAGTGACGCACTCGCCGCCCGACCTGTGTGTCGGTGACATCGATGGCGACGGTGACACCGACCACAGTGACCTGGGTGAATTACTCTCGGCGTGGTGCTCGCACGAGGGCGATCCCAACTGGAACCCGGACGCCGACCTCGACGGCGATGGCCACGTCGGCCACGGTGACCTCGGCATCCTGCTCAGCGATTGGGGCTGCGGGACGTAGCGCTACCAGGCTGCGGCGTCGAGCCGTAGGCGCCGAGACTCTACCGAGCTGGCCGATTCTACGCGCCGCGGTGGGAGACCGCCGCGGCGGCGCTTTTCTGAGGTCGTGCGATCAGGGGGACAAAAGACGCATTGTTGGTCGTTCGCCGTGCCGGCGGTCGAGTTGCAGACCGGCCGCCACGTTACGCGCCGCCGGTTGGGCAGCAAGCCGGCGGCGCGGATGGTGGGCGGCGGTCGCGTTGCAGGTCGGCGGTGGGGTTCCTATACTCCCTGGCTACATTGGCGTTTCCAGCAAAGCGGCCTCGCGCGTGCGCGGCGGTTTAGGCCTGCACGGCTGGCGAGGACGCTGGCCGCCGGGTCGCGGGTAAGATGCCCGCGCAACCCACGGCCGGGACGGAGCCGGGCCGCTACGGCCTGCGTCCCCCACCCTGAAAGGGTGGGGCACCCGCGCAAGCGCCCGCTGCGTCCCCCACCCTGGAAGGGTGGGGCACCCGCGCAAGCGCCCGCAGGCCTCAGCAGGGCAACGCCGCAGGCAAGAGCATGAAGCAGCCACAGGCGACAACCGGACAGGCCGTGCAGGCCGGCATCCTGGCGTGGATTCTGCCGGGCGCAGGGCATTACTGGCTGGGGCACCGCGGGCTGGCGGCCGTCTTCTTCGTTGCCGTCAGCCTTCCCTTCTGGGGTGGGATCGCCATCGGCGGGGTGAAGACCTCGGTCAACCCGTTCGTGAACAAGTGGCTGTTTCTGGCGGAGATGGGGAGCGGCGGCTACACGAGCCTGTGCTACGTGCTCAACCACTACGT
This sequence comes from uncultured Planctomycetales bacterium, assembly GCA_964572345.1. Lineage (GTDB taxonomy): Bacteria > Planctomycetota > Phycisphaerae > UBA1845 > Fen-1342 > JAUWXH01. The sequence continues at coordinate 89,408 of CAZNFA010000008.1, forward strand.
CGGCGAGGTTGGCCCCAGGGAACTGGCCGTCCTGCTGGCCGGAAAGAAGACGGTCGACAGCTATCCCGATGATCGACGCGCCCAGATCGAGGAAGAGCTGACGGGAATGGTCGCCTACTATCCGGAGTCCGACGTGGCCCAGATCTACCTAGCGGTGGGCGGGCTGCTGAACCTGCTGGTGATCCTGGATGCCATCGCCCGGGCGCAGACCGGCGGGCTGCCGGTCTTCCATCATGAGGTTTCCGCTGCCGGGAGCGAACAGACCGGAGGGGCGAGGTGAACCTGCTGCCGGACGAGGTCCTGGGACTGCTCTTCCTTCACCCGCTGAAACTGCCGGCCGGAGCGCGGCTGTGGATGTTTCTGCCGCTGGCGATGTGCATCGCCGTGGTATACCGGGGCACCCGGGCGCGCAGGGCGCGTGAGCTGCCGCGGGCTGCGGTGATCACTTTCATCCACATCGTCATCGGTATGATCCTGATCGCACTGGCGGCATACGCCCTGCACGCGTTGGTGCTGTGGTGGTCGTGAGGCCACGCCGATCGTAAGCGGGCGGCGCGCGCTGGCGGCGCCGAGACGCCGGTGGCACATGGGAACGGCCGGTACGGGGCCCGGCCGCTACATTGTGGGCAGTCTCTTCAGCAACATTCTGGGCAGTTTCGTCAGGCTGAGTAAGTGGCGACATCGAGCGGCAGGCAAATGTCGAATCGGGCCCCGCCGCCGGAGACGTTGGAGGCCGTGATCGTCCCGCGCATCTCGCTGACCAGGCCGTGCACGACGGCCAATCCCATGCCGGCCCTGTGAAGCTCGCCGGAGGCGAGCTCCCCCTTGCTGGTATGGAAGGGCTCGAAAACGTGTTCCATATCTTCGGGGCTCAGACCGGAACCGCTATCCGCAATCGAGAGGCGCACGCCGTTTTCCTCATGGCGACCGAGCGTGACGGTGAGCGCCCCGCCGTTCGGCATCGCCTCGATCGCATTGTCCACCAGGTTGTCGAGGATGATCAGGAGCTGCTCGCGCGGGACGGAGAGGGTGGGGATTTTTTCCCAGTTCAGGGTAAGCCGGATGTGTCGCTGGCGCAAGCGGGGCTCATTCTTATCGAAGTAGTACAAGAGGGTTTCGGTCAGGTCGGACAGGTCCTGGGCGCGGTAGTCGGCCTGGGCAAAGGCCAGCAACTGCCGGGTGAGCTGCGTGGCCCGGGCGACGGCGTCGGCCGTGCGGCGCAGAGCCCGACGCATGGCCGACATCGTGTTCAGGTTCATGGCGTATTCGAGGCTGGTGGCGATGCTGCACAGGAAGTTGTTGTAGTGGTGCGCCACGGCGCCGGAGAGTGTTCCGAGCGTGTTTAGGCGCTCCCGCTTCCGCAGGCTCCGCCGCAATTGCAGCCGTGCGGTGATATCGTGGAACCAGATGGTCACGCCCTCCAACGAGCCGTTTGCGTCGAGGATCGGCGTAAGCCAGACGGCGTATTCGGTCGCGTGCAGGCCGGGCACGCTCAGGTGCGTGCGGAACTCGAGCGGCTCGAGCGTCTGGACGCACGATTTGAGATGCTCTTCGAAGGTAGCACGGTCCTCTTCCGGGAGAACGTTGACGACGGCGTCGCCCCCGTGGCATCCGTCGCGGTCGGCAAACAGCTTTCGCCCGTGCGAATTGCACGCGAGGATCCGGCCGGTCGCGTCACAGGCAAAGACCGCCAGGCCGGCGCCGTCAAAAAGGCGCTCGAAGAAGCTGACGTCGAGCCGCGGCGACGTGCTCACGTCCCTAGCCCGGCCGACCGACATGAGTGAGCTCCGGTCGCAAGAACACGTAGGAATCGTAGCGCCGACCCTCCTCTTCGCTGATCAGGAACGCCCCGCCGATCAGCCCAAATACCTCTGCGTCACCGCTGGGAGCCAACAGCACGAACTCGCCCGGCCCGAGGGTCACCGAGAAACTCGCCGCGTGGAAGATCCGGCCGCTTTGCTTGGGCGTTTGCCACAGGCCGGCTTCCGTGCGCACCCAACGCCAGCCCGGCAGACGCTGGCGCACTTCGGGGTAGACGAACAGATGCACGAGCTCGGCCTGTTGCAGATCCGGCCCGCAGGTCACCAGCAGCACATTGCGGCTCTGCGGCCAAGTGTCGCCGCTCAGAATCCCGTCGGGCTGGACGAGGAAGAGCGTCTGGTCACGCGGCTCGGTATCCAGCTCCAGCCCGAGCGGAAAGCCGGGCGGCAACCGAACCGCATCCATATAGCTGACGCGGTGCCCGTCGATGGCGTCGAGGGCTGCCTTGATGGCATCCCACCATTGCGCCTGTCCGAAGCCGACGCGCAGCCCGTTCCGCCGTAGCCGCAGGGCCAGCTCGCTGTCGAGCACGTCCTCACGCAGGTGATTCCAGACCTTCTCGGCCGCCGAGCGCTGCTCATGCGGGATCTGCACGTGCAGGACCGATAGCACGGTGGTGGAGCGGACCGGTTGCTGCGGCTGCTGGGTGGCTGCCGGCGTCGGCGGCAGGAGGGTGAACGCGGTGTCGGCGTCAGCGATCTGGTCGGCCCCCTGCTGGTCTGACGAGTCGCCGCCGCCCAGCCACCGCGGCCGGGCAAGGTCACAACCCACGCTCGCCAGCAGGGCCACGACCATCGCGGCAACCACCCACCAACCCCGCACCCGACCGACGAGTACCGGACCACGCCCCGGTTGCATGAGCATAACCTCGCGCTCGCGCACGGCACCGTGCTTCTTTGCCCGTCAGCCCTCGTCGGACGATGGGCCAGACTATCCCGAACCCTTTATTCTACCCTCTTCGAAGTAAAATCACCACTGAGCTTCTTCGAACGGCCCGCGCGGTGCCGGGCCCTTGGCCTTGCGGCTGATCCCCTTGAGAATCGCCGATGCGAGCGCCATGTCCCCCGCCGAGGTAATCTTGATGTTCCGGTAGTCGCTCTGGACCACCGAAATGCGTTGCCCGGTCCGCTCGACCACCTGGGCATCGTCGGTTGGATGGAGGTCGTCCGGCAGGTCGGCATAAGCCTGGACCAGGAGCTCCTTCCGGAAGACCTGCGGCGTCTGGGCCTGATAGAGGCCCGCACGCGGAACCGTCTCGTCGATGATCCCCTTGTTGCCGACGCGTTTGATCGTGCCCGTCAGCGGGGCGGCCAGGATCGCCGCCCCGGTCTGGGCGGCCTTGGCGAACACCGCGTCGATCCAGTTCTCCAGGACGCAGGGGCGCACGGCGTCATGGACGCAGATCAACTCGGCCTGGGCATCGACGTGCTCCAAGGCCAGACGGACCGACTCGAAACGCTGCTGCCCACCCTTGACGAGCTTGAGCCCCATGAACATGACCTGGGCGGCGTACTTGTCCTTGACAACGTCGTAGTCGTCGGGGCCGACCGCCAGGATCACCTGGCAAACGTCCTGGCGATTGAGGAACAGCTCGATCGAGCGGATGAAGATCGGGCGGTTGTCGAGCTGGGCGAAGGGTTTCTTGACGTCGCCGCCAAAACGTTTGCCCACGCCGGCGGCCGGTATGATCACGGCAACTTTGGCCATACTGTGCCTCCCACAAACCGAGCCTCGGGCGCGTACGATGGACTCCCCGACCCGAGCGGTCAAGCGCCGGGGCGGCTATCGGTCGGTCGCGGCCGGGATCGTGGCGCCGGCTGTACCGCGCGCCGCCAACTCCCTTATACTCTACAGCGACTACCGTGAGCCTGCTGTACCGAATTCGGTCGGAGGCCGCTACGCTGGCAACTGCACGAGGTAGCGAGCCGACGACGTGGGCACGAGACGGACGTAATCCCGACGCGAGGGCTGGACCATGCTTCGGAGCATACGTTGGTGTGCCGCCGTGTGTGCGGCCACGGGCGTGCTACTGGTACTGACCGGCTGCCAGGAGGGGAACTGGGGTTGGCGGAAGTCTCCGCCGCCCGAACCACCACCGAGACCCGCCGCGCAGGGTCAGGCGGCCCTGGCCGACACGATCGGGTCCTACGGCCTGCTGAGCAGCGTTAGCGGGCAACGCGTGCGCGGGTTCAGCCTGGTTGTGGGGCTGGGCGAGAACGGCAGCCGCGACTGCCCCACCACCATCCGTGAATACCTCGTGGAATACCTGAGCTTGGAGCTCGCGCCCAAGGGCGGTGGCGAGCGACGCCCACGCCTCTCGCCGGAACGGCTGATCGACTCGCTCGACACGGCGGTGGTGGAAGTGGTGGGGATCGTCCCGCCAGGGGCTCCGCGCGGCACACGCTTCGACGTGCAGGTGCAGGCCATCCCGGGCACGGCGACCCGCTCGCTGGAAGGCGGCATGCTGCTGCCGTGCGACCTAAAGATCTTCGAGGTCGCTCAGGGGCGTGAGGGGCTGATCGGGGGACGCAAGGTCGCCGGGGCGCGCGGGACGGTGTTCACAAATCCGTTCGCCTCAGAATCGAACCCCACGGGCATGTCCGACCCGCGGCGGGGCTTCGCGCTGAGCGGCGGCCAAACGCTCAGCCAGCGAAGCGTTCGACTGCTGCTGCTCGAACCGTCCTACTCGCTGGCCCGCCGGATCGAGCGACGCGTCAACGAGCGTTTCGGACACCGGCCCGAGGCGGCCGAGGCCATGAGCAAGGGCTATCTGACGCTGCACACGCCGCCGGAGTTCGCTGCCCGCCCGGACCACTTCATCCACCTCGTGACGCACCTGTATCTGCCGAACCATCCGGCCTTCTACGAGCGGAAGCTACGCGAGCTGGCCCGAATGATCAGTTCCGCCAGCGCCGACGCCGAGCGCGTCAGCCTGATGTGGGAAGGCATCGGCCGGGTGGGTGTGGCCCAGATCCAGCCGCTGTACGCGCACGAGAATCCGTCGGTACGTTTTTACGCCGCCCGGGCCGGCTTGCGCCTCAAGGATGCGACGGCCCTGCCGGTGATGACCGAGATCGCCGTCACGCCACGCCACCCGCATCGCTTGCCGGCGGTGAAAGAGCTGGGCGGGTGTGCGTTCCCGGCGGCGACGGTGGAGTTGACACCCCTGCTGGACGACCAGGATCAGGAGGTTCGCATCGCGGCGTACGAGGGGCTGTTGCAGCACCGGCACGCGTCGGCGATCCAGACCCAGGTCTTCCCCAACCCCCTGGACCCGTCGGAGACAAACCTGATCCTCGATGTCGTGGAGTCCGGCGGGGAGCCGCTCATCTACGTGCGGCGGACCCGCGAGCCGCGGGTGGCCGTGTTCGGCACGCGCACGCCGCTCACGCTGCCGCTGTTTTACAGCCACCCCGAGGAGCGCGTGGTGCTGAACGCGCTGGCGAAGACCGACGACATCACGCTGTTCTACCGAACGCCGCAAAGCCATCGGCTTTCGGAGAAGATCATGGTGCCCCCTCGACTGACCGATCTGATCGTCGCGCTGGCAGACCTGCCGGTCAAGGATGAGGCGGGTCGGCTGCGTGGGGTCGGGTTGAACTACTCGCAGGTGGTGCAGGTGTTGGCGGCGTTAGAGCGGGAGGGGGCCATCCCGGCGCGGTTGGTGCTGGAGCGCGAGAGTCTGGCCGAGTTGCTCGGACCGGCCGAGATCCCCGAACGACCGGAGGCGGATGAGCCGCCACCCGTGACCGAGCCGCCGACGTCTGAGGAGGTCGAGGAGTCGCCGCCCGTCTCGAGCGACATCCGCGAACCTGAGCAGCCATGAGCCTGTAGGGCAGGTCGAGTCTTCGAGACCTGCCGGCCAACTGAGCAACCATGAGCAAAGCAGACACGCCGTCCACGCGCGTGCGGCTACAGAAGTTTCTCTCCGATGCCGGCGTCGCCTCGCGCCGTCGCGCCGAGGAGTTGATCCGCGATGGTCACGTGCTGGTGAACGACCAGGTGGTGGACACACTGCCGGCGTTCGTGGACCTGCGGTGCGACAAGGTAGTGGTGGACGGCACGCTGGTGCGTACCGAGCGTCACGTGTACTTCCTGGTGCACAAGCCGAAGGGGGTCGTGTGTACGGACCGCGATCCGGCCGGTCGGCTACGAGCCGTGGACTTGCTGCCCCCGTTAAGAGCCCGCTTGTTTATCGTCGGCCGGCTCGACGCGAACAGCACCGGGCTATTACTGATGACCAATGACGGCGAACTGGCCGAACGGATCACGCACCCGCGTTATGGGGTGCCGAAGGTCTACCGCGCGGAGGTCCGCGGCCGCGTGCCAACCGACCTGCCGGCCCAGATGAGAACCGGCGTCTACCTTTCGGACGGCAAGGCCCAGGCCACCAACGTGCGGGTTACGCACCGCGGCCGCGACGCCAGCGTGCTGCAGATTACGCTGAAGGAAGGTCGCAACCGACAGGTGCGGCGGATGCTGGCCCGGCTGGGGCACCGGGTGAAAGCGCTGAAGCGCCTGGCGATCGGCCCGCTGACGCTCAAACGCCTGCCGCTCGGCGCCGCCCGCCCGCTGACCACGCGCGAGCTGTCCGACCTACGGCGAGCTATCGACCAGGCGGCGGCACAAGCCAGAGCCCGCTCGAAGCGGCGTGGCCGCTCAAAGAAGCGAACCGTGGGCGCTCCCGGCGCCCGCAAGCGCGCCGACGCCTTGGCGGCACGTCGGACCACCCCCGCACGCCCGCGGAGAGTGGTCTCGTGACAACACTCCTGTAGCCGGCTTCTGTAGGGCAGGTCGAGTCTTCGAGACCTGCCAGCGCCTCGTCATTCTAAGGGAGCGCAGCCTTGTCATTCTGAGGGAGCGCGGTGACCAAAGAATCTGGCCACTTGGCGAGGACGACGGCAGGTGTCCGTGCGCTCCACCTGCCCTACGAGCCCCGGCCGATCTTGAGGTCAATGACGCGCATCTCGACATCGCGGTCGCGCAGGACCATCAGCAGCTTGCCTTCGCGGTCGGCCACCACGCTCTGGCCGCCGTAGGTCTTGCCCGTCCATGGCCCGGACGTGATCCGGCCGACCAAGTCGGTGCCGACGACGGGGCAGCCGGCACGTTTTGCGGTCGCCGACACGACCGCCGCCAGCCGCTCCGCGTGCTGCGGCCATTCGCTCTTGTCCGCAGCCCAGCCGTACGGCACCAGCAAGAGGTCGGGCGATTGTTCGCCGGCGGCCTGGACCAACTCTTCCTTGAACGTGTCTGCGCAGATCAGCAAGCCGATGCGGCCGAGCGGCGTGTCAACGGCGCGGATGTCCTGGCGTTTGCCGGGCGTGTAAGGCGGGTCCATCAGTTCGGTCAGGATGTTAATCTTGCGATGCTTGCTGAGGATCTTGCCGTCCGGGCCGACGAGGATCACTGAGTCGTACAGCTTGTCGCCGGCCTTCTCGGCCAGGCCGATGCAGATCATCAGCTTGTGCTTGCGGGCCAGCTCGGCGATGCGCTCCGCCGTGGGTCCGGGGATCGGGTCCGCCAGCTCGTGTGCCTCGGGGTTGACCCAGCCGAGGATGGCCGTCTCCGGGAAGCACGCCAACTGAGCCCCCTGCTTCGCCGCGGACTCAAGCGCGTATTCGATCCGTCGAAAGTTGCCCTCGCGGTCGCTGTCGATGCAGAACGTCTGGCAAACGGCAATGCGTACCATCTTCTCGCTCCTGTCAGTCGCAGTCTCCTGCGCCAGCGACAGCGTTATCAACCCTGGCACCAACACCACCGGGCTCAGCAACCCCATGGAAAACAGCGTTGCTCCGCGCGTCACACTCATCGTAGGCGCTCTCCCTAATTACCACGGGCGCATTCAACCGCCGGCCGCAAACCGAACAGTATACTAACGAACAAGGGCAGGGACGGAGCCCGGCCGCTACATCTTTCCTTCGTCGCTCCGTCGCTCAGTGGCTTCGTCGCTTCCCTACCGCTTGACGACTTCCTCGAAGCGTTCGGCGGCTGCGTCGCGGGGCTTGGTGACGGGGATCTCGGAGGGGGCGGGGCCGAAGTTGACGCGGCGGGCTTCGTCCCAGTAGCGGCCGGCGTTGAACTCGAAGCCGGCGCGCATCACCAGCTCGGCCACGAGCCCGGACATGATGGCGATGAAGCCAAGCACGAACAGGATCGTGCCGACCAGCGGGGCCTTACCCCAGAAGGCGGCCCAGGGGTCCTGGGAGTAGATCGCGTTGACGATCGCGAAAGTAAAGCACGCCGCCGTCCCTAGCCACGCCCATTTTGTGATCTTGCCGAAGAAGTGGATCGGCTTGGTGCGGTAGCGCTGCAACATGCGCACCAAGACCAGGTCAAGCAGCACTCTGACGACCCGGCCGTAGCCGTACTTGCTCTTGCCAACGGTGCGTGGGTGGTGGCGGACGACCATCTCACAGATGCGGGCCCCGTGCATCGAGGTATAGACCGGAATGAAGCGGTGCATCTCGCCGAACAGCCGGGCGTCGCGGACCATGTGGGCCCGGTAGGCCTTCAACGTGCAGCCGTAGTCGTGCAGCTTGACGCCGGTGATCTTGCCGATCAGCCAGTTGGCGCAGCGGGCGGCGCGGGTGCGCAGGAAGGAATCCTTGCGGTCCTTTCGCCAGCCGCTGACGACGTCGTGGCCCTCCTCGAGCTTGTCCACGAGCATTTCGATGTCGTCCGGCTCGTTTTGGCCGTCGCCATCGAGCGGGACGATGATGTCGGCGCGAGAGGCGAGGAACCCGGCCATGAGCGCCGCGGTCTGCCCATAGTTGCGGGCCAGGTGGATGACGCGCAGGCGGCGATCCTCGGCGGCGAAACGATCGAGCAGTTCGCCGGTGCGGTCGCGGCTGCCGTCGTTGACGACGATCAGCTCGAACGAGCGGCGTTGGCTCGAGAGCGATTCGAGCAAGCGCGGGATGACCGTGGGGACACTCCCCGCTTCCTGGTATACAGGCACCACGACCGAGATGTCTGGACGCATCAAGGTTATTGCTCCCTGTTTCCGTTGGGCTGATTTCCCTGCGGCCCGCGCCGCGCCAGCACGTCACGCCTTCGGCCGCAGAACACCGCCGCGGGCTGCTGCCACGGGGGCGTAATCGGGTTAGTATAGTGTCCGTTGCCGGCTTTCAAACCCTTTTTTGAAAGGCAGTCGCATGTCCGCGAGCGCTGATGTGGCCATTCTGATGGGCAGCAAGAACGACTGGGACGTGATGAAGCACGCCGCCGAAACGCTGGACGAGCTCGGCGTTTCGTACGAGGCACGGGTCTTGTCGGCCCACCGCACGCCGACGGAAACCGCCGACTACGTGCGGCAGGCGGAGGCCGACGGGACGCAGGTATTCATCGCCGGGGCCGGGATGGCCGCCCATCTGGCCGGCGCCGTGGCGGCGCAGACGACCCGGCCGGTGCTGGGCGTGCCGCTGGCCAGCTCGGAGTTGAAGGGGCTGGACGCCTTGCTGGCAACAGTGCAGATGCCGCCCGGCGTGCCGGTCGCGACGTTGGCAATCGGCAAGGCCGGCGCCGTCAACGCCGCCCTGCTCGCGGCAGAGATCCTCGCCCTCCAGCGGCCGGACCTACGCAAGGCGCTGCTGGAGCGGCGAAAGAAAGACGGTGGGAAGATCCTTTCCGAACCTAGTGTAGCGGCCGGGCTCCGTCCCGGCCGTAAGTAGGCAGACCTTGCCGGGCATATACGGCCGGGACGGCGCCCGGCCGCTACGTTGGTCAAGTAGTGTCCAGCGATACAAACCAGCCCGAGCCTGGTGATTCGGGTAGCTTGAAACCCGAACCACCGCGGCCGCGGCCGCTGCTCGCGCCGGCGGTGATGTTCATCGTCGGCATTACGCTGTCCGAAATGCTCGGCGCGGGCCCCACGTGCGTATGGTGGCTCGCGTTCGGGCTGCCGATTGTCGTGTTTGCGGCGTTGCTGCTGGTGTCAGCCCGGTTACTCGTACGCGGCTGCGTCAAGACCGGCCTGGTGATCGTGGCGGCGTTGGCATTCGGCTACGCACGCCACCAGACGGCGATCTACCTGCCGCCGAACCACATCGTGCATTACCTGGGCGAGGGTAGTGCGGGCGTCTCGCCCGCCAGCGTACTGACGCGTTTGGCGGGGCAGATCGTGACCACGCCGACGACCGCCCCGGCAGAGAAGCGTAATCCTTTTCTGCCGTTCGATCCGCCGGCGCGGACGCGTTTCATCCTGGAGGCGCGCGAGCTGTGCACGACCGATCCGCCCACGCCGATCAGCGGCTACATACGTGTGAACGTCGAGGCGGAAGCGGTTGAGGCGGGAATGGGCGATACGGTGATGATCACGGGGCGGCTTTATCGCCCGCGTGGCCCGCGCAACCCGGGTGAAACCGACTGGGCGCACTGGAATCGGCTGCAAGGCATCTACGCCGGCCTGGCGGTCGAAGGGCCACAGTACGTAGCGCTGGGTGAAGACGACGCTGCACAGCCGCAGCGTCTGGTCGCCGCCTTACGGGGTTACGCACAGAGCCTGCTCTTCGAGCCGTTCGCGCACACACAGGCGGACGACGCGGTGCGACTGCTGGACACGATGGTGCTGGCGCATCGCTCAGCAGCAGGCCGCAAGCTGAACGAAGCCTTCCTGCGAGTCGGAGGGATGCACTTCCTGGCAGCCAGCGGTTTCCACGTGGGCGTGCTGGCCGGGGTGGCATGGCTGTTCACGCGATATCTGCTGCGGCGCAGCTCGCGCACGACCGCGCTCGTGACGATGGTGGTGATGCTGGTTTACGTCGTCATCGCCGAGTCCAACGCCCCGATCCTGCGGGCGACCGTGATGGGCGTGCTCGGTTGTCTGGCACTGGCCTGCCGGCGGCAGCGGCCCTTCTGCCCGATCAACTGGCTTTCGCTCTCGGCACTCTGCATCCTGGCATACAACCCGCTGGAGCTGTTCCGAGGCGGGTTCCAGCTCTCGTTCATCCAGGTGTTCGTGCTCGTTACAGTGCTCCCACACCTATATGACTGGTGGGTGTTTTATCGGCGGCGTGAGGATGAACCACCACCAGAGGTGACTAGCTGGTACGCATTGCTGCCGCTGAAGCTGTGGCGTTGGGTGGCGGGGTTGGCGCTGGTATGCGGGTGTGCGTGGGTGACGGCGCTGCCGCTGGTACTTTACCACTTCCAGCGGTTTGCTCCCTGGGGTGCGCTTCAGTCTGTCCTGATTTCGCCGCTTGTGATCCTGACAATTGTGTTGGGGTTTCTAACGATCGTTGGCGGCTGGATTCCGGTACTCGGCAGCACGCTGGGCGCGCTGCTGCGCCTGGTGACCGGTTGGCTGCTCGGTTGGGTCGATGGGCTTACGCGGTTGCCGCGGACGCTCGTGGAAGTACACGCACCGCCTAGTTGGCTCGTGTGGGCCACCTACGCGACGGCGCTGTTGCTGATCGGCTGGTTGTGGCACGAGCGCCGGGCGCCGGGAGGGAGCACCTTGGCCAGACTACGGCCAGTGCTGCGCGTGCAGGGGACTGCGCTCGGCATAGCCGGCCTTGCTCTGCTCTGGACGGGGTGGCTGGTGCTTTCGCCGGGGGGAACCGGACCGGGGTATGCGGTGCACGTGCTGGCGGTAGGCAGCGGAAGCGCAACACTCGTCACCGCGCCCAACCGAACTGCTACCTTGATTGACGTCGGCACCATGGCCAACTTCGACGCTGGCGAAACGACGACGTGTGCGATGCGCGAGCTGGGCGTGAAGCGGCTTCGATCGGTCGCGATCTCACACGCGAACTTCGATCATTTCAGCGGCGTCCCGACGGTGGTCGAAAAGGTCGGCATCGAGCGGCTGCTGGTGAACCCCTATTTCGAGCAGGCGACGGCGACGGGACCGGCGGCACGCCAGTTGGCGGCGGCATTGCCCCCGAGCACCCCGCCCCCAACGGTGATCCAGGCCGGCGACCGGCTCGCGCTAGGCCAAGCGTCTCTCGAAGTGCTCTGGCCGCCTGATGACCTGGGCGACAACTGGAAACCCAACGATCGCTCGCTGGTGATCCGCCTCCGGGCCCACGGCCATAGCGTCTTGATTCCCGGCGACATCGAGCGGAGTGCCATCCGCGCGTTGCTGGCGGCGCATGACCAAGGCCGAATCGATCTGCGCTCCGACGTGTTGATCGCACCGCATCACGGCAGTGTGATTGCCGGTGACACGGCCGCCTTCTACGCCGCCGTCTCACCCACGGTGGTCGTGGTCTCAACCGCCAAGGAGCGCCCGCGTCTAGCGCCATTGGTGCGCGAAACGCTCGGGAATTCGTGTCGGCTGATCAGCACGCGTGACGCGGGGGCGGTGACGGTGCGGATCACGCCGGCTGGCGATCTGCTCGTCGATACGTACGCGCCTTGATTCACACGCCGTTCGAGCTTCGCGATCTGCCGGCGTGCGTCCGGCCCGAAGCCGACTTCGTTGCTCAACGGACGGCGGCTGGTTAGCGTAGCAAGTGCCTGACCGCCATCCGACTTTTTACGGCTATGGGAACAGGTTCCGACCGAATCTCGATCCGCAGCCTGCTGGGCATATGCGCGGCCGGACTTCATATCGTCGTGCTCTTAGCGGTCGTGGCCGTGCCGGGCTACGCGCTGGTCAACGCGGTCCGCGCTCTACTGGAGGTCTCCGAACCCAGGCAGCCAGCGGCACTAATCGACCTCGGGCGCTGGCTCGCGCTGCTGGGGAACACGGTCGTGGTTTGCTGTGTCGCCCTGGTGACGGCGACGCTGCTCGGGCTGGTTCTGGGGATGCTTATCGCCCGGACCGATCTGCCGGGGCGAACCGCGATCGTCGGGGCCGCGATCCTCGGCGCGTGCGTGCCCGTGTACGTCGGCATGGTCTTCATCTTCTCGCTGATTCCTTTGTGGTGGTTCGGGAACTCGGCCTGGCTGTGCGGCCTGTTGTACGGCCTGTTCTACACGCCGCTGGCCATCGTCATCCTGGCCGCCGCGTTTCGGTCCGCAGATCGGGAGCTGGAGGATCAAGCCCGGCTGGATGCCGACCTGCCGCGCGTCCTGCGCCACGTGACGATCCCGCAAGCCAGTTGGGGCATCGCCACGCTGGCGGTGCTCGTGATCCTGCTGGTCGCGACGGACTTCACCATCGCGGACATCCTGATGGTTCACACCTTCGCGGAGGAGGTATACACCCAGTACGCGTTAGGCCGCTCACCAGCGGGACCGGTGCTGACCTCGTTGCCGGTCCTAGTCATCATGGCGGTGTTGCTCGTTGCGATTCAGGTGCGGTATCGGTTGCTCGGCGAACACTCACCGTGGCAGTTCGGGGCACGGCCGCGGACGATTCCATTGGGTCGCGGGCGCCCGGTTGTCGCGGCCTGCTGCATTGTGCTGGTACTGACGTGCCTCGGGCCGCCGGCCGTGGCCCTACTGACGCGGATCGAATCACCAAGCGCATTTGTCACCGCGGTCGGCGGCCTGCAACGGGAGTTGCTCGTGTCCGGGGTTCTAGCGGCAGCGGGCGCGACGATCGTGGCCGGCGTGGGGGTGGGCTTGGCCTGGGCCGCGCTGCGCGCCGGCAGATTCCGCTGGCTGCTGTGGATCGCAATCGTCGTGCTGTTGGCCGTGCCGGCCCCGGTCGCCGGGATCAGCCTGATCGAGCTGCTGAACCGACCCGGCTGGGCCGGAAGGCTCTACGACGCGCCGACGATCATTGCGCTGGGCTACATCGTGCGTTTTCTGCCGCTCGGCATTCTCCTGATGATCCCCGCGGTGCAACGGGTACCGCTCGAGGTCGAATCGGCGGCACGCCTGGACGGCTGCGACTGGCTGGCCGCGCAGCGGCACATTTACTGGCCCGCCGTCGCGGCCGACGCAGCCATCGTCTGGCTCGTGGTCGCGGTGCTGTGCTTCGCGGAGGTGGGCTGCACGGTGCTGCTGGCCCCCCCGGGCTGGACCACGGCTTCCGTACGGGCCTTCACGCTGATGCACTCCGGCGTGTACCGGGACCTGGCCGTGCTCGCGCTGGCCTCTGTAGGATGTATCTTGCTTCCCTGGCTCGTGCTTGTATGCTTGCTGAAGCGCAGGCTGATGCGGGACCGGACCGGGCTTGGAGCCCGTTCCGGACGGGTGTGAGATGCTGCCGGCCGGGTGGCACTGCTGCCGCGTCACCTAAGGACAGGCGAAGGGTCAGCAGTTCTCGTGGAGGTTCTTCTGCCTGAGCGTGCCGCCCAGCTCGAAAGCAGTGGCATCCGGTGGGCGGCTGCTAGCTGTCCGGCTTGCTGAACTGTGACGCCATTGGCGCCGTCGGGCATCTGGAAGCAGGCACAGGCCTGGTGATGTTCGCTCACAAGAAAACCGTCGTGATAGTAGCGTTCGCATGCTGTGTTGGGCTGTTGGGTGCATACTACATACAGCGACAGAGTCAGCGTAATCGGTTCCAAAGGATCTTGAGAACTAAGTGGAGAATGCAGCTTATAGCGATTGCAGCGGAGTGGCCACAAAGCACGCAACCTACAGCGGACCTTGTCTCCGCGCTCCGCCTTGTCAACGCCAAGGACATGCTGGACACGGCCGTAGACATGGCCACCGGGCATGTCCTGGATGAATGGGGCAACCCCGTGTGGCTGATGCGCGCGGGGGATGGAGCGAAGGGTATCGTGCTGGTAAGCGTCGGGCCAAATGGGGTGTATGACGAGATGGAAGCAGATGACATTGTCGTGCCGTTATGGGTCTTTTCCGTGGACGGTGGTTTCGAACAGGCCATTATACCGCCACCAGGGCCGGCAGACCTCGACGGGCACAAGCCGGATTCGCCTGGCAAAGACCCAGGGGCGCCATAAGCGGCGCTGGTCATGTTGGGCAGCGCGCGCTGATGAAGGTGTTGGCGTGAAACGAAGACTGGTGTTCAGGTCGTGCATGCCCACCGCGCGCCACTGCTGCACCTGCCCAGCGCGCAGGCGAAGGGTCAGCAGCGCTCCTCAAGACTTCTTTCCCCGAGCGCAACGGGCTGCCCGAGAGCAGCGGGTCGCGGCAGTGGCACCCGGCGCTACTACTGGTCACAGAAGCGGTGGCTAAATGAAGAAATGGCTTGTCGCTCTAATTCTTGTCGCAGGCGCGTTCGTCGGGTTTGTCTATTACGCGCTGCGTCTGACGTTCGCTGACTCAGTGTACACGCGGCGCGGCATGCCCGCCTATTACATCGTCATGAGGTCACCGGTCATTAGGAATTGCCCGGTCATACGCAATACGGACAACCCGGTCTTCTACTACGACTGCGGCGATGGCCCGGCCCCGCTCGTGTATTCGATCAGCTACCACAGCCAAGAGCGCTGTGAAACGCTGGTCCAACGCCTTGAGGAGTACCTGTGTGCCAGGGGCCTCAGCGTCGTGCAGCGGGACGATGCCGGTGGATATATTGAGCTGTCACACGGCACAAAGGACTACTACGTCATTTCCGAACCATCGGAAGACGGTATTGTGGAAGTGACTGTCATAGAAGAGGTCTGGGATAACCAGCGCTTAGGAAGCCCATGATGCCAAGATAGGCGAGGTTGCCGTGGAAAACTTATTGGGGGGCATGTTTACCTTGTCAGCCCGGCGACCGCAGATTCGACGGCGACGGCGGAGACTCTGATGGCGATGGGAACGGGTTTGGCAGAGCTCGGGCACGACAGATGAGTTCAGCGTGCCAAGGAACCAGCCCTGGTGAAGGATAATGCCCTTCCTGAAGCGGTACTTCCCGCAGAAGAACTAGAAACGTCGGTGAACTATCCACGGGAGCAGCAGAACGGGGACGCGAGTGATCGACTTGCGGTATGCGCGCTTGCCACGTAAACGACGGCGCACCATGCTGTTGGTGTATGGGGGATTGGTCGGTTGTTGCTGGATGGCAATGATAGCGGCGCGCCTGCTTGCTCCACCGTACACGCACTTCAGTGCCCGAGCCAGACTGTGTATGCTTCTTGATGAGGGTAGCTGGGTTGGCGGCGCTATCGGCTTGTGCGCCGGGGTCTTATGGGTCGTCAGCTCTAAAACGGCGCGTCGTTCCTACACCGTGTGGATCGCCCTTATCGCTGCGCTCGTGCTGGTGTCAGGCGTGCTGTGAGTGGGCGACAGGAGGACTCGCAGGATGACTGAAGCTCACCGCGGTGCTCTGCTTCGCCGAGGCGGGCTGCACGGTGCTGCTGTACCCCCCGCCCCGGGCTGGACCACGGCTTCCGTACGGGCCTTCACGCTGATGCATTTCGGCGTGTACCGGGACCTGGCCGTGCTCGCGCTGGCCTCTGTAGGATGTATCTTGTTTCCCTGGCTCCTGCTTGTATGCTTGCTGAAACGCAGGTTTGTGCGGAGCCGGGCGGGGCTCTGAGCCGATGTTGGCGGGTGTGAAATGCGACGGACATGCCGAAGCGGGCCGGTGGTTTTGCTCAGCGTCATGGCCGCGCTGGCCGGTTGCAGCCGACAGGAGCAGCCGCAAGCGTCTACGGCTCCCGCTGAGGAAGAGGTCGTCGTGGTCTACACGGCGCTCGACCGGCAGTTCTCGGAGCCGATTCTGAGCGAGTTCACCGCGGAGACGGGTATCAAGGCCCGGGCCGTCTATGACACCGAGTCAACCAAGACGGTGGGGCTGGCAAACCGCATCCGGGCCGAGGCCAACCGGCCGCGCTGCGACGTGTTCTGGAACAATGAGATCTTGAACACGCTGCGGCTCAAGGCCGAGGGTCTGTTACAGCCGTGTGAGCCTTCCCAGGCCAGCAACTACCCGGCCCGTTACCGTGACCCGGAAGGTTACTGGTACGGCTTCGCAGCCCGCGCCAGGGTCATCATCGTCAACACCGATCTGGTCAAGCCGGAGGACTTCCCGAAGTCCGTGTCCGACCTGGCGGACCCGAAATGGCGCGGACGGGCCGGGATCGCCAAGCCGCTCTTCGGGACCACGGCCTCGCACGTCGCGTGCCTGTTCGCGCTGCTCGGCGAGGATGAAGCGAAGGGACTGCTGGCGTCGCTCAAGGAAAACGACATCCAGGTTGTAGCCGGCAACAAGACGTGTGCGGAGATGGTCGGCGCGGGGCGGCTGGCCTTCGGCCTGACCGACACCGACGACGCCCTGATTGAGCTCGAGGCGGGCAAGCCGGTGAAGATCGTGTTCCCGGACGGTTCCGAGGACGGCGTGGGCACTCTCCTGCTACCGAACACGCTGGCCGTGGTCAAAGGGGCACCGCACCCGCAGGCCGCGATCCGGCTGATCGATTATCTGCTTTCACCCGAGGTGGAGGCCAAGCTGGCCGCCGGCCCATCCGCTCAGATCCCGCTCAATCGCCAGACCGCAGCGCGCTCGCGCGTCGGCGACCTGCGCGAGATCCGGCAAATGAAGGTCGATTTCGCCCAGGCCGCCGAGTGCTTCGCCACCGCCGCTGCATACATCGAGCAGGAATTCCTCGAGTAGTCCTGCACCGAAGGCGACAGGAATACAAATTCCAGATCCAGACGGTAGCGATATGCCGGGCTTCGCCAGCAAGCGCGACGGCTTGCAGACCGGACTGCCGACGCCACCTTGCAGCCGAGCGCCCCGCTCGCACAGAGCGGTCCTCGAAAGACAAGTAATACCCGTTCTGATTAGTTCGCACGCCCCAGCGTTCCGAACCCCGAGCGCGAGCGAGGGGCAGCCGGCCGGTCGCTTGCGCTCCCGGTTCGGACGCGGCCGCCCGCGAACTAATCCGAATACGTATAATACGCGTTCTGATTGGTTCGCACGCCCCAGCGTT
>CAZNFA010000008.1:107053-123703 GCA_964572345.1 uncultured Planctomycetales bacterium
GTTCGCACGCCCCAGCGTTCCGAACCCCGAGCGCGAGCGAGGGGCAGCCGGCCGGTCGCTTGCGCTCCCGGTTCGGACGCGGCCGCCCGCGAACTAATCCGAATACGCATAAATCGGAAATTTCGACTGACGCGGCACGCCGGCGTTGACCTCGGCATATACTGGATGCTAGGGTGAAGGAAAGCGGCGGAAGGTAGCGGCGATGAGTTCAGCGACATGGGGGAAGAGATCGGCACGACACGGCTTCGGGTTGATCTCAGCCGTGGGGGTTCTGTGCACGGCCGAGAGTTATGCCCAACAGCCGAAACTGGCGGAGTTGTCACACCGGATCGAGCCCGTGTTCGTAGATCTCGACGCCGCGTTCGCCTCCGAGGCCAGCGAGGCCGACCCTGGCATATTCATGCAGCCCAACATCGCCCCGGTGACGCTCGGCAACTTCGCCGAGCTGCGTTACCTGATGCGACCCATTACGCTGCGAGCACCCAACTCCGGCAGTCCGGAGGTCACTCTCGACGTCGTCGCTACTGACGATGCGGGACTCGAAGTATTCGACAGCGGTGGTGAGCGCATCGCATTGCCGATGACGGTCGGCGTGGACGCGCTTCCGCTGACGCTTCTCGTGAACGCCACGTCGACCGGAACCGCGGAGCTGGAATTGCGTCGCGGCCAGGCGGCGGACTCCGTCGTCGTGCGTGTCGGACCATTCCCGGGTCTCGCCGGCGGAGAGCTGGATCAATACCCCCATTTCCAGTTCGTCCGCGCGATCAACGAAGACGCCCGCGTGCAATCGGCGATCGACCCCGCACGTCATGCCGAGCGCATCGGCCTCGCGTACGACGCGTACGTCCTCCCGCATCGCACACCGCCGGAGTGGGCGATGGACAATACGCTGGTGGATGTGACCGGAAGTATAGAGTCGGTGACCGTCTGCGCCGGCGGGATCGAAGACAACATCCTGGACGTGTGGACGTCGGGCCTCGACGGCGACGCCGGTGTGGAGCTGGGCGTGGGCTACGATCTCGTGCTGGACTTCGGTCGCGATGGCCGGCTGGACCCGGGCGATCTGATCGACAGTCTCAGCTACGAGGAAGCGGGCTTCTACGTCGTCGGCGACACGGCGGCGATGGGGCCGCTGACTTTCTCATCCTTCGAGTTCGACGATCCAGGCTATATCATCATTCGGGCCCCGTTCGACGGCCTGCCGTATGACGTGGCCCTGCGTTCGCGCGGCATCGTCTACTTTCCCGACCCGCTGCCCGCCGAGCCGGCTCCCTTGGTCACGTTCGCACACGGGCGCACGAGCGTATCCAACAGCTACCTCGGGTATCAGTACATTCAGCAGCGACTCGCGAGTCGGGGGTACGTCACGGCCAGCTTCGACCTGTACACGGCCCAGTCCACGCCGCCGGACTACGACTTCACCGGGGCGATCCAGATCCGCGCCTGGATCATCAACAAGAACACCGAACGACTGCTTACCGACCCTTCGTTGGGCGGCGGCGTGCTGATCGACGCGCTCGACGGAACCCGGATCGTCTCCAGCGGGCACAGCCGGGGCGGCGAGGCCGTGTTGATTCAGTATCATCAATTGCTCGATCCGCAGATCCGTCCAAAAGATGCGAATCAGCAGCCGGAGGAGCTCATCGGCTTCGACGCCAACAGCATCCGCGGCCTCAACAGCATCGCCGAAGTCCTGCGAAACGACCCGCTGATCTCCACACCCGAAGACGTCCCATTCCTGCTCTATTACGGCAACGCCGACACCGATGTCTCGGGCAACGCCTTCTTCCGACAGCCGCCGCGACACTATGACCGGGCCTATGGCGACAAAGCGGTGGTCTTTCTTCAGGGCGTCGGGCATGGATACTTCAACACGCTATGGAGTTGTATCTGCAGCGGACCCGACCTGTGGACACGAACGGAGACGCAGGCCGCGGCGGCGGCCTACCTGTGGCCCTTTGTCGAGCGCGTAATGTGGGGCAACGTTCCGGCTGTGGATTTCTTCAGCCGCGCGCCCGACAGGTTCCGCCCGATCGGCACGCAGTTCATACCGTCGCGAAAACGAATCATCACCCTGTGGCGGAACGCCGAGGCTCACACCGGCTTTGTAATCGACGATTTCGAAACGAACTTCTCGCCGGGAATCTCCAGCTCCGGGCAGCCGGTCACCTTCACCGTGGACGATCTCTACGAAGGCGACCTCATCGATTCCGACGTGACGGGCGGGTGGGGCTACAACGAGCCGGCCGGCGGGTTCTGGTGGGAATCGCGTGGCGTGATCTTCAATTGGTCGAACACGGACCGGTTCTATGAGCTGGCGATCGACCCGGCCGAGCGGGACTTCTCTGACCACCTCTATCTCTCGTTTCGCACCTGCCAGCAACCGGACCATCCCGACACGGACGGCCTGGGCGGTGACTGCGCCATCTCCGTGACGCTCGCCGACGCCGATGGCAAAACGAGCACCATCAGCACCGCGGCCTACAGCGTGATCGATCCACCGTATCTTCGCGACGGCGGTTGGGGAACGGACTTCAAAGTGTTTCGCATTCGCCTGGCAGATTTCGAGAACAACGGGGCGGGAATCGATCTGCGGCACGTGCAAGCCGTGCGCTTCGACATCGGGCCGAGTTGGGGCTCGCCGCGCGGCCGGCTGGGATTCGACGATATCGAGATTACGCGCCAGTGAGCCGACAGGCCCGAGCGCCCAGTGCAGCGGCAGCTCCCGTTCCTCGACCTGCTCTACGTTTCAACTACCTCATGTTTCAACCGTCGGCAGGATCGCGCCGTTGCCTCTTGCCGCCTGGCAGGTAGTCTCTTTGCGCGCATCGCGGCGGCGGGTTTGATATACTGGAAGGCTGGAGCGTCGTCGGGGCCGTCGGCGGCGCCTGATGGAGGAGTTCTCATTCGCGCGAGCCCGCGGAGGTAAGTGGCATGAATCGCAGCAGGTTGTTTCAGATCAGCCTCGCCGTCGTGGCGTACTGCCTGGTTACGACGTCAACGGCGTCGGACCGGCCCAGCGGTTATGAGGGGTATCAGGTCGTCGAGATCATGGTCTCCAGCGAAACGGAGCTGGACACGCTCCGCGGCCTGGAGGCGCTCGGTCGTGACTTTCAGGTCTGGTCCGAGGTGGTGAGGATCGGCCCGATCAGCGTGCGGGTGGCCCCGGCCGCTCAGCCGGCGCTGCAAGCCAGCGGACTGAGGTACAAGGTCACCATCGCTGACCTCCAGAAGTACCTCGACAGGCTGTATGGCGGTCCGCGCGATGGCGATTTCTTCGATTCGCTGCGCACGTACGCCGAACACGTCCAGTTCATGGAGGATCTGGCCAACAGCTATCCCGATCTGGCGGAGATGATCTCGGTCGGCCAGTCGGTGGAAGGTCGGGAAATGTGGGCGCTGCGCATCAGCGGGGCCGGGAACGTCAAGCCCGGCGTCATGTACCACGGGGCCGAGCACGGCAACGAGCAAGCCCCTGCGTCGGTGGTCGCGTATATGGCCCACCATCTGCTCACGAACTACGACACCGATCCTGAAGTAGCCGCGCTGGTAGACCATGCCGAGTGGTACCTGCTGCCGATCATGAACCCCGACGGCTACGTGCGTTACGATCGCTGGAACGCGCACGGGGTCGATCTGAACCGCAACTGGGACGGACCGGGAGCGGGTCACGACCCCTCGGGCGGGCCCTATCCGTTCTCGGAACCGGAAACCGCCAACATGCGTGACTTCTTCCTGGCCAATCCGGACGTGCGCGCCTACGTGGACCTTCACGGCTACGTGCCCTGGATCATGTGGGTCTGGGCGCACATTTACGATTACTGTGAAGACCACGACCGATTCTACGCCGTGGGCAGCGTGTTTCGTGACCGGGTCTACGCCGCGGGCGGCGGCTGGTACGAAATCGGGACCATCCGCGAGGTTGCCTACTACATCTCCGGCTGCTCGACCAACTACGCCTACGGCGAGCTGAGTCTGTGGGCCTTCGCGATTGAAGTTGTCGATGACGACATGCCGGAGATTTGCGAAGAGTTCCTTTCGAGCATGCTGTATCTGGGCGAGTGGATCTGGGAGACCGATTGCAACGGCAACGGGGTCGATGACACCGACGACATCGACAACGGGACGAGTCAGGACGAGAACGGGAACGGCATCCCGGATGAATGCGAGGCGATCCCCGGCGACCTCAACGGCGATGGCTGCGTGGACCAGACCGACCTGGGCATTCTGTTGGCCGACTGGGGCTGCACCGGCGGGGACTGCCCCGGCGACTGCAACGGCGACGGAGATACCAACCAATCCGACTTGGGCATCCTGCTGGCCCACTGGGGCGAGGGCTGCCCG
Organism: uncultured Planctomycetales bacterium; assembly: GCA_964572345.1. GTDB lineage: Bacteria > Planctomycetota > Phycisphaerae > UBA1845 > Fen-1342 > JAUWXH01. The sequence goes on from CAZNFA010000008.1 coordinate 111,398, forward strand.
TAGCCTTCGCTCGCCTTTGCGGCTTGGGTTCGAGTATACGGATGGCAAGTTCGAGACCCTTCACTCAAAGTGAGACAAGTCGCCACTTCGGATAAGAGTCGGTTTCGACGCCGAGCGCTCGCATGCAGCTCCAGCACTGCCGAAGGCTGGTGAGTTTGACGGATGGGCTGCGCTTCGCCTGCGAATCCGCCCCCGTCGGGGAGCGGGCCGATGGCCTCAGGGGCTATGATGCTTAACGGGCCAGCCGGACAGAACCTCATTCTGTAGAATCCCAGCCGGCGCTGGGCGGCCACAGGCACGCCAGTGGCTCGGTTCCGAACGGTTCCGCACGCAACGGCTCACCCATCCCCGCGGCCCCAACCACTGGTTGACGAGCCGGTGGGCGTTCTGCTAAGCTGGCATCAGCGAGCAGGGGTTATTCGGCGCGGGGGCTATCAGCCCGGTGCAAAACCCCTCGAACGTGCCACTCCCGTAGCGTCGGACCTCCGAGTCCGACGTTTTGACGGCATGAACGGGGGCGCGCCGGACTCGGAGGTCCGGCGCTACAGCTTTGCACCGGACTGCTATGCCTCTTACTGATGCGACAGCCGGAGTCCAGCATGAATCCTGTAGCGAGAACGCGGTCGAGCCATTCAATTCTGCGGATCCTCGTGGTCGCCGTTGCCAGCCTGCTGGTCGGGCGCCCTGCACCCGCACAGCGGCGCGTCGTGATCGACACAGCGCAGGCGCGCCAGATCGCCAAGCAGAACGGCTGGAAGGTCCATGGGCTAACGCCGGACGGCCGCGAGTTCGCTCTTCAACACATTGTGAATGGCATTCCGCGCTACTACATCACGGACAACGTCGACGCGGCCGACAGCCTGAGCAGCGACGAGTGCTGGCCCGGCGGCTCCAGCGGCCTGAACCTGACGGGAGCAGGTGTTACGCTGGGTATCTGGGACGGCGGGGGCGTGCGGCTAACGCACGAGGAGTTCGGCGGTCGGGCTACGCAGATCGATTCTCCCGGTGGCATAAGCGGCCACGCCACGCACGTCGGCGGCACGATGATCGCGGCCGGCACCTGGCCTGGCAACGACGACTATCCGGCCGGCGCCTCAAAGGGTATGTCGTTTGAGGCCACGCTGGATTGCTACGATTGGGACAACCCGGTCGCCGAAATGGAGACTGCCGCAGCCGGTGGGCTGCGCGTGTCAAGTAACTCCTGGGGCTATGTCACCGGCTGGGCATACGGCTCCTGGAGTGGAAACGAAGGCTGGCATTGGTTCGGCGACGTCACTGTGAGTGAGGTCGAGGACCATTGGTTCGGGTTCTACACCTCCTACACCCAAGCGTACGATGGCGTCGCTTACCAGCATCCCCATTTCCTCATTGTGAGATCGGCCGGCAACGATCGAACTGACGACGGACCTGGGCCGGGCGGGGCACACTACTACTGGAACCCGGACAGTGGCTGGGAGCTGAGCTACGACACGCGGGACCCGGACGGGCCCTACGACTGCATCGGGACGACCAAGGTCGCCAAGAACATCTTGACCGTGGGCGCTGTCCGGGACGTCCATGGCGGCTACAGCGAGCCCGGCAACGTGAGCATGACGAGCTTCTCCTCGTGGGGGCCCATTGACGACGGCCGCATCAAACCCGACATCGTTGGAAACGGCTACGAACTACTCTCCGCTTATCACGCCTGGTGGGATCCTGACACCGACCATTGGGCCGTGGCGTCCGGCACGTCGATGTCGGCGCCGAACGTCAGCGGCTCACTCGGCCTGTTGATCGGACACTGGCGACAGACTCACCCCGGTGAAGGCGACATGCCGGCCGCGACTCTGAAGGGGTTGGTCATCCATACCGCAGACGAGTGTGGCCCCGCCGACGGCCCCGATTATTCGTACGGCTGGGGGCTGATGAACACGCTTAAGGCCGCTGAGGCGATCAGTGCCGACGTGGCGGAGCCATTCACCATCAGTGAGCTCACTCTGTGGGACGGGTGCATGGCCGAATTCCGCATCTCCACGGACGGCACCAGCGACGAGCTGCGGGCCACCATCTGTTGGACCGATCCGCCGGGGACCCCACCACCCAACGTGCTGGATCCCCCCGATAAGATGCTCGTCAATGACCTGGACCTGCGAATCGAGTCCGTTGGGTCCGCGACCACCTATTTGCCCTGGATCCTGGACCCCAGCGACCCGAGCGCGCCGGCAACCAAAGCCGACAACAACACGGACAACGTCGAGCAGGTGATCGTCGATTCCTCCGGCGCAGACGAGTTTCTCCTGCGCGTCTCACACAAAGGAAGCCTCTCAAGTGGCGAGCAAGCGTTTTCGCTGATCATTGCCGGAGCCGCAACCATCGAAGTCTATCCGGATTGCAACAACAACGGCGGCTTCGACACCTGCGACGTTGCCAGCGGCATCAGCGAGGACTGTAACGCGAACTGGGTGCCGGATGAATGCGATCCCGACAGCGACGGCGACGGCTTCATTGACGGCTGTGACAACTGTCCGGACGACTACAACCCCAGCCAGGCCGACAGCGACAACGACGGCAGCGGCGACCACTGCGACCTGTGCCCCGGCTTCCCCGACGACGTAGACGGCGACGAGGACGGCATGCCCGACGCCTGCGACAACTGCCCGGACATCGCCAACCCCGCCCAAGCCGACACCGACGGCGACGGGCTCGGTGACCTCTGCGACAACTGCCCCGATTTCGCCAACCCCGAACAGATCGACCTGGACGACGACGGCGCCGGCGACGGCTGCGACAACTGCCCGGACATCGCCAACCCCAACCAGGCCGACGCCGATGACGACGGAGTCGGCGACAACTGCGACAACTGCCCGGACTTACCCAATCCCGAGCAACGAGATACCGACGGCGACGGCACCGGCGACCTGTGCGACAACTGCCCGGACATGATCAACCGTGACCAGGCCGATGACGACCGCGACGGAGTCGGAAACATCTGCGACAACTGCCTGTTTGCGGATAACCCCGACCAGATGGATAACGATGGCGACGGCGCCGGGGACGCCTGCGACAACTGCCCCGATGAGTACAATCCCGACCAGCTCGACGCCGACGGCGACGGTGTCGGCGACGCCTGCGACGACGACCATCCCAGCGCGCCGCCGAGTGCTCCCGACGACGAGGCGAAAGAGCCGCCCGACGACGACGCGGATGCCGACCAGCCTGCCGACGAGGAGGCCACCGACGACGACACCGAGAGCACCGAAGACGGCGGCGCTGAGTCCACGGAGACGTCCGAGGAGCCGGCGGCGGCGACGATCCCGCCGTTCGGTCTCTGCGGGTTCGGAATGCTGCACATGCTGCCGTTCATGCTGCTCGGCTTGTGCTGCCTGAAGACTGGCAGGCTCCGCGTCCGCCGGCAGCCCCAATAAGCACGCCCGGCCTCGGAGCGCGGGCCGACAACGCATCGGCCTATGGCTGTGTGCTCAGCACCACCGGAGCAGCTTCGCTGCGTGAAAAGCGAGCCTGTCTCGCACCTCAGCCAACCGCGCAGCGGCACCTCGCCCCCAAACCGACCGCCTACCGCACGGCCAACAAACCATTGACGACCACGTGTGTGTTCTGATAGGCTATAGCATGCGAGGAATCCTTGTTCCGCAACCGTCCGGGGGTGGTTTGCTCGCTTGATGCGAGATAGGGAGCTGGAGATGAAACCCGTCACACGAAGCTGGTGCAGGGGATCAGCCCTGGTAGTACTCCAGATCACATTCGTCGGCGCACTGCTTGGCCAGCCGGCGTTGGCCCAGCTTTCGCCCGAGGACATCGAAACACTGCGCAAACAGGGTCAGGCGGAGGGCTGGACCTTCACCGTGGGCGAGAATCCGGCCACCGACTACCCCTTGGAGCAACTGTGCGGCCTGGTTGAGCCCGCCGATTGGCGGGTCAATGCCCGCTTCGATCCCTGCACCCCGCGTGGGGGTCTGCCCGACGCCTGGGACTGGCGCGATCACGACGGTTGCACGCCGATTCGCAACCAGGGCCCTTGCGGGAGCTGTTGGGCGTTCGCCGCGATCGGGGCGACGGAAAGCAACCTGCGGATCTACGCCGGCCTGGGCCTGGATCTCGATCTTTCCGAACAGTGGCTCGTCAGTACTTGCACCGGGGCCGGTGACTGCGGCAGTGGGTGGCACGGGGACGCCTTCAAATACCTGCACTGCAACGGGTTCCAGGATCCGTGCGGCGACAGTGGCACCGTGTTCGAGTCGGACTTCCCTTATCAGGGCTCGAACAGCGGCTGCGGCTGTCCCTATCCCCACCCGTATTGCATTGGTTCCTGGGCATACGTGGGCCTTCCATCCGGTACCCCCAGTGTGAACCAGATCAAGCAAGCCATCTACGAGCGCGGCCCGGTGGCGGTGGGCGTCCATGCTGAGTACGGCGCGTTCCAGGGTTATTCAGGCGGCGTGTTCAATAACTGTCAGAGTGGACCTATCGACCACTGCGTGGTGTTGGTCGGGTGGGACGACAACCAGGGCTCGAACGGGATCTGGATCCTGCGCAACTCGTGGAGCGCCGGGTGGGGTGAGGCCGGCTACATGCGTATCGAGTACGGCTGCTCGGGCATCGGTTACGCTACCGCTTTCGTGGTCTTGGAGGATTGCAACGAAAACCTGGTTCCCGATGATCAGGACATTGCCGACGGCACCAGTGAGGACTGCCAGCCGGACGGCATCCCCGACGAGTGCCAGTTGGGTTCGGCTCCCTACTACTACGCCTGGGATGACGGCTCGGATGAGACTGCCATCGGGCTGACCGAGGGCGGCTATGTCGCCTGGCTGAACCACTTCACGGTCAGGAGTGAGGCCGAGACGATTACCAGCATCAAGTTGGCCTGGGGCTCGGTCCCTGACGGAACCTCAACTACGGTGTACCTGTGGAGCGACCCGAACGCCGATGGCAATCCCGCCGACGCGCAGGTACTTGCCTCGGTGCAGACGGTGTCGCAAAAGGGGGATACCAGCCTGTTCACGGTGCTGGACATTCCTGATACCTACGTTGGACCAGTGGGCACCAGCTTCTTTGTCGGGGCCATCCTGCAGCACGACGATGGGGAATTCCCGTGCGCGCTTGATACGGGCGCCTCGGCACGACAGAGCTGGATTGCGGGTAGCGGTGGGCCAATTAACCCGAACAACCTCGGCGGCGCGGACCTGCTGGGACGCATCGATGATTTCGGGTTCGCCGGCAACTGGCTGATCCGCGCCCAAAGATCAGGCAGTCCCGCATCAAACGATTGCAACGACAACACTATTCCCGACGACTGTGACATTGCCGACGGGACCAGTGAGGACTGTAGCGGCAACGGCATTCCCGACGAATGCGAGCCTGACAGCGACGGCGACGGACTCATCGATCCCTGCGACAATTGTCCGGACGACTACAACCCCGACCAAGCCGACGGCGACGGCGACGAGGCCGGTGATCTCTGCGACAACTGTCCCGACGACCCCAACCCCGACCAGGCTGACACCGACGGCGACGGCCTCGGCGACCTGTGCGATAACTGCCCCGAGTTCCCCAATCCTGATCAGTCCGACGTCGATGGCGACGAGATCGGCGACCTGTGCGACAACTGCCCGGAGGTTCCTAACCCCAGCCAGGTCGACAGCGATAACGACGGCAGCGGCGACCACTGCGATCTGTGCCCCGGCTTCCCCGACGACCTGGACGCGGACGGGGACGGCATGCCCGATGACTGCGATAACTGCCCCGAAACCGTCAACCCCGACCAGGCTGACACCGACGGCGACGGCCTCGGCGACCTGTGCGATAACTGCCCCAACATCCGCAATCCCGAACAATCAGACACGGACGCCGACGGTGCCGGCGACGAATGCGACAACTGCCCCGACGAACGCAATCCCGACCAGGCCGACGGCGACGGCGACGGCGCCGGCGACGACTGCGATAACTGCCCCAACCTGCTCAACCCCGAGCAAAGGGACACCGACGGCGACGGCACCGGCGACCTGTGCGACAACTGCCCGAACATGATCAACCGCGACCAGGCCGATGACGACGGCGACGGCATCGGGAACGTCTGTGACAACTGCCTGTTCACCGACAACCCCGACCAGGTGGATACCGACGGCGACGGGGCCGGTGACGAATGCGACAACTGCCCCGATGAGTACAATCCCGACCAAGTGGACGCCGACGGCGACGGGATCGGCGACGCTTGCGATGAGGTCCCACCCAGCGCGCCGGCGAGTGCTCCCGCCGACGATGCGGATGGCGACCAGCCTGCTGACCAGGAGCCGACCGACGACACCGACGAGAGCACTGAGGACGGTACCGCGGAGCCCGCGGAGCCGACTGAAGAGCCGGCGGCGGCAGTGATCCCGCCGTTCGGGCTCTGCGCACCCGGAATGCTGACCGTGCTACCGTTCATGCTGCTCGGCTTGTGCTGCCTGAAGCTCGGCACGGCTCGCGCCCGACGCGCTCGTCGCTAGCCAACCGCGAACGGGCAAATGAGTCTGGGGCGCGCACGGACCAGGCCGGACGGGCTCGGTCCGACAGACCCCCAGGACTCAGACAGTGGCCCCCGCGAAGCGGCCCCCTACTCCCCCGTGTTTGACGAATCCGCCCGTTCGGTCTCGCGGTAACGTGGCCGGGCCTCGTCCTCCTCCTCCTCGTCCGGCTCCTCGTCCGGCTTCTCGTCCGGAGGCGGACGAAGCTTACGCTTGGGCGGTTCCTGCTCGGGACCTTCCCGGCTCAGCTCGTCCTGCACGTCGTGCAGGCCCTTCTTGAACTCCATGATCCCCTTGCCCAGCGAGCGGCCCACGTCCGGTAGGCGCTTGCCGAACAACAACAACGCCACCAAGCCCAAAACGAGCATGTGCCACGGATCAAAGGGCGTGAACGCCAGCACTGCGTCTGCAATCATGTAGGTCTGTCCTCAAGCCGGACCGCGGACCGTCGCTTCACAAGTGTCTACGGCTCATATTGTTGCGGCAGTTCTGCGCGGTGTCAAAGCCTATCCGGACAAAATGCGGGCGGCCACCACCGACCCCGGACCGGGTCCGTGACAGAATCGGCGGCGTGCCGTCATCCGTGCCAGCATCTAGGGCACGAGCATTCCGCTCCGGAGGAGCGCAGGCGCATAGCCACGGGTGGAGCGCAGTGGAACCCGTGGGCGGGATGCGTGTAGCTTCATCATGCCGCCCTGAAGGGGCGGGGGCAGCGTGCCTGCGCCCCTTCAGGGCGAAGAGTTGTGGGGGAGCAGGCCGTGTCCACGGGTTGCGCTGCGCTCCACCCGTGGCAACGTTCCTATGCCCCTCCGGGGCGGATTCTGCCGGACCACCGGCGCCAAGATCCCACCGATTCTGTCATGGACCCCCCCGGACCGGCCTCGGGCCCGAGCGATTCCCGAGCCTCGGCCAGACGCGTTATGATGCCCGCCTTCTAGGAAACCCATGCGCACGATTCTCGATTTCCTACGGGCTGACGACCTGCCGCTGATGGCACGGCCGGACTACTGGTGCGAGCTGCGCCACATGCTGCTGTGGGCGATCGTGGTCGGGGGCATCGAGGGCAACATCGCCAGCATCGTCGTCTCCAACACGTTCAACGCGTCCGAGCTGCTGACCACCGTGGTCTGGGCCATTCCGCTGCTGACCAACGTGCTGAACCTGTTCTGGGGCGTGATGATTCGCGGACGCCGCCGACTGCCGACGTTCCTGTTCATGGCGAGCTGCGCGGCGGCGTGCATCTCCTCGATCGCGCTCACCTCAAGCGAGTGGGAATGGGGCGGGTGGTGCTTTGCCGCTCAGCTTACCGCGACGCATTTCTTCATGTCCGGGCTGATCACGCTGCGAACCGGCTTGTGGAAGGTCAACTATCCGCAGTCGCATCGGGCCCGGATTGCCGGCCGCCTACAGACGCTGCGCTTCACCATGGCGCTGATGACCGGCGCGGCGCTCGGTCTGGTCTTCGACCACGAGGCCCGATACTACCGCTTTGTCTACCCCGCTGTCGCGCTGATCGGTCTGCTCTCGCTGTGGCCGCTACGACGGCTTCACATCCGCGGGGAGGCGCGCGAACTGCAGCGCCTTCAGGAGCACCTGGCCCGGGTGAGCCCCACGGGCGAAAACAACCGCCCCGGTCTGTGGAGCGGATTGAAGGAGGCCGGTGCGATCCTGGGGCAGGATAAGACGTTTGCCAGCTACATGTTCGCCCAGTTCCTGCTCGGGTCGGCGAATTTTATGGTTGATCCGCTGCTGATCAACGTGCTGACCAAGCAGTTGTTCGTCAAGCAGTATTTCGTGCCGAGCCTGCTGATGTACCAGATCCCCATCGTAGTGCTGCTGGTGGCGATTCGCTTCTGGGCCCGCTTCTTCGACCGTGTCGGGGTGCTGCGCTTCCGGGTCTATAACAGTGCCTCCTGGATCGGTTCCTATATTTGCCTAACGGCGGCCCTGCTGATTATCGGAACTGCCAGCAACTCCGCCCTCGCCATCGCCATCCCACTGCTCGTCTGCGGCCGCGTCTTCAACGGGATCGCGCGCGGGGGCGGGGCCATCGCCTGGCACCTGGGGCACCTGCATTTTGCGGGCGAACACCAGGCGGACCTGTACATGAGCATCCACGTGGCGCTGACCGGCCTGCGCGGGCTGCTAATGCCCCTTGTCGGCTGGGCCGTGCACGCGGCCTTGGGCTGGGGAGCGTTCGTGGTCGCCGCCGGGCTGGCCCTCATCGCCCACGTGCTATTCCGGCGGCTCTGGCGTGCCGACCGCCGCGCCGCACTGGCAGATGAAGCGCACGCACAGGAGCTTACGACCTCCGCGGCCCGAGACGACGCGACCTGACGCCCCGCCGCTCAGAACTGGAGACGAGAGCGACGGGCGCGGCGTTATACCGATTCTGGATCTCGGATGTCGGACCTCCGCACGGGGTTCTCGACCGCGGCGGGCAATCTCCAATCCAAAATCCGCAATCGGCTCGGGCCCCCGACACTCCCGCACCTGCCGGTGATTTACTGAACTCTCAGCGACCCTGAGACTTGGCGCGCGGGAACGTTGCCGGTATAAAATGGGGCCAGTGGAAGAAGCAGGCGGAGGTCGTGACGTTCAACACGTCCTCCGGCGGCGGGGAGCGGATGCGGGTTGGGAGAGGGCTACGGCGGCACGTCTGTCTTTTCGGTATCAGCCGCGTCTGTTCCCGGCGGTACCACTATCCACGGAAGTGAGAGTGAACTCTCGAAAGTATGCTTCGCGGAAGGTTCTTTCTTTTGGAGGAGGATTCAGAGATGAAGAAGTTCGGATGTTTCGTGGCCATAGCCGGACTGGTATGCGCGCTTCCAGCCTACGCGGAGACCGCCAACTACGGCTGGGAGGACGGCGTCGGCACCGTCTTGGGCATGTACGGCACCGGGGATCCGCCGATCATCGCCACGAACGTCGGCGCGCCCGATCCCGTCTATGAGGGGCTCCGCAGCCTGAGGCTGGAGGATAACTCGCCCAGCGGGACGCCGGAGGCCTATATCGCCTGGGTCGTGGGGCTCATGGACGACGATGTGGTCGAAGCGGGCTTCTGGCGCTATGACGACACGCCGGGCGTCTCCCCGTCCTGCCGCATCTGGGCCCACTGGAACGACGATCCTAACGACGTCTACGGCTTCAACGGGAGCGCGGGTGGCAATGACGACTACGGCCCCGGCGAAGGCTGGGACCAGACGGCTTGGTCGTGGACCGTCGAGGAGGGCCACACCGGCATCGTGATCGTATGCCGGACGTACTCGAATCCCGGCGATACCGTCTGGCTCGACGATATGTTCGTCACGGCCCCCGATCACGCGACGATCTACGTCGTCCCCGAACCGAGCGCGCTAGCCTTGCTCGCCCTGGGTGCCCTGAGCCTGCTGCGGCGCCGTTAGGGGTCGAGTAACCAGTCCTCGGAGAGGAGAGGTTTGAGGCAGGGGCGGGTAGTGAAAGCTGCCCGCCCCCTCTCCGCGCCTGGTTCGGCTGGCCGGCCGCGGTGCCGAGCCGTGGCGACGAAGGCGGGCGTCTTCATTCGGGCTGGGCTGCGGAGAGCGATCGCACCGCCGCGGCGTAGAAATCGTACGCTGCCCGGACCTCCCCAAGCGTATCGCCGCTGAACTTGTCCAACCACGCACGGGCCAGCTCGAACGCGACGACGTTCTCAACCACCACGCTGGCCGCCGGGACGGCACACACGTCGCTACGCTCGTAGTCGCTGCGCTCGGCTTGCAGCGTCTTGAGGTTGACGCTGTCCATCCCCTGCCCCAGCGTGCTGATCGGCTTCATCGCCCCACGGAGGATCAGCGTTTGCCCGTTGGTCATCCCGCCTTCCAGCCCGCCGGCGTTGTTCGTCTTGCGCACGAACCCGAACGTCGGCCGGTCCCGCTGCGCGGCGTCGAAGCGGATGGTGTCATGCACCTGGCTGCCCGGTCGGCGGGCGGCCTCGAACCCCAGCCCGATCTCCACTCCCTTGATCGCCTGGATCGAACCCAGCGCCTGCATCAGCCGACCGTCCAGCTTGTCCTGCCAGGCCGCACACGTCCCCAGCCCGGGCGGCAGTTCAAACGCGCGTACCTCGACGACGCCGCCCAGCGTGTCCCCCGCTTGCTCGGCTTCCCGGATGGCGGCGATCATGGCCTGGACGACGGAGGCGTCCGGCGTATACAGCTCGTTCGCATCACGGGCGGCAATAAGCTGATCGGCAGAGGCATCGTCCGCCACGCTGGCACGGATGCCGCCGAGCTCGACGACAAACCCGACGCACTGCACGTCGAACTGGCGCAGCAGGCTCTTGGCCAGCGCCCCCGCCGCAACGCGGGCGGCCGTCTCGCGGGCTGACGCACGCTCGAGCGCGTTGCGGCAGTCGGTGGTCAGCCATTTCAGGCTACCGGCCAGGTCGGCATGACCCGGCCGCGGCCGATTGATCTCCGGCGCCTCGTCGATCCGGTGGTCCCGATTCGGGATTTGTAGGACTAGCGGTGAGCCGATCGCGCCCCCTCGCCGCAGCCCGCTGAGCACATTGGCCTTATCCTTCTCGATGTTCATCCGCCCGCCGCGGCCATAGCCCCCCTGCCGCCGGCGCAACTCCCTGTTGATCAGCTCGATATCAACGGCCAGCCCGGCCGGCAGCCCTTCCACGAGCACGGTCAGGGCCTTCCCGTGCGATTCACCGGCAGTGCGATAACTCAATCCCGGCATTATTGCTCCACCGACATTCTGCCCCTGGTCTTTATCGGCACCGCGTCAGGAACATCGTATCCGCCAACGCGCCAACCCGAAACAGCAGCCGGCAACGCGAGCGGGGGCATCGATAACTTGTCCTACAGGGAAGAGTGCCCCGCCGATATCGACAGCGACGGCGACACCGATCACGCCGACCTCGGCATCCTGCTGGCCGACTGGGGCCAGGGTTGCTGGTAGATAAGCGGCGGGGGGCGGCCCGCTCCGCGGAGCGGACGGCCCATTCCCAGGAGCGGACGGGCCATTCGGTGGAATGGACGATTCCCGCCCGGGAGCGCACGAGCCATTCCGCGGAATGGATGCGTGATTCCGAGGAATGGATCATCCATTCCTTGGAATGGACGAGTCATTCCCGGGACCGAACCAGCAGCTCCCGGGCGCTCCGGCGCCGCGCCGCTCGCTGATCGGCGGGCGTGACCGCTTTCAGGACAAGGCGCAAGCAGTGCTGGAGCCGCACACGTCGGCGAATTCGCTTGCACCGAGGCGCACACGCGCGTTAGACTGGCGCACACGTGACGCCGAGCTGCGAAGGGTGCTCCATAACACGCTGCGATTCGCGCCTACGAGTATCTGCGCTCAGCGCCTGGGGTGTTGATCCTGTCGGCCCTAGGCAATGCCGGAGCTGCGACGCTCCACGTGCCGCCCGGATGTGGGCTGAGACCGGATGAAGCACTTCGATGAAGGAGCAACTTCGATGAGCAGGTCAATCGCCACACTGGTGTGCGGAGGCGTGCTTGCGGGACTGCTCGCGTCGGACGGCACCCAACACGGACGAAAGGAGCAATGCAATGAACGCACGATGTAATTCTCACCCGATTTGGCCGGCCGCGTGTGCGGCGCTGACCGCCGCTGTGGTACTGACTGCGGCCCAACCGGCCGCGGCCCAGCCCGGCTGGGTGCTGTCGCACCAGAAGATCAGCGACACCGAAGGCGGCTTCACCGGCATACTGGATGATGTCGATTTCTTCGGCTACTCGGTGGCCGCGCTGGGTGATCTCGACGGCGACGGCGTGGGCGACCTGGCCGTGGGGGCATCCGAAGATGACGACGGGGG
>CAZNFA010000009.1:0-117961 GCA_964572345.1 uncultured Planctomycetales bacterium
TCGAATCAGCTCTGTTCTACGCCTCCTCCGCATAGGCAAGCGGCCAAAGTCGAGGCCCACGTTCTCCGAACGTGGGGACGCGATTCTCCCGCGCGCGTGCGGGTGCCCCACGCTCTCCGAACGTGGGGGGCCGCGTGGCCCAGCTTGACGTGGAAGCTTGCTCGCTGGCCTAGGGGCTTGATTGCGCGGGCAGCGGGGCGTAATATGTTATAAGCAGCGCGTCTATGGGCCTGACCAGGGGCTCGTCAAGTCGAAAAGGGCACGCACCGCGGAACAAGGAGAAATGGCCATGTCTAATCGATTCAATGCCGTAATGCTCCGTGTGGTGGTCGGTTTCGCAGTCGTGCCGGTCCTGGGCATGGGGGTCGCCCAGGCACACTACGGTCACGGCTCGATTGTGGGCTGGGGCGGCCAGGTGGTCGGCGGGGACCTAAGCACGGGCTTCGTCGCGATCGCGGGCGGCGGCTACCACAGTCTCGGCCTGAAGACCGACGGCTCCATCGTAACGTGGGGAGGCAACGGCGATGGCCAATGCAGCGTGCCGGAGCCGAACACGGACTTCGTGGCCGTCGCGACCGGACGGGACCACAGCCTCGGCTTGAAAGCCAACGGCATCATCGTGGCGTGGGGAAGGAACAACTATGGCCAATGCGGCGTACCGTACCCGAACACGGGCTTCGCGGCGGTCGCGGGAGGCTGGGGGCACAGTCTCGGCCTGAAGGCCGACGGCTCGATCGTGGCCTGAGGATTGAACGACGACGGCCAATGCAACGTGCCGGCGCCGAACGCCAATTTCGTCGCGGTCGCCGGGGGTGGCTCTCACAGTCTGGGGCTGAAAGCCGATGGCTCGATCGTGGCCTGGGGAAGCAACAACGAGGGTCAATGCGACGTGCCGCAGCCGAATACAGATTTCGTGGGCGTCGCGGCTGGCCACAGCCACAGTGTCGGTCTAAAGGCCGACGGCTCGATCGTGGCCTGGGGAAGGTGCTACGACGGGCAATGCGACGTGCCGGACCCAAACGCCGATTTCGTGGCGGTTGCGGGGGGCGCCTGGCACAGTCTCGGCCTGAAGGCCGACGGTTCGATCGTGGCGTGGGGAGACAACCAGTACGGCCAAGGCGACGTGCCGGCGCCGAACACGGACTTCATGGCGGTCGCGGGGGGCGGCGCCCACAGTCTCGGCCTGATCGGTTACACCCTTGGTGACCTCAACGGCGACCGCTGCGTCGACGCGTCGGACCTCCTCATCCTGCTCGCCGATTGGGGGTGCACCGGCGGCGATTGCCCCGGCGATTGCGACGACGATGGCGACACCGACCACGCCGACCTCGGCATTCTGCTGGCCCGCTGGGGCGAAGGTTGCCCGTAGCACGAGCCTCTGGGAAACCGCAACCTACCGTCATCCTGAGTGAGCGCAGCGACCGAAGGATCTCACCGGGTGTCCCACATTCTACGAACGTGGCGACGCGATTCTCCCGCGCGCGTGCGGGTGCCCCACGTTTAACAGTCCGGTGCAAAACTGTAGCGCCGGACCTCCGAGTCCGGCGCGCCCGTGTTCATGCCGTCGAAACGTCGGACTCGGAGGTCCGACGCTACGGGACTTGCCCGTTCGAGGGGTTTTGCACCGGACTGTTAAGGGCTTGGTGTAGTGTACGCCTGCGTGTTGAACAACTCGGCGGGCCTCACCGTCTGCCGAAGTCAGGCCGTGGAACTCGCTGGATGACCAACGCCTGGCTTCGCTGCGCTACGCAAGACCGTGCCGCCCTCGGCGATCGGCTTGCCGGGGTTGGCTTTGCGGCGGGCGGAGGGCCACGAGCGGGCCGGGGCGTACCACTCATCCAGTACGCGCAGCCAGTCAGCCCGGCTACGGCTGCGGACGAATGCGTCGCGGACCTTCTCGGCAAAGGGGTGCAGCTCACTGTACTTGATGCCGAACTTGCGCATGATCCGCTGGGCGCGCTTCTCGCCATGGTGAGCCAGGCTCAGCTCGAAGTGTTCGCGGATGACGCGGCCCTGCTCGGCCACCGTGGGCGGGTCGGGCAGCGGCCCGCCGCTCAACCAGGCCCGTGCCTCACGGAAGATCCACGGGTTGCCGATGCAGCCGCGGGCGATGGTGACGCCGTCCACGCCGGTCTCTTCGCGCATGCGTACAACGTCAGCGGCGCTGAACAGATCACCGCTGCCGAGAACGGTCTTGGCGCCGGCATGCCGCTTGACACGGGCGAGGAAACCCCAATCGCTGGGACCGACGTACCGCTGGGCTACCGTCCGCCCGTGCACGGTGACGGCCGCCAGACCGTGCTCACAGGCTCCGTCGAAAATGCGGAAGAACTTGCGCTCGCTCGCAGGCGAATCGTCCGTGCCGCGACGCATTTTCAGCGTGACGGGAATCTCCGCCGGCACCCCAGCACGGACATCCCTGATGATCTCGATCGCGGTGGAGGGATCAGAGAGGAGAAACCCCCCGCGGCGGCGGCCAAGCACCTTACGCACCGGGCAAGCGAAATTGAGCTCGACCACGTCAAAGCCACTGTCGGCTATCCGCCAGGCCGCCTCGGCCAGGCGGGCCGGGTCGGCCCCCATGAGCTGGCCGCCGATGGGGCGGTCTTCGTCGGCGATATCAAAAAGCTGCCGACCGGACTTGCCCGGCTCAAGGACCACTTTGTCGAGCACAACTTCATGCAAGGCGTACGGGGCGCCGTATCGGCGGGCGATGAGACGCATTGGCGCGTCGCTGTACCCGGCCAACGCCGCCTGGACGACCGGCACGTCAAGCTGTACAGAGCCAATCTGGAGCATGTGCACTACTATTACACGATCGGCGCTTGTGCCGCACTGGTGAGGTCCGTATGACCGCTACGATTCGTTCGCCCAATCGAGTTCACCTGATCGCCCACGCGGGCCCGCCGCGTGCGGATATCGCCCGCTTCGGGTTTGCCGACACCGGCCAGTACATCGCGTTTATCCGGCGGCAGTTGCCCGCGCCGCTACGGCTGACCTGCGCGCGGCGGTTCTTCGAGGTGGAGGGGGACGAGCCGCGCGGTGGCCGCCACGACGACGACGCCCGGGTGCGCGACCTGCAAACCGCGCTCGACGACCCGCAGACGCTGGCGATCGTGGCGGCCAAGGGCGGGGCGTACTTCTCGCGGATTCTGCCGCACCTGGATTTCTCGGAGCTGGCCAGACGCAAGACACCGCTGTGGGCACTCGGCTTCAGCGAGATGACCACGCTGGTCAATGTCGTGGCCAGCTATCGCGCCGGGCGGGGTGTATACTGGCTGTGCCCGAACTACCTGGCCTGGAAGATCCGACCCGCCCGGCGCGCACGCGAAGCCTTTGGCGAGTTCTGGCGTAGCTTGCCGATGGTTGTGAACGCGGCTGGAACAGAGCCGCGCCCGTCAGGAAGCGGTCCGAAGCACAAGAATATGGCCGCTCTCTCACGGTGGCGGTTCGGATCGGGAGGGCATGCCGAACCCGGGCACATCAACGTAAGCCCGATCCACGGCAAACTCGTGCTCGGTAAGGCGCAAAACGGAACAGCGCGGTTGATCGGCGGCTGTCTGAGCGTCCTAGCGGCGGCGCTGACCGGGCCGCCCCTGCGACGCGTCAAACCCGACGGCCGCTGGCTACTGATCGAGGACATCAACGAGATGCCCTATCGGATCGACCGACACCTGGCGGCGTTGAAGATCGCGGGGTGGTTCGACCGCATCGCCGGCGTGCTCGTGGGCGATTTCCACACGAACCGCAATGTAGCGGCCGACCCCCGTGTCGGCCGTCAGCAGGAAAATCAAGTTCGCTCAGTCGTCGAGATTCTGAAGCTGCACCTGCCGCGCGGGCGCCGGCTGCCAGTCGTGACGACACGCTCTATCGGGCATGTGTGGCCGATGCTGCCGGTGCCGATCAACACGCCGCTGCATATGTCCGTAGCCCGGCGGGCGGTGACGATCGGCAGCGGAGTCACAAAGTAACAAGGTGACAAGGTAACAAGGCCTAGCCCGTCCATACTCTGAGCGACGCGCGCCGCCTTTCTTACTTTGTCACTTTGTCACTTTGTTACTTTGTCACTTTGTCACTCGGCCCCACCGTCGCGCGCCAGCGGGGTGGGCAGGATCGGCGGCTTGTCGAAGTCGCGGTCGATCTTGGCCAGGTCGAGCTCCTCGAAAAGCATCGCCGGGGCCACCACCGTCTCCCCCCCGGTCCGTCCGCCGCTGTTGAGCACGTAGGGAGTGTCGCCGACGGCGAGCATGCGCTTGAAGGCTTTCAGATCGATGTCGGCGATCTGCGCTCCGCGGACCAGCTCTTCACGACCGTCGGGATAGACCTGGTACATGACCAGCGGATTTGAGCCGTAGCCGCCGAGCGCGGCGATGCGGATGCCATACTCCAAGCCCTCGTCCTGGCAGGCGTCGAAGAGTTCTTCCTTGAGTTCCTGGGCGTTGCTGGCCGGGTCGGCCGTGACGATCAGGCAGCCGATCGAGGCGCTGGGGCCGTACAACCCGCGGCCGTGGCCGGTGGACTGGTTGAACTCCTTGGAGGGGTTGCGCGACATGAGCTGGGTCTTGAGCCGCCCACCTTCGACCAGAACCACCGCCCGGGCCTTGACGCCCTGGTCATCGTAGACGTAGTGCCCCATGACCGGTTTGCCGGCAATGGTCTCTTGCGTCGGTTCATCGACGACGCGCAGGAAGC
The DNA here is from genome assembly GCA_964572345.1 of uncultured Planctomycetales bacterium. Classification (GTDB taxonomy): domain Bacteria; phylum Planctomycetota; class Phycisphaerae; order UBA1845; family Fen-1342; genus JAUWXH01. The sequence goes on from CAZNFA010000009.1 coordinate 4,693, forward strand.
GCGGCAGGATGCGCCGGTCGAGCTTGTTGGCGAAATCGCCGGCGTCGCGGCCGCTGCCGACAGTCGGCTGCCCGCCGGGGAAATGGCTGGAGAATCGTTGTGAGAAGATGGCGGCGGCGGCCTCGGGCTCGAAGAGCACCGGCCCGGTGTAGGGTTCCGCCATCATGGGCGCGTTCTTGACCGCGATGAGCCGGGTGACCATTTTGCGGCAGCGTTGCGCCAGCTCGTCGAGCGACGGGAGGTCCTCCCACGTGCGCCCGTGGACCGTGAACGAATCGGACAGTTCCATCCCGTCGTCGGCCTGGACGGTGGCGTTGACCGAGACGGAAAAGTACATGGCCGAAGTGCGTATGCGTGTGCCCTCGGTGTTGACCAGGTACTTGTTGCCGCCGCCCCCGGTCGCGTAGGCCGCCGACTCCTTGACATCCGGGTACTCGCGAAGAATCTCAGACAGGACCAGGGCCGTTCGTTCCAGACGCTCCACATCCACGGTCGGATCGAGCCGCTCTTCCAGATAGACGGCGGGGGACTCGCGCGAGAAGTCGTCCGGCTTGTCCTTGATCAGCTTGCTCTCCATGAAGGCCTTCTTCTGCACGAGGGCTTCGACCACGCTCTTGTAATCGCGGTCGGTGGCCCACCAGATGGCCTGACGGATGGCGTTGTAGTCGTCTTCGATCGGGATGGCCGCCGCTCGCCCGTAGCCACCGTAAAACGACCCCCGGTACCCCCCGTAGCCGCCGCCGAAATTCGTGTTATCCAGCTTGTATGACCCGACGCGCACGTCGGCCCGCAGCGAGCGCGAGCGGCCTTCGTGCCGGCCGGTTACGGCCCCCAGCTCGGCGGAAACGTAACCGCCGCTCACGTCCGCCAGCGCGTATTCGATGAAGTATGGGCGCTCGAGGTCCTCGAGCTCGAGATTCGCCTGGTTGCGGGCCAGCTCGTCCACCATGGCGCGCAACACGACGTCGCGCTCCAGCTCCTGTTTGAGGTCCTCGGCCGGCGTGGCTGCGGCCGGCACCAGCAATCCTATCAGCAGTACGGCGGTGATCGGTTTCATGGCGTCATTCCCTCAACGTGGTGGAGGTTCCCTGTTCGGCCGGGCGCGGGCGTTGCGGGCCGGTAGTTCGTCACTCCTTCTCCGCGGCGATCGGGGCGTCCAGAATCGGGGGTCGGTCCTGGGCCTTCTGCTTCTTCTCGATCTCGATCTGCTCGACCAGGATGCTCGGCGAGATGGCCGAAACCGGCAGCGAGCCCGACTCCGCCCCGCACATGCCGTTGAACACGTCCGGATCGTCCCCGGTGCACATGATCTTCGAGAAACAGGTCAGCGGCGTGCCGACAATATCGACCCCGCGGACCAGCTCGTCCGCACGCCCGTCGGCGTAGACGCGGTAAACCAGGATCGGCAGAACCTTGAAGGCCTGCGGGCCCCACGTCCGCGTGGTCGTGAACCCACCGGAGATGTCTTTGAAAATCAACCCGAATTCTTTGCCCTGCTTGTGGCACTCCTCGATCAGCATGGTTCGCAACTGCTCGAAGGGCACCTGCTTGGTCGATTCGACCACCAGGTTACCCTGCCGAGCGACGACTTGGCTGCCGGGCTGTCGCCGACCGTGTCCGTTGGATTTCGTAATCCCCCGCGTCGGCGAGCGGGACATCAGGAAGGTCTTCAACACCCCGTTCTCAACCAGGTGTGCCGGCTGTCCGGGAACGCACTCCTCGTCGAACTCGTAGAACCCGTTCAGTTCGATGCCGTTGAATTCCCGACGCGATGGGTCGTCAGTGACGCTCAAAAACGTCGGCAACACCTCCTGGCCCAGCTTCTTGGCGAAGGTCTGACCCTCTTCGACGTCCTTTTGGCGGTGGCCCTCGATGCGGTGGCCGAAGATCTCGTGGAAGAACACGCCGCTGGCACGGTTCACCAGGATGGCCGGACCGATGTACGGATCGACGATTGGCGCCGCGCGCAGGGCAAGCAGCTCCTCGATCACCCGGTCCACCGCCCGCAGGACCTCCTCGTCGTCGGGCAGGCCTTCCGGCGTCAAGGAGTCGAAGGAATCGTACTGCCATAGCTCCATCCCATCCTCGGCGATGGTCGAAGCGTGAATGCCGATTCGCCACATCCCGCGGCCGAACTGGATCTTGCTGACTTCGGAGTTGACCGCCAAGCGGTTGGTCGTCTCGCCCGTGAGCGAGACGTTGGAGCTGTAGATCAGCGGGTGGGCTCGAAAGCGCTGCGAGTACTTGCGTACGCGCTGGGCGAGCTCGTCGCGGTCGAAGGTCTGCGTGACCCACGGGCCGACGTGCACGCTCGGCTCCTCGCGCGAGAAGTCGTCGGACGGGTCTTCCTCCTCCACCTTGACCTTGATGTTGGCCTTGACCTGCGCGAGGCGTTTGACGGCCGACTTGAAGGCTTGATCGGTGCGTAGCCAGATGGCGTGGCGTGTGCCGAGCGGGTCGTCGTTGAGCGGGAGTGAGCTGCGGCCGCCCCGGAAGCCGCGGCCGCCGAAGTACCCGCCGCCACGGATCTGGTGTGTGTTGTCGAGCGTGTAGTCGCCGCAGCGAACGTCCACGTCCAACACCCGTGAATGATTGACCGTGTTGTTGATGACCGAGCCGAGCGTGGCCGACACGTACACGCCCTTCTCGTCGGTGACTGTATATTGCATGAAATACGGTCTGGTCCCATCGGGGCCGACCAGCTTTTCCAGCGACAGGTCGAGCTCGCTTTGCATGATGGCCAACAGGGGGTGTTCCTCGGCGGCCAGGCTGAGGTCGGGCCCCGCTGCCAGCAAAACCCCCAGGGACACCAACAGGACTGTACATGCTGCCAACGGAGGCTGTTTTCTCATGGTCGTTCCCTCACTCGCGGTAGGCGGAGCCGGTGCGGACCGCCCGCATCTGCGCGCGTATGTTCACGCGCATGGCGTGGGGCTGCAACCGCGTTCCGAACAAGAACTTGGCGCGTTCGCGTCACTCCTCGTTCGTCAGTTCTCAGCGCTCTCAGCGATCTGCGCGGCGCACAAGCCGGGGCAGCGCTATGCCGGGCGAAGCGAGCCCGGAGACGGGCAAGGACTCGTCCGGAGCTGAGCCCGCAGACAAGGGCGCGACCGACTCCGGATCCACGGAACCGCTGGTGATCCGTGCTACCACGCCGACGGTGGGATGCGCATCAAGCCTGGTCTCGCGCGGCACGGCTGCCCATCGCGGTAGGACAGCAGCCGGCACTCGATCTCGGCGGCCAGTAGGTCGCGGCCGTTGCGCCGGGCCACCTCGAGCGCCGTGGAAGCCACCTCGACTGCCTGTTGGAATCGTCCGGCCTCGGCGTACGCCGCGGCCAGAACGTCGAAAGTCTCGGCGTTGGCTTGGGGGATCAGCCGTCGGGCCTCTTCCGCGTGTTGCACGGCCTGCTCACCGTTGCGGAGAGTCTCGTCTGGGGAGGTGGCCAGCAGCCACGCCAGGGCCAGGCGTGTCTCCGGATACCCTGGGTGCGCGCTCACGGCTTGGCGCAGGGCGGCGACCGCTTCGGAGTAGTGTCTCAGTTGAATGTACACGTTGTACAGGTGCCGGTAGGTCAGGTCCCGCTCGTGCTCCCAGTTGAAGTAATGGAAGCTCTGGAAGCAGCGTAGCGCCTCGCCGAACTCCGCCAAGGCGTCCTCCGCTTGTCCCTTCCGCGCATAGAGGGCCCCGAGCCGTCGGCGAGCCATGCCGTTGTCCGACAGCACCCCCAGGGCGGCGCGGTAACTCCGTTCGGCAGCGGCTAGCTGGCCCTCTGCCAGTCGCCGATCGCCGGCCTCGACATGGGCGGCGGACAACAGGGGCGCGTACGAGGCGCGCATGAAGTCGGGCGTGTCGAACCCGACCGCGTGGTTGACCCCGCTCAGCACCAACGGGAGCAGGCACAGTCCCACACACAGCGACTTGGGGTAGCGCAGTCGGCGAAAGTAAACGAGCGCGCCGGCGGCCAATCCGCAGAGCACGGGCACGGTCGGCAGCCGATAGCGCGGATTGTAGAAGAATAGGATGACCACCAGCAGCGGCACCGCGAGCAGGACCCACTCCGGTGCGAAGCGGACCGGTCTGCGCAGTAGCACCAGCAGGGCCGCCAGCGCGGCGCCCAGCAGCCAGGGCGTTGGCAAAGGGGCCAGAATCGCGCGTCGTGCCACGCCATACTCGCGCTCCAGGACGATAGGCATCAGGCTGCTGTAGTTGCGGGCGGAGACGAACCAGTAGAACTTGCGCGCGAACAGCTTGGCGGTCAGCCAGGGCTGTTCGGTCCAGAACTCGTACACGAAGCCTCGAAACCAGCCGTCGATTTCCCGCCAGGTCCCGTCGCGGCCGTGGGCGCGCCGGAACGCCTCAGCAGCGGATTCGTGCAGATAGCGTCGCGTCTGACTGATACCGGCCACGGGAATGCGGGTGCCCTGGGCGGCTTCCGCGTTGCCGTGAAGCATGGTGATGCCGGCGTGAGCGGTGATCGGTATGAACTCTCCGCCGACCCAAGCGTTATGCAGCGTGGCGGGAGCGATGGTGACTACGGCGCCGGCGAGCCCGGCTAGGGCTCGGCCGGTTGCTGCCGCCCGCCGCCCGCCGGTCCACCAGAGCCAGGCCGCGTACACGGGAGCGAGCAAGACCCCGGCCGGGTAGCTGAGTGCGAACACGCCGATCAGCAACCCAACGACAACGACGTCACGCCAGCGCTGCGACTCACGCTCCGCGAGTGCGGCCCAGCGCCACCAGAGCAGTGCGACCAGCAACAGTTGCAGCGTGGCGACCATGATGCGTGAGCTCCACATGGCGGGCTCCGTCAGAGCCAGGAACAGCCCTGCCGCGATCAACCCCGCCCTCGGCCCGAAGCGGATTCGCGTCCCGCAAGCGATCAGAACCGCTGTGATCAGGTGCATGAACGTTTGTGTGACGTATACGCTCATCAGTCCGCCGCCGAGCGCCCGTACTACGCCGAGAAAGTACGGGTAGAGCGGCGCTGAAAGGAATGGCGTATCGCCAATCCACTCGCCGGAGGCCATTCTCTCTGCCATCAACCAGTAGATCTGTCCGTCGGTCCAGGGCTGCTCGGCGATGGGGTTTCTCTGGACGTACTCGCTGAAGATGACCGCTCGCAGCAGCAAGCCGGCCAGACACAAGCCCGCCAGCGTGAGCCAGAAGACGCGCGCAGAGAGGGCCCCGCTTGGTAGCTGCGCAAAGGGATTCGCCGCCGGCCGGTCCCGATCCGTGGCCCCCCGGGTCCTGCTCGCACCGGAGTGGCGCTTGCACGGATTATGCGGCGTCTGTCTCTTACGCGGCATTGGAGCCGTTCCGCCTCACGCGTCTCCTCAGCGGTAGTGTCCGGTCCCGCGGTGCCAGCAGCCAACCTGTCGGCCGATGGCAGGATACCGCCCCGCCGCCGACACCGGCAACACACCGACGTCGGCGACCCCCAGCAGTACCGACGCCCATCAATTGACGGTACCAGAGAGTTGTTCCTATACTCATCCTACCGGCAAGACACGGATTCGTTTCTTGGGCAGACATGCCGCGAGGAACCCATGGCACAAGTCGCGCTGCAGAGCGTCACGAAGGTCTTCCCCGGCGGGGTGAAGGCGGTCGATGAGATCGATCTGACCATCACCGACCAGGAATTCATCGTGCTGGTCGGCCCGTCCGGGTGCGGCAAGAGTACCACGCTGCGGATGATCGCCGGGCTGGAAGACATCACCGCCGGCCAGATCTACATCGGCGACCGCCTGGTGAACGACGTCGCACCGAAAGACCGCGACATCGCCATGGTCTTCCAGAACTACGCGCTGTACCCACACATGACCGTCTACAAGAATATGGCCTTCGGGCTGATGATGCGCCGCAGGCACGCCGGCTGGGACAATCCCCTGGCGGCCGTGATCGCTCCCGGCAAATACCGCCAGGCGCGCCACGAGCGGCGGACGATCCGCGACCGCGTGAACGGGGCCGCCGAGATGCTGGGGATCGAGGAGCTGCTACGGCGGCGGCCAAAGGAGCTCTCCGGCGGGCAGCGCCAGCGGGTGGCGGTCGGACGGGCCATCGTGCGCGAGCCCAAGGCGTTCCTGTTCGACGAGCCGCTCTCCAACCTGGACGCCAAGCTGCGCATCGAGATGCGCGGCGAGCTGAAGGCCCTGCACCGCCGCGTGCAGACCACGACCATCTACGTCACGCACGACCAGGAAGAGGCGATGACGTTGGGCGACCGCGTCGTGGTGATGAAGGACGGGCGGGTCCAGCAGTGCGCCACGCCTTTTGAGGTCTACGAACGACCGGTCAACCACTTCGTGGCCGGCTTCGTCGGCACCCCCCCGATGAATTTCCTCAGCGGGCGGCTACGGCGCGCGGACGCGGGGCTGGCGTTTGACGACGGCGAGCAGCGGCTGATGCTGTGTCCGGATCATCAGGAGCGGTTGGCGGGCCTGGCCGACCGGCCGATCACGATCGGCATCCGGCCGGAGGGCCTCTGCCCGGCCCAGGCCGCCCCCGGAACGACCCTGCGCGTGCAAATCGGGGTGGTCGAGCCGCTGGGCGACCGCATGGACGTGCTGGCCTCGACCCGCCAGCACCAGCGGATCATCTGCCGCATCGACATCCGCCAACGGATCCGGGAGGGCGAATTTGTGGATATGCAAGTGGACATGAATCGGGTACACTTCTTCGAGCCCGGTGGGGCAGGTCGGAATGTGAGCCTGCCGGCCGGCGCGTCGTAGGGCTGAACCGCCGAGCGGGCAGGCCCTGCGGCAGACAAGACCGGAATCAGGTCCGCGTGCGGACACTGATGGGTCGCGGCTGCGGCCCATTTTTTTGGCCGGGGCCCAGGTCCCGGCCCGCCGAGGGGATCGCGGCTCGGTCCTGGCCGGGCCTCGCTCGGACCGACAAACGAAGATGGCCGCGAATCGTGACGCCGGAGCAGAAAGGCAGAACTCGCGATGAACCAGGACTTGCTTCGGATTATCGACAGCATCTGCCGTGACAAGAACATCGACCGCGACGGTTTCATTGCCGACCTGGAAGGCGCGATGGCCAGCGCCGTGCGCAAGGCCTACAACGACATCGAAGACGCGGAAGTCAAGCTCGACCTGGCCAGCGGGGACATCAGCGCCACCATCGGCGGGAAGCCGGTGGACATGCACATCCTGGGGCGGATCGCGGCCCAAACCGCCAAGCAGGTCATCATCCAGCGGACGCGCGAGCGTGAGCGGGCCAGCATCTACGAGGATTACACCGGGCGCCGTGGCACGATCGTGACCGGGACGGTCGCCCGGTCCGAGGGCGGCAACCTGCTGGTCAACCTGGGGCGCGCCGAGGGGTTCCTGCCACGCAGCGAGCAGATCCCCGGCGAGACCCACGCCATCGGCGACCGCCTGCGCGTGCTCGTCCTCGAGGTGCGCGAGCAACCGAACCAGGTCAAGATCATCCTGTCGCGCTCGAGCCCCGAGTTCATCCTGCGGCTGTTTGAGCTGGAGGTACCGGAGGTGGCCGAGCAGATCATCGAGCTCAAAACGCTGGCGCGCGAGGCCGGCTACCGCACCAAGGTCGCCGTCGCCAGCATCGATTCGAAGGTGGACGCCGTCGGGGCGTGTGTCGGTGTGCGCGGCAGCCGCATCAAGAACATCGTGGAAGAGCTGGGCGGCGAGAAGATCGACATCGTCCGCTTTAACGAGTCGAGCCAGATCCTGATTCAGAACGCGCTCAAGCCGGCCGAGGTGCAGGAGATCGCCCTGTGCCTGGAGCTCGGCAAGGCCACCGTGATCGTGTTGGAAGATCAGCTCTCGCTGGCGATCGGCAAGCGCGGGCAGAACGTGCGGCTGGCGGCGCGGCTGAGCCGCTGGGACATCGACATCCTCACGCCGGCCGAGCACACCAAGAACCTCGAGAACATGGCCGAAGTCATGCGACAGGTCGAGGGCGTGGACGACGTGCTGATCGACAAGCTCATCGCCATCGGCTGCATTTCGGTGGCGGACATCGATGAGATCGGTCCCGAGGAGCTCGTGAACGCGCTCGAGATCACCCGCGAGCTCGCCGAGCGCGTCGTCGAGGCGGCCGGGGAAGAGGTGATCCGGCTGGAAGAGGAGCGCGAGGCCGCCCGAAAGGCCCAGGCGGAGCTGGAGGCGGCCGGCGTGCAGGAGGGCGAAGCCGAGGCGGCAACGCCGACCGATCTGGCCGAGGCCACCCCTGAGGAAGCCGCGTACGTCGCTGAACCGGATGCCGCCGCCGGGACGGACGGCCTGGCGGTTGCCCAAGCCGGCCACCAAGCCGGCGAGACGAGTGAAGCCGTGGCCGAAGCGACTATGGAACCGCCGGCGGAGGAGCACGCCCTCGAACCAGCGGTGTCCGAGGCACCGCCGGTGCCCGAAGCACCGCCGGCGGCAGAGATCTCCGTTCCGGAGCCCGAGCTGGAGGCGGCACCCCAGGCAGACGTCGCGCCCGAACAGCCGGTGAATGAGACTGATGCCTCCGGCGAAAGACCGAACCCCTAGAGCGCGGCGACCGCGCGGTCCGCGTTCACCCGACCGGTGGCGCGATCAGAGCTGGGCCAGCAGCGAACCCGTCAAACATGAACCCGCACACGGTCGAGGCGATTAACATCGGCGTGCACGCCGCCGGGGCGCTGACCGTCGTGGCAGTGCTGATCCAGCTTCTCCGCCGCGGCCGTTGGCGGGACCCCTTGGCCAAACACGGCTGGAGTTTCGCCGGGCCTAATCTGCTGCACGTCGGGGCCGTGCTGCTGGTGTATTTCGTGTCGCAGCAGATCCTGGTCGCCGGTCTGAGAACCGGCTTCGACCTCGAATCCCTGTTGACACCCGGCTCTCACGGCTGGCACGCGCTGCAAAGCGCCGACGCCGCGGCCAAGCTACTAGCCTGCGCGCTGATGGTCGTGATCCTCGCGGCTCGGCGGCCGTTCGCCAGCGAAGCGGACCGCCGGGTCGGCATCGCGGGGACGTTGTGGATCGGCGTGGTCGCGGCGCTGGTGATAATACCCCTGTGCACCGTTCAGTTGCAGATGGACCAGGTGGCGTGGCAATGGCTAAACCCGGACGGCGTGCTGCCGATCCACCCCGCCATGCAAGCCCTGCACGACAGCGAATGGGACTGGCGCGGGCCGGTGCAGCTTTTCATCGTCGCGCTCGCGGTGGCCCCGGTGGCCGAGGAGTTGCTCTTTCGCGGTGTGCTGCTGGGTGCCATCTGGACCGCTACGCGACGGGCCTGGGTTGCTGTCGGGCTGTCGGCCCTCCTGTTCGGATTGATGCACGTCGGCCAACCACAGACGATGTTGCCGCTGGTGACGATGGGTGTGGTATTGGGCTACGTCCGGGTGCGCTACCGGTCCCTGACGGCGTGCGTGCTAGCACACTCGCTGTTCAACGCCCGCACCATGGTGATGCTCTACCTGGCCCCGGATTTACTTGTCGGCGGGGAATGATGGGCCGTGGAAGCTCAGGGGGGCGGGACTCCACGCTAATGCCCTCGGGCTCCCGCGCGTCTGGCGGGCTGCTGCAAGCCGATTGGCATAGAATACGGAAGTGGTTGGCCGGCTGATCACCTGATGCGCTGACGTGGGTTCAAAGGCTGCGGCGCACGTATGTGCGACCCTCACGGAGGGCGAGCCGATGTGTCGAGTGGGTCCACTTTTTGGTGTGCTGCTGAGCATACTCGCCAGCACCGCCTCCGCGGGCGAGATACACGACCTTCTGGAGAAAGGGGAGGTCGAAAAAGCGAAGCGGTTGCTGGCCAGCAATCCTGCCCTCGTTCACTCGCGAGATGGATCTAGCCGAACGCCCCTGCATGTTGCGGCCCGCTACGGCCACGTGCACGTGGCGAGATGGCTGCTGGAGCAGGGAGCCGAGGTAAACGCGCAAGCTTACAACAACTTCACGGCGCTTCATCTTGCGACCGCCCCAGAAATGGTCAAGCTGCTCCTTGACCACGACGCGGACATCGAGGCGGTAACCTCGTACGGCGACACGGTGCTGCAGAAGGCGGCCCGATATGGAACCCACCCGAAGGCACCGCATGGCCAAGCCGTCGCAAAGCTGCTGATCGCGGCGGGGGCGTATTACGACATTCGCTCAGCCATCTTCCTCAACGGTAGCGACCGCGTCAGAGAGTTGCTGAAGAAGGACGCAAAGCTAGCTAACGCTCGGGACCAGTACGCTTATACGCCTCTGCACTGGGCGGCCCAGGAGGGGCACGCACCAATCGTGAAGCTGTTGCTGGAGAACAAGGCTGACGTTCACGCGAAGGGCTTGTGGCAGGAGACGCCATTGGTGAAGGCCATTCGACACCCGGCGGTCGTGAAGTTGCTCCTCGATGCCGGTGCCGACGCGAACATCCGCGTGAACGTGATGGGCGTCCCTCCGGACTACACCTTGCTCGACATGGCAGCCCACGGCGGTCACGTCGAGTCGGCAAAGCTCCTTCTCGCCCATGGCGTCGATCCCAAGCTCCGTACCGACACTGGCTTCACGGCCCTCCACTCCGCTGCTTTCGCTGGGCATGAGCAGATGGTTCGACTGCTCCTCAAGGAGGGGCTCGACGCAAACGCACGAACGACGACCGGGTGGACACCCATGTCCTCCGCGGCGTCGAAGATTCGCCCTGAGTCGGATGATACGAGGGCAGACAATGCCAGGTACACCCGGGTGATCAATGTGCTGCGCGCTCATGGTGTCCCGCTTGGTCTGTTTGGCAGCATCGCCTTGGGTGACGTCGAGCGGCTCCGTACCTTGCTAGAAGGTGACGCCGCCCTCGCCAACCAGAAGGAGCCCGGTGGCCCCGTTCTGCACTACGCGGCGAAGCTGGGCCGAAAGGACACCATCTCGCTGTTGCTGGATCGTGGGGCCGACGTGAATACCACGGACGAGAACGGCAGCACTGCTCTGCACGTCGCGGCGTTTTGGGGGCGGGAGGAGATCGCCAAGATTCTGATTCGTCACGAGGCAGACGTACATGCGTGCACCCATACCGGGATGACGCCGTTGCACGAATCCGCTCGGCTCGGCACGCCCGGCGTAGCAAAGCTGTTGCTCGGCGCCGGTGCGAAGGTAGACGTGAAGGACCGCAAGGACCGCACGCCGTTGGATTGGGCGAAGGACTCCATCGGCCGGAGCTACAGCAAACCGGGGCATGCGGAAGTGATGAAGCTGCTCCGCGGCCACGGCGCCGAGGGCTAGCGGAGACCTGCCCGTTGCCGGCAGGCGTTGCCCCCGGGACAACGCCGGCGCCGGACAGTGCCACGCGTCAGAATACGGCCCACGCCTTGGGGCTTGACGGCTGAGAGACTCTTCGTATCATCTCGACACATGAGTGAGCAGGCACATCCGGCGAAGATCATTGGCGACGCATTCACGTTTGACGACGTCTTGCTGGTGCCGGCGCGCGCGTCGATGCACCCGCGTGACATTGACGTCGGCACGCAACTGACGCGGGAGATCCGCCTCAACATCCCGCTGGTCAGCGCGCCGATGGATACCGTCACCGAAAGCAGCCTGGCCATCGCCCTGGCCCAGGAAGGCGGCATCGGCATCATCCACAAAAACCTCAGCATCGAGGAGCAAACCCGCGAGGTCCGCAAGGTCAAACGCTCCGAGAGCGGCGTGATCCTCGACCCGGTCACGCTGCGGCCGGAGGATTCGGTCGAGCGGGCCCAGGAGACCATGCGGCTGCACAACGTCAGCGGCATACCGATCACGCACGCGGACGGCACGCTGGTGGGCATCCTCACGCGGCGCGACCTGAAGTTCCTCGAAAGCTCCGACAAACGCATCGCCGAGGTGATGACCCGCGAAAACCTCGTCAAGGCCCCGCCACACACCACCCTCGATGACGCCGAAGCCATCCTGAACCGGGCCAAGGTCGAGAAGCTGTTGCTGGCGGACGGGCAGGGCAAGCTCGCCGGACTGATCACCATGCGCGACATCGAGCGCTCGCGTGAGTTCCCGCGGCGCTGCAAGGACGCGCGCGGCCGGCTGCTGGTGGGGGCTGCCGTCGGCGTCTACGACTACGAACGGGCCGAGCGCCTGATCCAGACTGACGTCGATGTGCTGGCCGTCGATACGGCCCATGGGCATAGCGACGCCGTGCTCGAAACCGTCAAGACGCTGCGCGAGCGGTTCTCGATCCAGATCATCGCCGGCAATGTTGTCACCGCGGACGGCACGCGTGATCTCATCGACGCCGGCGCGGATGCGGTCAAGGTCGGCGTCGGGCCCGGGGCGATTTGCACGACGCGTGTCGTCAGCGGGGCGGGGCTGCCGCAGATTTCGGCGATCCTGGCGGCAGCCGAGGCGGCCGGCAACGAGGTGCCAATCATCGCCGACGGCGGCATCCGCTTCAGCGGTGACGTCACCAAGGCCTTGGCCGCCGGCGCGCACAGCGTCATGATCGGGTCGCTGTTTGCCGGGCTGGACGAGTCACCGGGGAACCTGGTGCTCTGGAAGGGGCGGCGGTTCAAGGAGTATCGGGGGATGGGCACGACGGCCGCGATGGCACTGGGCAGTGCCGACCGCTACGCCCAATCCGACGCTCAGCCCAAGAAGATGGTGCCCGAGGGGGTGGAGGGTCGCGTGCCCTACCGCGGGCCGTTGGCCGAATACGTGTACCAACTCGTCGGCGGGCTGCGGCAGGGGATGGGTTATTGCGGGGTACCCACCGTCAGGGAGCTGCGCCGCGACGCGCGTTTCGTGCGTATCACCGCCGCCGGCGTGCTAGAATCCCACCCACACAGTATCATGATCACCAAGGAACCATCGAACTATGCCATCCATCAACCCCGCGAGGAGTAACCCCGTGAAAAGGGCGCGACGTACCCTCGGCCAACTCGCTATTCTTAGAGCGCCTAACAGAACCGGGAGCGCCAGCGACCGGCCGGTTGCGGCGCCCGCGTATTCGCAGGGCCCCTCGCTCGCGCTCGGGGTTCTGTTAGCGGTTCTTAATCCGCTATTCTTAATTCTCTTCGGCTGCGCCCACGTGCCGAACCAATGGCGTGAAGACGGCCCGTCGGTGGACGCCAAGCTGGAATCGCCCAGCGAAAGCGACATCCGGGCAAATTACGAGCCGGCCGAGCTGCGCCATCGTGATTGGGAGGCCGCCACGGTCTCTACCCAGAGCGGGGCGGTCACGCACTGGCCGCTCTACTCCGAGGACCCCTTCGAGGACAAGGGCCACGGACGCAGCGACTACCGCCTCGGCTGGGAGGACTACGTGGCGATGCCCTACGGCTACGCGCGCTACACGCTGAACTGGCTCATGCTCCCGGTCAGTGCGATCGTCACGCCGCCGTGCACGCTAATGGAGAGCGACGGCGTTCTCAGCCGGCAAGTCCTCGGCTATGACCACGACGCCACGCCAGCCCATCAGGCAGCGCTGCCGGCCGAAGAACAACTCGAAGAGGCTACCACCGCGCCGGAAGCTGCGGAAGCCCCAGCGCAGCCAGAGCAACGGTCTGACGACTCGCCCTGAGCGGCGGGCCAACGCAATCTTACGCGCTAGCGCTGAATCGACGCCCCAACGCTGCCGCGCAGCCCGTGTGCGGCACGACGGGGACGCGGGCCTGGCGGCGTGGCTACTGACGTCGTCCTCCTACGTACACATCCGTCTGCCCGGGCCGCGCTCCGCCAACAGGTTTCAGGTCCCCCAGGGTCCGTGACAGAATCGGCGGCGTGCCGTCAGGCGTGCCAGCATCCGGGGCACGAGCATTCCGCTCCGGAGGAGCGCAGGCGCATGGCCACGGCTGGAGCGCAGCGGAACCCGTGGGCGAGATGTATGTAGCTTCATCATGCCGCCCGTTAGGGTCGGTCTCTGACGCCTTAAACCAGATTCATCGGCGGCTTGCTAGCGCCGACGCACCAAGGCCACCAATCCGAGCGACAGTAGCGACAATGTGGCCGGCTCGGGGATGACGAACTCACCACCCCAGCTGTAACCAGTCAGGCCGGGAATCTGCACACTCTCCAAGACGTTCCCATTCTTGTCAAACTGGTAGATATCGTCCGAGTAGAAGTTCACAGCCCACAGCGTGTCCGTCGCGGGCTCGTACGCCAGGCAGCCCATCCAGCCGCTCGGCGTGCTAAACCCGAACGAACTGAGGCGGTTACCCGCCATGTCGAACTCGGTGACGGTCTGGCGGTCGTGCTCGATGACCCACAGGTTTCCGGTCGTCGTGTCGTAGGTGACGCCGGTGGGCCCGTCGGCTGTGAACAACCTGACCGGATTCGCCCAGTCGCGATCGTACTGCCAGATGCCGAGTTCGTTCCACGCAGCCAGGTAATTGTGGCTGACGCCGTCAGTGGTGCCGTCAACGCGCTGGCCCTCGGGGCCGACGTCGGGGTAGTCGGTGCCGGTCCAGTTGCCGTTGTAATCGTACTCAGAGCCAAAGTACCCGGGCTGCTCTCCGAAGATCCGGACCGTACCACCCACGGCGATCGGCATCTGCTCGCCGGGGAGGCGCGTCGTCCAGGTTCGGATGATGCTGTTCCCCTGGACGACGCTCACCTGGCCCGAGTCGCCGTCCACGATGTAGTACTCACTGATCGGCCCCGCCCATGCGGGGCTGGCTGCGGCGAAGCTGGCGACAACCACCAGCAAACAAGCGAGTTCCTTCATTTTTATCTCCTCCTCCACGTATAAGAGATGCGACCAAGCTACCCCATAGATAGCTCAAATAGTCATAATACCCCACGGTCCCACCCCGTGTCAAGGCTCGGCGCCCGAATAGTAGCCGGGTCTGACTAATGCTGGTGGCAACGGGGCCGCCAACGCTCGATCACCGCCGTTCCTGGGCTGTCAGGGCGGGTCCTGCCCCGGGAAACACGTGGTTGCCACGAATTCTAGTCACACCCGTTTAGCCAGGTAGCCACGGGCGGTGGCTCCCCAGTGCAGTCCGAGCCTTTGACACCCGGCTTGCCCAGAAAGTCCGCCTCGGCTTATCGGGCGCGCCAGCAACACTGCTGGCTGAGACCCGATTGCCTACCTGCGGGAGGTGGTTGCCCGCATCAACGGCGCACCGGTCAACGAACTCGCTCAGTTCGTGGGCGACCGTTGGGTGCACGCCGTGACCTCCTCGGACTGGCGCTCCAGTCGGGGGCATCCGTCGGCCATCAGAGGTGCAGCAGTTCGCCAGATGCTAGGGCGGATGCCCCTCCCTTCTTCAGGCTTCGCGTTGTCTCACCGGTCTATGGTGAGGAGCGGGGGGTAAAGAAGTTACGTGCACAAGCCGCTTCGCTCTCCAGACGCCGCGGGGATCGCCTGGCTGTGAGGTCGGCGCCGAGAAAAACTTCGCGACGGGCTTGTACCGCAAGCGGGCACCGGTTATACTAGTTTTTGGAGAAGGGGGGGAGGAGGAACCGCTTCCGCTTGTCAGACGGCTTCAAAGGCAGAGAGAGAGCCCGGCGGGCTGCCTGAGGCCTGTATCAGGCGGATCGGACTTCTGGAAGCAGCCCGGGTCAAGGAGGAGGAATCGAATGACGAAGTGCAAAGCAATCACAATCCTGACCCTATTAGCGCTGGGCGCCAACGCGGGCCTGCTCCAGGCCCAGTCTTTGTACTTCACAGGCACGGAAACGAATGAGATCTGGGTGGCCGAAACGGACGGGAGCGGGAGTCCCGCCGTGCTGTTCTCGAATGCAGGCCCCGACGCCTGCGGTCCTGTCGGGATCGATTGGGACATGTCCGCGGGTAAGCTCTTCTGGGGGACCGGTAACAACGACGAGCTCTGGAGCGGCAACGCGGACGGCACCGGAACGCCCTCTTCTGTTTATGACCCCTTCGAGGATTCGGCAGAGGCGCACGGCGTCGCCGTCGACGGGGCCAACGGCCGGGTCTTTTTCACTAGGCATTGGCTGGGGCTCTGGGTGGGGCCAGCTGACGGCTCCACTCACCCGACGATGCTCTACGGGGAAGATCCGGTGGCGGTCGAATACGATCCCGCCGCCGATCTCGTGTATTTCGGCGGATTAGACAGCCTTGGTATCTTCGTCGGCGCCGCCGACGGATCCGGTTGCCGTTTGCTCTACCTGGCGAGCGAAGCTCGCGACATCGCCATCGACCCTGCGGGCGGTATGATCTACTGGGTGGACCTGGACAGCGTCTGGGCGGCTCCCATCGATGGCTCGGGCTCGCCAGAGGTGCTGTTCGGCGACAACGGAGGTAAGCTCCGCGCCATCGAGATCGACTCGGCAACTGGCACACTTTTCCTGGGCGAGTTCGATACATCGGTCGGTGATATGATCTGGACGGCGAACGCTGACGGAAGCGGGTCACCCACGACGCTGTACAGTGGGGACTTCGGCAGTATTCGGGGCTTGGCGATTCCCCAACCGGTGTGCGTGGGCGACCTCGACAGCGACGGTGACACGGACCACTCTGACCTTGGCATCTTGCTGGCGGACTGGGGCTGCGTCGGATCTGGGCCCGAGGATTGCGCTGGCGATCTGGACGGAGACTTCGACACCGACCACAGCGACCTGGGCATCCTCCTGGCCGACTGGGGCTGCGGCGTGGCGTAGCCGCCCGTTTCGCAATTGCGCTTGAAGCGTGTAGACAAGCAGGGCCGGCGGTCACCGTCGGCCCTGTTCCTGCGCACGGACGCCGACGAGTTTTGACTGGCAAGACGCCTATCCAACCGTTACTATGGACAACAGGCAGCCACCCTGAGGGAGGCTGGGAATCCTTCAGACCAAGATGCACAAAAGGAGGCATCCAATGAAACTCAGCCTACGCTGTGCTGCAGCAGTCTGTGTTCTGGGAATCTGCGCGGGCGCGCTTGGCGCCGACGCCAAGGCAGACGACCTCTCGGTCGGTGCTCGAGAACTCGCCCGCGAGTACCCGGTTGTCGGCTTCTACACCTCTGGTGAGATGATCACCAGGATCTACGGCACGTCGTTCGGGTTCGGCGACAGCCCCGAGCACGTTGCCGACGCGTTCGTGTCGGAGCATGCGGACATATTCGGCGTTGCCGTGGCTGACCTGGCACCGTACGCGCTGCTCGGCGACGCTCGGCACACGCAGCCGGTGATGTACGACCCCGATTCGGGCGAGTACAAGTTCACGCTGCTTTACTTCACGCAGACCAGTGGAGGTATCCCCGTTTTCCGTTGCGACCTGAGGCTGCTCGTTCTGAACCAGCCGGCCTGTCCGCTCGTGCTGGCCGCGTCAAGCCTACGGGACCTGGGTGGCTTCGTCCCGACGGTGAGTGTGATCGATGAGGCAGCGGCTCAGGCTGCCGCGCTCGAACGAGTGCCCAGCCTGGTCAACTTCACGGACGCCCAATTGGTCATCTGGGCCGGGTTGGAGGACATGGTGGTCGCGCCCGCGGTGGCGGTCGTATTCATTGCCGACAACGGTATGCCGGCTACGGCCGAGTACGAGAAGTGGCTTTTCGTGGCTGAGGCGGCGAGCGGTGAGATCCTGTATCAGGAAGACATGATCGTCTTCACCGACGTGGTGGGAAACGTGAGCGGCATGGCGACGCAGGGTGTCGGGGCCGACATCTGTGAGGACGAGGAGCTCGAGGTGATGCCGTACGCGTACGTGAACATCGTTGACGGCTCGTCCACGTACGCGGACGCGAACGGCGACTTCGTGATTCCGAACGCAGGTGATACGTCCGTAACGGTCCAGTCGCCGGTGCGCGGTCAGTACTTCCGCGTGTACAACCAGGGAGGTGGCGACACGGTGCTCGAGCAGAGCGTCACCCCGCCCGGCCCGGCCAACTTTATCCACAATGAAGCCAACACCAACGAATTCCAACGGGCCGAGGTCAACGCGTACGTAGAGGCGAATGTGGCTCGGGACTTCGTGCTGACCTACAACCCGGACTATCCGGTGATCGCGAATGAGACGAACTTCACGGTCAACGTGAACATCGACGACTACTGCAACGCGTACTACGGCGGCGATTCGATCAGCTTCTTCCGTGCCGGCGGGGGTTGCAGTAACACCGCCAATACCACCGTGGTCCACCATGAGTACGGCCACCACGTGGTGTCCGCCGGCGGCAGCGGGCAGGGTGCCTACGGCGAGGGTATCGCCGACTCTATGGGCGTTCTCATCACGGACACATCAACGCTGGCGGTCGGCTTCTACAACGACTGCGATTCCGGTCTCCGCGACGCGGACAACGACATGCAGTATCCGTGCAATGGCGAGATTCACTATTGCGGCCAGTTGCTTTCCGGCTGCGTCTGGAGCACTCGCACCGAGCTCCTGCCCAGCTACCCCGACGACTACCGCGACATCATCTCCAACCTGACCATCAACAGCGTCCTGCTGCACAGTGGGACGGACATCGACCCGGGCATCACCATCGACTTCCTGACGCTCGATGACGATGACGGCGACATCGGCAACGGGACGCCGCACTTCGCCGAGATCTTCGCCGGATTTGACGCGCATAACATGATTCCGCGGGTTCTCAATTTCGAGTACCCGGGTGGTCATCCCCTCAGAATCGAGCCCACAGGCGGCACAAGCGTGCGCGTCGTCGTCTTGCCCAACATTTTTGGGCCCCTTCCCGGGAGCGGGCGTTTCTTCTACGATGCCGGCGACGGCTTCGCTGAAGGCACCATGAACGAGGTCGTCGAGAACGTCTACGACGCCGTGTTCCCCGCCGTCCCGTGTGGGCAGACCGTGCGGTACTACTTCTCCGCAGAAACGCTCGGCGGCCAGACGGAGACCGACCCGCTGGACGCTCCCGATTCGACCTTCGTTACTTACAGTGCGTACGACCTACCCGTGGTGTTCGAGGACGACTTCGAGACGGACCAGGGCTGGACAGTCGAGAACTCCCCCGGCCTGAGCGCCGGCGCCTGGATACGCGTCGTTCCGTCACAAGGCGGCGGCCCGCGCGGTCAGCCGGAGGAAGACTACGATGGTTCCGGCAAGTGCTTCGTCACCGGCAACGGTTACCAGGAAGACATCGATGACGGTATCACGTGGCTGATTTCGCCCACGATCGACCTTAGCGACACCGACGGCATCGTCCACTATGGCTTGTGGTACACCAACGACGTCGGCAGCGATCCGAACAACGACCTGTTCAAGACGTATGTCTCGAACGACGACGGCGACAACTGGGTCGAGGCGGAGGTGATCGGACCGCAGACGCCCGCCCACGACTGGATCGAGCACGAGTTCCGCGCCGGGGATTTCGTGGAACCCACCGCCTTCGTGAAGGTTCGCTTCGAGGCGTCGGACCTGAATGACCGCTCCATCGTGGAGGCCGGCGTCGACGCGTTCTCGGTGAGCGCTTTCGACTGCGAGTCGGTGTGCGTCGGCGACCTCGACGGCGACGGCGATACCGACCAAGCCGATCTGGGCATCCTGTTGGCTTCGTACGGACTCGATGACGGCGGCGACCTGGACGGCGACGGCGATACCGACCAGCAAGACCTGGGTATTCTGCTGGCCGACTGGGGCTGCGGCGTGCCGTAGTCAGCAGTCTCGGCAGCACGTTCGTATTGTGCAGACAGACAGGGCCGGCGGTTAGCCGTCGGCCCTGCTCGCGCGCGGGGAGGCCGGCGGGCCGGCTCAATCGTCGTCCGGCAGTACCGTGACCTGCGTGATGACCATGAAGTGGTCGGAGTAGTCCACCTTGAACTGCTCGATCGAAAGTCCGTGCGCGTTGATGAAGCTGTCGCCGAACACCTCGAAGTAGCGGTCGGCGAACTCGGGCTGGTCCTCGGGAACGAAGGCCCGGTCTAAGGCGCCGTACGTCCAGTGGGTGGCAATGTCGTCGCCGTTAAGGTCGATGAACCCGCCGGCCTCGATCGCGGCGACCGCCGGCTCACCATGCGTCCCGCAGTTTGCGTCGCCGATGATGATGACGTCGCCGTCCTGGATGACGCCCGGCAAATCAAGAGTCAAATGGACGGCCTCCTCGGCCCGGTGGCGGAAGAAGTCACCGCCGTAGTCGCTCTTCATGTGGATGACGATGACGACGAAGTCAGTCAGGCCTTCGCCGGCGGAGAAGGTGAGCCCATAGGGCGGGCGCGACCAGAGCGGCTTGCCTTGGAGGCTGGTCTGCTCCGGCTGGGTGATCGGGCAGGGCTCATCGAGCGAGGTAACCCTGGTGGTGTCCCAGGCGATCCCGCAGCACTGGTTGCGGCCGCTGCGCGCGGGGAACAGACGATGCTGCCACTTGCCACCCGTCTGCTGCTCGACCAGCCGCAGGGCGGCGGTGAGGGTAGCGTTGGTCCCCGGTCGGTCTTCGACGTTCTGAGCGATCTCCGCCAGGCCGAGGATGTCCACCTTGCTTTCGAGGATGTACTCGGCCAGGGCGGTGGACGTCTGCGCGTGGTTCTCGGCCGGCCCCGAACGGCGCTCCGGTGAGCCCAGCCATTCGATGTTCCAGGCACCCACGCGAATCGACGCCGGGGCGCCAGCGGGCGCCGGGGCCGTCGCGGGAGCTGGTACGCCGGCCGGCTTGGTCGTAACCGCCGGCTGTTGATCGGGCGAAGAAGAACAGCCCCCGGCCAACACGAACCACAAGCCGCTGCTAATCAAGACGAACAGGCATGGTGCTCTCATCATTTAACTCCTTGCTGGCATAGTAATCCATTTGCACTCGCGCAACGAGGCCAGCTCCGTTGCCACGTCGTTGCCAATGCTCTGGCTGCCGGCACGGCGACCGACCACGGCGGATCAGCCCGGCGGGGACAGTTCGGCCTCGCGAAGCACTTGCACACACTGGTCAATCTGCTGCAACAGGGCGCGACGCACTCTCTCGTTCCCACCTGTGACGGGGGTGCGAAATCGATCGGCCTCGCGCTGAAAGTACGTACCGGCCTCCTGCGCCCGGTTCTGTCGTATCCAAAGCCGCGTCATCTCGGGATAGTAGGTCAGCCCGAATGCAGGGCTCTGACCCACCGCCACGCGGTAATGCTGGAGCGCCCGATCGTAATCCGGCGGATCCATAAGCTGCGCCCGGTTTCCGCGGAAGATTTCCGCCTGCGGAACACTCGGCCACCACGCCTGACCCGCGCCGTCCAACCGGACTAACTGCTTGAAGGCCGGCGAGCTCGGCCGTAAGAACAGGGCCCAAGCGCGACCGGGCGTATCCAGGGCGGCCGTCCAGTCATTGCTCTCTGCCAGGGTCTGCATGAGTCTGACCGTTGTCCTCCCGCTCCTGAGGAGCACGGCATCGGTGCCTGACTGATCCAGGATCTCCATGACAAGTTCCAGCGTACGTGCGTCCTGCGACAGCATTGCCATGTACTTCAAGTAATGCGTTTCGTCGTAAACCTGCTGGGAGCGTCCATCGATGAAGACCTTCACGTTCGGGGCCTGAACCATGACGACGCCGGCCAGCGTCCACTCCGTCATCAGACTGACCCGCAGGTCATTTTTGTTGAGGAACTCGATCGCCGAGCCCGGCACGCGCTCGTAGCGGACCGAGCGCTCCAGCAGGTCCATCTCCGGGCGGTCGGCATAGGGAGCAACAAAATCCGCGTGGGCCTTCAAAGCCGAATACCGACCGACCAGCGGCACGCACAGCCACGCCAGTATCAGCAGGCCGATGCGGCAGTAGCGTCGCGCCGGCTGCGACACATGGGCGATCAGGAGCACGACCGCGGTGACGATCGTGGGGGCGGCCAGGATGTAGAACAGTGGGGCGAAGCGCCGCGCCCACAACGCCATGTACAGTCCGAGCAACACCACCGCGACGTCGAACAAGCCGATCCGTGGGGCGTCCTGAGGCACCTTCACGTGCGGGCCGGCGGTCTTGCCGGTCTCGCGGAGCGCCGGCGTTAGAAGCCACGTGACAAATGCCACCACCAGCGAGAACGAGGCGACCCCAAGCGAGGCCCAGAAAGCCCAGACCGGCGGATACCTGGCGTACTCGTAGGGCGGTTTCCACTCATTTACGGTCCGAAAGACCTCGCTCTCGGCAACCTTCAGGGGGTGCGTGAAGTTCTCGAACCCATACGGGCCAAAGATGATGCTCAGCACCGCAGCGAGCGCGCTCACCGCGACCACCAGGGCGACCTGACGGGCTGTTAGCGCGGCCCTCAACGCGGCGTGGCGCGCAGCCGGTGGTGTTGCTGCTGCCTTGACAATCCACGTGACGAACCAGCAGACGACGAACAGCCCCACCAGCCCGTAGCCGAAGAAGAAGGTTCCGTGCGCGCAGCCCCAAACGCCGAACAGCGGTAGCAGCAGAAGCGCCGGCCACCAGCGTTTCTTCAGCGTCGGTGCGGACAAGGCGGAGAGAATCGCCATGAGGCTCGCCAGAAGCAGGAAGCCGACGGATGCGGGCCGGGCGCTCAGATAGCCGTAACCGCCCAGCGCGACGAACGAAGCCCCGATCCACGAGGCCAGCCAGGACCGGGAACGTACCCGGATCGCCACCAGCACCAACACGAACATCAGGGCGTTCATAACCCAGGTGCCGAGGATGACGGCCGACGGCGAAATGCGATCGTACAGCCAGTAGAACAGCACGTGGCTCAGCCAATTCTGGTTGAACCACGGCTGCCCGGCAAACGTGTAGCTGAACGGATCGACCAGCGGGACCTTCCACTCGGTCAGGATGTACCGCCCGGTGGCCAAAGCGATCCACGTGTCGGTCGACGAGTGACGTTCGGCAACCCCATAAGAGACCGCGGCCGCGAACAGCAGGATCGGCCCGGCCGCGAGCACGAGCATCCAAGGCCGGCGACCGTTCGGGGTCGCCTTCGGGTCGGTCGGCTTGTCGATCAGCTTGTCTGTTGCCTTGGCACGCACCATGTTGGCGCTCTGCTCGACTGTCGTTTTTACCCAGCGAGCTTCACCTGGGCCGGCCCACTGGCTACCGAATTATGCCCGCCACAAGCTTTCCCACCCTCGCCGCACCCCGATTGTGGACGAACCGGCAGGATCGTGCCGCTCGCCCGGTACCGTCACAGATCATAGCCGAACTCGGCTGCACGCCGCGCACAGGTTGCCCGCACGATCTCCGACAGCTCGGGAGTCAGCTTGCGGCCCCGGCCGACCGAGCGGCTGTGAACCGGCTGGGGAGGCTGCTTCAGGACCTCGACCGCGCCGATACCACCGAAGGCCGTACGCGGGTGGTGGTGATCGAGCATGCGTTCGTCGAAGGACAGGTCACACTGCTGGCAGATGCTGCGGAGCCAGCCGTGGGGATCTTGCACCAGGTCCTCATAGCGGACGATCGTCAGGCGGTGGCGGCGGGCCCAGTCGACGCAGTGTACCCAGTTGGCCGAGATCCAGCGGACGAGCCGGCCGGTGTCTGTGAAGGTTGGGCAGTTGGGGAAGACGAACTTCCGAGTAAGCCACCCGCGAAAGCCGACGACCCCGCGGAGCAGCTTGATCGTGGAAACCGTCGTGTCATACGGCTCTCTGATGATGGCGACCATGCGGCTTCCGGACGCGACGAAGCGGTCCAGCAGCTCAACGTTGTCCCACGCCGAATCCCTGGCGATGTCGCGAAAAGTCTCCTTGACGGCCAGCACCGGCAGATTGTTCCGTGCCGCCAACTCGCACAAGAAGGCGAAGAGGCGATCTGCGCTGCAGACGCGCGGCGGCAGGACGCGGATCAGGCCGGCAGATTTCTGAAAGCGGCAGAGGAAACGGTGCAACCTCCAGTGCGGAGCGACGGCATGCACGAGAAACGGTTCGCTCAGCGACAGAATACCGGGCCCGCCGCCCAAGAGCTGGGCCAGGAGGGTTGTGCCGGTCCGCGGCGGGCCAATGACGAATACCGTGCGCACCTTCTCGGTGGGCCCTGCGGCGATCGTAGTAGCCACCTTGTCCGTCACGAGCCTCGGGCCTCCCGCTGGTCAGAATCTAGCGGGGCTTTGACGCCGGGGCAACGCATGGTGTCCAGGGGCCCCGCCCTGGGAGACCGTCCGACACACAGAAGCAGGTTGCCGGCTCGACGGCGGCGGGCGCCGTCGGGGATTCTGCGCCGCCGACGGCTTTGCCGCCCGCCTCGGTTGACAGCCCCGGGAGCTTGGGAAATGATAAGGGGTTAATATCCTGCAGTTGACCGCTGCGCTCGGCGCGGCTTGCGACAGCGGACACAAGAGGAAACGCATGAACCGAGGTCTGAATCGCGTGTGTGTTACCGGGACGGGTTCGTTCCTGCCGAACGAGCCCATCCCCAACGATCGCATCGACGACATCCTGGGTCCGCTGAACGGTGCTCCCGCCCGCGTGCAGACGTTCATCAAGAACGTCGGCGCACGGATGCTGGCCAGCGGGGGGGTCCATTACCGGCACTTCGCGATCGACCCGGAAACGCACCGCCTGACGCACACGCTCGCCTCGCTCGCCGACGAAGCGGCCCGCCGGGCGCTGCAGGCGGCCGGCCGCAAGCCCGACGACATCGATCTGCTCGCCTTCTCGGCCCCCACCTACGATGAGTCCACCCCGCCGACTTCAACGCTCCTGCAGGAGCGCCTGGGGATCGAGCAGTGCGCGGAGATGGAGATCCACTCGAACTGCTCCGGCGTGGGTAAGAGTGTTCAGCTCGCCTATGACGCCCTGCGGCTGGGACGCTACAAGACCGCTTTGATCGCCCACTCCCAGCTCTCCAGCGTTTACCTGCGCAATTGCTATTTCAACCAAGCCAAGATGACCAAGACCCAGGCCGCGCTGCGCTACATCCTGGCCGACGGTAGCGGGGCTCTGGTACTCGAAGCGGTCGAAGGTGAGCGGGGTGACCCGGTGCCGCAGGAAGTCCTCGGCACGTTCATCGAATCGGTCGGCGGGAAACGCCAGCCGGGGATGACGGCCGGCGGCGGTGTGAGCGACCTGGTCGAGTGTGCAAGCCAGATCGAAGGCGTGTTCGAGAGAGGCACCCACCACCTGGACCAGGACTTCAGCGCTGTAGGCCGCAACGCGGGGCCGTTTCTGGTAGACGGCGTGCTGCGCATGCTGGAATCGCTGGACATCGACCCGGGCAGCGTGAACCATTTCGTCTGGTCCATCCCCGGCCTGCAGCTTTACAACGACTACATCGAGAAGGCGGCCGAGCGGCTCAATTCCAGCGTGGAGAGAATGAAGTTCCGCGCCCAGAACACGGGCTACTGCGGCGGCACGTCGATCCTGCTGCACTTCGACGAGATAGCTCGCACGGGCGAGCTCCAACCCGGACAGATCGCCGTGGTCCACTCCGTCGAGTCCAGCAAGTGGATGTCCGCCGGCTTCGTCGTGCGCTGGTGAACACGCAATCACGAGAGGTCGCCCAAGCGCCCGCCCACACCGATAGTCCGCTACACCGCGTACTGGACCGTATTCCACTGCCGCTACGGATGCTCTTCTACGGGGTGTTCTTCCTGTCGGCAGTCCTGGCCGGCTTGCCGTGGTTGGCGTACCGGGTTGATGTGTACCTGCCCGGCTGGCACGTGGAGATCGGCTGGTGGCGGGCGGCTGGCGTCGTGCTGTTCCTCATCTTCCTCGTGACGTATGTCTGGTCCTCCTTCCTGCTGAGCCGGCATGGCCGGGGCGCCTACGTCGAGTTCGACCCGCCCCAGGAGTTCGTGGCCAGCGGCCCGTTTCGCTGGGTTCGCAACCCGATCGCGGCCAGCCTGGTCGGTATGGTCCTCGGCGAAGCGCTGGCCTTCTCCTCGACCGGCATCCTGCTGCTGTTCGTCATCGCGCTGCCGTTGGCGCATTGCCAGGTGGTGTTCCTGGAGGAGCCGGTGCTGCGTAAGCGCTTCGGCCAAGCGTACGTTGACTACCTGGCCCGCGTCCCCCGCTGGCTGCCGCACCGACCACGGGAAGGGTCGCCGTGAACGCCCGCCGGTCTCGTGTGCCGCTGCCGGCCTGCTGACGATTGCAGCCCCCGGTCCAACCGCTAGTATGACCGGGTATGGGCGAAGCGTCCGCTGAATCACAACCGGCGGCCGACGACCCGGGGCCCGCAGCCGCCGAGACACCGGCTCCTACGGTCGGTGAAGGACCGACCGGCGTCCCGGCCGGCAGCACGACCCGGCCCGAGATCGTCGATGTCTGGTCGCGCACCCAGCCCAAGTACCGCATCCGCGCGACCATCCTGTTGCTGGTCAACCTGCTGCTGTATTGCGGGCTGTGCGTCTTTACCCACTGGCTGCACTTCGCCAAGCCGTTCGACTTCTCCCTGTCCAGCTATCTGGCCCCGGCCCGCTTCTGGGGCGCGCAAACGCAGAGCCTGAACGACTTCATTACCTACCCCATCAACGTCGAGCAGACCCCCGTGCACGGCGTCGTGCTCGGCCTGTTGCTAGCGTCCATGGTCGCCGTCCCGATTGTCGTATCAATCCTCTACCGCTTCGTGAGCGCCCTGGCGTTCGTGGCGGCCGTGCTGGTTTTCGCGCACATGCCGGGGATGGCGGTGACGCTCACGGGCAGTTGCATTCTGGCCTCCGTCCGGCCTTTCCGCATGTCCTTCCGCTTCGGCTCGGCCCTGCTCGGCATATTGCCGGTGGTGCTATACCTTTATCTGGCGACGCGCGGCGAGACCGACCAGCTTATCTCGTACGCCTCGCCGACCGAAGCCTCGCTGCTGGCCGCGCCGTGGGTTCTGACGATCCTGGCCGCGTGTGTGATGACCGGGATCGTTCTGCTGATCTCGCGGTTGGTGAATTACCGTCCGGGCGGGGTGGCGCCGGTCGTGGCGGTCATGTTTACCGCGCCACTGATCCTCTTCCACGTCAAAGTGGGGCCCGACGAGGTGGCTTACCGCGTGCTGGAGGCGGAATACGGTCCGCATTCGCAGCGCTTCGAGCCGGTCGAGCCGGCCAAGGACACCAGCGAGAAAATCAGCGCCCTAATCCAGCAGATCGTCGTGGGGACCATGAAGGGCACGCCTTTCGGTCCGTATCACCCGGACTTCCTGGACCTGTGGGGCGGTAACATCGACGCGCTCAAGCGCCCGCTGTGGACCCGGCTGCTGGCGGAGTTCCTCGCCGACCGAACCGACGTGTACGAAGCCTGCAAACGCTTCATCGCCGACCATCCCCACAGCCGCTATGTACCTAATGTTTACTACATACAGGCCCGCATCCTCGACACGCGCCTCGATCGCCGCAAATTCATGCAAAACCCGCCCCGCCGCGAACTCTACAGCGACTTCCCGCACGTGCAGTCCGCACCGGCCTGGTCCCCGCTGTTTACGCAATACCCGGAATCGCCGCTCTCCATGGCGGCCGGTCTCCGGCTGGCCCAGCTGCACCTACGCCGTGGAGAGATCGACCAAGCCCTGGAGCGCCTGAGCGCCGTTCGCCAGCGCGGAGCCGCAACCCTGGACCAGCTCGGCACCACGCAGCCGGCCCGCGGCTTGCTCCACGCCGCCCCCCCGGAGAGCAGCCTCGAATTCCAGCCGAAACCCTGTCTGTTCGAGGTGCAGCGGCTGCACGAGCTGGTCACGACGAACCGCAACGACCCCAGGTACGGCAACCGACCGCTGGAGGAGCTCGCGGCGCTCGACCCGCATCGCGCGCAGTTCCACCGGCAGTTGCTGCGCCTGGCCGCCCGCTACCCCGACAGCCTGTTGTATGACAATCTGGTCGTGCTGTGGGCCAGCACGCTGCCCGACCAGCAGCTCCGGGCTGAGAAGCTCGAGGCCTGCACGCGGCGCTTCCCGAGCGGCGACGCGCTGCCGGAAGCCATGTTCCGCCTGGCCGACCTGGAGATCCAGGCTTTGGGCAGCGAAGATGAGCCCCGGCGGGCCGGCGGGATCGAACGCATGCGCGCGCTAGCCACGCGCTTCCCCAGCACCTGTTGGGGACAGGTGGCTGCCGAGCGGCTGGAGCTGTTGGAACCCCGTGCCGAGCCGGCCACAACCCGCGCGGTGGAACCGTGAAGCAGATCGTGATGGCCATCACCGGAGCCAGCGGTGCCCCGTACGCTCAACGCCTGGCACAGCAGATCGTCAACAGCGACGCCCACCTGCACCTGATCATCTCGCCGCCGGGCCGCAAGCTGCTCTTGGACGAGCTCGGCCTGCGCCAGCTCACCGTCGCGACCCTCGTCGGCCGTTCCGTTCCCAATGCGACGCTTTACGCGTACCGGGATATCGGCGCGAAGCTTGCCAGCGGCTCCTTCCTCACCGACGGCATGGTCATTTGCCCGTGCAGTAGCAACCGGCTGGCCAGCGTCGCCGGCGGGTTGGGCGATAACCTCATCGACCGGGCGGCAGCCGTGACGCTCAAGCAGGCCCGGCGGCTGATCCTGGTGCACCGCGAGATGCCGCTCAGCCAGATCGACATCGCCAACATGCTGCGCCTGAGCCAGGCGGGCGCCGTCATTTGCCCGGCCAGCCCGGGCTTCTATCTGCTGCCCAAAACCGTCAACGATTTGGTGGACTTCGTTGTCGGCCGAGTGCTCGACCTGCTCGGCGTGCCCCACGATCTCGACATTCGCTGGGAGCCGGCGGAGTCTGCACGGGCGGCGTCGGCGCAGGACCCCGACCAGACGGAGTAGTCCCGTGGCCGCGATCGTCTCCAACGTGCACAGGTGGGGGGAGATGATCAGGCTGAGCCATTCGGTTTTCGCGTTGCCGTTCGCGCTGCTGGCCACGTTCCTGGCCGCCCACCCGAAGCTACCCACGGCGGGGCAGCTTGGGTTGATCGTGCTGTGCATGGTGGCGGCGCGCAGCGCGGCGATGACCTTCAACCGCATCGTCGATGCCGGCCTGGACGCTCGCAACCCACGCACCGCCGGGCGGCACATCCCCCGGGGCATGATCAGCATCGCCGCCGCGTGGGCGTTCTTTGCCGGGGCGTGCGCTGTTCTTGCCGCGTGCTGCGCTGGTTTCCTGTGGCTGTACGGTAACGGCTGGCCGCTGATCCTGTGTCTGCCGGTGATCGCCGTGTTGTGCTTGTATTCCTACACCAAGCGCTTCACCCGCTGGTCGCATCTGCTGCTGGGGGCGGGGATTGCGTTGGCGCCGCCGGCAGCCTGGATCGCCATCAGCCCGGCCACGCTGGGGCCGCCGGCCGGGCTGCTGATGCTTGCGGTGATGTTCTGGATCGCCGGTTTCGACCTGATCTACGCCTGCCAGGACGTGGATTTCGACCGCCGAGAGAAGCTTCACAGCATCCCGGCCAAGATGGGCGTTGCCTCGGCCCTGTGGCTCGCCCGCGCCTTCCACGTGATTACCGTCGCGGCACTGATCGGCGTGGGCCTGACCGTCGCTGGGCTGGAAACGCTCTACTACGTCGGCGTCGGCTGCGTCACCGTCCTGCTGATCGTCGAGAATGCGCTGGTCAGCCCCAGCGACTTGAGCCGCGTCAACCTGGCGTTCTTTACGGTCAACGGCGTGGTCGGACTTCTGCTGGGCATTCTCGGCGTGCTCGATATCGTACTGATGTGACCACGACCCAGCCTACAGCCGGTCAGCCCGCGACACCGCGCCCCGCGCGCGCCAGGCGACGCGTGCGCACTTGGCAGGTCTTGCTCCTATGGGCCGTCTGCATGGCCCCGCTGACAAGGTGGGGTCTACCCACGTCGGCAACCGACGATCTGCTCTTCGGCGACGAAGGGCCCTGGGCCCCCGAGCGCTACGATGCCGCCGGCAAAGCTGAGGAACGTCGAAGACGCGCTGCGGGTGCCGACACCGACCTCGACCCACTGGCGCAGACTGACCGCATCGTGGATCTCACGGCCGACGACCAGGCCCGGGCGGACATACTGCTGCGCTACCGTCTCTACTCGCGCCAGCCCGATGAAGTCATCACGTTCATGGCTTTGCAGCAGATGAACCCGCGCAGCTTCGACTTCGATCCCAAGCTGTACCAATACGGCGGCGGTTACATCTACCTGATCGGGGCCGTGGTCGGCCTGACGTCGCTACTGGGGTTCACGCACCTGACTTCCGACATCGGCGTCTACCTGGCCGAGCCGGAACAGTTCGCCCGTTTCTACGTGGTGGCGCGGTTCGTCTCGCTGGTTTTCGGGGCGCTGACGCTGGTCGCGGTGACCCGGCTGGCGCGCCGCGCCGGCGGCCGCACGGCCGGCTGGATCGCCCTGGTGTGCGCGGCCTGCTGTCCGGTCTTTTTCACGGCCGCGCTGGAAGCCAAGCCGCACTTGCCATCGGTCTGCCTGGTGCTCTGGGCGAGTTTGTGCGCGCTGGACTACTACGCGCACAGGCGCCGGCGCGACGCGGTGGGCATGGGCTTGGCGAGCGGTTATGCGTTCGGGCTGGTATTAACGGGCGTTGCCGCCGCCCTCTTGTGGCCGGCGCTTCTCGTCGCCCGTCGCGACAACACGCGTCGTGCTGCCAGGCACCTCGTGCTGGCCGGCGGTCTGGTGCTGCTGGTCTACCTACTGACCAACCCTTTCATCCCGTACAACCTGCTGTTCAATCGTGAATCGCTGGCGAGCAACGTTGCCAACTCGACCGCGATGTACACGTTTGGGGGCTTCGGGGCAGGGGCCGCCCGGGTCGGCCGGTTACTCGTGCAATCCGCCGGTTGGGGCGTGCCGCTGGTCGGCCTGGTCGGCTACGTGATCCTGCTGCGTAGATGGTGGCGGGAAACACTCATCGCCAGCATCAGCGGCGTCGGCATGCTGCTGCTCTGCGTCGCGATCGGGGCAGGCAAACCGGCCGAGTTCGCCCGCTTCCTGCTGCTGCCGAGCGTGCTGCTGTGCGTGGCGACCGGGTGGGTGCTGGCGAAACTGTGGGAACGACGTGTGCTCTGGGGCTTGTTCGGCACCGTCGCCGTCGTCGCCGCCACGCGCGCTCCTGTCTACGCCCGTTCCTTCGGTTTCGATGCCCGCGGCGAAAGGGAATCGCGCCGCTTGGCGGCGCGTTTCATCCACAAGCACGCGGAGGAAGCGGACGCGATCGGCGTCTTGCAGGAACCGGCCCCCTACGCCGTCCCCCCCTTGGATTTCGCCCATCGTCGCGTGCTGTGGCTACCGCCCACCGAACCGTCCGACCTGGACCCCGATCAGCTCCCGGAGTGGCTCGTTTTCACCGCCGACGACGGCGAGGCGCACCGCGACGCCTGGTGGCACGCGTACTACCGGCCGCGGATGTGCTATTACTTCAAACGGCACGAGCTGAGCCGCATCGCCTGGGCGAACAAGCCGGTGTTCGTCTTTACGCGCCGCGCCGCGACCCCGCGCTGAGCCGCCCCACGCAGCGGCGGGTTGCCTGCGTATGGGCATCGCGCGCAAGAAGAAGGGACGACGTTGCCGGGAGCCCGTAACAACGCCGCCCCGCACCGTTGGTAGCTCAAACACTCGCCCCCTCAGGGACCGACAACCGCGATCGTGAAGTCGGAATTACGCAACGCGTTGGTGACCGTGCGAATCTGCACCTGGACACGCAGGATGTTGTCCGTAATCGACTCGACTTCGTAGTAGCCGAACAGCAGTGCGGCCAGGCCGTCATCACCCCCGATCGAGTTCAACTCAATCGTGATCAACGTCCCGAATTCGTCCGGATCGGCCGGCAGCAACTCGTCGGGCAGCTCGATCCCGATGAAGTAGACACCCAACTGGGGATGCTCGACATACTGGACGCCGCTACCGCTGAGCAGCGTGCCGTCAGCCCCGATTACGCCGCGAGCGATCACGCCGGTGACATCCTGGCCGGGGTCGCCTTGGTCACCCGTGTCACCCGGGTCACCTTTCTCGCCTTGTTCGCCAGCCTCACCAGGTGCCCCGGCAGGACCCTCCGGACCCTCTGGACCCTCCGGCCCTTGCGGTCCCTGACAATCGAGCGCATCCCACACCCCGTCGCCGTTGACGTCCTCCTCCGCGTCCTCGACCCCGTTGTCGTTCACGTCCCAGCAGTCCAGCCCGGGCTCGCCGGGGGCACCGGGCGCCGGCTGGCCGGCCTCACCGTTTGCGGCGTTGGCGGCCTGGTTCACGCCCACCGAGGCGGCAAACCACAGCCCATCGACCAGGCTGGAGAGGAAGATGTCGTCGCAGTCAATGTTCGGCCCCATGGCCAATGTGAGCATGAGGCATCCGGCTATTGGCGCTGATTTCAGTTTCATGACTTCCTCCGATCCATTTGAGTCTCGAGATCAGCCCACACACATCACGTTTGGAAGCTGCCCCCACAAAAAGCCTCAGAACATTCGGACGGGATAGTTCGCTTCCGAAGAGCCCGTGTGATTCTAGGCCTGCTTCTCCGCAGGCTCCACCGCGTTGTAGCTCACTTTGTTGGGAAATTATCGCGTCCGAAAAAACACACAATATGACAACCCTACACCAATTGATCCGGCAGTCATCGGCCCTCTCCTCCCGCCCGAGACCCGGGAAAAGCGTGTCCTAGCGCACCAGCACGCCGCTGCGGATCGTCTCGGCCGCCCGGAAATACCCCCCGCCGAGACGCTCGTAGAACGCTTGATCGTCGTAGGTGATCTCCGTGTGGTAGGACCTGTCATCAAAACGATAGCCGATCGGCACCGAGGGCCACGAGGAACGGTACACAAAGAGCTCCGCGATTCGGCCGAGCTCGGCCGAGGGCCCCAATGCCAGGTTCGCCGGCGGATCCGAGCCGCCCGACGCCCCGGCCCCGGGCCCAGGTATGATCGCGAACGGCTGCCGACTCGCGCAGCCGCAGAGAATGACGACCCAGACTGCTATCTTTCCCGCTCGCCTCATCAACCCATTCTAGGGCCACTGATGAAAGGTCGATCAAGCCGCCCTGACGAATCGGCGCCGCTTTCACGCGCAGCACAGACGAGCGGCCTCTTTTTCGGACCACGATCGCAGAATTGCCTGTCCCTGCCTCACCGAAGCGCTGCCGGCTTACGGTTATCGGCAGGTGGGTGAGCGACGCCGGCCGTTCATCCGGCTTACCGCAGGCTCGCCGGGACCCGTACCGAGCGCCCCCGCTCGATCGAACGCCGTTCGAGCAACGCCAACGCGATGCTCGTGCGCGAGGAGCTCGGCGTGCACCGCGCGACCGGCTCGTCGGCCAGCAGGCGGGCGGCGAAGTAGTCGAGCTCGCGCAGCCAGCCATTGCGATCGCTGACGGGAATCCGGCGCGGCTCGTCGCCGCCGGCGTAGTGCAACACGTCCGCGCCGCGGACCGAGCTCCAGTCCAGCGTGCCGGTCTGTCCCTGAACGGTGAACGCCATCTCGAACGGCCAGGGCGCATGAAACGTCCAGCCGCCCTCAAGCACCGCGTAGCGGCCGTCCGGGTAGCCGTACGTG
This sequence comes from uncultured Planctomycetales bacterium, assembly GCA_964572345.1. Taxonomy (GTDB): domain Bacteria; phylum Planctomycetota; class Phycisphaerae; order UBA1845; family Fen-1342; genus JAUWXH01. The sequence goes on from CAZNFA010000009.1 coordinate 37,813, forward strand.
GCCACCACGTGGTCGATTCCGCCGGAAGGACCTCGGCTGCCGCGGGCATCGATCCACTCGGGAACACCCAGCAGGTAGTGCGCGAAGTCCACGTCGTGCACGTGCAGGTCGAGCAGCCCTCCGCCGCTCAGCGACGCGTCCATCATCCAGTTGCCGTGCGACCAATCCGCGGGACGGGACAGCCGGCGTAAGGATGCGCAGCGCACCGCTCCGATGTCCCCCGCCTCCACCATCCGCTTGACGACCTCGTACTGTGGCCAAAAGCGGATGCACTGGCCGACCATCAGCGTGCGACCAGCCTTTTCAGCCGCCCGGATCATCCGATCACACCCCCCTACCGTGAGCGCCATCGGCTTCTCGCAGAACACGTGCTTGCCAGCCCTCAACGCCCGCACGGTCACGTCAGCATGCAGCGCGGTCGGCAACGTGACCGCCACCACGTCAACCGCTTTGTCCTTGATCAGCTCGTCCGGCTCGGCATAGCTACTGATGCCGGCCATATCCACGCGTTGCCGTTCGCGCGCGTCGATGTTGGCGACCTCGTCGGCCCAGTCGCCCGCCCGGCGTCGGGGGTCCTGGTCACAAACGGCCACCAGCCGCGCCTGCGGGTGCCGGCGCCAATACGCAAACTCCGTCCGCCCCATGAACCCCAGACCGCAGATCCCGACACCGAATCTGCCTTCGCCACTGATCATATTGAACTCCCTCGTCGAACCGTCGCCTCCAACGGCCCTGTAGTTCCGAACAAAGCAGGAATCTAGCCGATGGTGCGTAAGAATTCACGCCCGCAGATCGCGTGCACACGCCGGTGGGTGAGCGCCAGGAAAGCGGGTAACGTCCCAGATGTCATTCCGACCGCGTCCGCCGACGGCGGACGCGCGGAGGAATCTGACTCAATCGCGCGACCGAGGCCAGATTCCTCGGCGCGGAGTTCACCCTGAGCAACGTCGAAGGGCTTCTCGGAATGACACGCTACCCACGCAAGTGACGCTCACGCCACATCGGTCCGAGGACGACGCGCAGCAAGCGAGCCGCCGGCAGCCTCGCCGGGCAAGGGTGCTCGTGTCCGTACAGCAGGAAGGTCCCAAGCCGCGCCCGCCAAGTCAACGCTAAAGGGATATCAGAAGCCTGATCCCGCGTGGAGTTTGACGTGCCAGCGGGCCGATGAGAGCCAGATGCTTTTTTCTCGAGGCCTGAGGAGTCCGCTTACGCTACAATCTCGCTTCCGAACCGGGATCCGGGTGGGCCCGGACGCGTACCCTATGCACTCAGTGTGAGGTTCAAATGGCGTGGTCGTCACTCCTAGCGGGAATCGGCTTGTGTTTGTCTGCTGCGAGCTGCGCGCAGTCCCAATCACCGGCGGTGGATGCGCAGCAGCCCAGTCGGATGGCGGTGCAGAGTAATGCGGCGGAGGTCATGCGCTCACCGCAGACAGGCGCGGTTCAACCAATCGCTCCGCGCGACTGGAGCACCGGCTACCACACCTTCACCGAGATGACCGGCATGCTGCGTGGGCTGGCCGAGGCGGCCGGCGAAGCTGCATCGCTGCAATCGATCGCGACAACCCACGCTGGACGCGAGGTCTGGCTCCTCCGCGTGGCCGCCGTCGGCGATGTTCCGCCTGACCAACGCCAAGCCCTGCTCATCATGGGTGGAATTGACGCCGACCATCCTGCCGGGAGTGAGACCGCGCTGAATGTGGCCCGGCGGCTGGTCACGGCGTTGAGCGAGGAGCCCGACGGTGACCTCGCAACGATGCTCAGGAAGCGCACCGTCTATGTCGTTCCGCGTCTCAATCCGGACGGTGTCGAAACGTTCTTCGAACCCCTTCGCCGCGCGGCACGCGTCAACACCAAGCCCATCGACAACGACCGCGATGGCGTGGCCGATGAAGACGGCCCCAACGACCTCAACGGCGACGGGCTCATCACCGTCATGCGCGCCCCCGACCCGGAGGGCGAGTGGATCGTCGATCCCGACGAGCCTCGCTTCCTGAAGAAGGCCGAGCGCACGAAGGGCGAACGCGGCATCTATAAACTGGTCCTGGAAGGCATCGACGACGACGGCGATGGTGAGATCAACGAAGACGGGCCCGGCGGCGTTGACGACGACCGCAACTGGCCACATCTCTTCGAAGCCGGCGCCAAGGCCGCCGGCATCCACCAACTCTGCGAACCCGAAAACCGCGCCTTGGCTCAATTCGTCGTCGACCGCCCCAACATCACCGCGGCAATCACCTATGGCCGGCACGACAACATCGTGACGGTGCCCAAGGGCCAGGAGCGCGGTCCGGCCAAGCGCGCCTACCGCGATCTGCACCCAGGCGACGTGAAGCTCTACGAGCATATCAGCGAGAAGTACAAGCAGGCCACCGGCCTGAGCGAGTCACCCGGGTGCCGGGCCGACGGCGCCTTCTACTCCTGGATCTACGCTCAGCGCGGTGTCCTGTCCTTTGCCACGAACCTCTGGTGGCCACTGGAGCGCGAGGAGAAAGAGAAACCGAGCACTCAACCCACAACGCAGCCCACCACCCAGCCGAGATCAGGTCCCCGCGGGAGACGGACCCGACCTGTGCCTGATGAAAGCACTGTGGAAACCGCGGCGGAGCAATCCGATGCGCGACCGGCGCTCGACCGCGAGACAATCATGGCCCGCTTTCGCGAGGAGTTCGGCGGCCGTCAACCCACGCCGGAGGAAGCCCGCGCGTTCTTTCAGAGAATGCGTGGCGGTCGCATCGAGGTCCGCACGGAAACTCGCGCGGGACCACCCGAGGCGTCGCGCGGCGAGCGGCGTATGGGTCGCGAACGCGGTGAACGCCGGTTTGGCCGCCCCGCCCCTGAGGCCGGACCTGGCAAACCTGCGGCGGAACCGCTCGCGCAGCACGTCGAGTCCACCGACGTCAACCAGCGCTGGCTCAAGTACAGCGACGAGCGACGAAGCGGCGAAGGCTTCGTCCAGTGGACGCCGTTCGATCACCCCACGCTCGGCAAGGTCGAGATCGGCGGCTTCGCGCCGTATTTCAAGACCACGCCGCCGGCCGACCAGCTCGACCAAATCGCCGACAAGCAGATCGCTTTTCTGGTTGAACTTGCACAACTGCTCGCGGCTCCGCAATTTGGCGATGCGAAAGTTAACGATCTCGGCGGGGGCGTCTGGCAGGTCGAACCGGCCCTGGTCAACGACGGCTATCTGCCGACTCACCCCGCCATCGCCAGACATATCCGCATGCCCGGCTTTGCCATCCGGCCGCTGGTAGAGAAAGAACGTCTCATCGGCGGCCGGCCGCAGGAACGGGCCGACAACCTGCCGGGCAGCGGCGGCACCGCCTCGTGGAAATGGCTGATTCGCGGCGAAACCGGGGAGACGCTCGAGTTTCGAGCATTCAACCGCGTCTACGGAGAACTCAAAGCCACCATCGTTCTGCGCGAAACCAAGCCGGATTCGGAGGCCAAATAGTGCGATCCAACCTTAATTCAGCAGGTCAATTCGTGCTTGCCGCATTCATGCTCGCCGGCGTGCTCAGCCCGGCGACTTCGGGGCAAGAGAACTACCAGTATCCCAGCAGAGTCCAGATCGCCTGGAACCGGCTCTACAGCTACGAGCAAGTGCTCGGAATCTGCGACAAGCTCGCTACGGCCTATCCCGAAATGCTCACGCTGGAGACCATCGGCGAGAGCTTCGAGGGCCGCAAGATGGTCGCCCTGACGCTCAATATCGAGAAAACCGGCCCGCACCACAGCAAACCGGCCCTGTACATCGACGCCAACATCCACGGCAACGAGGTCCAGGGCACCGAGGTCGTCCTCTACACGATCTGGTATCTCACCAAGAGCTACGGCAAGGTCGAGCAGCTTACCGTGCTCATGGACCGCTGCGCGTTCTACTTCGTCCCGATGGTCAACCCCGACGGCCGGGCCTACTGGTTCGACAAACCCAACAGCGCCAACTCATCCCGCGGCGGCCAGAAACCCACCGACAACGACGGCGACGGACTCTTCGACGAAGATCCGCCGAACGACCTGGACGGCGATGGGCTCATCCTGCGCATGCGCCACGAAGACCCCAACGGCAGATACCGCGAGTCGCCCGAAGACTACCGCCTGATGGTCTATGTCGATCCGCAGCAGAAGGGCGATTTCAAACGCTACACTCGCCTCGGCTCGGAAGGCATCGACGATGACGGCGACGGCCGCGTCAACGAGGATGGCCCTGGCGGGTATGATCCAAACCGTAACTGGCCGGGCGACTGGCAGCCTGACTACATTCAGCATGGCTCGGGCGATTACCCACTCAGTATTCCGGAGAACTATTCCGTCGCCAAGTTCATCCTGGCCCGCCCCAACATCGCCGCCGCCCAGTCCTACCACAACAGCGGCGGCATGATCCTGCGCAGCCCCGGGGCCGAATACACCAACTACGCGCGCGCCGACATCCGCGTGTATGACAAGCTCGCCGCGCGCGGCGAGCAGATCCTGCCCTACTACCGCTATCTCGTCATCTGGTCCGGCCTCTACACGGTCCACGGCGGCACGATCAACTGGACCGCCGACGACCTGGGCATCATCAGCTTCACCAACGAACTCTGGACCGGCAGCAAGTATTACATGAAGGAAGAGCGCGCCAGCCAGAAAGAGCGGCTCGACTTCAACGACCACCTGATGTTCGGCCAGACCTACGTCCCGTGGAAGAAGTTCAACCACCCCGTCTACGGCGAGGTCGAGCTCGGCGGTTGGACGAAGATGACCAGCCGCGTACCGCCCTCATTCCATCTGGAAGAGATGTGCCACCGCAACTTCGCCTTCACGATGTACCACGCCGAGCAGATGCCCCTGATCGAAGTGCGTGATATCGAGGTGAAACCCCTCGGCGGTAATCTGTGGCGTGTGCGCGTGGATGTCCACAACCGGCGGCTAATCCCAACCACGACCGCCCAGGCCGCCAAGCGCGAATACGGTCCGCGCGACTTCCTCGAGATCAGCGGCCCGGCTTTGAAAGTCGTCGCCGGGGGCACGCTGCACGACCGCTTTACCGCCCCGTTCGAGTTCGTCGAGCACCAACCCGAGCGCCTCTGGATCGACAGCGGCATCCCCGGCGACAGCCACCGCACGTTCCAATGGATTGTAGAAGGCAGCGGCCAGGCCAAGGTCCGCTTCTCCGGCCCCCGAGCCAAGGACGTGGAAACGACAATCGACCTACGTTAGATCGCGGATACAACCGGGTCGCTCTGTCGGCACAGCCCCAACGGGGCGCCCAAGCGCAGTCCGGCGCGCGAGCCCTGCGTACAAAGCCCGCGTATCCCTCCGAAACCCCGCAATGGCCCACACGCTCGGGAGTTCCCGGCGCCAAGCGGTAGGCGCCATTCCCACGGTTACCAGGCCCAATCGGTCAGTCGCTGAAGATCCTGCCCTGCTCGACGTATCCCGCCGTCTTGCTGATGAAGAAAGCAGCCAGGGTGACGAACCGTTCTGCCACGATGCGGGGAATCTGGCTGCGACAGAAGGTCACGATGACCCCGATTTGGCCTGTCGGGTACGCTCCCCCGACCCCAAAGATGCTCTTGACGTCGTAGTTGGCCACAAAATTCTGCGCCGCGATGATGTTTCTTCCCTGGGCGTCTGTTGCGGTCGCGGCGTTCTCGACGAAGAAGAGGCCCGCGGCGCTCCCGATCGTGTTGACGATCATCTCCGAGTCGTGACTGTCAACCCGGTCAACCGGTATACCCAGCTCCTTCAGCAGGCCTGAAATCATCGGGATGGCCTCGACGAAAGAGGAAGATACCAGGGGGATGCCGACGTAGCCTTTGGATCGCCGACGATCCCGCCACTCTTCGTCCTGTCCGTATGTTCCGATCAGTGAGAGGACCGGACTGGTTTGCTTCAGGTCCGCCGGGGCCCCCACGGATTCAACCAGACCCCGGACGAACTGCTCGTTGGCCTTTGGCAGCTCGCCGAACGGAACGGTGACAAAGACCCGGCCAATTACCACCGACTCCTCAAATTGCCCGTACAGAGCCGCAGCCAGGATCTGGGCGCCTTCTTCAAGGAATCCCACAGCCAGAACTCGTTGCTCCATCTCCAACCACAGATCCGCCACCGTGGACGCGCTCGCTTCCTCGATTCTCATAGCCGACCTCCTGTCGCGACGTCGATCGCCACCATCTTCCGTCGGCCGATGCCTGGAACCAGTTGGATTGTACTTCCGAAGACCTGAGAGGAGCAATTCAATTCAGCGCAAACGGGTGGCATGCCTGCTGCTCTGATCAGACATGTCCTCAGAGATGCGTCACGCACAGCCTCATGGCCGTTTAGAAGGGGCCAATTTGCCGTCGCCCCACGGAGCACCCACGCTCCGCGGGGCAACGGGCTTATTGCGTCCCCGGTCGAAGATCTGCGCCATATTCCGCACGACCATCGATCGGATGACAAACTACTTCTGTAGAAGCCGGTCTCGATCTGTGCCGGCTATAGGTCCTCCAACTCCGCCAGCTTGGCCTTGAGCTCATCCGCCTTCTTCTGCTCACCGGCGGCTTCCAGCTTGGCGATTTGGTCCTGAAGCTTCCTGGCGATCCCCTCCTTGAGCTGATCCGCGTGCTGGTCCAGCTGGTCCGCCTTGGCTTCGTACTTCGCAGCCTGGTCGCCGCCGACCTCGGCCGCCTTCGCGCGCAGCGCGGCCGCCTTCTTCCTCATGTCATTGAGCTCACCGACGGCCCCGGCCAGCTTCTTCGACCGGTCCTTGGCCTCGAACTTGGCCATCTTCGCCGCGACCATCTTGACATCCTCGACACTCGGCTCGCCGTTCATCATGTCCAGCAGCACGTCACGACGGTCCAAGATGAAATGCCAGGCGTCCATCTCGGCGGCGTACGTCTCCTGCTTGAGCTGCTTGGCCAGCTCCTTGTCGCCGCTCTTCAACGCGGCCTCGATCTCCGGTTGCTGCTTCTTCTGCAACCCTTTGATCACGTCATCGCCGCGCACAAACAGGTACGCTTCCATGAGCGCCAGATTTCCATCCTTGTTGGAGTCCGCCTTCGGATACTCCTTCAGCACCGCGTCGGGCATCTGCAGCACGGCCGCCGTCACAAAGGCCCAGCACTCCTCCTTGGTCACCTCGCCGTTGCCGTCGAGATCGCCCGCGGCGTACTCATTCACGCGGGCATAGACCTTCTGAGCGTGCAGCCTCATACTCTTCTCAGTCGCTGTGTACTCCGCCTGGTTGCCCTTGGCCTTGGCCTTGGCTTTGCCTTTGTCTTGGGCAACACCTGTCAGCGTGAAGCCGCCCCAGGCCAACAGAACCACCGCTGTAAGCAGGGCCCCGATCGGCCGCCGGGTCCGGCCGCTTGGTAGCGTCAGGATCACGTCAATTCTCCTTTCGATGGTGCTGGGGTTGCCGGCCATGCACGCGGGCTGGTAGTTGAAGCGGTGCGCTGGCAACGGCTGCCCCGCACTCAGCAGACACCGTGCGTAATCGCCCGCCGTGAGCCGCCCGTGACGTAGGGCCCCTTCGTCACAAGCATACTCCCGCACGCGGTCGATCCGCCGGTTCACCCACGCCACGACCGGCCAAAAGAACAGAACCGTTCCGGCGATACATTGCAGGCAACGCACGAACATGTCACCCCGCCGGAGATGAGTGACCTCGTGCACGACTACCGTCTCCAGCTCGTCCGGCCGAACGAACTGGCGACGGGATAACACTAACAACGGGCGCAGCAATCCCATCACGAACGGCGCCCGGGATTCATCAATGATTCGGATCAGTGGTACGCGTCGCACGCCGAGTCGGCGGCACACGTTTTGCACCAGCTCTCGCGTGGCCTCATCGGCGACCGGCAACCCAAGACAATGGGCGCGGAAGGCGTAATAGCCCCGAATCCGGATCACACCCAGCCCCACCACGGCAAGCAGGTATCCCGCGGTGACGATCGTCGTCCAGGGCCACAGGTGCGAGCCACGCATCAGCCCCCTCTGCGCTTGTTCATCCGCCGTTGCTGCGGCTCCAGCCGTGAGGCCGGTCTCGACGTCCCCCCCGAGGGCCAGTCCACGTGGCGCGTGCAGAGACAACCTCTCGCAGGTGCTGGCCAGCGACAGCGACCACCCCGGTCCCGTCGGGACGAGGAATTTAACCAGCACAATCGACCATAACGCTACCTCCAACGTCGGCGATGCCCGACCGCGTACCGGCCGAACCAACAGCCACGTCAGACCCGCCAGCACCGTCCCGAACAGCAGTCCCTGCCCAATCCATGCCAGGATTACCGCGGAGACGGTCTGCACATCACTCGCGATCACGCCTGCGTTCACCGGCTTTCCTCTTCACGTTTGTCCTGCGGGCCTCGCTGTTCCCGCTCGGCCTGCTCGCGCCTGCGGATCTTCGCCTCGATGCGGCGCAGGTCCTCCGGAGAAAGGTCCGCCTGCTCAACCAGGTGCACCACCAGGTCCTCGGCCTGCCCATCAAAAACGGTCTGCAAGAACTGGGTCACGCGCGAGCCCAAGACCTGGTCCCGCCGAACAGCCGGGACGTATACAAACGGCTGGCGGGCCCGATCGACCGCCAGAGCCCCCTTCTCGGCGAGCTGCTTCATCATGGTCATGATGGTGGTGTAGGCTGGCCCCTCGCCCCCTTCGGCTGGCAGGGCGTCCAGAACCTGCCGGACCGTGCCCGATCCGAGCTTCCAAAGCGTTTTCATCACCCGCAGCTCGGCCGCGGTGATGTGCGGTACTGGTTCACCCATGGCTGCACCCGCTCCTACTGGGCATATAGTAATGTTACTATACGTATAGCAGGCTGTCAAGCCAAAATTATGGGAATTTCGCCGATCGCCGGCCGGCTCCTCCCCCACCGCTCAGAAACCACGTTTGGCCGACCCTGCATGTCCGGCCAATCCGCTATGCGCCATCCGGCCTGCTGATGCCTCACTGCCACTCGATTGTGCTCGGCGGCTCGCTCTTGTAGGGCGGGCCGTGCCCGCCGTACGTCTCTGCCAGCCATCGCAACGAAGCGGCGGGCGTGGCCCGCCCTACTGCCTCACTGCCACTCGATTGTGCTCGGCGGCTCGCTCTCGTAGGGCGGGCCGTGCCCGCCGTACGTCTCTGCCCGTCATCGCAACAAAGCGGCGGGCGGGGCCCGCCCTAAATCGACCGATGGGGCCCCTCCTGGGCGCTCAATCACGGAGATTCCTTGTCGGGACCTGGTGCTTCGGTACGCGCGTACCTCTCTTCGTTCATCTTCCAGATCGTGGGCCCGACATAAAGGCCGCCAAACACTGGCGTAACGACGCACAGGACGACGAGAGCCACAAGGAACTTCGCGGAGAAAGGCCGCACTGGTGGGTCTACGAATTGAAGCCCAACCAGCGATAACACGGTCGCGGTCAAGGCGAAGACAAGCGCGCCATTGATCAGCACGAAGCGTCGTTTGCCCTTCGCGCGTGTTCGTCGCCATTTCTCGTACTCGCGTGGCTTCATCCTCATGTCGAACAGCCCCATAATGGACCTCCCTTCGCCACGAATCGGATCAGCAACAACTCGTGGTGCGCCGCATGTTATCGAAACAAGCCGGCGGGCGGGGCCCGCCCTACTGCCACTCGATTGTGCTCGGCGGCTTGCTGGAGATGTCGTAGGCCACGCGGTTGATCCCGGGGACCTCGTTGATGATGCGGTTGCTGACGGTGCTGAGCACCTCGTGGTCGATGTGGACCCAGTCGGCAGTCATAAAGTCGGTGGACTCGACCAGCCGCAGGACGATCAGGTTCTGCCCCTCATACGACCGGCCGTCGCCCATCACGCCCACGCTCGCCACCGGCACCAGCACGGCGAACGCCTGGGCGATCTTGCGGTACCAGCCGGTCGCGACCAGCTCGTCGAGCAGAATCTCGTCGGCGGCACGCAGGATCTCGAGCCGCTCCGGCGTCACCTCGGCCGAGACGCGCACGGCCAGCCCGGGCCCGGGGAACGGGTGCCGCCAGACCATGTCCTCCGGCAGCCCGAGCGCCTCGCCGACCTGGCGCACCTCGTCCTTGAACAACTGCCGCAACGGCTCGACCAGCTCGAAGCCCAGCTCGGCCGGCAAGCCGCCGACGTTATGGTGCGATTTAATAACGGCCGCGTGTCCGGCCGGACCATGACCGGACTCGATCACGTCGGGATAGATCGTCCCTTGTGCCAGGAAGCGCGCTCCTTCGATGGCGGCCGCCTCCTGCTTGAAGACCTCGATGAACTCGTGGCCGATGATTCGCCGCTTCTCCTGCGGATCGGTCACGCCCATCAGGCCGGACAGGAACCGCACGCGCGCGTCGGCGACGCGCAACTGCATGCCGAAATGATCGCGGAAGGTCGCTTCGACCAGCTCGGCCTCGCGATGGCGCAGCAGCCCGTTGTCCACGAAGATGCAGATGAGCCGGTCGCCGATCGCCCGGTGGATCAGGGCGGCCGTCACGCTGCTATCGACGCCGCCCGACAGGCCGCAGATGACGCGCTCGTCGGGCCCCACCTGCTCGCGAATCTCCTGGACCTTGGTCTCGATGACGTTCTCGACCTTCCAGTCGGCTTTGCAGCCGCAGACCGCGTAGATGAAGTTCCGCAGAATCTGCCGACCCAACGGCGTGTGCGTCACCTCTGGGTGAAACTGCACGCCGAAGACCGGCCGCGACTTGTGGCGTACGGCGGCGACGGGGCAATGATCCGTCTGAGCGAGCGCCTCGAACTCCGCCCCTGCGTCGGTGACGACGTCGCCGTGACTCATCCATACGAAGGTCTCCGCCGGCAGATGCGCCAAGACGCCTTCGGGCCGCCTCACGCGCAAGCGCACGCGGCCATACTCCCGCGACTCACCCGCCGCCACCTCCCCGCCGAGCACCTTGCACGCGATCTGCATCCCGTAGCAGATCCCCAGCATCGGCACGCCCAGCTCGAAGATTCCCGGGTCGCAGGTCGGGGCTTCTTCTGCATACACGCTGGCCGGGCCACCTGAGAGGATGATGCCCTTGACGCCAATCTCCTGTAGTCGCCGCGGTGGTGTGTCTGGAGGGAGCAACTCGCTGTAGACGTGGTTTTCGCGCACACGACGGGCGATGAGTTGGGAATACTGGCTACCGAAATCCAGAACGGCGATGGCTTCGCGTGGCCTCATAGCGAGTCAGTACCGCGCCGGCCGGATGCCGTCAATTCCCGACTCGTCACAGCGCGTCAGCCGGCAGCTACGGGCACGTCTGGCCCCAGTTGGACAGGAGGATGCCCAGGTCGGATTGATCGGTATCGCCATCGCCGTCGATGTCCCCGCCGGGGTCGGTTTGCCAGGATGCCAGCAGGATGCCCAGGTCCGACTGCCCGACCTCGCCGTTCCCGTCCAGGTCACCGGGCAAGTGGCGCAGCCAGGTCGCCCAGATCCCGTAGTTGGGCTGGAAGAGTTCTTCCGCTTCGAGAACAAGCAGCGGCTCGCCGCGGTCGGGCTCGATCTCCTGGAAGAACGCCGGCCAGGTTTCGGGAACATCCAGCAGCCCATCCGACCACTTCATCCCGTCGTAGAGCAGCGAGATCAACTGGTCGTCGCCGCCGACCAGTCCGTACAACGTCCCGACCGCGTTCGCCCCGAAGTAGAAGCAGATGCGCGAACGGGTCGTGAAGCTCATGTTGCTGGTGTATGGATTGTCCGGCTCATCCCAGCCGACGCCGGCTCGATAGCGAAAGGCGTAGAAGCGGTTGAGCCCCGTCTCGTAGTTGGTAATGACGCCGAAAGCGTCGCCGAACTCGCTGGCGTCCGCGTGGCCGAAGCTGACCAGGTCGGTGTCCAACGGCCCCGGTGGCAGCACTTCGTAAGCCGGTTGCCAGACGCCGCCTTGCGTCCGACTGGCACAGACGCAGGAAGCGGTGGACTTCCAAAAGACGGTGGCTTCGCCGAAGCGATCGACCGCCGCCGGAAAGCGTGTCCATGGTCCGACACCGCTCCACGTCACCGAGCCGCTGTCGGGCAAGAACTCGGCCGACCCCCACGTCTTGCCCGCTGAATCAAAGCGATGGGCATAGAGCCCCCGTGGGCCGCCGCTGCTAACCATGTAGATCAGGTAGAGGCCATCGCCCGCGCGGTTCTGGACCACGGTGGGCAACACGGTGCTGTATCCGTCGGGAGAGACGCGTTCGGGCGCGCCCCAGGTGCCGGCGGCGTCGTCGTAGACGGTGCTCCACACCGCATACTGCGGATCAAAGACAGCCGCCACGTTGCCCTCCTGATCAGCGCCGGCCTCGAGGGCCTGGAAGAAGGTCGGCGTCGAATAGACCAAGTCCGGACCGGCCCAGCCCGCCTCAGGCTCGTAACGCATGGCCTGAAGCTTGTAGCCGCCGCTGATATCCCGAAAGACGACCGTGATGTTGTCGGCGGGGTCGATCACGGCCTCCGGTTGAAACACGTAGTTGGTTGAATCACAGATGGTCTCCCGCGGCGCCCAGGTGCCGTCGTGCCCATTCGAACGACGCACCTGCAACTCTTCGTCTCCGCCCGGAAACTCGTGCGCCAGAACGACCCACGCGTTCCCGTGGCTGTCGAACAATGGCCGCCGATGAGTGTAGCTCTCATAAGGCTCGGGTGCCGGCGTGATCTGAGCGAGCGCACTCCAATAGGGACAGGCGCCGCCGCGAAGGTCGGCGCCCCCGCGCTCACGGCGCTCCGGCGAGTCATGGAACCGCGCCACCACTCTGCCGAAAACGTCGAGGACCGCCCCATTGTCGAGGACGATGACACCATTTGGCAGCGGCGTCCACGACGGCGTGTCCACATCCGGGAATCGGACCTGCCACACGGCAGTCCCATCGGCCTGCGATGCCAACACTCCGCCCGCGGTCGCACTGATGGTAATTTCACTAGCAGCGTCCGCGACAACGCTCGCACTCAGGCACACGCACAATGACGTGACAACGTCTCGCCGGAGACTTCTGATCATCGGACTTCCTCCTCCAAGCGCCTCCGCTCCGACTGGACATAGCAACATGCCCCACATCAACCAGTCTAGACGTTCAGATCGTTCGCAGCAACGCGAACGCTATCAACAGCGTCCGGTAACAACGGAACTCGGCGAAATCGCCGCGCGCTCGCTGCCCCAAAACGCGGTCCCCGCGCGCTTCCTGTCCACGTGGTATATGCGCATCGCCGCAAGCGTGTGCGCGACAAGCAGCAGTCCAGAAGGTGGTGGCACTGACCCGGCCGCTACTTCTCCACGCTGATTCGCGGGGCCGGCCCGAGGTCGGGCAGCGACGGCATGTCCGGGAGACGGTCGGCTGTTGGCACGGTCGGCTCGCGCTGGCGTCCCTTGGCCGCCAACAAGGCCAGCACGACAGGCATCAGCCAAGCCAGGTTCGTGACCACCCCCAGTTTGCTGGCCAGCAGAGCGGCGCTGCACACGGCCACCAGCGCCCCGACAAGCTGGTACGCCTCGAGCGGCCGGCCGGCCAGGAACACTGCCGCCAACAGTAGCACCAACAACCCCGCCGCAATCTCGGTGCAGCGCCGGATGAGCGTCCACCAGCCGGTTTGCCTCTCGTCCGTGCCGGCCCAGAGTTCCCAGGCTCCCTTGATAGGCGGTGGCGGTTCGAGCGTCGGCGCCGGACGCCAAGTCGCTTCCAGCACCGTCCGCAACGCGACCCAGACACGGGTGCTGTCCGGTGTGGCAGCCACGGCGTCACGGTAGGCCGGCTGAAGCTTCGCCAAGGCCGGCTCCGACGCCCGGATCCCGCGGTAGAAGACGGACCCGGCATCGACGCCGTTGGGCCATTCAACCTTGCTCAGCCGGGCACCTTCCGAGGCGCCGCTCAGATTGCACTCCTCACTATCGACCAGGAATCTCCAGACCGGTGCCAGGAGGCTCGCCTGCACGTCGGACCGCTGGGCGTCGGTCTCGATCACCAAGGTGCCGTCGTCAGTCAGGCGTGCGGTGTGAGCGGGCAGCAAACCGGCGGCAGCGAGGGCCCCATTGGCGCGGGGGATGGTGGGCAGCGTCAGCCAGGTCAGCCCGCCGATACACGCCGCCGCCCCGCCCAGCAGGCCGACCGTGCTTCCCACCACGTGCCAACCGCGACGGAAGAAATACGCCCACACCACCGGCAGGGCCAGCCAGGTCCACGGCCAGGCTAGGCCGGCGAACACCAGACAAAGCGTCGAGAGCAGCCCGCCCACGCCCGGCAACAAGGCGAACGCCAAGCCCCAGGTGAGCAGGGCGGCCGGCAACATGATCTCCGGCCGCGGCAGGCACTCCACCACCCCCGGGAAAACGCAGAAGATTGCCACGATCGAAAAACCCATCGCCGACGAATGCAGCCGTCGCCCGATGAGGTACAGCCCGGCTGCCGTGATGACCAGCAGAACCGCGTTCATCACGCGGACTGCGGTGGCCTCCGCCGAAACCAGCTGTGGTTCCAGGCTTTCCTCCCGGTCGGTCTGCGAGGTCATCACGGCGGGCACCTCGTCGCCTGCTGCCACCATTCCGGTCAAGCCTGCCGCCCCGGCGTGCAGCACGTACAGCAACGGCGAACGGCTGTCGGAACCACTCACGTCGCCGTATGGCAGCTTCCCGCTCTTGACCATTTGCACGCCGCCGATCATCGCGTCGCGCGAGCCCGGTGAGATCGGCGCGCGGCCGATTTGATCGATGCTGATCGCCAGGCCCGCCAGGACGAGCACCAACATCGCTCCGCTGGAGAGGTTGCAGCCGCCGACGCGCGCCACGCGGGCGAACACCAAATGCAGCCCGCGCAGCAGCCAGTAAGCCGCCACGATCACGAGGGCCAGGTAGGACGACCACTGCCAGGTTTGCCCGGCGAACCCACCTGGCGTCGCGTGCGTATTCGCCCGCAGCGCTAGTAGCAGGCAGGTCGCGGCCAGGATCAGCCCGTCCAGGTTCCGCCAGGCCAGGAGCGGCTTGGATTGCAGGGTCAGCAGCAGGATCACGAAGACGGCGAACCACGTCAGCACCGGACCGCGCAAGTCAGGCCACAAACCGGCCAACGGGCGCACGCCGGTCGAGGTGTCTTCGTCCGGCTCGCCGCCGGTGAACATGGCGAACAGCTCCGCCGCCTGCTGATCGGCGCCTCCTGTTTCCGCGGTCGCGTCCGCTCCCTGGGCAGCCGGTCGCGACTCGGCAACCGCCGCCGCGGGCACGCCTTCGCCGGGTTGTTGATTGGCCTGCGCGGCGTCCGCACAGGCCAACCCGGTCCAGCAAAGCAACACGACCGGAACCGCCATTGTCCGCAAAAGGGAGCTCATCTCATTTGACTCGTTCGCAAGGTCCGTCGGGTTGACCGTCGCCACAGCGGGGAATCCACGAGCCTGATGCTAACAGACCACAGCACGGATGCCCAGCCGACCGGCGCCGCGCTCAATCGGCGGCGCAGGCTGGCCGCCGCCAGGAGGTTGTCCTCACGACCTTATACCACCGACGCGCCGCCCGGCTGCACGCCCCGCCCGGCACGCCCGGCGTCGCGAAGCACACCGTCCGCCTCGATGGTATTCCCCAGCCTGGCGGGAATGTTTTCGCAACCCGGCCGCGAAGGGGACCGATAGGGAACGATACTCCCGACCCCGGCAGGAGCGGCTTGGGCCCCGGCCAGCCGAACAAGGCCGCCCCGCCGAACAGGGCAAAAGGGGGTTTGTCGAACGGCGAGCTTCCGATTCTAATAGCCGGGTTGTCGCGAGCCGCCTCGTCGCCCGTAAAACGAGAATCGGTGCGCTATGATAATCCTGGTTACCTGCCGGTTGCCGGACTTCGCATTGGAGGAGCTTCGCTCGCTCGGGGCGGAGATCGTCTACGAACCAGACTTGCGTGCGGAAGAGTTGCCCGACCGCGTCGCCGACGTCGCGATCCTGGTCGTGAACACGACACGGGTGTCGCGGGACGTAATCAACCGCGCCAGGGCACTACAGGTAATCGTGCGGGCCGGGGAGGGCGTCAAAAACATTGCCGTGGAGGAGGCCTCGACCCAAGGCGTGTTCATCACCCATTGTCCCGACAAGGTAGCGACGGCCGTCGCGGAACTTGCGTTGGGACTGATGCTGGCCTTGGACCGCCAACTGGTGGAGAACGCCCTGGCGATGCGGGAGCGTCAGTGGCAAGAGGGTCAGTTCGGCGAAGCGCGTGGTCTGGCCGGTCGGACGCTGGGTATTGTCGGGTTCGGGATGGTCGGCCAAGAGATTGCTCGTCGGGCACAGGCCTTCGAGATGGACGTGCTGGCCTGGTCACCGACATTGACGCCGCGGCAGGCCCGGCAATACGGCGTCCAGTTCTGCAACTGGCCGCGCGAGCTAGCCCGCAAGAGCGACATCGTGACCGTACACGCCCCACCCGAGGCCGATGACCAGGTACTGGTGGATGCCGAATTCCTGGAGAGTATGCGCACTGGGGCCTATCTGATTCATGTGGGGCATCCCGGTGTGGTGGACCGGGGAGCCTTGGCCGACGTGATCGACCAAAAGCAATTCCGCATCGCCTGCGATATGTTCGCAGCCGAGCCGGCCAGCAACTCCGCCGGGGGCCGCTCCCCCCTGCTGCAACGCCCCGGTACCATCTCTACCAATCATCTCGCAGCCGCGACCGAACAGGCCCGGGCCGCCATCGCCGCCGAAGTTGTGCGCATCGTCAATACCTTCCTGGTTTCCGGCGAGGTGCTGAACTGCGTCAACCTGACCGAACGCAGCCCGGCCACGTGGCAACTGGTCGTCCGGGTCCGGGATCAGGTCGGCGTGTTGGCCTCGATCCTGGACGCCATTCGCAGCGACGGAATCAACGCTGAAGAGATCACCAGCCGGGTGTTCGACGGGGCCCGGGCGGCTTGCTGCACGATCTCGCTGGACGAACGACCTAGCGCCGAAGCTCTGAACGCTATCCGCGCGCTCGACGATGTGCTACACTTGGAACTGCGCGCAATGGTGTGACGACGGCGGAAGCAGGCGTGGCCGCCACTTGTCCGTGGACGCGAGCGAAACCCCAGAGCAGCTCGCCGGTATAAGAACTCGGAAAGCGATGGGCGTCGTGCGTCGTGTAGAGAGTCTGCTGTCCTGGGGGGCTGTGCTGCTGGTCTGCGTGGCCGGTGCGGTGCCGGGCCGCGCCCAGAATCAGCCGGCATCGCAGCCCGCGCCGGACGAGCCGCTACGAGCCGAGATCCGCGGCGTCCAAGCCATCTACAACCCCAACCAGCCCATGCGCGTCCGATTCGCGCTCATCAACCGCTCGGATACGACGGTGGAGATCCCGCTGGCATACCCGCCGGAAGCGAACGACGCGATCGTCCTGCCCAGCGAGCTGATTATCGGCAGCAGCGACGAGCCGGCCCTGTACGTGGCGTACAAGGATGAGAAGCCCATCGCCATTCGCGGGAACCCCTCACCGCCGCAAGAGTCGGCCAGCGCGCTGCTGCGACTGGCGGCTCATGGGTCGGTCGGGGCGGAGGTGGATCTGCGGGACCTGTACCGGCGAATCCGCTATCGCGGGATCTATCGGCTGGAGTGGCGGCCGCTGGGGGGCCGCCTCGGCACGGTCTCGGCCAAGTTCCTGGTCGAACCGCCGCAAGACGCCGTCATCTCAACCGATTACGGCAAAATCACCTTTTCGCTCATGTACGACAAGGCACCGCTGAACGTCGAGAACTTCCTCGAGTTGGCGCGCCAGGGCTTCTACGAGGAGAAGCCGCTCCACCGCATCATCGCCGGCTATCTGATCCAGGGCGGCTGCCCGCACGGGGACGGCACCGGCGTCCGACCCGACGGCAAGCTGATCCCCGCCGAGTTCCACGCCGCGCCCTTCAAGCTCGGCACACTGGCCATGGCCCGCAAGCCAAACGATCCCAACTCGGCCAGTTGCCAGTTCTTCATCGCCCTGGCCCGGGCAGAGGAGCTGGACGGGCAATACACCGTGATCGGGCAGGCCCAGGACGAGGAAAGCCTGCGCACCTTGCAGCAGCTCGCCTCCCTATCGACCGACGAGAAACACCGTCCGCTGCGACCCCTGATCATCCGCTCCATCTCACTAGTCGATGCGGAAACCCGCCAGCGCGCCGGCCAGCTCGAAACCCCCCGGCCCTAAACCCGAGCAGCAATCCCGAGCAACGGGCGCAAACACCCGCTGGGCGCCCCGAGTGGGCGCCCAGCGGGCATGCGTGTGTATCAGCGCGTCCCTACTCGTAGAAAAACTGGGCAGTTTTGTTTGGGGCGACCTCGATCTGCCCGCCGCTGAACTCAAGCCCGCCCGTCGTGCTGAGCGGGTCGTTAATGTCGAACGTCCCGCCGGTCATCACGATCTCCACCGGGATGTTCAGGAACCTGATATTGCAGTTCGGGATGTCGAACAGCTCGAGTTCGCCGCCGGTCAGGTTCCACCACGGCGTGGTCTCAGCGAACTGGACACTCTTGAACACCAGCGCGCCCGCATCGACCTGGAATCTGCCATCCCCATCCAGGACCACCCAGGCCCCGTTCCATAGCGGCACGTCGGCGACGTTGAAGACGTCGTCGGGATCGTCCACCACCACGGCCGCTTCGGTCTTGATCTCAATCCTGCACCAAAGCTGGACCGTCCCTTTCAGGACCACCGTGTCATCCAGGATGAGCCCGAGGCCGTACACGACCCAGACCGGCGGGTCCCCCTGCTCCTCGCCGTACGTGAGGATGCGGCCGGCATAGGTAGAATCGGTGCCCTTGGAAGCGGTGAGCGTGCCGGAGCCCCCGATCGTGACCCAGTCGCGAACGGCTAGACATCCTCTAACGCCACCCACTTCCTTGAAATACACGGTACCGTTCACGGTAGAGGTGGTGGCACCGTCGTTTTTGCCCAAGGCCAGCTTCTTGCCGACGATGCCGAGCGTGCCGCTGACCTGGATGATCTCGGCGTGCTGATCGTCATTCTCGACCCGGCAGATCTTCCCGCTAGGGATGATCGCCGTGTCGGCGTACTGGGGATAACTCTCGCCCGTCTCGGAGTACCAGTTATCCTCATCCCCCCATACACCGTCATCGGCAGTGAAAGTGTACGTGTGACCTACCGCCGGAACTGTCACAAATGCTAGCATTCCACCGAATATCAGAATCGTTCTTGCCGCTTTCATCGTTCTATGTCCTTTCTCGTGTTCGAGTTCACGTTATTACGGTTCCACGACCGGTCCGCGCCGTGCAGCCCTGCGGCCATCGGACGGACAGGTTGCCAAACTCAGGGGTCAACGTTCTTGACCTCAATGGCCTCGACTCTCGCGCCGAAACCAGGGCTACCGAGGCGCAGCTTCATGCATTTGATCCATGCCTCGTAGTACCACGGTCGCGCGCGGTTGAAGACGATCTCGCCCAACTCGTTGATGTCGCTGGCTGTATTCCAGACGTTCTCCCAGCCCTGATCGTGCGGGTCATCGGTGATCTGATGAAACTGCCCGTTGCGGTACAGCCAGACCTCGCTCGAGGGGACCGGGTCGCCATCATAGCTGCGCCCGATGGCGATCTCGCCGCGGTCATTAATCGCGTTTGGAGTACCCCAGTCGGTCAGCAGCGTAGGCGCACCGTCCCGCCAGAGCCACACGCCGTAGTAGCTCCAGGTGACCCAACCGTGATTGTTCATCGACACGGTCTGCGGCCACTCGTGATCAGGCGGGTTCAACTGCGTCGTTTCACCGTTTTCCCACAGCATGATGCGGGACGTCCACGGATAGACGCAGAAGTTGTACTCTGTCCAGACGATCTGATCGCGATCATTGATCTTGGCGGATTGATTCGCCAGATCATCCGTCTCGCCGTTCGTGGTGATACGCCGGATGGCCTCTCCGTCGTAGAGGAAGATGTCCATTCGCTGACCACCACAGCCGTCGCCCATGTAGCGCTTCCAGACGACGTGACCAAGGTTGTTGATCCGCGGCGAGCGATCGTCCTGCTCGCTGAACGTGAGCTCTCTCAGGTCGCCATCCTCCCACAGCACAATCTGCGTCGGAGTGCCCGCCCCGTCCACCGCGCGGGACCAGACGATTTGACCCGCGTCGTTGATGTCCGGCGTCCGGTCAAACACGTTGTCGTCCGTCAGGCGCGTGATCTGGCCGTTGTCGTACAGGAAGATCTCGATCGCGTCGGTGTTTCCCTCGTCCAACCACACGCCGCACACGACCTGGGTGCGGTTGTTCATCCGCGGGTAGTAGTTGAACGTCGGGTCCGGGTCGATCGTGACGATCTCGTACCCCGGCGGCACCTGGGCGGTGGCCGAGCCGGCCAGCAGCACCACGACCATCATCGCAGCTACGACCATTCTGGACATGTTTGGTTCCTCCGCAGTAGCGCCCCACCGCTCATTAGGCGTGGCCGCCCTGCAGGCCTCAGTTGCTCCTAGGGCGAGTTCGGGTCCTCGACCACGATCGAGGCCTCCCCGGTCATTTCCACGATCGTGTCGGCACTCTCGCCGCCGGCGATCGTCAGGCTGTTGGCCACCAACCTAACTCCGTTGGGGTCGTTGGGGTCGTTGGGGTCCGCCGGGGCGAACTCCACGCTCCCGCCGATGACGAAGTCATCGATCCGGTCGATGTCGATCAGGTCTACCATCCAGCCACCCTCCGTGTACGGGATCGTGGCGTCGTCCGAATCGGTGCTCGGATAGCACTGTGGGGGTATCCCCACCGCTGCCCAGTTGTCGCACGTGTCCCACCTGTCGTTCTCTCCCTGGCCGACCCAGGTAAAAGTGGCGGCCAGGCCGAGCGCGGCGGTGCAGGCCACACCCAGCACCGCCAGTTTCAGATCTCTGCGTCTCATCATTATACCTCCAAAAAGTGAGATTCCGGCGCCCGATTGCACAACTTTGTGCAAACCGGGACCGCCGGCGAAACACTTGCTCTGACAGAATCTGAGTTGGTGGCGTTGCGCGCCTAGCGCACAGGCTGGGTCTGGTCGGCCGCGCGCCGCCGCCCCCCCCCGCTACTGGCGGCCCTCAAGGCCTCGAGATGCGCTCTCGCTCCGGCCATGCGCTCGCCCCCGAGGGGTCCTGTGTCCCATAAGGTGCAGGGTCCTATAAGAGTATTGCTCATGTTCGCGAAACGGTCAAGAAGAAAATATGCACGCGACGCTTTGTAACAATGTAAGTGTTGCACATATAGGGGATTACATACGCTGTGAATATTTCCGGGGGCGCGGGCGGCGCAGCCATGACGGCGGCCACCGCCCTGACGTCAACGGACCTTTGACACGGGGAGTGTCTGTCAGGGGCTGACGCTCGCGGCCCGGATCAGGGCCGGACGGGCCAATCAGAAAGGGTCAAAGACGCATCTGAACTCGCGTGGCCCCCCGAAGCGCTGTCTCCCGGCGATCCGGCAAGCTCTTCGACCGGCCTGTGGCCTGTTCCCCCTGCCCCGCGGTAGGTCAGTGCCATTCGCCGTGCATGTACTCGTAGAGGTAGCGGATGGTCTCCTGCTGCTCGGCGCCCTCGTCCTCGATGATGTCGCCGATGGAGATCATCCCCACAAGTCGGTCGTCGTCCACGACCGGCAGATGGCGGATACGCCGGCCGCGCATCACGCCGCGACACTCGGCGCGGCTGGTGCCGGGCGCGCAGCAGGCCACGGGGGTGGTCATCACGTCGCGCACGACCGTGCCGGCCGGGTCGCGCTGCTGGGCGACGACCCGGTTGAGGATATCGCGCTCGGTGAAGATGCCGACGACCTTCTCCCCGCGCGTCACGACCAGCGCGCCGATGTGGTGTTCGTTCATCACCTTGGCGGCGTCCATGGCCGTGGCATCCTCGGTGATGCTGAACACCGCCTTGCCTTTACTCTCGAGGATCTGCTGTACCCTATGCATGCTTCACACCTCGCGCCCCGCGCGATGGGCACCGGGCGCCGGCGGGGGTCCGCGCGACAGCCGGCTTCGTCCAACCCCGTCCGGGACAAGCTCAAGTTATCCGCCGCCCAGCCATGCGCGTCAAGAGAATTGCCTGGCCTGAGGCGATTCCGGCGGTCTCCGCATGGCTGCTACGAAGCAGCCATGCCACCCAACGCCGCTGCCCATGCCGCGCGACTACTCGAAGAACTCGGCCGGTATCGGACGGCTAGCTTCGTTGTATTTGATCAGGGGGGCGAGGTACTCGCGGGCGAACCGGCGCGAGGCCCAGCCCAGATGGGTGCCGGTGGCCCCGTGACGCTTGAGGCGCTCGTCCCAGGCGACCTGCCGCAGGCGCTCGGGGTACAGGGCCCGCTCTTCAGGAGCGAGGGACTCGGGGATCTCGAAGCCCACCGCGCCGGCCGAGAAGCCGTGCCGACGGTCGATCTGCCCGAACAACACCGTCCCCACCTTGAGGAAGCCCACATCACGCTTGGAGTAGAAGTTGCACACCCCGACGCGTGTCCGCCGCAAGGCGACCGAAAGATCGTAGTCCGGCGACAGGGCGGGGGCCAACAGGATCGCCATGTCGATCTGCCGGCCAGCCGGGAGGGCTTCGAGCGTCAGGACCGCGATTCCCCCGCCGCCGGAATGCCCGATCAGGTGCACCGGTCGGCCAGGATAGCGTTGACGATAAACAACGATCTTGTTGGCGAGCCAGCGGGCCTGTCGGCGATTGCGCTCGAGATTGGCGAGGTTGACGACCTCGCCGCCCGGGAACCCGACGGTCCAATCGTAGACCTCGATGGCCGAGGTGACGCCGCCTTCGTCCAGACCCAGCGCGATATTGCGATTCCAGGGGCTGCGGCCCTCGATGCCGGGCAGGATGTAGACCACGCCGCGCTGGTAGCGGTCCGCACTGCGGAAGTGGCCCGGGGTGGTGCAGCCGGCCGACAAGTGCAGACCGAGAAGGGAGAGCGACAGGAGCGCGCTCCGCCCGCAGCGGCGGAAGAGAGACGCGCCTCGGTACAAGGATCGAATCATGGCTTTCGAGGGCTACTATCGCGATGAGGAGTGGTTCGTCAACGCCTTGGCGGGCGTGTTACCTGCGGGCCAAGAGGTGCACGCGGCGTCGCCGGCCGGTGATCATGCGGGGGTAGGCAGTGACGATCGCGGCGGCCAAGGCGGCGACGAACGCGGTCCAAGCCGACGAAGCGAGCAGCGCCCACCAGGAGGCAAACGGGGCGTTGGCCCACAAGTGCAGGTGCAGCAGATAGAGCGCCGCGCCCGCCCAGGCCGCCGGGAAAGCCACCAGCAGCCGCACCCACCATAGGTTCACGTTGACCATCGCGCGCAGGGCGGTGACCAGCAGGCCGGTCAGGCCGAGCGCGAAGGCGTGAATGCCGAGCGCATCTGCGGCACCCAGATCCTGCACGAGCCCGATGATCCAGGCCCCGATGCGGGCGTCGTGGAGCGGCACGGTCAGGCCATACGCCAACGCCAGCACCAGGAAGAGGTCCACCCAGGGCAGATCGAACAGGCCCACGACCGCCGTCTGGAGCACATAGACAACCAGCAGCGTCAGAGCGAAGAGCCCCCAGGACATCAGGGCGCTTCCTTCTTCGGGGGTGGAACGTAATCAGCCGAGACGGGCACGCGGAAGCGGCGCGGCGCGCCGGTGACGACGCTGCCGTCCTTCCGCTCATAACCGAACTCGATCTCGATCAGGCGACCCTCGAGCTCGACATTCGGCGGCCAGGCGAGGGCGAAACCGTAGTGGTAGCCACCGACGGCGCGCCGGCGCACGCGGTAGCCCAGGGCCGCCGCCTCGTCGAACTCCCAC
Organism: uncultured Planctomycetales bacterium; assembly: GCA_964572345.1. Classification (GTDB taxonomy): domain Bacteria; phylum Planctomycetota; class Phycisphaerae; order UBA1845; family Fen-1342; genus JAUWXH01. Next base: position 61,463 of record CAZNFA010000009.1, read on the forward strand.
ATGTGGGCCAGTTGCCGGGTCACCTTGCCGGCCGGGCCCCGTACGCGCTCGTAAACCCAGGCGAAGATCCTGCCGGGGACGAACTCGCCCAGTTCCGTCTCCCCCGAGACGAAATAGGTGGTCACGCGGAAGCCCACTACCCGGTCCGACTCGAGGAGCCAAGGCACGTTCGGCCAAAACTGATAGATCGCCACGATGTCATCGCGAGCCGGAATCGCGGACGCGTCGATCAACGCCGTTGGCGAAACGGTAGCAGCGTCCCCGCGAGTCAAGCCCTCGTACCCACTGCCGTTTTTCGGTGGCGCTTGGCAGCCGAGGCACAGCGCCACTGCGGCCAGGGCACAGCCCATCATTCCCCGCGTTGTCCAGCGTTGGCCAGAGCAAGCAATCATGCGTAACCAGTACTCATCCCGCTTCACGTTTGCTCACAGCACGCCTCCGTTGTGCCCGACGCCCGGCACGGGCACCGGGCGTTACCTGGGGCATTAACGGAACCGCCGCGTGATCGGCACGTCATACGAGTTCGGATCGACCTGCGTGCCGGCCTCCGCCGGTTGGTCCGACGCCGGTCCCGGCGGGCCATACGTATCGTCGTCCCACGGGCCCTGGTCCTCATCCGCGCCCGGCTCGCCGGGGAAGGGGCCCAGCAGGTTCTCGTCCTCGAGCGGGACGTGCTGCTTCGGCTCGATGCGCAAGCCCTTCATCAGCGGGCTGGTCAGCACATCGGTGGGCAGCGTGCCCGTCTCGTCCCGCACCTCGATCGAGGCATCACGATAATCCTCGATCGTGCGGAGCACACGCGGCGTTAGCACGATCAGCAGCTCGGTTCGCGAGGTGCTGTCAACCTGGTTGCGGAACAGCCACCCGAGCCCTGGAACGTCTCCGAGGATCGGCACTTTCTGCTCCTGCTGCTCCTCCTTCGACGTGATCAGCCCGCCCAGCACGACCGTCTCGTTATCCTTGACGGTGACGGTCGTGTTCGCGTTGCGCTTGAAGATGATGGGCACGTTCACGCCGGCCCCGACGCTGACGGTCGAACCGGTGAAGTCGGAGACTTCCTGCTCGATCTCCATGCGCACGAAGCCGTCCGGGTTGATCTGCGGGGTAACGATCAACTTGATGCCGGCGTCCTTGTAGTCGTACGACACCTGGAGCTGCCCGCTAACGGTGGGCGTGCTCTGGGTAACGACTGGAATCTGGGTGACGATGTCGATGGTCGCCTCCTGGTTGTCCATCGCCACAATCTGCGGGCGGCTCAGGATCCTCAGGCTGCTCTGGCCCTGAAGCGCCCGCAACAGGAAGTTGAAGTCACGCCCGGTGACCGTGAAGCTGAAGCCGGCCAGGCCGGTGCCGGCGGCGCCGATGTCGGTCCCGCCCACGAAGTCGAACGTGGTGGTGTCGTTTAGCCCGGCCTTGGTGTATTGCAGGTCCTGGAAGGCGAACTCCACGCCCAGCTCGAGCGAGTCGTCCGTCGTCACCTCCAGGATCAGGACCTGGATCATCACCTGCGGCGGGGGCTGGTCCAGCTCACGAACGATCTCCAGCACCTCGCTCTCCATGCGCGGGTGCACGCTGAGAATCACGCGGTTCGAGTCTTCGTTGGCGATCGCCCCGATCTGACGCTCCATCCGCCAGTTCGTAGAAATCTCTGGACCCAACTCTTGCAAGCGCTGCTGTTCCTGGTCACTGAGATTCTGGATCGAATCCACGATGGCGGAGGCCGGGATGTTCCGCGGCGCGTAGACCTTCGTTATCCGCTCCTCAAGCTCCACGCTGTCCAGGCTGATGATCAACTCTTCGACCAGGTCCAGGTAACCGGTTGTACCAGCGGCGATAACCGAATTGGTCCGCACGTCGGTGGTGAAGACGAGGTCCTGACGACCGCCTTCGCCCAGCCCCTCCCCCAGGACCAACTGCCGTTCCTGCCCTTCTTCGCCGCCACGACCATCGCGCTGCTCGGTCTCTTCAAACAGCTCGTCGAGCGTCTCGACCATATCTTCAGCGTCGGCATTGCGCAACGGAAAGACGCGGATCTTGGCGGCGTCGGGCGGAACGTCGATCGCCGCCACCAGCGATTCCATCAGCGGCATGCTCTCGGGCGGAGCCTCGATCACCAGCGAGTTGGTGCGCAGGTCGGAGATCACCACGATGTCCTTGCGGATGGCCTTGAGCATCTCCATGCCGAGCTCGGGGTGCTCCCTTTGGTACACCAGCATGACCGTCTCGGCGGCTTCCTGGCGCGAGCCGCCGCGCGAACCGCCGCCGACCGTTCCCCCGCGGCCTTCGAGGATGTTGCTCAGCAGATCACCGGCATCCTCGGCGTCGGCCTGCTCGAGCTTGAACATCTTGACCACCGAGCTCCAGGTGGGTGTCGTTTCGTCGAGACGCCGGACGAAGTCCTCGATGTCGGCGACCAGTGCCGGCGGGCCGATTGAGACGATCGAGTTGGTGGTCGCGTCAAATGTGATCGTCAGGTCGCCGGCATCTTCATCACCCCTGTCCTTGAACAGGTCCTGCACGCTCTTGGAAATGTCCTCGGCGTTGTGCTGCCCGAGCGGCAGAATGCTCATCATCCGCCCGATCTCGGACGGCCGGTCGAGCAATTCCACCCACCGCTCAATCAGCACCATGTCCTCGTGCGACGCCGCCAGCAGCAGGCTGTCCGAAAGCGGGTCGGCCGCGATGTGGATCGGCGTGCCGGTCAGTTTCGAGTCGCCCTGGTTGAGGCTCTTGTCGATCATCTCCTGCAACAACGTGGCGATATTGGCCGCGCTGTTGAGCTTGACCTTGCGCACCCTGAACTCGACCGTGGGGTCGAAGCTCCGGTCGAGCTCGTCGATCAGCGTCTCGGCCTCGGCCAGGTAATCGCGCGTGCCGGTGATCATTAGCGAGTTGCTGCGCGCGTCAGCGGTAACGTAGAGGATGTCTTTGGATTCCGCCTGCGTCTTACTGACCGCATCTCCCTTGCGGTCGAACACCTCTTGAAGCATCCCCTGCAGCTTCATCGCGTCGGCATATTCGAGGTGGCGGTAGCGCGTGTCCACCACGCGGTACATCTGCGCCTCGTCGAGCCGAACGGCCAGGTCCTCGATCATCTCGAACATCTCCTCGGTGGCCAGGACCACCAGCGAGTTCGAGCGGTCGTAGGGCGTGATGATCGCGCTATCGCGGGCGGCGTTGCCCTCGTCACCCAGCACCTTGAGGCGACTGTCCAGCATGTCTTTCAGCTTCTCTTCCAGCGTCGAGGCCTGAATGTTCTTGAGGGTGATCACGTGCGGCTGAACGGCCAGCTCGATGCCCGGCCGGTCCAACTCGTTGATCAGCCCGGCGGCCAGCAGCACGGCGTCCTTGCGCCCGATGACGAAGACCGTGTTGCTACGCGCGTCATGGCTGACGGTCACGTTGTACGGCAGGCCCTGAGCCGCCAACCCGGGCGGTACGGGCGGCAAGACGCCCTTGTCAACCGACTTGGCGTCTCCGTCCACGGGCCGTACCAGGGCCGCCTTGCCCTCGTCGAAGATGTTCTGGAGCACCTCGGCGACCTGCTCAGCGCTGCTGTACTGGAGCGCGAACGACTTGATGTCGATCTCGGCTCCGACCGGCAACGTGTCGAACACGGCCACCAGCTCCTGCATTGATTCGTTGTTCTTCGGCGTCGAGAAGATGATCAGCGAGTTGGTGCCCTTCTCGGGGATCAGCCGGATCGGCTTCTCGAGGTCGATTTCGGCCAGCACCTCGCCGTCAGCCGCCGTCAGCCGCAGTTTGCGAACCACGGGGGCACCGGGTTGCCTGGCACCGGCCGCCTGACGGGCGGCCTCCTGCTCGGCCTCGATCAGGTCGGTCAGGACCTTGGCGATTTCCTCGGCATTCCCGTTCTTCAGCCCGACGATCACCATCTCGCTGAACGCGCCGAAGCGCTCCTCGTCCGGCGAGATCTCGATATCGATCGCCGAGATCAGACTCTCGATCTCCTCAATGTCGGGAGGTGTACCGACGATCAGAATGGCATTCGAGCGGTCGATCGCCTCGATCGAGGCCTGCGCGTCAGCCGGGATGTTGCGAATCTTGTTCAAGCGCTCGATCGTGGGGGTCAACATCGCCACCGCCTCGACCGCTCGCATGAACTGCAGCGGAATCGCCTTGAACTGCGTGTCCGTATCGGGCGTGGTGATATCCAGCTTGCCGATCAGCTCGGCGATCACCTCCATATTCGCCTCTGACGCGGAGACGATCAGCGAGTTGCTGCGCGCCTCCGCGCTGATGCTGAATTGATCCGCCGGACCGGGCGAACGCACACGCCCCTTGATCATGTTGTCCACCGTGTCCGTGAGAATCGGCGCCAGCGTGGCTGCCTTCCCGCTCTGGAGCGTGAACACCTTGATCTCGAACTTCGGTGCGTCAAGCTCCATCGCCAGCAGCAATTGCTCGATGAAATCCACGTCGCGCGGGTCGCCGGTGATGACGATCCGCCGGCTGTCGAGCGGCGCCGCCGTCACGTCACCAAGCAGCGCACCCTGCACGCCGCGCAACTGTGCAGGCGCCGTAGCGGGCTCTTGCGTCGCTTCACCGCGCTGCGGTTGCGCCGGCTGGCGCGCCGGCCGGCCTCTGTCCTGCGGCTGCTCGGGTTGTCTGCGCTGACGCTGGCCACGGGCACCCGTTCGGGGCTGTTCCTGCGATCTGCGGCGCTGCGGGCGGGCCTGTTCGCGCTCCTGGTCCGGCTCCTGCGGGTCGTCAACGATCTGTGCGAGCGCCAACTCGGCCAAGACGGGGTCCAGGACGAGCGTACCGATGAACCGCTCGCCGTAGGCGGCCGGCACGACGCGCGCATTCAACTCGCGAGACGCCGGGCTCCACAGCATGGCGCGTTGCCGGCCGGTGCGCCGCCGGCCGCCGGTGCCACCCGTGGTCCGACGGCGGGTCGGGCTACTGCTCCGGCCGGTGGTGCCCCGCCGCTGTTGCTGCTGCTGCAGGTCGTTGATCATTTGGACCGCATCTTCAGCGGAGAGGTTCGTGAACTGGATGATGCGGGTCTCCATGCCGCCCGGGCGGATGTTGGCGAGCTGCTCAACGATCGTGTCCACCGTGCCGAACTGCGCGGGGTTCCCGGCCACAATCAGCGTGTTGGTGTAATCGTCGGCCCCGATGACCACCAGCCGCGGGCGCCGGCCGGTCTGCTCAGCGTCGAGCTGCTCGGCCTCGTTGACGAGCCGCTCCACTTCGTTGGCCAGGGTGATGGCATCCTGTCCCAGCGGGACCTCGATGATCTTCACTTTGGTCGCCACGATCTCGGGATCGTCGAAGCGCTCGGCGAGCATCTTGATGCGCTCGACCTCCGCGGGCGAGCCGCGCACGATCAGCGTTTGGGCGTTGTCGTTGGGGATGATCTGTGGCCCGCGACGCACGCCTTGGGCTCCGCCGCGCCCACCGCGACCGCCCCGCCCGCCTTCCGTGGTCGTCTCGCCCAAGAACTGCCAGATGAAGCTGGCCACCTGCGAGGCCTGGGCGTTGCGGATCTTTATCTCTACCGGGTCGAAGCTGGCGGCGATGGTCTGCTCGAGCTCGTCGATCAAGGCTTTCACCTTGCGCATGTTGGCCGGGTTGGCGCGGACGATGATGGTGTTGCTGGGGACGTCGGGCGTAGCGATCACGCGGTCGGCATCGTCCGCCGCCCCGGTGCGCCGGCCGCCGCGCCGCTGTTCCTCGAACGTGGTGGTGATGGCCAGGGCCGCACTGTTCGCGTCGGCGAACTCGAGTTGGATGACCTCGATCTCGCGGCCGCCCTCTTCCTGGTCGAGCTCAGCGATGAGGGTTTCGACGAACTCGCGGTTCGTGCCGGTGGCCAGAACGATGAGCGTATTGGTATCCGGATCAGCCGAGAAGGAAACCTGGTCGGCCATGCGCATTCCGGTGCGTCCCATTCGGCCGCGGCCCGCGCCGCCCCGTCCGCTGAAGAACTCCTCCAGCGTCTCGGCCACACTCGTGGCCCGCGCGTACTTGAGCCGCACGAAGAAGGGCTTACCTTCCTCCGAGATCTTCTCGAAGGGCTCAATGATGGATGCTTCGACGACGGCGATGTCTTCGGCGGTGCCGTAGACCATGACGGTGTTGGTAGCCTCTTCGGCGATAGCCATGACGTTGAGCTCGCCGGGGCTGCTTACGGCGCCGCGCGTTCCGCCGCGTCGTCCGCCGCCACGCATGCCGCCACGCGCGCCCGCCCCGGCGCCGCCGGTAGCCGAAAGGCTGTTGATGGCGTCGGTCACGGCCCGGGCGTCGGCCTGTTCGAGCTTGAAGATGCTGAAGACTCTCTGCTTGTCTTCCGGAATCGGAACGTCGCTGTTGGCCAGGAGGTTCTCAACGAACAGGAACGTCTCGTCCGAGCCGACGACGACGATGCTGTTTGTGCGTGCGTCGGGCAGGGCAGTAAAGGCGTCAAAATCGAAGTCCTTGCCCATACTACGCTGGATCTGCATGTACTCCGTCAAACCCTGCCTGACCTGATCAGCCACGACCTCGGCGTTGGCGTACTCGAGATCGAAGCGCTTGATCTGGAGCTCCTGGCTGGGCAGGTCGAGCACCGCGACGAGCTCGACGATCTCCTCGAACAGCTTCTCCGGAGCACGGACGAGCAGCTTCTTGGCGTTGTCGTCGCCGAGGATGACGACGCGTCCACCAACGCCCTGCGCGCCGCCGCGCTGGCCGCGCTGACCGCGACGACCGCCCCTAGGCGTTACGCCGGCCTGCCCGCCGAAGAGCTGCATGAGCTTGTCGGCCAGCTCCTCGGCGTCGGCGAATTTGACGGGGATTTCCTGGAATGCGCGCTGGCTGCGCTCATCAAGCTCCTTGATCTTGGGCATGATGATGTCGCGCTTGTCGAGCGGACCCCAGACGATGATCGTATTCGTGGCCGGCTCAGCGACGATGCGAATCTCCGTGCCGCTCGGCAGTTGTCCGGCTCCCGGTCGGCGCCGCGCGCCGGCCGCTACACCGCGCACGTAGATCGCCTCGATGACAGCGGCGATCGACTGCGCGTCGCCCCATTGGCAGAGGTACGTCTCGGCCTCGTTGATAACACCCTCGATATCGAGCGTGCGAATCTGCTCCTCGACGATGAGGACGTCCTTGGCCTCACAAGTGAAGATGATCGTGTTCACACGCGGGTCGCCGGAGATGGTGACCGGCCCCAGGGCGCCAGGCGACGTTACGCGGCCACGGCCACGCGGGCCGCGCGGGCCGCCGCCACCGCCGGCGGCGGCGGCGAAGATCTCCTGCAACAGCGGCAGCACATCGTCCACCTTGGCCTTCTCGAGTAGGTGATGGTTGATGACGATGACGCCGTGGCCCTTGAGGCCCTCCAGCTTCTCGATGACGTCTTCGATAATCTTCATCACCTCCGGTGGGGCGGAGACCATCAGCGAATTGGTCACGGCGTTGGGCACGATCTCAACCTGCTCGATCTTGGCGGCCCCGCCCTCGGTCCCGGCCATCGAGACCATCTGCTGTTGCAGCATCTGCATGAGTTGCTGCTGCTGGCTCCCACCGCGGCCCCGGGTTGCGCCGCCGAACGGGCTGCGGCGTTGCTGCGCCTTGGTGATGCCGAGGATGTCCTTGATGTTCTGGGCGGTCTCGTTCGCATCGAGGTTCTTGAGCTGGAAGACTCTGATATCGACCTTGCCAGGTTGAATGTCCAGCTCCCAGAGCAACTGGCGAATCTCGGGCAGGTCGGACTCATCGCATTTGACGATCAGGTAGCTGTGGCCGGGGTCGGTGGCGATGCGGACGCGTTGTCCGCCGCGCGTCGTGCGGCCGCCGGTCTGGCGGCCACCGACCATCCCGCGGAGCTGCTCCATCAGGCCGCCCTGCTGCTGCTGACCGCGGCCCTGCTGACCCTGCTGGCCCTGCTGGCCCTGCCGACCGCGCTGCTGCTGTTGCTGCTGCGGCACGCGGATGACCTGCCGCTCGTTGAACATGCGGTCGAGGATCTGAGCGGCCGCATTCACGTCGCCGAAGTTGAACTTGAAGATGCGGATCACCTCGCCGACGCCGAGGTCCTCTTCCAGCAGGTCCATTGCGTCCTCGATCTCGTCAACCTGGTTCTTGGGGCCGCTGAGGACGATGCGGTTGTCGGCCAACACTTGCACACGGACCCGCTCGCGTTGCAGCGGCGGTTCCTGAGCCTGTGCCGCCGGGCGGCGCGCACCCGTCCCGGTCGGCGTCCGGGGCGCGGCACCTTCTTGTTCTGTCTCCTGTAATGGCGCGTCAGGCACAGCGTCGTCACGCCGTTTCTCGCGGGCCTTCTGCGGATCCTGCTCGTCAGCCTCCTGGAACCACCCGGTAACCTCTGACGGGTCGAGCAGGTAGGGATGAACGTCATCGCCGACCGTTCGGGCGTCGGGGGAGTCGTCCTTGGGGCGCAACTCCTCGACGATCGTCCTACGCTGCGGCTTGCCGGCCGGGCGATCGACCTCGACGTCCAACTCCCGCAGCTTCAGGTAATACAGAAGGCGATCGATGTCGCCGCCAACCTGGCGCTCCACGATGACGGTCTCGACCCGGGCACGACGCTCGAACTGGCGAATAAGGTTTTCGATGGCGGGGAACTCGCTGGGCCGACACTTGACGACGATGTACTCGCCGAACCAGCTCGCCGTGACGCTCGGGCCGCCGCGCTCCTCCGGCGGCAACATGTCCTGCACGTCGTAGGCGATGTCGTACGGGTCACCCCGGAAGACATCGACGAAGTAGAGTTGCCGGCCGCCGGACAACCCGTACTCGACTCCCTCTTCGGGTTCCTCGTCAAGCTGGGCGATGAAGGCCTCGACCTGGCGCATCTTGCGCTTGTTGGCGGTGACGATCAGGCGGTTGTAGTAGTCGTCCTCGGTGATGGTTACGCGGTCGGCCGGGCTGGGGCCGCGACGACCACGCCCCGTGTCGACGAACAGCGCGTTCAACGCGTCGGCCACCTCCATCGTGGTGGCGTACTCAAGCTGGAAGATCTGGAGCTCGGGGACCTGCTCGCTGTTGATCTCCAGCTCCTTGATCAGCTCCTCGACCTCGGCCACGTCCTTGGGCAGACCGGCGACGATGATCGAGTTGCTGCCGGCATCGGCGGTGATACGCACCTGTTCCCCGCCCCCTCCGCCGCCGCCGTAGCGACCACCACGACGCCGGCTAGGACCGACCACGCCCTGCTGGAGGGTCTGGTTGAGCGTATCAGCCAACTGAACGGCATCGGCCTGCTCCAGCGAGATGATGTGGATGATCTCGCCGGTATCGACGTCTTCATCGATCATGCGGATCAGCTCGGTGGCCAGCTCCTGGTACTCCTCGGGGGCGTAGATGAACAGGCGGTTCCCGGCCGGGTCGGCGGATACCACTGTTTGGATGCTGGCCTTACGGGTGGGGCCTTCGCGTTCGGTAATCTTGGCCTTGAGCATGGCGTCCACGGGCTGGACGATCTGCTCGGCGCGGGCGTACTTGAGAACGTAAGAGCGGGGTTCGGAAGTCTTGCCCTGCTTCGATTCCAGCTCGGCGACCAGCAGGTCGATGAACGGCAGATGTTGCGGCGGAGCGATCACGACCAGCGTATTGGTGGTCGGCTCGCCGAAAGCCGCCGGCCGCATCTGCCCGCGCTTCACGTTGCCCACCACGCCCTGCAGATACACCTGCACCTGCGTGGCGACGTCACGCGCGTTCAGCACTTTCAGGTCGTACGTCTTGACATCCAGGCGGCTCTTATCTTCCGCGTCGATCTTGGCCACGTACTCCTGAATCTGCTCGAGCTTCTTGAACGGGGCGCGAACGATCAACTGGTTGTTGTTGACCGTGACGTAGACCTGTTCGGTCTGACTCTGCCCACGACGCTGCCCGCGGCTGTAGAGGTCGTTGAGCACGTTCCGCGTTTCCCACGGGTCGGCGTGCTTGAGGTCGATAACGACAACGTTGTCCTCCTCGACCTCGATGTCGAGCTGGGTCACGACCTCACGGACGTCGGGCATGATCGTCTCCGGGGCGAAGACGATCAGGCGGTTCGTGCGCGGATCGGCCGTAACGCTGAAATCCTGCGTGCCGCGGCGTCCCCTGCCGGTAGCGATACTGCGCTTCTCAACCAGGTCGCGCACCGTGTTGACGATCTGCGTTGCATCAACGTAGACCAGCTCGAAGAACTCGGTCTTGGCCTTGGCGACCTCCATGAGCGGCTTGAACTGGTCCATCATCTGTTCGACCTGTTCAAACTGTTCCTCCAAGGCCGTCACAATTAGCGCGTCGGCCGGCGGGTAGGCCGCGATCGAGATGCGCTGCTCGCGTGCCTGGACCTGCTGGTTTACGGCGGTCTGGAGCTGCCGGGCCAGATCGTTGAGCCGAGTACCCATGCCGGTCAGCTCGTACGTGCGGATCTGGGCCTTGTTGGCGCCGATCTCGTCGAGCTTGGCGATCAGGTTGCCGATCTCGTCCATCTTCTCCGCCGGGGCCTGCACGACGATGCTGCGGCCGCCGACGATCGAGAACCTGATCTCCTTGCCCGGCTGAATCCGACCACCCCGCCGCTTCTGCACGAACGTCTGGTTCAGGACGTTGTGGATCTCCCAGGGATTGGCGTTTTTGAGCAGGTAGATCTGCGGCTCGATGTGCGTGTCCTTCACGGCCAGGTCGAAGGTCGTGACCCATTCGCGGATCTCGGCCAGCTCTGCTTCGGCCGCCAGCACAATTACCGAGTTGGTCATGCCCTCGACGCCGAGCTGCATCTTGCCGGCCCGGATCTTCTCCCGCAGCACGTTGTTGAGCGCGCTATAGACCGCATTCGCGTCGCCGTACTCAAGGGCAATGGTTTCCAGCTTCGGCGGCTCGTACGTATCCTTGAAGAGGTCCATCGCCTCGGCGATCATCTCGAACTGGTCTTCCTTGGCGGTGACGATCAGCGTGTCGGCCGGCGGGTAGGCCCCCACCGAAATCCGGCGATCGCGGGCTTCCATCTGCGAGTTGACGGCGTTCTGGATCTGGCGGGCGAGCTCGTTCAGCCGGCTGCCCATGCCACGAACCTGGAATGTTCGCACTTCGGCCTTGTTGGAGACGACCGCGTCGAGCTGGTTTATCAGCTCCTCGATCTGCTTCATCTTCTCCGCCGGAGCCTTCACGACGATGCTCCGGCCGCCGAGGATGTCGAAGCGGATCTCCATCCCACCGTAACGCTTCGCGCTCATTCCCGATACAAACGCGGCTTGCAGGATGCCGCGCACCTCCCAAGGGTTGGCGTTCTTCAGCTCGAAGATGCGCGGCTTGACGGTTGCGATCTCGGCCTCTTGCTCGTATTTGGCTACCCATTCACGGATTTCGGCCATCTCCGCTTCCGCGGCCGAGACAATGAGTGCATTCGTCAGCGGCTCGACGCTGAGCTGAAGCTTGCCAGCGCTGATCTTCTGTCGCAGGACCCGGTTCAAGGCCTGGTAGACCATATTCGCGTCGCCACTGAGCAACGGGATCGTTTCGATCTTGTGCGGCTCATACAGGTCTTTGAACTGCTCCATCGCCTCTTCAACTTGCGGCAGATACTGCTCCGTCGCCGTGACAATCAGCGTGTCGGCCGCCACCACCGCCGTCACGCTGATACGCTTTTCGCGGCTGGGCATGTTCCGGTTGACCGCGTCCTGAATCTGCCGCGCGAGCTGGCTGAGATTGGTGCCGAGGCCCGGCACCGGATAACGACGCACAACCATCTTGTCCTGGCCGACCTCGTCCAGCTCGGCCGCCAACGTCTTGATCTTCTCCAACTGCTCCGGCGGGGCCTGCACCACGATGCTCCGGCCGGCGATGATCGACATCTTGACCTGCTTGCTCGGCGGTACCCGGCGTCCCGAGCCCTTCTGCACGAACGTCTGTACTAGGACGTTGTAAACCTCCCACGGATTCGCGTTCTTCAGCTCGATGATGTACGGATCGCTGATCTCCAGGGCCGCCTTGGCGTCCAGCTCCTCGGCCCACTTGTTGATGTCCTCGAAGTCCTCGTCCGTCGCGCCGACGATCAGCGAGTTCGTCAGCGGCTCAACACTCACCTGCAACGTCCTCGCCCGAATCTTCTCGTTGAAGATCGTCCGCACGATGCCGTAGACCGTGTTCGCGTCGGCATTGACCAACGGAATCGTGCGGAGTTGGCTCTGCATCGTCGGCGGTTGGTCGAGCTCGGCGATCAGCGCTTCGGCCATCTCGATCGCGAACTTGGGCGCGTTCATCACCAATCGATTGAGGCGCGTATCGACCTGGATATTGACCCGGTTCCAGACGCTGTCGCCGCGCCGCCCGCGAATTTGCACGCTCAGGATGTTGCGGAGTTGGCTGGCGATGTAGTTCGCGTCGGCTTCCGTGATGGGAATGAACTTCTGCTCGGGCACGAGCCGCTCGGCTTCGCCGGAGAACTCGGCGATGAGCTGCGCAATCTGGTCCTTCATGTCCCGCGGCGCGCTCACGATCAGGCTGTCGGTGAGTTGATCGGCGGTTACCACCGACCGCAGCCCGTCCGGACGCCTCGGCATGTTGTTCAGGGCCTTCTGAAGGTTCGCGGCCAGATTGCGCACGTCCAGGCCGGGAAGCTTGTCGGTCCAGATTTCCACGGGCTGCTCCGGCGGCTGGTCGGACGCCGTGTCGTACTGCTCCAGCAGCGCCAACCCCTTCTTCACGGCGACGGACGGCGCGTTGACGATCACGCGGTTGGTGCGCTGGTCGCCGGTAACCTTGACCTGTCGGGCGGCCGACGAGCTGATCGTCTGCGTGACCAGGGCGACGAGTTGTTCGCGCAACCAGCGGGAGGCCTGGTCGGCCGTGGCGTGTTTGAGCTGGTAGAACTCGGTCTCCCAAACCTGCTCGCTGGTGATCTCCTTGTACTCGTTCAGCAACGTCTGGACCTCCTCGAGCGCCTCGCCCGAACAGGTCATCAGGATCGTCTCGGTTGACGAATCGGCCTCGAACCGCGCGACCAGCCCCTGCATCCGCACGCGATCCTGAAAGGCCCGCGCCAACCGGTTGGCAATCGAGGCTACGTTGGCACCCGGCATCTTGACCAGCAGCGTCTCGATGCCCCGGTCGGCCCGCTCATCCAACTGCTCGATCAGGGCGGCGATCTCGGCCTGCTTGATCGACGGAGCATCAACCACAACCTGGTTGCCGACGATGACCGTCTTGACCTGCGCCCCGATGGCGCGAGGCCCCCGGCGCCCCATCGTGGTCGCACCGAAGAGACTGTTGACTGCCGTCACCACTTCCCTTGCCGTCGCGTTCTTGAGCGAATAAAACCTCCGTTCCGGCTTCTGGGCGGCGACCTTGGCGTCCATCTCAGCGGCGAACTCCTTAACGCGCTCAACCGTCTTGGCGTCCGCCTGGATGATCAGCGAATTGGTTACCGGCTCGGCCTGGAGGCTGGCACCGGCGCCGGCGGCCGGTCCGAAGCGGCGACCGCCCCTGCTGCTCCCCGGCGGTAACAACCCCTGAGCGATCGCCGCCACCTGGCTGGCGTCGGCGTGCTCCAGCGGAATAATGATCAGCGGCTTGCCGGCCGACTCGACGTCCATCGACGTGACTAGCGCCTCGATCTCCTCCAAGGCCGGCCTGATCCCCTGCACGTAGATCGTCTCACCGTCTGCCGCAATGAACACCGGCGAACGGCCGAGCGTCGGGTGCGTGTAGACGCGGTAGAACATCTGCAGCGTGCTGGAGATCGTCTGGGCGTTGCCGTTCTCAATCGCGAAACTCTTGATCTCGGGCGTATTGCTGACGGCCTTGCTGTCCCAAAGCCGGATGGTCTCCTCAATCTTGGTCCACTGCTCGTCCGAGCAGTGAACGATCAGGATCCCGGCCTCATCAAGCGGGATGACCTGCGGGGTCGCGGTGGTTCTGGCAGGCCGCCCACGTCGGCTCGGCATGCGCGGCCCGGCTCGACCGGTACTATCCAGCAATGGCAAGATGATCTGGGCCACGCGGCTGGGAGCGAGATTCTCCAACTCGACCACGTGGCGGCCTTCCTCGGCGCCCTCGACGTCCAGCTCGGTGATGATCTTCTCGATGCGAGTCATCTCCCCGCGGTCGGCGATGACGTGCAGGGCGTTGTTGACGGCATCGAGCACGACCGACGCCGCCCCCCGTCCGCGGGTACCCACGGTGCCCATCCCACGGGCGATCTGCTCGACGATGGGCTGGATCTGCTCCGCCTTGGCGTGCTCGAGCTTGAACGTGCGGAAGTTACTCGGCGCCTCCTGGTCGATCTTCTCGAGCATCTCCCGGACGCGTCCGAGGCCCTCCTCGTTCGCGTAGACGATGAGCGAGTTGGTGGGCTCGTGCGCGAACAGACGCACGGTCTTCTTGGCCCGCTCGTAGATGTCCTCGACGATGATGTCCTGCGGGACCGGCTGCTGCGGCTGCCGCTGGGGCGTGCGGCTGGTCGTGCGGCCGCGGCTGGACGTGCGGCGCTGCGGCTGGGTGGGCACGCGGACACGCGTCGTTTGCCGGCCCTGCTCCTGCTGGAAAATCTGGTTGAGCAGATTCGCGATCTCGGTCGCGTTGCCGTGCTGGATCTCGATAACGGTCGTCTTGAACTCGCCGATGTCAGCGATCTCGTCGATCTTGGTTTCCTCGAAGAAGCGTTCGATCTCCTCGAAGTCCTCCGGCTTGGCCCGGATGATCAGCGTGTTAGTACGGTCGTCAGCGGTAATGCGGATGTCGCCTTCGGCGCCCTCGGTGATAAACCGCCGCTGTTGCCGGTCATAGCGCCGGGTCGGCTGCGCCAAGCCCAACTGGTCGCGCAGGATGCGCTCGATCTCACGGGCGTTGGTCTTGAACTTGTAGACCCTCGTCCGCCGGATGTCCTGCTTGTCGAGCTTGATCCGGCGACGGAGCTCCTCGAACTTGCGCACGTCGCGGGCCAACGCCGTGATCTTCACCTGGTTGGTACCCGGAGGCACGATGGGGAGGTTCTCGGCCACGAAGAAGCTGCTGAACGCGTCACAGAGGTCTTCGGCGGCCCGTTCGTCCCCGACGTCGATGTAGACGATGACGTACTGCATGTCGCGCGGGTTGGCCCGCTCGAACTCCTCGAGCGAGGAATACACGTATTCGAGGGGCAACTTCGCCTGCACGTCCGCCAGGCGTACGACATACACGTAGTTCTCGGTCTCGAGGAAGTAGAAACCCTGGTCATAGAGCAGGAACTGCAGCTCGTCGATTGCTTCCTGCTTGGTGAACTTGCGCGAGCTGATGTAGGTCAACTCGCCCGTGGGTAGCTCGTACGACTCGGTCATCAGCGGCTTGCCGATCCGCCTGGCGATTTGGACGATCACGTCTTCCCACGGCATGCCGTCAAAGACGAACCATTCAGTGCGCTCATCTTCGGGCTTGGCGGGGCGCCGCGGTTCAACCTCGGCTTCCGGCGGGACCGTCGGCCGCTCAACCTGCGGACCAGAGGGCTTGCTGGCGACCTGAGCGGGTTCTTGCACTTGGCGCGCCGTGGGCGGCCGGATCGAACGCCCACGCGTGCTCGGCTGAACAGACCGCCCCAGATCACGCGGTCCGACAGAGCGGGGCGCACCTGCCGGCGGTTTGCGCTCGAGTCCCGGCCGGGCACCCTGAGTGGAAAGCTGCGTGCGACGCTTCAGGTCCTTGCGGTCGGATGGGCGCTCGGGAGGCTGGTCGCCGGTCGGGCGCCGAGCAGGCTGCGTGGCCGGTTTCGACGAGGCCGGCTTGCTGCTCGCGGCCTGCTCCTGGAGTGCCCAGTATTTGTCCACGGCGTCGGTGGCGGGCTGCGACTTGGCCTGTGCCGCCGGCTGCGTCGCCGGCTGCGACGTGGGAGCCTTCTGCGGCTGGTCTTGCTGCTTGGCTTGGGGAGTCTTGGCCTGGCCCAGGCCTGCCGCGGGCGTCAACCACGCAAGCACAACCACCGCCAACCAACCACCAACAGCGCGCTGTCGATTGGGGCGCGACATGTTTCCACCTCTCTTCAAACCGTAAAATCGAGCCGATGCCGACGGGTCTGGGCCGATGTCCGTCTCGGCGGCCAACCCTGCCCGACGAATCCATTCACGAGCCACTGGCAGTAGCCCTCCGGTTATCCACTCACTCCAGGCGGCGACCCGGCACGACACAGCCGAAGCCACAAACGCGGTCCGGAGTATCTATATACGTTATACCCGCACGCGCGGGTCAGGTGACAGGCGAAAACCCGCCCCGCCGCCCGACAACCGCACCCGCAACCCCCGCGATGGGCACGAGTTAGAAAGGGCTGGCGGTTCAACATGCGCTTCAACGGTCCGGTCTCTCCGCGGGGGGACATGGGCTCGATCGGGAAGCCTGCGTCGGCCCCTCCGGGTAAAGCTCGCGTATGACCTCCGGGGCGGCCTCCTCGAGCCGCACGCGGTCCTTGAAGCTCGACCCGATCGGATAGAAGTAGTCCTCGGTTTCCTCGTCTGCACCGCCACGCTTGGGCACCCGCACTACGATCCCCCGCCAGTGGACCAAGACGAGCGTGCCGTCATCGATCCTCTCATTCAGGCGAAACTCGGCCAAGGGCTCCTCGCGGTGATCCTCGTCGAGCACGGACACGATCGGGTCCCCGTACATGGAGTCCACGTGGACCAGCTTCATGTTCGGGCGCGGCGGAGGCGGCGGCGGCGGTGGCGGCCCTGGGCCCGGACCCGGTTTCGTCGTGGGACCCGTATGACGACGCGGCGGCTCGTACTTCTGGAAGAAATTCACACTCGCGATCTCGTCGTACGCCTCCGGGCCGTAGGCGAGGTAGGTAGGGGCTGGTTGATTCGGATCGGGCGGCTGGTGCTTGGTGCCCTTGAGCTTGGGCAGCACCAACGTCTTCGCGGTCATGCTCACCGCCAGCGTGGTAGGCTCGTCGCTCCGCGTACTTCGTCCGCGTGTTCTGCGCGTGCTGCTCCCTTTTTCGGCGCGCAGGCTGACGTTCGACAGGCAGGCCAGATACGGCTTCTGTCGCAAGTCGCGCATGAAACCGACTACCGACTCCAGCGAGCCCTTGGCGTGCACCCGCAACGACACTTCCACCAAGCCACTCTTCTGTCTGCGCGGTATGCCCTGGGTGATCCTGTGCCCTTCAGTCAGGTCGTGAAGCTCGAGCAACCGCGCCACCTCCGAAAAGAAGCTCACCTTGACCTTTTCCACGTTTTCGGAGAACGTCCGGGCGGTGTAAGCCTGCCACTCCTCGGCGACGTGCTGGTGCTGCTCGACGAAGTCTTCGAGCTTGGCTTTCTTCTGGGCGGCGGTGTCCAGCGACCTGTTCAAAGACCTAAGCGGCTCGATCACCACCAAGCGGACCAGCGAGGAACCGCCGGCCAAGGCTACCGCGCCGCCCACAAGGCCGGCCAGAATTTTCTCACGTCCGGTCATCGGCGGCCTCCGGCCGTCCACTCGGAAAGCACTTTCCGGCGCCGCTTCTTGCGGTCGCGCTCACGCTGGTCGGTTCCGCTCACGTGTTTGCGCCACTGGAGCAGCTCGACGCGGACGCTGGCCTCGCCGCGTAAGCCGGCTTCGCGTTTCGGATCCTCGCGATAGCTCTGCTCGATGACGACCTGGTACTTCTTGCCGTCCTCAATCTGGTTGAGCGTCTCGATGAACTTCGTGAGGATCGTGTGGTCGGCACAGAGCAGATCCAGGCTGATGGCGCCTTTGCCCTCATCGAGCTTAGCCTGCTCGACGAGCATCTTCTTGCCGGGCTCGATCATGTTCTGCGTGAGCGCGAGCAGGTGGTCGAGCCAAACGAGCAGCTCGTCTCCCCGCTCCCAGTCGTTCACGACGTCCACCATGTCGAGAATGTCGAGCTCGGCCTCGGCCTGCCCAGCCAGCGAGCCGTCCCGGTCGATCTCGCCTTGCAGGGCGGCCAGTTGCCCCTTCTTGTCCCAGACGTGCTTGCCGAAGACCGTCCCCGCCGCGATCAGGACCACCGCGGCGGCGATGCCGGCGATCCGCAGGTTGCGCTTGAGCGTCTGCCGCGGCGGGATCGGTTTCTTGGGATTGATGAAATCCAGCTCGAGCAGTCCCTCCTCGCCCAGTCCCCATGCCAACCCCAACGCCGCCGAGAACGAACGCAGCTTGGCTGCCTCCGAGGCCTCGGCGTCCAGCACGCCGGTAGGGTCGAAGAGATCGGTCGGCAACTCGAAACGCTGTCTGACCGATTCGCCCAGTCGCGACTCGAGGCCGCTGCTGCCGCCGATCAGGATGCGGTCCACGGCGGTGTCCACGTCGGTGGCCCGGTAGGCCTGCAAGGTACGCGTGATCTCCACGAGCAGCTCGCCGATCGCCGTGCGTTCGCTCTCGTCGGAAAACGCGAAGCCGGCCAGCTCGGCGGCGGAGGCGGCGGTCGAGTCGGTGACCAGCTCGCCGCTGCTCAGCGGCAGCGTGACATTCGCCGCCCGCGAGAAGGCCAACGCGCCGCCACAGATGATGTCGATCTCCGTCATCGTCGGGCCGACATCCACATACAAGACGCGCTGCTCAGCCAACCCCGGCAGGTGGCACACGCTGACTCGATTCGCGTACGGGCGCAACCCGATGCGAGCCGGCGTCAAACCCGCAGCCTGGCACGTCTCGCGCAGCCGGGCCAGCGTCTCGGCGCGGACGGCGGCCAGAAGCACCTCCGTCGCGCGCCCGTCCTCGTCAGACTGCAGGATTACATGATCGATGACCGCCTCATCCAGCGGAAAAGGAAGCTCCTTCAGGGCCTGGAAGCGGACGGCCGCGGCCAACTCGCTCACCGGCGTGGGCGGCAGCGTCATGCGGTTCAGGACCACCTTGTCGCGCGGCACGTCCACGATGACGCGCCGATGGTGCCAGCGGTGTCGCCGCTGCATCTGGGCGATGAAGCCCCCCATCGCCTGCGGGTCGTCCACGTCCACGGTATTCGGCACGCGGTGGGAATGAGCATCTTCGAGCTGCATGGGGCCCCCGCCGATGCGTGCGACCACCATCCGCAGCGAGCGCTTGTCCCAATCGACGCACAGGATGTTTCGCGGCAGCCGAATCAAAGCGACATCCTTTTCTCAGCGCGTAACCGCAATCCGTGTCTCGTCGTCCACCGGCCAGGCCGGGCCCAATGACGTCAACTCACGATGATACTTGATTTGGGCCAGCGGGCCGACCATCTCGATCACCCATTCATACCGGCGGGAGATCTTGAGGTGATCGGCGTAACCCAACACCTCCACATGAAACTGGTACGCTCTGGTGGTGATGTACGGGGCGATGGCGTGGAACGTAGCCACGTCCACCGCATCCAGCACCAGCGGCCAAGCCGTCGTTCGCAGCGAATCCGCATCCGCCTGCTGGCGCGCGTCCACGATGGCCGCGGCCGCCTCGAGCGTCATGCCCGGGATCAACACCAGCACCCGAATCGGCGCAGTATTGATGTTGATCAGCCCCTCGATCGGCTCCTCGGCCTCCTCCAACGAACGAGTGCTGAGGTAATCCATGATGTACGGCAACTCTTCGAGCGTGACCGGGCTGTCGGCCAGCTCGGCCGGGGCGGTTCCCCCGCTTCCGCCCTCTTCCCCCTCCGCCGCTTCATCAATCCTCTGGCAAAGCTCCGCCGGGCTGCCGATCTGGCTGAAGTCGAAGTTGCCGCCTTTGAGGCTGCCAAGGAACTCCAGCGTCGCGTCGCTGAGCTCGCCTTCCTGGAAGTACTGCTCGAGCTGCGCGCCGACGGTAAGCGCGTCCGCGTTCAGGTTGATACGCGCCTTGTTGTCGGCGGCGGTGTCAACCTCGCGCGACCAGATGGTCAGGAAGGGAGCGATCCCGCGATTGAGCTCGCCGTCCTGGTTGTCGTAGTATGGGAACGTTGCGTCGCCGTCGTCCTCGTTGACGTCGAGCACGCCGTTGCGGTTGACGTCCTCGCCGTACAGGATCGCCGCCGAGAAACCCTTCACCAGCAGCAGCTCCTCGACGGTATCGAAGCGCCCGTTCTTGGCGCTGTAGGCGGGCTCCAGCAGATTGTAGTAATCCTGGCTCTCGGCGCCGCCGTCACGCAGCGTGTCGTCTTCATCTCGCCAGTCGAGCAACGCGTTAATCAACTCCTGCGGGTTGTCTGTCCCCAGACCGACCAGCAGCGGGTTGAGCAGCGCGGTGATCTGCTCCTCGCTGGCAGCGTTGAGATGGAGCTTGCCGGACTCCGGCGAGACGCCGAAGCGGATGATGTCGGGCAACCCGTCGAACGTTTCGGCCACGACGCTGTAGCGCCAAGCCGCGACCGGGGCCTGGCCGTTAGCCAGCATCTCCCTCCGCGACGACTCTTCCTGCAAGGGGTCGCTATCGCGGTCGTAGCTTTCAGCCCAGACCAGCGCGTTCCAGAAACGCTCGGGCACGTCGAACCACAATGTCGAGTTGTCGCGGTCCTGCCGCAGGATCGAAACCACCTCTTCCAACCCGGACTCGGCCGCCAGCCGGGCCTGCTGGCCGTCCACATAAGCGAAGGTGCCGGCGGTCTCGGCCCGCAGGAAGAAAACGAAGCCGGCCATGGTCACCGCCAGCAGACCGATCAACGCCAGCACCACCGGGAGGATGAACGCGTGCCGCGCGTCCCGTCCGGGCTTGCTGTCATTCCGAGCGCAGCGAGGAATCCGGCCGGTTCGCGCGCGGCGGCCGGATTCCTCGGTCGCCGGGCTCCCTCGGAATGACAGACTGCGCCTCGTTGGCCCGATCCGCGCGTTCAAAACGGCCCTCCCTCCACGCCGAACATCTCGGCCGCCTGCTGCCCGACCCGTTGGATGCGGCTGCCGAAGAAGCGGTCGGCCGCGAGAATGCGGATGATGAGGCTGTACCGATCGGGGTGCTCCTGATAGTCGCCGAGCGGGCGCTGATCGAGCGGGAACTCGTCGAGCGGGAACTCATCGAGGTCCTGATCCTCCAACTCATACTCGGTGATCGAGTCGAAGCCGATGGTGACCTGGATGAGCTGCGGCAGCGAGTTGCCCTCGGTAAGGGACCACTCCACGTCCCACTCCACGCCGTCGAAGTAGCGAAACTCGATGTAGCCGATCTCGTGCGACCACAGGTCGGTGCGGATATCGAGCGGGTCTTCCTCATCGACCAGGAACTGGTTGAGCGTCTTCTTCTCGGTCCGCAACAGGCCGCCGACCAGCGGCTCACCTTCCTCGGTAGTCTCGTACGGGTCGATCCACAGGCCGTAGGAAATGAGCGTCAGATCGTGCTGGGCGGGCAGCGGGTCGTCCCACTCGTCCACGAACTCGTACTGGTGCGCGCCCGGCATCACGGCGGTGAGGAAGGTGATGTTACGCCGGTCACCGACCAACCGCTGTTCCATCGGAAACCCGACCTCCTCCGCGCCTACACAGCCGCGCAGCTCGACCGCGATGCGCTGGAGCACCTGACGGGCGATCTCGGTGCGGTTAGCGACGTCGGCGCAATGGCGCCGAGTCTGGCCGGCTTCCCAGAAGAACGTGAGCAGCGCGCTGAGCAACATCACCATCAACGAGATCGAGATGACGACCTCGAGCAAGGTGAGTCCGCGCGTGTGGCTAGGGGCAGTCCGGATCATCGTCCGCCTCCCCGTCCGCCGCTCGCTTCGTCCCGCATGCGCTGGAGGTCTTCGATCGTTAGGGGCTGGGACGGACCGCCTTCGGCGCCCTCTCGGCCGCCGGGCCCACCTTGCCCACCGCCCCGGCCGCCGCGCCCGCCCCCGCCGGGAAACCCTCCGCCGCCCATGCCTTGTATCATCTCCTCGAGCGGCAGATTCTCAGCCTGGCCACCCAGGCGGTTGCGGATCAGCTCCTGCAAGTCGGCCGGTGGTCCGCTGGCGCCACCCCGCCCGCCGCGCGTCGCGCTCATGAACTGCTCCAACAACGGTAGCAACTGCGGCAGCAGCTCCAGCAGCAACTCGGGGTCGAGCGAAACCAGCTCCTGCGGGTTCATGGCCGAGGGGTCGAAACCCATAATGGGCATGAGCTCCGAGATTTGGGTGAGCTGCTCCTCATCCAGGCCGAAGTCCTCCGCCAGATCGATCAGGCCGGGCTCGGCTTTCAGCAGATTCAGGCGGCGGATCACCCGCGCGCCCTCGATGGTGTCGCGAAGCTCGGGGTCTTCCTGGAAGAGGACGTCAATGGTGACCAGCCCGATGCCCTCAAGGTCCACCTCCAGCGGCTCGATCGTCGCCCGCCAGAAGTAGCCCCGGTGTTGCTCGCCGAAGTCGCCCTCGGTCTCGCGCTCGTCGAAGAAGCGCTGCGCGGTATCGAGGTCAAGCTCGAGCAATGCCAGCAGGCGATCCGCCAGATGCGCGGCGCGCGTCTGCTGATCGGCACGAGCCGTCATGCGCAGGCCGGCCACGAGCTGGGCACCCATCACCCCCAGCGCGCCGACCATGATCGTCAGCGAGACGACGACCTCCACCAGCAATGCCGCCCGGCGATTAACCCGCCGGCAGCTCACGCTCATCGGAAATCCTCCAGGTCGTACTGATCCTCGTCCTCGAGCATTTCCTCCTCTTCGAGCTCCTCTTCTGGCAGCGGCGGCGGGCGCTCGACCTCCTCCTCGGGAATCCGCTCGGCCGGTTCAAGGTCCATCCGCCCGAGCCGTCCGTCCAGCGTCACCTGCACGCCATAACCCTGCTCGTGACGCAACACCCAACGCATCGAGGCGCTGGAACCGTCCGGCAGAAAGTCGAGCGCGAACGGCTCGTCGAGCTCGTCCAGGCGGATCAGCTCGAGCTCCAAATCCTCCTCGTCGAAGAAGTCGATGTAGTCGTCCTCGACCAGCAGCGGCGGCGGGCCCTCCGCCAACGGCAGAATCGCCTCGACCCAGACTTCCTCGAGTAGGCACGGCGTTGCCGCCCAGTCGTCCCGCACGCGGACATATATGTGCGGCGCGTCGAACGGGTCGAGCTGGCGCGTGAGCTTGAGGCTGCCGTCCACTCGGAAGGTCAGCCGGTAGCAGCACGACTCGTTCATCGCCTGCGCCCGGCACATCGCGACCAGCGACTTCATGCGTTCGACCGATTCGTCGAGCTGGCGGCTGTTGGCAACATCACCGAAAACCGGCCAAAGGAACGACGCCAGGAAGCCGAGCAAGGCAATGACCAGCAGCACCTCCAGCAGCGTAAACGCACGGCGGAGCGGGGTCATCGCACGACTCCCATATGACGACACGCCGGCGCGCCGAAGCCACCGGCGAGACGCCGACCAGCCGGCACCAGATACACGTCACGACCGTGCCGGCAAGGCACGGCATCAGACAACCCGGCGGCCCTAGTCGGTCTTCTGCCAGTTGCCAATGTCGTCGTCGTTGCCTTCCTGGCCATCCGGACCGGGGCTCGAGATGTCGAAGCTGTTCTCGTTGAACTCGCCGGGGATCTGGTAGATCAAATCGTTGTCCCACGGGTCCCGCAACTTCTCCGGGTTCACGTACGGGCCCGCCCAGCGGTCTTCGAGCTCTTCCTCATCGGGCAGGTTGAGCAGCACTTCCAGCCCTTCGTCCTCGTCCGGATAGCGACCACAGTCGAGCTTGAACTCCTCGAGCTTCGAGGCCAGCGAGATGATCTGGATCTTGGCCATGTCGATCTTGGCTTTCTCGGCCCGGCGACCCAGCTGCGGCACAACCAGCGCCACCAGAAGCCCCAGGATGACGATCACCATCAACACTTCCAGCAGCGTGAATGCCCGCCGAACTCTTGGTCTTTCTTCACGTGGTTTCATAAAACACTCCCTAGCACACAAAGGTCACGCGTGTGACTACTTGAATCCCGAGGTTGCTATCCGCAAGATCGGCACCAACAGGGCGACGGCGATGAACAGAACCATCAGCGCCATGACCAGCAGCATCATCGGCTCGAGCAACCGCACGAGCAGGTCGATCTGCCGACTGGTCCGCTCCTCCTGCGTGTCCGCGATCTGAACCAGCACCTTCTCCAGTGTGTTGCTCTCTTCGGCCACGGAGATCATGTCGATGATCGCCGGCGGAATCAGGTTGCTGGCCGCCAGCGGTCCGGCCAGCGGCTCGCCGTGACGGACGTTCTCCGCCGCCTTGTCGATGCTCTCCGCCAGAATCGTGTTCCCGGTCGAGTCCTTGGCGATCTTGAGCGACTGCAGGATCGGGATGCCGTTGGCCAGCAGCGTGCCGAGGATGCGGCAGAAGCGGCACACCGAGATCATCGTATAGACCTTGCCCACACCGGGCATCCTCAGTTCCAGCTTGGCCCGGGCCAGCCGACCGGCCGGACTCTGCAAGAAGGCCAGAACGACCACCAGTACTACGACCACTATGCCCAAGACCTCCAGAAGATGCGTGCTGAGCGTGTCGCTGATGCCGAACAGGACGCGCGTCGGCCAAAACAGCTCCTGCCGCTCGAGCAACGGCCGGATCTTCGGCACCACGAAGCTCATCACGAACGTCACCGCGCCCAACCCGAGCACAAGCAGCAGGCAGGGATAGATCATCGAGCCGATGAACTTGTTGCGCAGCGCGTCCTGGCGGGCGACGAAGTCGGACAGGCGTGAGAGCACGTCTTCGAGGAAGCCGCCCGCCTCGCCGGCCCGAATCATCGACGCGTGCAGGGCCGGAAAGGTGTTGCGATGCTTGTCCATGGCGTCGGCGAAGGTGTCGCCACCGGCCACATCGTCGCGAACCTCGCGCAGCACGCGTGCCAAGGCGGGGACGGAGGCCTGCTTGGTCAGGACTTCGAGCGAACGGAGCAGCGGGACGCCGGCTCCCAGCAAGTCCGATAATTGCTCGTACATCACCCCCACTTTGCTCGGGCTAACACGCCGACCGCGACCAAGCAGAAGCGAACGACCCCCCTCCTTCAGTTGCTGGAGCTCGACCGGTAGCAGGGCCCGCTCGTCGAGCATACGGGCGGCGGCGTTCGACGTGTCGGCCACCAGCGTACCGGTGACCTGCTCGCCGTCCGGATTGCGTGCGCGGTAAGTGAACGTCGGCATCTTCTGGCCTTCTGCGGCGCCGGCCCGCCGTTACCGGCACACTTCGTGCTCTCCGCCTTCCCTATATACCTCCTTCGACGCTCACGGATGCACGCGGCGCCCACGCTGCCGGGGGCACCCTCCGCCCCAGCTCGGCCGCGACCTGAGCCCGCCGAGCGGAGCGCCGGCGTCTACGAGCCTTGCGATCCCACCAGACTTCCGGTACATTATGACATGAATTGGGTATGCTGAAAAGCTGTTCATTATCGGGCGGACGGGTGCGTCGCCAATAGGGCAGCCCGACCCCCACGGAAACGATCGCTCATGACACAAACCCGCGACGCCCCAACTCCAGTCGCCGCCGGGGGGTTTGAGGAGCTCGGGCTGGAGCCGAGACTGCTGGCCGCGCTAGCGCGGCTGGAGTTCCACACCCCGACCGAAATTCAGCGACGCATGATCCCGCCGGCGCTGGCCGGTCGCGACTGCCTCGGGCAGGCGCGCACCGGGACGGGCAAGACCGCCGCGTTCGCCCTGCCGATGCTCCAACGCCTTGAGCCGGGGCGGGCCTTGCAGGCCCTGGTGCTCACGCCGACGCGCGAGCTGGCCGTACAGGTGGATTCCCATGTCCGCCAACTCGGCGCCAAACACCCCGCGAAAACCGCCCTGCTCTACGGCGGCCAGCGTATCGCCCAACAAGCTCGGCAGCTCGAACGCTCGCCGGAGATCGTGATCGGCACGCCCGGCCGCATCCAGGATTACATGCGCCGCAAGATGCTGGATTTGTCCGGGATCAAGCTGGTCGTGCTGGACGAAGTGGATCGCATGCTGGACATCGGCTTTCGCGACGACATTCGCCGCATCCTGCGCACGGTCAAGTCCAAGCACCAGACCGTTTTCGTCTCGGCCACGATCGACGGGGAAATCCGGGCGCTGGCCAAGACGTTCATGCACGATCCGCTCGAGCTCGACGTCTCGCAAGACAAGCTGACGGTGGAGGAGGTCCACCAGGGCTACGTGACCGTGAGCCCGCACGACAAGGTGGCCACGCTCAGGGGGCTGATCAAGCACGAGTCGCCCGAGCTGATGATCGTCTTCACCAACACCCGGCACGCCGCCCGACGCCTGGCCGAGAAGCTCAAGCGGGCCGGCGTCAACTGCAAGGAGATCCACGGCAACCTGATGCAGTCCCGGCGTGACCGCGTCATGCGCGCCTTCCGCAAGGCCCACATCCAGGTGCTGGTGGCGACCGATCTGGCTTCACGCGGGCTGGACGTGATGCAGGTCTCGCACATCATCAACTACGATGTCCCGGAAGACCCGTCCGGCTACGTGCACCGCATCGGGCGGACCGCGCGCATGGGCCAGACCGGGTGGGCCATCACCTTTGTCTGCCCCGACGAAGGCAATCTCCTGACCGAGATCGAGAAGCTCATTAACCAGGAGCTGACGCCGATCGAAGCCCCCTGGGTGATGAAGCTACCGGCCCCACCCTCCGAGCCCGAGCCGGCCGAGCCCGAAGACGCACGCCCCAAGCGTCTCGGCGAGCCGGTTCAGCGTGACCAGGAGCTGGAGACGCGCGGCGTACGTCCCGTGCCGCGCACGCTCGGCAGCCGCTTCCGCACCAAACGCCGCTCAAGGCGCTGACGCCCAGCGCGGGGCGTCTCCGAGCAAGCGCCGGGAAACTGTAGCGCCGGACCTCCGAGTCCGGCGCCGGCGCGAAGACGCTCATAGCTCCACCGAGAGCCAGCCCACTTACGGGCAGGTCATTCCCCAGTGCGCCAGCAGCACGCCCAGGTCGGACTGGTCAGTGTCGCCGTCGTTATCGCAGTCGCCGGGGCAGTCGCCACCGGTGCAGCCCCAGTCGGCGATCAGGATACCCAAATCGGCCTGGTCGATGTCATAGTCGCCGTCGAGATCGCCGCGGCACTGCCCGACGATCAGATCGAACGCGAACTCGTTACAGTCACCCAAAGTGTTGTAGCTTGTGGCGACGCCAGTGAGCGTCCCGAGAATAGGGGCTCCGCCACCGCCCCCCTCAGCCACAACGCTCGGGATCGTCGCGCTGCCGTCGGGAACCACGATCGTGTAACGCGCGATCGTCCAGGTCCCGTCGCCGCCGCAGGGAGGGACGCCGAACCAGGTCGCGAACCTCAACTGCGGTTCGTTGGTCATCGGGTATATGAGGCCCGGGCAACCCAACGGTGGCTGGTTCGCGGGGTCGGTCTTCGTGCTGGCGTAGAAGCTGTCAAACTCAATCGCGGGGAAGAGATCGACCGCAATGGCCCTCGGTGGACAGTAATCCCCCGCCGGGTGCTCAAAGAACGTCAGGGCAGGTTCGGCCAGCGCGGCTTCGGCTTGGGTGGCTGTCCAGTCATTATCGTCGGTCACGATTACCAGCAGGTCGAACGTGAAGTGCGTCACGCCGCCGGCAAACTCCGGTGCAACGGCATCATCGCCCGGCTGGACGGCGGAGTTGTCCACGGGCACGACATCGAATTGCAGTGCATCGGACGGCTCACCGTCGCGACCCGGCTCATCGTCCGGGCATCCCCAATCCGCCAGCAGGATGCCGAGGTCGAAGACGTTCACGTGGCGATCGGCGTCGAGGTCGGCCCGCGGGTCCCAGTTGGGATCGCCGGGTTGCGAACCCCAAGCGTGCAAGAAAATACCGAGATCCGTCAGGTCGGTATCTCCGTCGCCGTCCACGTCGCCGACGCAATCATCGCGAGTAGGTCCGTCGGCCTTGGCCGGGGAACTCAACAGCAGCAAGGCCCCGACACCAGCCAAAACCGCAATGAGGAAAGCTCTAAGCATCATAGTTTGTTCTCCATATCGAGCCTCTCGCACTACCCGGCCCGCCACCGCGACGGGCAGGTCATACCCCAGTGGGCGAGCAGGATGGCGAGGTCGTTCTTCTATGTCCCGCAGCCCCAGCCGGCCAGCAGGATGCCCAGGTCGGACTGGTCGGTCTTGTCGTCGCCGTTGAGGTCTCCTTCGCAGCCGTTGACCGGGTCGTCGCAGCCCCAATCGCCCAGGAGGATACCCAGGTCGGCCTGGTCGGTATCGCCGTCGCCGTCGAGGTCGCCGGGACACACGATCGGATAGTGATACCCCAAGTCCACGATGCCGCTGTCAGGGACCTGATCCGTTCGCGTTGTACGCGTGTTGAGGCCAAGGTTCTCGGCGGTGTCGCTGCCGGCATCGACACAGGGGCTGTCCTGCTCCTGACCGGCTGCCGTCTGACTGAGGTAGTAGTTCCCGAACGGACCGATCACAAAGAGCGGGTCGGCGTCGATGTTGCCCTCGCCTGGCCAGCGGCCCTGGATATCGCAGTACGTCGCGGTGACGGTACCGGACTGGACGTAGATCTCCTGGGGTTGATCGCCCCAGAGGATGCAGTTGGTGATCGCCACGTCGCTGAGGACGACGTAGCAGTAGACGCCGCCGTCGTCCTCGGCCGAGTTGTCGCTGATCGTGCAGTTGGTGATCGCCACGCCGTCGAGGATGAAGTAGCAGTAGACGGCGCCGCCATCGTCCTCGGCCGAGTTGTCGCTGATCGCACAGTTGGTGATCGTCAAGTCGCCGCCATAGCAGGAGACGCCGCCGCCGTCACTCGCCTCGTTGCCGCTGATCGTGCAGTCGGTGATCGTCGTATCTCTCGAGACGCAGCAGACGCCGCCCCCCTCGCGCTCGGCCGAGTTGTCGCTGATCGTGCAGTTAGTGATCGTGGCCTGGCGGCCTTCGCAGCAGACGCCGCCGCCGTCCTCGGCCGAGTTCTCGCTGATCGTGCAGTCGGATATCGTCGTATCTCTCGAGTCGCAGCAGACGCCGCCGCCATACTTGCCTGAGTTGCCGCTGATCGTGCAGTTGGTGATCGTCGCGGCGCCGTCGCCGCGGCAGCAGACGCCGCCGCTAAAGTAGCCTGAGTTGTTGCTGATCGTGCAGTTGGTGATCGTGGCCTGGCCGCCGTAGCAGAAGACGCCGCCGCCGTGGTGTCCGTCGTTGCTGCTGATCGTGCAGTCCGTGATCGTGAGGCTGCCGTCCCAGCAGCAGACGCCGCCGCCGTCGAATCCGGCATGGTTGCCGCTGATCGTGCAGTCCGTGATCGTGAGGCTGCCGTCCCAGCAGCAGACGCCGCCGCCGTCAAATTCGGCCTCGTTGCTGCTGATCGTGCAGTTAGTGATCGTGGCCTCGGCGCCTTCGCAGTGGACGCCGGCGCCGTCGTGCCTGGCGTATCCGTTTGTAATCGTAAAGCCATCCACGACGGCGGTCTCGCCGCTGTGGAAGTAGAACCCGCGGCCGCTGCGCTCGCAGTCGATGATGCATGCGTTGGGGTCGCTGCTCTCGGAGCGGACGGTGATCGACTTCCCGCCGAAGTCGAGGTCCTGGTTGCCGTCACTGGTGTACGTGCCGTCGCAGACGACGACCTCGTCACCGTCCACGGCCGCGTCGATGCCTTCCTGGATGGTCAGATAATCCCCGCTGCCGTCCCAGCAGACGTAGATCGTGTCGGCGCTGACGGTCGCTGCCGCCAGGGCAAGCGCCATGACGGGTGCGGCCAAGATCACGAGTGCCAGACTCTGAATCCGATTCGACATGATACTCTCTCCTTCCCCCCGAGCCCTGAACGCCCCGTCCACGACGACCGCCGGCAGCACGGGGAGACTTGCACCTCCCAGGATAACGAGAATCTGCTCCCAGACCAAGCCCCGAGCCGGAAGCCCTTGGGCCATGTCGCCGCGTGTCGCGCCCGCGCCGGGTGTCCGCCCGGCCCCCGCAGACAGCCGCTACGAGCGACCGGCGGCCGGAAACGGGCCATAATCGTGGCGATAGCCGGCCAGGATGGGAGATGCGAACGCGGTGAACGCCGTCGGCCCAGGCGCGAAAAATCGCGCCCGGGAGCGGTTGCCAGCCTGCCGGGCCCGTGCTATAGTGGGTGTGAAAGCTTAAGTATGCCATAGATCCCCGGGCCGGACTGAGTCGGCGTACGTGTCCCCCCCCGCACGTCCCGACCGCCGGCCCACTTTCTTGCGCCGCCGAGTCCGCTATGGGCTTGGCAGCCACCCGCATCCTGTTTGACCGAGTTCTCTGCGTCGATCGGCTCAGGGACGAGTGTCCCCGCGGTCAAGCTTGCGTCCTTGATCGTCGTAGAGACTGAGGTCCACGTCCCGGATGGCCTTGGTGGCGTACACGATCTGGCCGGTGTGAAGGGAAAAGTGCTCCACGACGTGGAAGATCGCTGCCTGAGTTGTCACGTCATAGCCCCGGATTGAACGGCGGACGGCGAGCGCCCGAGCGTCCACGGCGGAGATGATCTCCACGGCCCGGCGGACGGTGCCTTCCAGCTCTCCAACGATCTGGCCGGTCGGCAGCGGGCCGCGTTCGGCGAACTCCCCCGGGCGGTCACGCTCGAAGGGCTCACCGCCGATGCCGGCAACGATCCACTGCCGAACGTTCCCGGTTAGGTGCAGCACGAGGTTTCCCACGCTGTTGCTGTGTCGGTTAGGCCGCTGCCAGACTTCGTCGGGCCCGAGCAGCCCCGCGCAGCGGACGACCTGGGCGAGGTTCTGCCGGAGCTTGCGGCAGGCGTAATCCGTGAAGTCGCCGATCAGATCCACACCGCTCATGGGTACACTCCTTCTATGCAGCCGGGGGTCCGCTCGGCTGGAGGTTGAGCGCGGCGGGCGGCCGGCGGCCCAGTTTGACACACTCAACAGGCCTTTCTATCATCTCGCCCATGCGTAAGGCAACAGGCGCGGCGGCACTCCTGCGGGATTGGGTAATGTCACAGACCCCTGGCAATCATGGTGGAAGAAACCGAATCGCTACGGCACTCTGGCCCGTGCTGGCGGGGTTGACGCTCGCCACGGCCTGCCAAAGCGAGAATCCCAATGTCCTTCAGTCGGTCGGGGCATACCGCGACCGGATGTTGGCGGCCCATCAGCAGGAAGGCGAGGCCGGACCCAACGACGCGGGGGCGGTGTCCCAGCCCGGCGCGGGCACCGCCGAGCCGCCCACCGTACGCCCGGTTTCGTCCCAGGCCGATCAGCCGGCCCGGCAATCCTTGCTCACGACGCCGGCCACGACCACGCAGCCGGCGCCGCAGGAAGTGTTGGCCGAGATTCCCGATCCGATGCACGCGGCGGAGGTTTTCGAGGCGCGCGTGCAGGACCTGGTGGCGCGCAAGCAGGAAGACCGCCTCATCAACAGCTACAAGAAGGTGGTCGCCAAAGCCCACGAATACCTGGAGCAAATCCGCCAGCCGAACCAGGTTCAACTGAGCCTGGGCGAGTGCGTCCAGCGGGCCCTGGCGAACAGCTACGTGATCCGGATCGAGGCCTACAGCCCGGCCGTCGCGCAGACGCAGCTGGTCGAGGCGGAAGCGGCCTTCGACATGGTGTTCTTCCTCGATACCTCGTGGGACAACCGGGACGAGGCGGCGACCTTTCGCTTCTTTGCCAACCAGAGCGACACGCGCTCGATCAACGGCGGGCTGCGGAAGATTCTGCCGACCGGCATGCAGGCCTCGGTGGGGCTGCGGCAGACGCGGGTCTATACGGATTCGGAATACTCGACGCCCAACCCGGCATATGACACGCGCTTCGTGGCCACGATAGCGCAGCCGCTCCTGCGCCGTTTCGGGCTGGACTACAACCGGGCCCTGATCAACATCGCGCGGGCCGACCAGCGCATCGCCCAAAAGCGCTTTATCCAGCAGGTACGTGATACGCTGCTGAACGTGGAGACGGCGTACTGGCAACTGGCACAGGCCCGGCGGCAGGTGATGATCCTGGCCACGACAGCGGCCCAGAACTACGTGACCTATGAGACTATGAAGAAGCGCCAGGCGCTCGATGCCACACCGGTCGAACTCAACAACTCGCTGTCACGCTGGAAGACCCGCGAGGTCCAGTACCAGGAGGCGCTCAGGAACGTCCGCGATGCCGAGGATCAACTCAAGAACCTGCTGAACGACCCGGAGCTCAAGCTGTCCGACCGCGTCGAGATCGTCCCGACCGAGACGCTGTTGGTGGCTCCGATCGCGTTGGATCACTTCGCCGAGGTGCGGACCGCGCTGGACCAGCGCACCGAGATCGAACAGGCCCGCCTGGAAATCGAGAAGGCGCGCATCAGCACGATGCGGGCCAAGAACGAGACGCTGCCGCAGCTCGATCTGTCGTTCCAGTACGAGGTTCAGGGCCTCAACGGGACGGCGGACACGAGCTGGGACCGAATGGCCACGCACCGGTTCCGATCGTTCACGCTAGGCGCGACCTTCTCCTATCCCATCGGCAATCGTGGCCCCCGGGCCGTCTGGGTGCGCGCTAGGACGCAGGAGCGCCAGGCGCTCGTCGCCTTGAACCAGACGACGGACGCGATCGTCCAGGAGGTCAACGGGGCGATTCGCGTGCTAATGGTCCGCTACGCAAACATTTCCCCCCAGTTGCAGGCCACCCATGCCGCTGGGCGGAACCTGCTTGCCCTGCGGGCCCGTACGCAGCGCATCGACCCCCCTTTCCTCGAGACCGAGCTGGCCTCCATCGAGCAGCTCGCCAACGCGCGTCGCACGCTGCTGCAGGTCGTCACGGACTACAACGTCGCGGTTGTGCAGCTCGAGAAGGCCAAGGGCACGCTGCTGGAGTACAACAACGTCGCCGTCACCGATGAGCCCCGCCGACGTTGAACAGTGCGCGCCGGTCGGCGCGGGCGGTCGGCAGGTCTGGCTGCGACCCTGGCTGCCAGCGGTCATCGGGGCAATTTGCTTCGCCAACATCATCTTCTTCGGCAAGAGCTTCGTCTACGATGATGCTTACATCGTCCGTGATAATCCGCGACTGCACCACCTCGCCGACTTCCGGGCCATCTGGCTGTCCGACTGGTGGCGCCCGCAGGGCCCGCAGGCCGCGCTGCCCAACCCCAACCGCGATCGGCTCTACCGACCGCTGACGCTGTTCACGTATGCGGTGAACTACGCGGTGGGCGGCCTGTGGCCGGCGGGCTTCCACCTCGTCAACGTCGCCCTGCACGCCCTGGTGTGCGTACTGGTATGGCACTTCGCGCAGCGTTTGTTCGGCGACGCGGCACTCTCGACATGCACCGCCCTGCTATTCGCCGTGCACCCGGTTCACTGCGAGGCGGTGGCCAACATGGTGGGCCGGGCGGAGATTCTGTGCGCGTTGTTTCTGCTCGCGGGCCTGTTGATCCTGCTGCCGCCGGCCGGCACGCCGGGAGTCAGGCGGGCCTTGCCGGCGGGGTTGGCGTTTTTTGCGGCGCTGCTGGCCAAGGAGACGGCGGTTTGCTATCCCGCGCTGGCCCTGCTCGTGCTGCACACGGCGATCCGGCCCCGTGCCCGACCGAAGCCGCGCTGGTGGCTCATGCACACGGCGATCTTGCTGCTGCCGCTCATCGTGTATCTGCCGCTGCGCTACGTCTCGCTCGAACAGCGGCTGTTGCGCACGCCGGTGACCGCCGGCCTGTTCAACCCCCTACGGTTGGCGGACCGGGGCGGGCGGACGGCCGGCTCGTTCACCATCCTGGGACACTACACGCGCCTGATGATCGTCCCCAGCCGGCTGAGCTGTGACTATGGAACGGCGATCGTCGATCCCCAGGCCGGGCCCGACGCGATGACACTGTTGGGTGGGCTGACGGCAGCCGGCGGTGTGGTGGCGCTAGTCGGCTATCGCCGACGGCTACACTCCACCTGGCGGCAAATCGCCATCGCGACCGCCCTGATCGCCGCCAGTTACGTCTTGATCTCCAACACCGTCTTGCTGATCGGCGTGTCGCTCGCTGAGCGGCTCATGTATTGGCCGTCGGTACCGCTTCTGATCCTGGTGGCGGCGGCAGTGATGTGGGTATGGCGAAACCCGTGCGCCAAAGGGCGGGCGTTGCACCGCGTCGCGGGACTACTGCGCGTCTGCGGCATACTGCTGGTGGTCGTGTTGGGGTCGCGGGCCGTCTTTCGCAACTTTGCCTGGACGAGCAACGCCGAGCTGTTCTTCACCGACGTGGCCACCCACCCAGAGGGAGCACATTTGAACAAGGCCGCCGCCGCCGAACTCATTCAGTGGTCCACCCGCATCAGAGACGACTATGAACGCCGGCGGATTCTAGCGCAGGCCGAACACCACCTGATCCGGGCGCTACAGATCTATCCGCGTTACCCGGGGGCGTTGCGCGACCGCGGCCGCGTCCGCGCGCTGCTCGGTGACGTGGACGGGGCGATACGCTATTTCGAAAGCGCGCTCCAGCTTGCCCCACGCGACACGGCCTCGAAGAAATACCTGGCAGAGCTACGCGGTCAGGCCCAGGCGAAAGAGGCCCGGCTGGCCGAGCTACTGCGGCAAATCGAACAGCACCCGGACGACCCCACGCTGCGAAAGGAGACCGGCGAGCTGCTAATCGAGCTGGCGCGCCCTGACGAGGCGTTGGAGCACCTCGAGCACGCCGTCCAACTCGCCCCGCAAGACACAGCCGCGCTGCGCCTCTTGGGGCAGGTGTTGATCCTGCACCACCAGAGCGACCGGGCGACCGAGGTCTACGACAAGGTGCTGGCGTTGAGGCCGAACGATTGGGAAGCGCACATCAACCTTATCCCCCTGATGAGAGGCCGCGACCCCGCCGCCGCCCTGCAGCACGCGCGGCAAGCACACCGGCTGCGCCCGGACGACCTGCGCAGCAACGTCAACCTGGCCGAGGCCCTCGCCGCCAACCAGCGCTACGAGCAGGCCCTGCAGCGCTACTACCTCATCCGGCGTGGGTTCCCGGAGAACCACCCGTATCGAGCGGTGATCCGCGAGCGCATCGACGAGCTGGAACGGCTGCGCCGGTAACCGAAGCTCGTGCGCGCGTCAGGCGACGGGAAGCTCGCCCGATAGTGCGATCGCCAGACGCTCGCACGCCAGTTTCGGTGCGACGTTGCGGTCGAGCATCCACTCGGCCTCGGCCGCCGCCTTGATGCACGTTTCAAGCTGCTCCATCGACAGGTCAGCGGCCAGGCGCTCAACCACGTCGAGCTCGGGCGGCAAATGGCGTAGCCGCTCGGCCTGGCCTGTCTGCACGACGAGCGCGTCCCGGTACACCGCCGCGATCAGCATGAAGACCAGCTTCAGCGCATCGCGGAAGTCGTCGGTCGGGATGGTTTTTCCAGTCGCCTTCGAGAGGATCGGCCCGGCGCTGTCCTCCGAATTCTCCGGCAGCGCGCGTTCGTCCGCGTCGTCGCCCAGTAGCTCGACCGCCCGCGTGGCCAGGCCGTTGGCGATCTCGACCAGCGTTACGGCGAAATCCTGGGGCAACGCGTCGGAGCGCTGCGCCAGGCAATCACCCACCCCACCGAGCGCGACCGGCAAGCCGACACGGTGCCAGCGTAGCGCGGTGCCGAGCCGTCCCTGAGCCAATCCGGCCAACGTCCGCGCCGTCGCCGCATCCACCCCGGCCCCGGCCACAAGCTGTTGCTCGACGAAGGCCGGCGGCAGCAGGTCGAAGGCCACCCGCTGACAGCGCGAACGGATCGTCGGCAGCAGGCGCGCGGCCGACGCGGTCACCAAGATCAGGCGTGCCTGCCCCGGCGGTTCCTCGAGCGTCTTGAGCAACGCGTTCTGGGCCTGCTCGTTCATCCGCTGCGCCTCGCGGATGAGGAACACACGACACCGGCCCAGGCTCGGCGTCGTCGTGGCCGGCTGAATGAGGAAGTGGCGAACCACCTCGACCGCGATGAACAACCCCTTCGAAGCTCGGATGGTCCGGTCCGGGTGAAACTTGTGCAACCCGCGGTGGATCAGGTGAAAGTCCGGGTGGTTGCCGGCCGCCAGCAGCCGGCACGACTGACACTGCGTGCATGCGTCGGCGTCCTGAGGCGTGTCGCACAGCAGGCGTGCCGCCAGGGCCTGCCCTGCCGTCTGCTTCCCGACGCCTTCCGGGCCCTCGAACAGATAGGCGTGGTGCGTGCGGCCGCTGCTCAAGGCCCGGCGGATAATCGAGATCGCCCGCTCCTGATGCCAAACCTCACTCAAACGCACGGCGCAGCGCCTCCAGCACGTCGTCGAACACCGCGTCCGGGTCACGCGTCGCGTCGAGCACCTCGACCGGCGTGGGATAGAAGCTGGGCAGCTCGCGGAACATCGCCCGGACGCGACGATGAAACTCGAGCGACCGGCGCTCCATCGCGTCGAGCTGGGCGTCGTCGAACATGGGCAGTTGGTCCGCGTTGTCGCCGCGGGCACGTTTGGCGGCCCGTTGCGGGGTACGCCCGGTCCGCCCGAAGCCGACCTCCGGCGGAACGTCGAGCACGATCGTCAGGTGCGGCCAGGTGTCGCCGACGGCCAGTCGGCCGAGCTGGATGACCTCCTCGCGCGGGAATCCCGCCGCGACCTGGTAGGCGCAGGTGGCCGAGATGAAGCGGTCGCCCAACACGGTTCTCCCACCCGCCAGGGCCGGACGCACCACTTCCGCCACGAGCTGCGCCCGCGACGCCATGAACAGCAGCGCTTCGCAATGGGCGTCCATTTCGGACAGATCATAGTTGAGCAGCACGCGCCGGATGCGGTCGCCGATCACAGTTCCGCCGGGGTCTTTGGCGCGCACGCACTGTCCACCAGCCGCCGTGATCCAGTCCTCGAGCCGCTGAAGCTGGGTGCCCTTGCCGCACCCGTCCGGCCCGTCCACCACGATGAACTTTCCACTGAGGTCCATGATGGCGACTTTACTCAAGAGATGCGACGGCGGAGGTATTCGACCAGCAGCCGCACGCCGAACCCCGTGGCGCCCTTGCCCCCACCGGCGTTGTCGCTCTCGCTGATGGCGACGGACGCGATGTCGAGGTGAGCCCAGGGGACATCATCGTTGACGAACTCCTTGAGGAACATGCCGCCGACGATCGCGTGGGCCTCCTGCTTCCCGGCGGCATTCTTGATGTCGGCGTCGGTCCCCTTGATCAGCTCGCGGTAATCGTCCCACAGTGGCAAGCGCCAAAGCCGTTCGTGCGTCCGCCGACCGCATTCCCCAAGGTCCGCGGCGAGACTGTCGTCGTTGCTCATCAGGCCGGCGGCCGCTTGACCCAGCGCGATGCCGACGCCCCCGGTGAGCGTGGCCAGGTCGATCAAGGCGGTGGGCTTGCAGTGTTTCTGGGCATACCACAGGGCGTCGGCCAGAATCAGGCGCCCCTCCGCGTCGGTGCTGATCACCTCCACCGTCTTGCCGCTGGCCATCTTCAGGATGTCGCCCGGGCGGTAGGCCCGCTCGGAGATGGCGTTCTCCGCCGCGGCGATGATCCCGACCAGGTTGCACTTGAGCTTGAGGGTTGCGGCGGCCTTCATCACCCCCAGCACGGTCACGCCGCCGCACTTGTCGAACTTGAGGCCTTCCATCCCTTTGGCCGATTTGATCGAGTACCCGCCGGTGTCAAACGTGATCGCCTTGCCGACCAGCACGGTCGTGATGCGTGCGTCGCGGGCGCCGCGATAGTCCAAGCGGATCAGACGCGGGCCGTGCTTGGCCCCCTGCCCCACCGCCACCAGCCCGTTCATCCCCAGCCGCCGAAGCTGCGCGGTCTCCAGCACGGTGCACTTGAGCTTGAGCTGCTGGGCCAGCCGGCGGGCCTCGGCCGCTAGCGAGGCCGGATGGATAATGTTCGCCGGCTGGTGGGCCAGGCGTCGCGCATAGTTTACGGCGGCCTCGATGGTGACGGCGTCGCGGATCTGCGGCAGCGTACGGTCCACATGTCCGGACTCGCTCGAGCGGACATGCACGTGGATCTTCTCGACCGCCTTCTTATCGGGCTCCTTGTGCTCGGCGAAGCGGAAGCCGGCCCGGGCCATGCCGCCGGCCCATTCGGCCGTCGCGCGCTCGACGCCGCTGGCCGCCAACCCGTCCACCCACAACGCCGTCTCCGCGATCCGCTCGGCGATCAACCAGCCGGCAGCACTGGCGGCCGCCTTGCGGACCTTCTGCGAGTCGAGCTTCTCCCGCTCGCCCAGGCTGACCACCAGAATCCGCTTGTATGACCCGCCGCGGGTCGTGTGAGAGCGATGCCCCAGCTCTTCGCCGATCGCGCCCACCTCCAGCAGCTCGGAGACCGCGTCGTCGCAGACGGCGTCCACGGCACTGACCAATTGCATCGGCGGCGGCGGTTTGGCCACCAGGGGTACAATCAAGACCTCCGTCGTCCGAACTCCCTTGCCGCCGACGAATTTGAAAGTGGTTCCATTGTGGCTACGCATAAGCTTCCTAACATCGCGAGGGTTGGCTGCGAATCAGGCCGCCAACCCGTGTGCAGATTCGTACCGCGCCCAAGTCGGAGAGGAATCTTAGCGTAAACCGGCGGCCAAGGCACGCGACCCGGCCACGGCGTCAGTAGGGTGGGCACCGCCCACCACCACGTCACGCTGGTGCGAGAATCCTTTCTCGCACCCACTCCGGCGGGAATCCCTTCCCGCCAGCACGTCTGCGGGTGCCCCAGCCTTTCAAGGCTGGGGGACGGATCAACCACGACGCTGGTGCGAGAATCGTCTCTCGCACCCACTCCGACGGGAATCATTTCCCGCCAGTGT
The DNA here is from genome assembly GCA_964572345.1 of uncultured Planctomycetales bacterium. GTDB lineage: Bacteria > Planctomycetota > Phycisphaerae > UBA1845 > Fen-1342 > JAUWXH01. The sequence continues at coordinate 99,927 of CAZNFA010000009.1, forward strand.
CGCACGATAGGAATCCTGCACGCGCTTAGCGTCCCGGAGGGACAGGACGAACGTAGCCCAGCGTGAAACGCTGGGATCGCGTGGCCCTCACGTACGGCCGAGTCCCGCAGGGACGGTTGAAGCCTCAGTCGTCCCTGCGGGACTCGACATGCTTAGCGCGTCCTCCCTCCCAGCACTACGTGCTGGGCTACGATCAGGACGTCCCTCCGGGACTAGCAGCACGCCAAACACATACAGCGTTTCAACGGCGGGGGACGAACTGAACCCTGAACCGCGAACCCTCAACCCTTTGGCTGCGGCCGAAGGCCGCGCCATGAGACCTACACCCGGCAGGAAGCTCGCTCATACATGGCACACGGTCAGTGGCACCCCCCGCGCGGCTATTTCTTGTTGGTGTCGATGCTCTTGTTGGGTGATTTGATCCGGCGCCGCCCACGCTGCACCTTTTGTAACGTAAGTTCCGCCACCTCGGCCACGGACTTTTCTCTCATATCCACGTATCCCACGGTCTCCCGGATACCAGGGATCTCTGTATCATCGAGCCGCACAGGCAGGATGTATTCCTTGTTTTCTGTGAAGGCTCGCACCTGCGCAGACTGCCGTTCGTGGTTAGTCCAGCGCTTCTTGGCGTAGTGCTGGGAGAGAAACATCACGCAGAATAGGGCTTGGGTGCGGTATACGTGGTCGAGTTTGACATACAGATCTGAGCCCCATAACTCGACCTCATGGTCAGTGTCCAGGAAAACCCGCAAGCCCTTTTCCTTCAGGATTGCAGCGTATTCCTCCACCAGAGCGCGGTCTTCGCCGGCAAACGAAAGAGCAACGTCGAAAGCAAAGGACGTAGGACGTGGGGCGGGACCGAGCGTGACGGTGGCTGAGTTCCCGGCCTGTGACCGAAGGACCGGCCTCTGAAGCATGCCCGCGCCCTTGCAGGCGGAACAAAGCTGCGCCTTTAGGCCGAAGACGGGTGCGATCGCCGTGAGGACACCCTGTCCCTCGCAGGCCTTGCAGACAACGTAGTTCTCAACTGGACCTTCGAGAACGAGTTCGCCGGCGCCCCGACACGCCTGACACACCTCTGGCGTTCCGAATACCGCTGCGATGGCGTCGATCGCCCGAGCTTTGCCCCTTCCGCTGCAGGCTTTGCACGTGATGATCACTCTTTGCTCCCTTTCGCGCCCAACTGCTGCTTATATGGTTTCCAGATAAACCCGCTTTCTGGCTTTGCCTCCAGATAACACTCTAGCGGAATACCTGCGCAAAGGGCCTTATGTCAATGGGTTACGGCCCGTCGGGCCGTGCCCCGGCGCCTGTGAGCGCCTAACAGAACCCCGAGCGCGAGCGAGGGGCCGCCGTGTCCTGAGCCGTCCGTGCTGGGCCGGTCGCTGGCGCTCCCGGTTCTGTTTATGTGGTTTCCGCATTGTTGCGCCGCCCCTTGCTCAAGTAATGTAGGGTGGGCAGCGCCCACCACCGCGTCGTCCAGGAAAGGTGGGCAATGCCCACCCTACATCTCGACTGCCCCTGCAGCACGCTAAAGACGTACGGAATCTCGCACGAGCGATCGCCATTGCGCACAAAACACTGGCGGACAAGCCGCCAGTGGCACCCAGCGCTCTGATATGAACCTTAGCACAATAATGCCGATATGCCAAACTCTGCCGCGCAACTTAGGCGTTTGCGGCCTCACTCGGCGGCGCCCACGAGGGTGGCAAGCTCTTCGGGGCGATCGACGATTCGGTCCGGGCCCGCCGCTTCCAAGTCGGCGCGTGAGCGAAAGCCCCAGGTGACGGCAACGGCCAGTGCGCCGCTGCGCCGGGCGGTCGCCACGTCGGTGGGCGTGTCGCCGATGAGCGCGGTCTCGCCCGGTGGAATCCCCAGCTCATCACAGATGCGCAAAACGTAATGGGGCTCCGGCTTACGCAGCTCCTCCTCCACATAGCCATAGACGCGGTCGAAGGCGTTCTGGCCCCAGAAGGTGCGGACCATGCGCAGGGTCATGTCGTGGGGCTTGTTGGAAAGGACGGCGAGTTTGACCTGCTGGCGGCGTAGACGTCCGATAACCTCGTCAATCCCCCGAAACGGCCGCGTGTGCCGCAGCGGACGAACCCGGTAACGCGCCCGGGCAAGCTCCGCAAGTCTTTTAACCAAATGGGGATGCGTCGCTCCCAACGCCCGCTCACACAGCTTCGGAACCCCCTCCCCGACCATGTAACGATACCGTTCAACCGGGTACGGGCTAATGCCGAGGTATCCCAGGCACTCGTTTAGCGCCTCGGCGATGTCGCGCAGGGAATCGACCAACGTGCCGTCGAGGTCGAAGATGCACAGCCGAGCAGGCGAAACCGAGACGGCCATTGCGTTTCCGGGGTACAATCCGTCCGAGCGTGCGGTCGCAACTGCTTTGACGGACTCATGTATAATACAAGAGAGAGGCCGGCCGCTCAACGAGCCGGCGGCATGGCCCAAGTAGCTATACGGAGCATAGGCGATGAGTAAATGCGGAACAATACGCGGCTTAGCGCTGCTGGCGGCTCTGCTGGGGTTGGGGCTGCCGGCCATGGCCCAGGACGAGGAGCAGCCGGCGGCCGGGGGGTACGGCTACCTGCTCGATAACGTGGACTTCCTGCTGACCAACTACGCCCGCTTCCTGGGCCGCAGATACGACCTGACCGAGGAGCAGGACGCCCACACGCAGGACCTGCTGCGCGAGAGGGCCCATGAGTTCGTGGATCGGCACAAGCCGGAACTGCGCGAACTGGTCAACCAGCTTTTCGAGGTGCGTACCGGCGGCGAGATGGATCAGGAGGAGCTGATCGCGTGGGGCAAGCGGGTCCTGCCGCTCTACAACGAGGCCAAAATCACCATCGTGGAGGCCAACGCGGAATGGCGTGAGATCCTGAGCGAGGACCAGCGTCGCATCCACGACCAGGATCTGAAGCGGATGCACGAAAGCTTCCAGATGACCGAGGACCAGCTCGAGCGGATCGTGACCGGGCAGATGACGGTGGAGGAATTTCGCACGCCGCCACGACCAAAGTCCCGGAGATCGGCCCGCCGGGTGGAGCGCCCTGAGCCGGCCGACGACTCGCCGCCGACCGTCGCGCGAGGTTCTTCCACGCCCAAGCCGCCCCCGAAACCGGATCACGTGCGGCCGCCCGAGGTGAAGACGGCTGAGGGGGAGCGGCGGGTCCGGGAGCCCGTCGTGAGGCAGCCGGAGGCCCGTCCGGTCGAGCCGCGCAGCTCGGCCCGGGCAGGCCGCCCGCCACGTGAGCACGTCACGCGGCGGCAGCCTTCGCGCTCGTCCAAGGCCGGGGCCACGAAGGCCGCTTCCGAGAAGGACTTTGAGAGCAAGTGGGAGGCGTACGTCCGCGAGTTCATTAAGAAGTACCGGCTCAACGACGAGCAAACCCAACGGGCGCTTGCCATTCTGAAGGACTGCCACGAGAAGGGGCAGCGCTATATCAAGGCACGCAAGCCGGAGCTGGAGAAGCTCGACCGTCTCGTGGCCGGGATGAAGGATTCCAAGGATAAGAGGAAGCTGGACCGGATCGCGAAGATCAATACGCAGCGGGCCAAGCTGCTGGAGCCGCTCAACCAGATTTTCGAGCGGCAGCTCAAGCCGCGGCTGGAGAAGTTGCCGACCAGCGCGCAACGGCGGGCGGCGGCCGCGGAACCCAAGAAACCCGGTCAATCGGACAAGAGCACCAAGCCGGGTCCCAAGGCCAAGGACAAGGATGGCGACTAAGAGCACTTAACACAAGACTGTGTGGCACCGGCATCTTGCCGGTGATACCAAGGTCACCATTATCGGACACCCTCAACCGCAGGCCCGGCCCGTCCGATGAAAACGTCTGGGTAACCGACTTCAGCCCAGCAAAGGGCCGGGCGTTCTTCCGCCGAACCCGCGGGCGGCTAGACAACCAAGGAGAGTTCAATGCGACGCTTGCTCCAGCGCGGCCAACTGTGGTGGCTGACGGTTGCCACCGGCGGCAGCGTCTTCGTGCTCGAAGGCTGCGATCCGACCGTGCGTGACACGATCCTCGCCGGCGTCGAGGGCGCAGCCACCACCCTGTTCACCACGTTCGTCGCCGCGTTCTTCCAGACGCTGCAACAGGAAGAGGAGGCGGTCACGACCGTCAAGGCGATCATCCAGCAACTGCCGCAATATTTCGCCTGATCGCCGCACGACGCTGCCGGCAAACGTACACCTCAGACGCGCGACCCCGCTCGTGCTTACAGCGGATGCGGGAGCCTGGCGCCGGCATCTCAGCAGAAGACCACTACTGGCTGGCCAGGACGGCCCACTCGAAGCTGTCGGCGGCGGTGATCGTGCTGGGAATTACGGTCGAATAGACCTCGTCTACAGTCCCGACCGCCTGGCTGGTGTATACACCGTTGACCAGGCGCGCCTCTTGAAGCACGTCGCTGTCGGCTGATATTGGATAGTACAGTCCCAGTTTGCTGGTGGTGCCCACCGAGATGGTGCCTGGAGCGTCCGGGATGTAGATCGTCTCCACAATTTTGAAAGGCTTCGACCCTTCTTTAGCAGGGGACCCAACCGAGAGCTCAAATTCCTCCGCGATGTCATCCCCAGCCCAGTTTATCCCGGATACTGTGATGGTGATGTCCTCGCCGGAAGCGTTGTTCCACGTGACCTTGAGGGCGCGGTAGGTAGCCAACACGCCCACCAGGCCGGGGTGAATCGGAACACCGTCCAGGTCGGCACTGTCAGCGAGCTTCGCGGGGTCGGCTTGGGCCACATTCAGCATACGCTGCACGACCGACTGTTTTCGTCCGGCTGCAAAGATGGGACCCTTCCATTTAGAGAAGCACGTCCTTGAGACGCGGATCGTGGTCTTGGCGGTGGGCACCCCGTCATTCAGATCCCATACCTCGGTTTCCTTCTCAGCAGCGGCCGAGCTGGAGACGGAGCCTCCGATGATGGTGATCGCACCGGCCTCGCCGACACCGGTGGCACTGCCCGAGGTCGTATTCGTGCAGGTGGCGGAAATGTCGCAACCCACCAGGCGTAGTTGGCCGCTGGCGTTCTGGTCGGTGTTGGTCCAAGCGCCGATCGTCCCCTGTGTGCCGGCGCCGGTCGCCTCGATACGGCAGCCGACAAAGGTGATGTCGCCGGCCAGCGGCCCGAAGTGGTCCACGAACACACCCCGCGTGGTGCCTGAGTTACCTTCGACCACGATGTGGCAGGCTTCGAACACTACATTGTCACCGTTCCACAGGGTCACACCCACCCCTCCGGCGAGTAACTCACAGCCGTAAACCTGCAAATCCTCGGGCTGCCCTTGCATGTTGAGCGCCATGCTCGATCCGGTGATTTTGCAGTTGCGAATGCGCACGCCGTCCTTGCCAGTCCCCCGCACGCCGACGGCGGAAGGCGCGCCACCCGGAGAAGTGCCGGCCGCGCTCACGATGCTGCCGATGATCTCGAAGTTGTGCCCGACCCTGATCCCAGAAGCCCCGTGGCCGTCAGCGGCGATCTTGCAGTCGGTGATGCGCACGGTGTCGGCGGCGCTGCCCTCGATGCCGTGCTTACCCTCACCGTTCGCTTCGATCGTCACGCCTTCGATGGTGATGTTCTCGGGCACCGGCGTGCCGCCTTTGACAATCTCGATCCCGTGGCCGTTGGTGGTCTTGATCGTCAGGTTGCGGATGCTGTTGTTGCGCGCGGTCTCGGTGCCGCTAGTGATCACAATCCCGTGCTTGTCGGTCCCCGTGACGCTGATAATGACGGCCTCACGGTCGATCCCGACCAGGTCGATGTTTTCATCCGCACCGTCCAGCGTGAGCGGTTCCGTGAGCTCGTACTCACCGGGGTAGATCAGGACCGTCCACTTGTCGCCATCCTCCGTGCAGGCGCCGATGGCATCCTGGATGTTGTCAAAGTCGGCCACCGGCTCGGGTGGATCCCCCACCGTTTTGAGATCGACCGTTTTCGTTCGCTCGAACGCGTGCTGTCCATGCACCAGGCTCACGCCTGCGAGTGCGGCAAGGCCCATCAATATGCCCTGCGATCTCTTCGCTGACATGGTAAGCTCCTCATTTGTACTGTCAGGTGATGTGGCCGGGGCCGCTTCCGAACGGACCGCTATCGCAAGCAACATACCAAGGGGTTAAGCCGTGTCAAGCGGAAACCTGCTTTTCTCGCGTTCATTGGGCTAGTCCCCCTTGAACCGGCCGCACTCGGTTGGTAGTATAATTGTTACCCGGGCAGGAGGCGCCCGGCAGGAGTGTCGCATGTTCCGAGGGCTCGCCACCATCCCTGGAGTGCCTGCGAGGTCGTTGGCTCCTCTGATGTTGTTGAGGTTGATGGTAATTGCGACGGTCTTCAGCGGCGGTGCCCTCGGAGAGGACCCCTGGCCATTCTGGGGACGGACGGCGACCCGACTGGCGCGAACCGCTACGGTGGGCCCCCAGACCCCCACGATCGCCTGGTCGGTCCAGATTAGCAGCTACCCGTACGAGAACTTGCTTGAGGCCAGCCCGGTTATGGACCGGGACGGCCGTGTCTTCGTTGGTCATCAAACGGGAATCACGGCGGTAGATTCGCTGACGCACGAGCTGCTTTGGGATTTCACCGACGGGGACTTCTGTCGCGGCCTGGCCATTTGGGAGGGACGCATCATCTGGGGCGATGGTGCGCCGTTATCCAACTTGTACTGCTATGACGCGGCCACGGGTGAGGAAGTGTGGACGTTCTACAGCGACGGGGCGTACTTCAATGCTCCTGTGGCCGATCACAATGGAGTGGTTTATGTGTCCGACGCCGGACCAGACGTCGTCCACGCGCGCCGGATCAAGGATGGCAGCGAGGTCTGGACGGAGCAGGTCGGCCAATATCTTTACGGTTCGGTGGCTCTGGATTGGCCGGGTCTACTCACCTCCAGCGGCGGTCCCTGGGGAACGCACATCGTCGGCCTGGAGCCGCTCACGGGCCACACTCGCTGGGTGTTCCCAACGGGCCGAAACGTGAGCGGCACAGCCGCCCACTACAACGGTCGCGTCTATTTCGGCTCCGAAGACAAGTATCTCTATTCTCTTCACGCGAAGACGGGGGAGGAGATCTGGCGCTTCTGGTGCCGACTGATCAATCGCGGATCGGTCGCGATCGGTCACGACGGGACGATCTATACGGGGACGACTAGTGCGGGCATCCTGTTCGCGGTGTCACCGAAGGGCGATGAGCTGTGGCGCTACTACTTGCCGGGACTCGTCTGGTATGCCCCCATCGTTGCCGGCGATGGGACGATCTATGTCTGTTCAGGGCGGGCGAGCCCATATAGGGGATGGGTGCATGCGTTGCGCCCGGATGGAACGCTGCTCTGGGCCAAGCAGATGCCGGACGACGTACGGGCCTCACCGATGCTGGCCCCGGATGGCACGCTCTACGTCGTCTGCCGCGACAAGTACCTCTACGCCTTCCACGACCCGCCGAATCTGGACAAGGCCGACGCCGACGATCACAAGAAGGCTACCGACGTCCGGCCCGTCCCCCAGCCGTGACCGACGGCCCTTCGAACCGAGCCGCGCCCGGCAGGAAGCGGCCTCGACCATGGCCACGGCGCCGCTCGCTCACGCTCGCGGCTCTGTGCGCGCGGGGGCGCAGACTATTCCGAATACGTATCATTCGAGAGCAACGGCACTGGGTGACTCGTTCAGCGAGACGGCGCCGCGGTGACGGATCGCTGGCGCTGCCGGGTGGTGGCCAGGTCGATCGCGAGACCGATGGCGGCGGTCATGCTGCCGGGGTTCGCGCGGTTTTTGCCCGCCATATCGAAAGCGGTGCCGTGGTCGGGGCTGGTGCGGACCACGGGCAGGCCCAGCGTGACGTTCACGGCCTGATGAAACGCGTGCATCTTGATCGGGATGAGGGCCTGATCGTGGTACATGGCGACCAGGCCGTCGAAGCGTGAGGCCACCTCCGGCATGAACGCCGTGTCTGGCGACAGTGGGCCGGTCACGTGGATGCCGGCGTTGCGGGCCATGGTCAGGGCCGGCTCGATCACGCGCTGCTCCTCGTCGCCGATCAGTCCGCCCTCGCCGGCGTGCGGGTTGAGGCCCAACACGCCAATGTGCGGCCGCTCGATGCCAAACCACTCGCGCAGCGCCTGGTCGAGCAGGTCGATGGGCTGGTGGACCAGGCCGATGGTGAAGCGGTTCCGCAGCTCGAACAGCGGGATATGATCGCTGGCCAGTGCGACGCGGAGATCTCCGGCGACGAACAGCATGTTGACCCGGCGGGTCTCGAATTCGTGTCGCAGCAGCTCGGTATGGCCTTTGAAGCGGTGCCCGGCAAGCTGCCAACTCTCCTTGCAGATCGGCCCGGTGACCAGCGCGTCGATCGCGGCTTGGCGCAGGTGGCCGACGGCTTGTTGGAAGAAGCAGAAGGAGGCGTGGCCGGCCGTTTCGTCCGGACCGCGCAGACCGTTGATGGCTGCGCACTGCAGGTCGTCGAAATCGGCGACCAGCACGCCGGTGCTGACGCGCGGCGGGCGGTCGTAAGGCTCACGCCACCAGAAGCGGTTGAGCTCGGCCTGGTCGGCGACCAGCTCGAGCACGTCGTGCATGCCGTAGACGACGTAGCGGGCCCGGTTGCGGAGCTCGGGATCAGCCAGGGCCTTGACGATCACTTCCGGTCCAATGCCGAGCGGATCGCCCATGGAGATGCCGATCAGCGGTCGGAGATTCGCATCGTCGGACGGGCTGCGGTTCATGGTAGATAACCCGCCTCACGCAGCCGATCCCACGTGATGCCCCCGGAGGATGCAACCTGCTCGCCGCGCCCGAGCGCCTCGAGCCGGGCCAGGACAATGCGAGCGAGGATATCCGTTTCGATATTGACCTTGCGCCCAGGCCAGCACTGGCCGAGCGTCGTGCGCTGCAACGTAGTAGGGATCAGGGCGACGGAGAAGCGGCTGTCGGCAATGTCCACGACCGTCAGACTCGTGCCGTCCAGGGCGATTGCCCCCTTGCGAACGACGTATGGCATGAGCTCGCCGTCGGCCGCGACCCATAGTTTGACTTCACCGGCCTGCCGTTCGATCCGATCGACGGTGCCGACGCCATCCACGTGTCCCTGCACGAAATGCCCGTCAAGGCGGTCGCCGACACGGAGCGAGCGTTCGAGGTTCACCATGTCGCCGACCTTAAGCAATCGCAGGGTCGTTCGCTGCCAGGTTTCCGGGATGACGTCGAAGCCGGCCACCGCGTCGCGCCGGTCGGCCAACGTCAGACACGCGCCGTTGACGGCGACGCTGGCCCCGTCGCGCAGCTCGTCAAAGAGTGTGCCGGCCTCGATCTCGAGGCGCGTGGCGGCAGCGGCAGAGCGGCCCACTGGGGCCGCCCGCAGGCCGACGACCTTTCCCACGGCTTCGATGATGCCGCTGAACATGCGAACGCTCTCCGGACCGATACCTGCCCGCACTCCCCCGTTTCGAGACGGGCGTCCCTGCCCCGGCCACTACCTCTATTAAACGCCAGGAACACCCCCGCAGGCAAGCGAGGGTGTCCCGAATGTATGCGTCAAAAGGTCGGCGGAAGGGAAATCGGTACCACCGGCGGGCGCGTGGGCCTCCGCCGACGTGACGAATCGCGTGCCCCTGTGTTCAGGCGGCTACCCGCCTCCGCCACCCAAGAGAGAGAAGTTCTCAAAGAGTTCGGCAGCACCCTGGGGGAGCTGCGCCGTGCCGGGGTCCAGGTTCTGGAAATCGTCAAAGCTGTTGATGCCGTTCTGGGCCAGGAAATCCACGATGGCCTGAGCCTGGTCGTCGTCCAGGGTCAGGTCCACTTGCGGGTTCAGGTCGTTGATCTGGTCTGTAACGATCTGGACTTCATCCGCGGTGAGCTGGGTCATCTGTCCCCCGAAGACCTTCCCCGTCGCGGTGAGCATACTGCCGCCACCCTGGTTGCTCGTCCGCTCGGGCACCACCGGGGCGAACAAGCAGCCAAGCGTGCCGGTTAACACGAAGCAGGCCGTCAGCCCAAGAGCCGCTGCCTTCTTAACGTTCACGTGTTACTCCTTCTCTATGGTAAGGAATCGATCAACTGGCTGGGGCCGAAGTCGATGAACACCTCCGGCAAGGCGTCCTCGGGAATGCTACTGGGAATCTCACTGCCCGGGTCGTCGAGGAAGGCCTGCAGATCGTCCTTCGTCGCGATACTGTGCTCCGCGAACAGGTCCACCATCGCCTGAGCCGCTTCGTCGGTCAGGTCGAAGGGAAGCATCCGATTGACCTCGTTGGCGGCATCGGCATAAAGCTGGACCTCGTCCGGCGTGAGCTCGTTGAAGCGTTCGCCGGACACCTTCTCCCAGGCCGAGCGTAAGTCGCCGCCGAACTGGTTGGCGGTCCGCTCGGCGATCAGCAGTGCGTTGATGATCAGCGGCGGGAAGCCGAGCTCCTGTAGCGTATCTCGCTTCTGCTGGCTGGTGAGGTCCTCGCTGTCGCGAATGCGACCGACCTCTTCGAGCGAAGCCGGCAAGGCGTGCTCAAAGTCCGATATCGTGTAGGAGCACCCGCCCACAGGGACCAATCCGATCACGGCAATCGCGAGTAGTCTTCGCATGTCCTGCATCACAGTCGTATCCACTTATGCGGAAAACCCCGTGTGACCCCGCCGGCGCACACACGCTACCGGCTCGGACCACACTACAGTAGTATATCTCGGATAGAGTGTCTGGCAATCTGAACCGCCGCCGCGGGGACGACCCGGAAGGGGTCTCCCGCGACCGCGGGCCGGCCTACAGCGGAGCGAGGAGCAGCCATGCGAATCGCCATCGTCGGGTTTCCCTACTCGGGCAAGACCGCCCTGTTCATGGCGGTCAGCGGCGTGCCGGCCGATCACCTCAAGCCGACCGAGGAGAACCTGGCGGCCGTGAAGGTCCCGGAGCCGCGGCTGGAGTGGCTCGAGCAGGTCTTTCAGCCCAAGCGGCGAACCGAGATTACCATCGATTTCGTGGATCTGCCCGGCAGCGCGGAAGGCGACGCCCAGCACGCCGGGCTGACCAAGCACCTGCCAACGCTACGGCAAACCGACGCGCTCGTGCTGGTCGTGCGCGGCTTCAAGTCGGACGCGGTCCCAGCCCACCAGGGACGGGTCGATCCACAGAGTGATCTCACCCAGTTGCGTGACGAGATGCTGTTGGCGGACCTGGAAATCTGCGATAACCGCATCCAGAAGCTCGAGAAGGCGCTCTCCAAGCCTACCCCGGAGCACGACCAGCAGCAGCAAGAGCTGGCCCTGCTGCAACGCTGCCGCGAGGCCCTCGAAAGCGAACGCCCACTGCGTGAGGTCATTCAGCCGGGGGACGAGGAGAAGCTGCTGCGCAATTTCGGGTTCCTGACGCAGAAATCGGTGGTGCTGGTGATCAACGTGGGTGAACAGGAGATCGGCGGCGAACCGCCCTTCCGCGATGAGCAGGCGTCGGCCACCTTCGGCGTGTGTGCCTCACTGGAAGCGGAGCTGATGCAGATGGACCCGGCCGATCGGCCGGAATTCATGGCCGAGTGGGGCATTCAAGCGCTGGCCCGCGACCGGATCATCCGGGCCTGCTTCGACGCCCTGGGCGTGATCACCTTCTTCACCTTCGCCCATGACGAGGTGCGCGCCTGGGCGATTCCAAAGGGGACCACTGCGGTTGATGCGGCCGGCAAGATTCACACCGACATGGCCCGCGGCTTCATCCGGGCCGAAACCGTCCCGTTCGACGCGCTGAAAGGCACCGGCTCGATGAAGGCCGCCAAAACCGCCGGACACCTCCGCCAGGAGCACAAGAGCTACATCGTCCAAGACGGCGACGTCATCACCGTCAAGTTCCACGTCTAACGCACCCAGGACCGGACTCTCATAACGATTGGTACATGAATCGGGGGCAGGCCACAGTCGTGTGGCATGCCCAAGCCAGCGGCGCGGGCATGGTTCCGCTGGTGCGAGAATCCCTTCTCGCACCCCGATCAGCGGGAATCCGTTCCCGCCCCGATCACCGGGTAGGTCGGGTCATCGACCCGACGATTTCCGTAGCGGCCGGCGGCTCGCCGGGCGATCAGAGCCGCGCGGGTAAGCAAGCGGCCATCTTCACCCGCAACACACCAACCCACGCCCGCCAACGCGCCGTCCCCCGGCACGCCCCAACCCTTGCACCCCTTGTAGCTGCTACGCCGCCGCCCCGCCCTCATCCCTCTCAGCATATCATGCCCGCGCTACGCTTGGGCATGCCACACCTCCTCCCGAGCACGCCACCCGCCGCTCACGCCCCGAGTAGTGCCACCCGCCGCATTTGAATGGTGCACCAAGGGGCGCACGCTACACCGCTTCAAAGAAGGAGGGCCACCAGCCGTTTTTCTTGTTGCGGTCGGCTATCGTAACTCGCTATTGTGCAATGGGTTACGCAATGTTGGAATAATCGGGCGGAATCGTAACTGGAATAATTCCTTGACTTTTCTGTTTGCCGTGCTACGCTAGAGGTATGAATGCTCAACCAGTGAGTCAGCCTGTTTTCGAAGCCCAGCGTGTCCAGGAGATGTTAGGCCAGCATCACGGGACCGTCGCGGAGTGCTACCACGTCGCGATGGCGGGCTGGAATGAGCATGCCCGCCTGATTCCCGACCAGCATGCGCAGCTTGGGCCTGGTGCGCGTGGGGTGTACTTGCACGACCTAGCGGTTGGACACGCCAAGAAGCTGTTCGCAGGCACAAACGTAAAGAACTTCTTGTTCCGGCAAGTCGAATTGTTCGACTTCGGTCAGGGGCTTCTGCTGCGTTTCAAACAACCTGATTGTCCAGATACGAAGACCGCGAAGGGACTCGCCAACCAGCTGTTGCTCATTCCGGAAATCGCGTTGGCCGATCCGGACTGTCAGACGATTGTGGTGGCCGAATACGCGCTTGACCCGTCGGGAACTCAGATTGCGCGCGTCTCCATTGCCTGCATGGTTGGTTCCCGCAGGGAATGGTCGTATCGCGTCGACAGCGCTGCGGATGTCTGGGCGAAGAAACGGGTGATCCCCGAAGACAAGGAGCGCAGGCGGAAGAGGAGGGTTCAGCCCCTTAAGAAGCTCAGCAGATGAAGGCCGGATTCAACCCGGACATGTTGACGCTAGCGCGCGAGTCATGTGCCATGACGCAGGGGGCGCTTGCCGGGACAATCGGCGTGTCGCAATCGAAGATAGCCAAGTTCGAGGCAGGTCTCCTGTCGGTCCCTCCCAGAAATATGCGCGGCTTATGCGATGCCCTGAAAGTCCCGGAAGATTTCTTCTTCCAGACAGACCGTGTATACGGACAGGGAAGTCCGTGCATGTACAACCGTCGCCGGCAGAGCGCTTCTGTGCGAGAAGTCCGGGTCGTGCATGCTAAGATCAACATCATTCGCATGCAGATTGCCCGTCTTATGCAAGGTATGAGCATCGAATCGGAAAACGCCCTCCACCGCATGGACATCGATGAATTTGACGGGAATGCCGGGGAGATAGCCAAGCTGCTTCGGATCAGCTGGCGACTGCCGCTCGGTCCAATCAAGAACCTGGTCTCCGTCATCGAGGAGGCCGGGGGGATCGTCCTACGATGCGATTTCGACACCACGAAGATCGATGCTATCAGTCAGTGGGTTCCTGGGTTTGCGCCCATCTTCTTCATCAATGCGCGCACCCCGGGTGACCGGGTACGGTTCACGCTTGCGCACGAGGTTGGGCACCTCGTAATGCATGCCCTTCCGAACAAGGATCAAGAAAGGCAGGCGGATACCTTCGCCAGCGCGTTCCTAATGCCAGGGGACGAGATCAAGCCGGAATACCGGAAGCCGGTCAAGCTGGAAACTCTTGCAGGCATGAAGCTTCGTTGGCGCGTTTCGATCCAGGCTCTCGCTGTCCGCGCGAAAGCCTTAGGCGTAATAGATGAGCGACGGTATCGAAGCCTCTTTACACAGATAAGCAGGCTCGGTTGGAGAAAAAGCGAGCCGGTTGACATTTCAATCGAAGAACCGACCATTCTTCCGGAGATCCTTGAAGCACAGATGCGAGGCAACGGGTGCAGCGTCCAGGAGTTGAGCAGCAGGGTAAACGCGCGCGAGGACCAGTTCCGGTCGGTCTATTTCCCGGCTAGGTCTATTGTTAGGCTCGCGCGGTAGGATGTTTCAGCGCGGGACGGAAAAGAGAGCGGGAGTCGGGCCGGATAAGGGGATGGGGCCGGATAAGGGGATAAGTTCATTTACCAGCTCAACCACGTTTTCGCCCCGGCGCCGCGCGCCATGCCCTCGCGACGCGCGCACGTCCAAACCTGACCACACAAATGCTACCAGAACCCGCCATTCGGCGCCATCCGGCGACAGCCTCAATCACCTAATCCCTCAATCCCTGAATCCGCGCCTACAATCCTCCGTCCACGCAAAGAGGCCCGCCGTATGTACCGAGCTACGTGCACCACAAGCTTACGGCTTAAGCCTTACGCCTTATGGCTGTCGCCGCCGGCGGCCGTGGCAGCGTCCCATAACAAAGGTGCTCCAATAAGGGGGGCGCACAAATGAGCACCTTGACCACCTTCGCCTCCCGGCACGCCAACGCCGGGTTTTATCGGAGCCGCAGTCGGCCGGGACAGTCGCGGCCGCGGCAGAGGAAGCGCGTCCGATCAGGGCCCAACGGGCTGCGGCACCGGCTTGGGCGGCCGGCCGCCGTCGGGCTCGGGTGGATCCTCGACCGCAGAACCATCGTCGCGCTCCGCGCGGCGCGCCTCGCGCAGTTTCTTCCGGATCGGGTCGTAGCGGTCGAACGCCTGGACCCTCTGCTTGACCTGCCCGCTGAGCGGATCGAGGTAGGTCATCACCAGCGTCTCGATTGGCCGACGGTCGAACACGTCGGTTCTGCTCGCCGCGACGCCGTGGTCCACAGGTTCGTCGAAACGCAGATCGAGCACGACGGCACCGGTGGTGAAATCGACCCGCGCGTACGTGCGTTCGCCGTCGCCGTCCGGCGTGTCGAGCCGGATTCTCCGCACTCCGCCGATCACATCGCCGACGGCCGCCGTAAAGCTCTTGTTGATCCAGGCCCCCTCCCGCCACTTCCAGACCTCGACGACCGCGGTCTGCGTGTCACGACGGGACCCCAAGAGGAAGAAGTACGTGTCGGGGGTGGCGGTAACCGGATCGCTCGGCAGCGACCATTCGCCGATCAGTACGGACCGCTTGGCCTGCGCGGGGTCTTGCAGGGCCTCGGCTCGCCCGACGTACCGGTTCCAGAGGCGCACGCGCGTGCGGTACCGGTAAGTCTTGCCCAGCTCCACCGACACGTCGTGAAACCAGACCGGGAGCATGCCTGCGTTCCCCTCCGGCCCCTCGTGCGGTCGCTCCCACTCGTCGCCGGCGAGAACCTGGTGGAACGGCGGCTGCACGACCGAAAGCCGTGCTTGCTTGACCTGGCGAAAGGCTCGATCGATCTGTGCGCGGTTTAGCCAGTCGCCTGTCGTTTCGTCAAAGACCGCGTCACACAGATCCGGCTCGGAAAGACGCGGATTGGCCTCCACGCTTGCCCAGTCTGACCACAGCTCGTTCGGCAACATCTGCTGCCGCTGCGCGTCAATCCCGACGATGTACACCTTTGCCCGGTACGGTGCGTATCGTGCCGCGGTCATCTCGTCTTCCTGGGCCTTGCGGTCAAACCAGGCAGTGAGCGAGACCCAAGACAGTGCCGTCGGCGTTCGCTGCTGCTCGGCCTCATGGAATCCCAGTTGTTCGCCGTATGGCTGTCCGGGCCCGACTGCCTCAGCCAGTATAAGCATGCTGCGGCCGGTCTGTGCCACCGGGCGGGACGCGGGCAGCGGCGTGACGAGCGTCACGTCCCCGAGAGTCTCGACCAGCTCTTCCAGTCCCGCGACGGAGTTGGCAGTGCCAAAGGGAACGGCCGGGCGCAGCGTCTGCGGCAACGGCGGGCCGGCACCGGGAGCGGAATCGAAAATGCTCGCGCTATGGGACCGGACGACGAGCTCGCTGTAGCGTGGCACGGTGGGCGCCTCGACCGACGCATTCTCGATACACCGCCGCAACGCTTCCGCCTCGCTCAGCATCGCTGCATTGAGTTCGCGGGCCGCAACCTCCCGGCCGGCGTACTGCACGGCATTTGGCGAGTTCATCAGGAACATCCACAGCATGGCTGCCAGAGAGACACCCGTCAGCCCCAGGATGAACTTTTCCACATGTACCTCGAAGAAGTTCAACGAGCCCCTCTTCATGATCCGACCTCCAATCGATCCGGCTTTCTGTCGCTCAAGCCGCTATGCTTAACCGTCGTCGCCCTCGTCGGTACCCAGCGCTTCGCGGATCTTCGCCGGCATCAGCGGCTGGTACACCGCGCGGGCCATGTAGCCCTCGAACTCCAGTTGCACGCGTATGACCGGCTCGGTCCCGTACAGGTACCCATGTTGCGCGTCGTCGGGATTGACCATCGAGTAGCCGGCCCCGATGCATTGATAGAAATTCTGCTTGCTGATCTGATCGATCAGTTGCAGCATCTCGCGCTGATCCACGACAACGACCAGCACGAAGCGCACTACGTCGAACTGATTGTTACAGGTCTGACCCGTAAACGACTCGCTGCGTGCGCCGCCCGTCTCGCCCCCGGGGAACGGCAGCAGCCCGCGGGGCGCTTGATAACCCAGCACGCGGAGCAGCTCGACACGCTTAACCGGCATTTGCTCGACACAGGCGTCGTCGTCGGTGACCTGCCGGGCCGCCGCTTCGTTGACCCGAGCGATGGCCGCCACCACGTCCTGCTGGACCCACAGGCTGACCTGGGCGAACCACATCTGCTCCGGTGCCGGGACCGTGTTGGTCTCCACGAGCGGACTGACGTGGAACGATTCCGGGCCTGCGTAACAGCGGATACGGCGGGCATGCAGCACGCAGGCGCAATGCTCAGGATCGGCCGTCGCGTCCATCGCGGTCGGGATTTCCTCTTTGACGTGCTCCAGATAGTCTCGCGCGTCTTGGATTTCAGCGGGACCGGGCAAACCACCAGCGACCAGCGTCCTGTAGAACTGCTGGACGGCGCGGACGTATGCCGCGGCGAACTCGAATCCGGCCGACGGCCTTTCGGGCGTCGGGAAGATGCCGGGGAGCAACGGCCGACGCCGGTTGATGCGGTGTGCTTGTTCGAGCGCTCGCTGGTACTCCTGCTGGAACAGCTCGTGCGAACGGCGCGCGGCCGAGATCAGGGCCTCGTTCTTGGGATCGGCCTTGAGCGCGCCGATCTGTATGACCAGGCCGACACGCTGTTGCATGTCGCTGGTGACCGCGCTGGACGCCGCGCCGCAAATGCCGATCACGAGGAACACAAGCCCGGCGGCACCGCAGGCGAGCAAGAACAAGTTCGTCTTGACGAAGCTCATGGTGTGTCTCCTAGTCATCGCTGTCGGCTGCTTCACCGAGCTTGAGTCTGAAGCCGATCTCGAAGCGCCAGCCGGCGCCGACGGCTATCTGCGCGTCGGGCGCAGGCGGCCTAGGGCGTGGCGGAATATCTGGTTGGCTACCAAGCAGTTTGTTTCCGGCTTGGTTGTCGATCTGCTGAACATAGGGTCGCAAATCTAGGAGTTCGATGTTCGTGCGTTCCTCCGAACCCAGCGCGTCCGTGGATACGTGGAAACCCAGCCCCGCACGGCTGCCAAGCCGAGCGAGACGTGGGATGTATTCGTCCATCACCAACGTTCCCGCGGCGGGCCGGCCCTTGACGCCGACCAGTCGGCCGACCAGGTAGACATGGAAGCCGGGCCCCTGTCTCGGCACCTCAGCGTGCTGTGGCAAGATCGGCCCGTCTCCAACCCAAGATCCGCGCGGGCCAGTCGGTAGCGGCCTGCGAGTGTCAGTCGCCTGTTTGGTGTCACTGACGTACTTGATGTCGAGCGAGTCAAGCAGGATCTGTGGGCACTGCTGTGAGTTCCCAGCGTCGGCGGCCGCCGACACGAGAGTTGGAAGCGCCTCGTGCACGAGGGCCAGGATGTGCGGGATCAGACGCTTGTCCTTTTGCAGATCGAAGAGCTTCT
>CAZNFA010000010.1:0-111218 GCA_964572345.1 uncultured Planctomycetales bacterium
TCATAGCATAGCCCGAGGCTGCGGAAACAGCCAGTATTAAGTTAACGCTTATGGGCTGACGCCCCCGGCTATTGTCTGGTGCCCCTACGGGGCTACGACGTCAGGCAGCGACGAAGGCCTATCCGGGTCTCGGGGCCCGTAGGAATCTGTTGGTGGGCGATGCCCACACTACGACTGCAGGCGATACTCAGCGTGACAGCGAATCCTACCGCACAAAGGCTTGACAGGCCATGGCGGCTGCCGCACGCTCCGCTGGCGATGGCGCGGTGGCGGGGAAGCGGTCGCCGACCTTATTTAGCAGGGAACCGCCCGTGGACCTCGAGTCGATCGGCATACAGTCCAACTTCGGTGCGCTCGATTGGGCTATTGTCGCCGCCTATATGATTGGCACGGTCGCGATCGGCTTCTACGTCAATCGCTTCGTAGCCAACATGTCCGACTACGTCGTGGCCGGGCGGGCGCTGCGCTCCTGCCTGGCGATCGCCACGATGGTGGGCAGCGAGCTGGGCCTGGTCACCGTCATGTACTCGGCCCAGAAGGGCTTCACCGGCGGGTTCGCCGCGTTCCACATCGGGTTGGTTGCAGGAGTCGTGACGCTGATCGTCGGGCTGACCGGGTTCATCGTCGTGCCGCTGCGGAAGATGGGCGTGATGACGATACCGGAGTTCTACGAGAAGCGCTTCGGCCGCGGCGTGCGCGTGCTCGGCGGTGTGATCCTGGCTTTCGCGGGCATCCTGAACATGGGACTTTTCCTGAAAGCCGGCACCATTTTCGTGACGGGACTGACCGGCATGACCTCAGATGTCGAACTGAAGCTGGTCATGTCCGTGCTGCTCGGGCTCG
The DNA here is from genome assembly GCA_964572345.1 of uncultured Planctomycetales bacterium. Lineage (GTDB taxonomy): Bacteria > Planctomycetota > Phycisphaerae > UBA1845 > Fen-1342 > JAUWXH01. Next base: position 844 of record CAZNFA010000010.1, read on the forward strand.
TGCTGCTGTACACGATCCTGGGCGGCATGATCTCCGTCGTGATCACGGACTACGTCCAGTTCGTCGTGCTGGCGTTCGGACTGCTGGCCGCCTGTGCATTCGGCGTCAGCGAACTCGGCTGGGATCAGATCGTTACGTCGGTTCAGTCGTTGAAGGGCGAGGCCGGGTTCAACCCGTTCCATAGCGAGGGGTTCGGCCTGGACTATGTTGTCTGGATGATGTTTGTGGCGGGGCTGGTTTCCTGCGCGGTCTGGCAGACCGCGGTTATGCGGGCGTGTGCCGCCGAGAGCACGAAGACTGTCAAACGGCTTTACGTCTGGTCTTCGATCGGGTTTCTGATTCGATTCATGATTCCGCAGTTCCTGGGCATCTGTGCGCTGGTGTACTTCGCCCAGCATGAAGCGGCGCGCGCTTACTTTGTTGAACTAGACGGCTTGAGTAAGGAAGTGGTGGCCGAGCGCACCATGCAGGCGATGCCGGTGTTTCTCAGCGAGATCCTGCCAGTAGGCATCATTGGCATCATCGGGGCGGGCATGCTGGCGGCGTTCATGTCCACGCATGACAGCTACTTGCTTTGCTGGAGCTCGGTGTTGACGCAGGATGTCGTCGCGCCGTGTGCGCGCGAGCGGCTCTCGACCCGGGCCCGGATTATGCTGACGCGCACGTTCATCGCGGTCATCGGCGTGTTTCTGCTCATCTGGAGCCTATGGTATCCGCTCGGGCAGGACCTGTGGGATTACATGACCATCAGCGGCGCCGTCTACTTCACCGGGGCCTTCGCGCTTCTGCTGTTCGGGATCTACTGGAAGCGAGCCAGCCGGGTTGGGGCCTATCTGGCTTTGCTGGCTGGCTCGTCGGCGGTGTTGGGGCTTGCGCCGCTGCAAGACTTGGCTGGCGTCGAGATACCAATAGAGATTGTCGGTCTGTCGGCCGCGGCACTATGCCTGGTTCTGATGGTAGCCGGCTCGCTGCTGTTCCCCGATCGGGTGCCGAGCGATCGGGGCAGGGAGTAGATCGAAATGAGCGTCTGGGCCGGATTCTGGACGTGGTTTCTGATCCTTAGTGTGACGATCTTCCTGGGACTCGCCGTAGTCGTGTCGGTCGGTGGGCTCTTCGACATACGAGCACTTCTCAGGAGCATCCGTAGCCAGCACGGCGAGGAGCCGCGCTAAGATCGATTTCGCACCCAATGTGGAGCTGGTTCCGGAAGGGTCCGGTGCCTTGTATGGCCAAGCGTCTTCGGTGGTCGCCCGGCGGCGGTGGTCGGCTTCGCCAGTTCGGCGCATCTTCCGCCGCGGGCGCAGGCAGCGCCGACGCGAAGGCGAGCAGAAGACTCTCGGCAGCCACAATTCAATCGAGCGAGTTCAGGGGTATGACCACGTCTTCTGCTTAGCCGATCAATTCCCGCTCCCCAGTGTCGGGATTCCAACGGACGAAGGCCTCGATCGCCTGGTATTCGGGCAAACCGAGGCGGTCGTAGATCTCGGCAGTCTGGCGGTTGCGGTCTTCGGCGCGCTTCCAGAATTCGCGCGCATCCCACGGCCCGGGGAACAGCGCCTTGTCCTTCTGTGACTCGTGCTTGAAAACCGCCATCCGCTTGCGCTCCGCCTCGTCCGGGCTCAGCGGAACCGCCATTTCGATCTCGTGCGGCTCCCATTCCTGCCAGGCGCCGCGATAAAGCCAGACCGCGCAGGCCGTCATCCAATCGCGTTCAGCCAGCCGCTGCAGGGCGGCTGTAATCGCGGCCATGCAGACCCGGTGCGTGCCGTGCGGATCGGACAAACCGCCGGCCGCGTAAATCTGGTGCGGCCGAACCTGCTCCAGCAGATCGACTACGATGCGAATGTCCTCTTGGGCGAGCGGCTTCTTCTTGACGCGGCCGGTGTCGTAGAAGGGCATGTCGAGAAAGTGGATGTTCTCGGGCTTGACGCCGGAGTAATGCGCTGCGGCGCGGGCCTCGCTGCGACGGATGAGCGTCTTGATCTTCTGCAATTCCGTACTGTCGATCTCGCCCGGCTGCTTCCTGGCGGCGAACGAGCGAACAGCCTCTTCGATCCGCTCGGCATCCTCCTCACTGAACAGATCGAATTCGTGACAGAAATCGGAGACGAAATCGGCGTGGCGAATCGCCTCGTCGTCGAACACGGCAATGTTGCCCGACGTCTGGTAGGCCACGTGCACGTCGTGCTCCTGCTGGCAGAGGCGGATCAGCGTGCCGCCCATGCAAATGACGTCATCGTCCGGGTGCGGGCTGAAAACGACCACGCGTTTGGGGAAGACATCCGGCGATTCGCCCGGATGCGGTTGTCCGGGCTTGCCGCCGGGCCAGCCGGTGATCGTGTTCTGAAGGCTCTTGAAGACCTCGATGTTGACGTCGTAGGCCGAGCCGCGGGCCGACAGCAGCTCCTGTAACCCGTGCTCGTTGTAGTCCTCTCCCACCAGCTTCAGAATCGGCTTGGCCAGCTTTTGTGCCAGCCAGATGACGGCGCGCTTTGTGGTCGCTTGGTCCCAGGTCTGCCCACGCTCTGCGATGGGGCCGAGCAGCCAAGGCGTTTTGACCGGCGTCAGCTCGGCGGCGGCCGCCGGGTCCAGCACGAACTGCGCGTTCGGATGTTCTTGCAGGAAGCTGGCCGCCACGGCATCCGTTACTTCGCCTTCGACGGCTTGTTTGATGATCGCCGCCTTCTCCTCGCCGAACGCCAGCAGGATCACCCGGCGCGCCTCCAGGATCGTCCCGACGCCCATCGTGATCGCCTTACGCGGCACGTTCCATTCACCGAAGAAGTCGCTGGCCGCGTCCAGCCGCGTGACCTTGTCCAACGTGATCAGACGGGTACGACTCTCCCACGGCGAGCCGGGCTCGTTGAAGCCGATGTGGCCGGTCCGGCCGATGCCGAGAATCTGGCAGTCGATCCCGCCTGCCGCGCGAATGTTGCGCTCATACGCCGCGCAGTACTCCGCGATCTGCTCCTGCGGCAGCGTCCCGTCGGGGATGTGGACGTTGGCCGGGGCGATGTCCACGTGGTCGAACAGGTGCTCGGCCATGAAGCGGTGATAGCTCTGGAGCGCCTCCGGCGGCATCGGCCAGTATTCGTCCAGGTTGAACGTGACCACGTTACGAAACGACAGGCCATCCTCTCGGTGCAGCCGCACCAGCTCGTCGTAGATCCCCTGCGGCGTCGAGCCCGTCGCCAGCCCGAGCACCGCCGGCTCGCCACGGGCGGCTTTCGCGCGGATCAGCTCGGCGATCTCCCGCGCGACGGCAACGCTGGCCGCGGCGCCGGTCGCGTACACGGTCACGGAGGCTTCGGCAGGGCCGGCAGCTCGGGACGTCTGCACGCCGACTGGAAAGCGGTAGAGTTCTTGCATTATCGAATTCCCAATGAGCCGTGGCATACGATGGAAACGTAGCGTCCGCCCTACAGGCCGTCGCGTCAAGATTGGCAGCGCGGCTTGCGGGCGGCTTCACCGGCTGACTTCTACCCATCGTCCACAGCTCGTCAGATCCGTGGCGGAACGGCAGGACGCGCTGTATAACCAAGCCCGGCTGCGCAGACAGAAAAACCGCCCGCATGCAACCGCAATCGAAACAGCTTGATTCCGTCCTGGTCAAGCCCGCCGGGCCGGACTGTAACATGGCCTGTCGCTACTGTTTCTACCTGGAGAAGGGGGACCTGTTCTCTGAAGCGCCCGTCCATCGCATGAGCGAGACGGTGCTCGAGGAGACCGTCCGGCAGGTCATGACCCAGGCCGGGCGGAACGTCTCGTTTGCCTGGCAGGGTGGCGAGCCGACGCTCATGGGTCCGGGCTTTTTCAAGAAGGCGGTCGAGTTCGAGAGGGAATACGGCCGGGACGGGCAGGTGGTGGGGAACGGCCTGCAGACCAACGGCCTGCTGATCGACCAAGAGTGGTGCAAGTTCTTGCGCGAGGCCCGCTTTCTAGTGGGGCTTTCGCTGGACGGCCCTGAGCACGTGCACGACCACTACCGCCTGACCCGCGGGGGAAAGCCGACCTGGTCGCGGGTCATGCAGGCACGCCAGCGGATGCTCGATAGCGACGTGCAGGTCAATGCGCTCACCGTACTGAACGACTACTCGGCGCGCTACCCGCGGGAGATCTACGAGTTCCACAAAGAGCACGGCCTGGATTACATGCAGTTTATCCCGTGCGTGGAGCGTGATCCGACCGACCCGGGCAAGGTGGCACCGTTCTCGGTTTCCGCCGCGCAGTTCGGCGCGTGCCTGTGTGAGGTCTTCGACCTCTGGCTGGAAGACTTCCGCGACGGCCGACCCACCACGTTCGTACGGTGGTTCGATTCCGTCTTCGCCACGTACGTGGGGCTCAGCGGGTTGGAGTGCACGCTGCTCGAGGAATGCGGCGGCTACGTCGTGGTCGAGCACAACGGCGACGTGTTCTCCTGCGATTTTTTCGTCGAGCCGCGTTGGAAACTGGGCAACGTGATGGCCGGCGACCTGGCAGCGATGCTCAACTCGCCTAAGCAGACAGATTTCGGGCGCATGAAATCACGGCTGCCGGCCGAGTGTCAGGCGTGCCCGTGGCTACGCCACTGCCGTGGCGGCTGCACCAAAGAGCGGTTGCACCACCCGCAGGGCGAAGCCCTGAGTTATCTGTGCGAAGCTTACAAGACGTTCTTCACGCATGCGGACAGCGCACTGAGAAGACTGGCGGACGACTGGCGCTGGGAACAAAACCAGGCCGCGCTGGCGCGCGCCGCTCCCGGGACGCACGCCGCCGGGCAGGGCAGAGTCGGACGCAACGACCCTTGCCCGTGTGGAAGTGGCGAGAAGTACAAACGCTGCTGCGGGAAGTGAGAAACCTCCCGTGACCGGGAGAAGGAGCGGACGAGTCCCTGGACAGTGGGGCATGAGTGCCAAACTGCACACCGCGCCGGGCCTGCCTGCTGTCGAGGCAGTACGCACCACAAGATGGAGGGTAACCACACGAAGCGATCCCCTCACAACAAGGGCGAATAGCGAATGAACAGATTGCAGCATCTCCCCTGCCTGGAGCACAGGCGATCGGCCATGTGCAAGACGAGCCGGCGAGAGTTCATCAAGGCACTAGGTCTGTGCGCGGGCGCGGCGTTCATTGCCAAGCCCGTGTTCGGCGCCAGCCAGCGCGCCGGCCGCCCTAACATCATTTACATCCTGGCCGACGACTTGGGCTACAATGAGGTCGGCTGCTATGGCCAAACCAGGATCAGGACGCCCAACATCGACAAGCTGGCCGCCGCGGGAATGCGCTTCACTCAACACTACTCCGGCTCGCCGGTCTGCGCGCCGACGCGCTGCATACTGCTGACCGGCAAACACTCCGGGCACGCCTATATCCGCGACAACGACGAGATGACCGGGCGCGGGGACGTCTGGGACGATCCGTCGCTCGAAGGACAGAGGCCGATCCTTGAGAACACCGAAACGATCGGTACAATGCTGCAACGGGTCGGCTACAAGACGGCCTGCGTGGGCAAGTGGGGCCTGGGCTGGTACGGCTCTACCGGCAACCCCAATAAGCAAGGCTTCGATCATTTCTACGGCTACATCTGTCAGCGCGTGGCCCACAACTATTACCCCACGCACCTGTGGTGCGACGGCAGGAAGGTCCCGCTGGACAATCCGCCGTTCAAGGCGCACCAACGCCTGCCCGAGGGCGCCGACCCCGCCGACCCGAAATCCTACGCGGCGTACAGCGCCAATGACTATGCGCCGGACCTCATGCTTCAAGACACGCTCAACTTCATCCGCGCGAACAGGGACCAGCCGTTCTTCCTCTACTGGTGTACTCCCGTGCCGCACGCCTCGCTTCAGGTGCCGGAGGACTCCCTGAAGGAATACCTCGGCAAATTCCCCGAGACCCCTTACAGGGGCGATCGAGGCTACCTGCCCCACCGCGCCCCGCGCGCCGCATACGCCGCCATGGTAAGCCGAATGGACCGCGACATCGGCCGCATCATTGACGAACTCAAGCAGCGCGGCCTTTATGAGAATACGCTGATTATCTTCTCCAGTGACAACGGGCCTACATTCAATGGCGGCACGGACTCGAAGTTTTTCGAAAGCGCCAAGCCCTTCAGCGGATTGAAGTGTTCGCTGCACGAGGGGGGCATTCGCGTTCCGATGATCGTCAGTTGGCCTGGGCATGTTCAACCAGGTGCGACTACAGACCACATTTCCGCGCACTGGGATGTCATGGCTACCCTTGCCGGCATCACTGGCGCCGAAGTCCCGGTAGGTACCGACGGCATCAGCTTACTGCCGACACTGACCGGCCGGGGTGAGCAGAGAACGCATGAATACCTCTATTGGGAATACGCAGGCCAGCAGGCGGTTCGGCTGGGTGACTGGAAGGGCTATCGGCCCAACGGCAGTGAGCATCCCGACGAGCCCATACGCCTTTACAACCTGAAGATGGACATCGCCGAAAAACACGACGTCGCCAAGGATCACCCGGAAATCGTCCGCCGGATCGTGGAGATCATGAACAGCCGGACGCCTTCGGCCTTCGACAAGTGGAATTTCCCGAAAGCGCAAGAATAGGGGCGTGGAGTTTGCATCGATCATTCAAGACCGAGCGCTACACCATGGCCCCGGTCGGTAACCCGAGGGCAAATCGAAGAGAACCGCTATATGGACGTGCAGGATTCACCGGCGCCGGCCAGACGCGCGGGCACTTGGCTGTGGAACCGCGCAATGGTAGGTCTCATCAGTTGGAGCGCATCTCATGAAGTTGTTAGGTCGGCAGATCCTCGTAGTGTCAGTGGTCGCTTGGTTGGACGGGGACGTCGCCCGGGCGGGTGGCGACGAAGCCAAGCCGGTTCGGATCGTCGCTTTCGGCGATTCGACCACGGCGACTCACGACATGGTCGAACGGGTCTATCCCCAGCGCCTGGCTGGCGCACTGCAAGCGCGCGGCATCAAGGTCGATGTCATCAACGCCGGCGTCGGCGGAAACGCAACGGCGGATGCAAGACTAAGATTCCAGAAAGACGTGCTGCGGCACCAGCCGCACGTCGTGGTCATTCAGTTCGGCCTGAACGACTCGGCTATCGACCTGCAGGAGGGCAAGACCGAGCCGCGCGTTTCCAGACACGTCTATGAACGCAACCTCGCCCACTTCGTGAAGACGCTGAAGGGCCGCGGCATACGCACTATTCTGATGACGCCGAATGCGATGCTCTGGACCGCCGAACTCAAGGTGTCTTGCGGCCGGCCTCCCTACGACCCGGCGGATCGGTGGGGATTCAACGTGTTTAACACGAAATACGCCGAATCCGTTCGGCGGATCGCTAAAGCGCACGCTGTGCCGCTGATCGACGTGTATCAACTGTTCCTGGATTACGACGGCATTAAAGGCCAGCGCGCGGACGACCTACTGCTGGACGGGGTACATCCCAATGACAAAGGGCATCGCCTTATCGCCGATGCATTGACAGAAGAGGTCGTAGCGTTGATCGGGCCAGGATCGGCCACGCCGCCCATGCCCCGCGGGTACAGCATTCCGTTGATCGATTTGGCCGAACAGAGGCATCGCCGGGTCATTGTGGATAGGGAAAAGGGACAATACCTCGGCCATCCGACCACTGTACTCCTGGAAGACAACAAGACAATGATCGCCGTGTACCCGAAGGGGCACGGCCGCGGCGCAATTGTGATGAAACGCAGCATTGATGCCGGGTTGACTTGGTCCGAGCGGTTGCCGGTGCCGGCCAATTGGTCAACAAGCAAAGAAGTGCCCACCATCCACCGCGTAATTGATCCGCAAGGTGTGAAGCGGCTGATCTTGTTCTCGGGGCTGTACCCGATTCGCATGTCGGTCTCCGACAACGATGGCACGACCTGGACGCCCCTCAAGCCCATCGGTGACTTCGGCGGCATTGTCACGATGAGTTCGGTCGAGCGGCTGAAGGACGGCAAGTACATGGCCCTGTTCCACGACGACGGGCGATTCCTGCGGGGTGAGGGCAAGCGAACGAAGTTCCAGGTGCTCAAGATCGTCTCCAAAGACGGCGGGCTGACGTGGGGCCAACCGGTGGTAATCGCGGAGCACCCCAGCGCGCACTTGTGCGAACCGGGCCTGGTGCGCTCGCCCGACGGGAGCCAAATGGCGGTTCTGCTGCGTGAAAACAGCCGCCGCCTGAACTCCTTTGTCATCTTTTCTGATGACGAGGGCGAAGGCTGGTCGAAGCCGCGTGAACTGCCCGGCGCGCTGACCGGTGACCGACACGTTGCCCGCTACGCTCCGGACGGCCGCCTGGTAGTTACCTTTCGTGACATGGCCCACGACAGCCCGACGAAGGGGGACTTTGTCGCCTGGGTCGGCACGTACGACGACATCGTCAACCTGCGTGAAGGGCAATACCGCGTGCGGCTACTGGACAATCACGGCCGCGCTGGCGACACGGGCTACGCGGGACTGGAACTGCTCCCCGACGGCACGTTTGTCTCGACAACGTACTGTGTCCTGGAGAAAGGACAGCAGCCGCTGGTGGCCAGTGTGCGCTTCAGTGTTGATGAGATCGAGAGGGCCGCGCAAGCAGGCCAACCGTAGGTTCGAGCTGCTGAGGGAACTCTCAGTCCAGACAAGCGCACGCTGGGTTCACGCCCACGCGACCAGGCCGCCCGTCCAAGCGTTATAGTAGAGTAGGGAGGGACAAGCTGCGCGCGGTCGGTCGGGTGGTCCAATCGCGTAGAGGGCTCCTCTGGCCGTGGAGAGCGGCGATCCACGTGCCCTCCGCCTTGCGCGATTGTGTGCCCCGATTATCGGTACGCAGCGCTGCCAGCTCGGCCCCGGATTATCCCCTCAACACTCCCGGCAGAGCGCCAGGTACATGCCCGCGTCTGATAAGCGGGCTGACTGGTAAGAAACATATTTTGACTCCCACGGTCGCCATATGAATTGTATTTTTAAGAATAGGCGGAATTCCCTTCCAGCGGCGGAGTCGCTCCGTTGCGTCGGAAGATGGGGAAAGGACAGACGTGAACAACGACCGTTGGATCTTGCTGTGCGGGACGCTCGCTCTCTTAGCATTCACCGGTTGCATCCCGGAAGAAGAAGCTGGCTCCGTGCTGGATGTGTACAATCCGCGCGCCGATTGGGGTGAGGCCGCGCCTGGCGACGGCGCAAACGCCGGACTGATCGGCGATCAATTCAACGCGGTTGCTGGCGGTGAGGCGGAGTTGGCCAGCGAGGAAGACCCCCCGAAGCCGGGTTCGGAAGAAGACAAACCTGCCGACGCCGACGAGCAGGATAATGCGGCGGAGGATTCGGGCGGCGGATCGGAAGACGGGTTTCTGATTGCGTACTTCGACACCGATGGCCATGCCGGCCAGGGATTCGACGGGTGCTACGCTGCCGAGGGCCGGATCGGCAGCACCGCCGCAAAAAAGAACCATACCTCCGAGTTGCGTTTGGGGGAGGATAGCGGCCCGCCGACGGTGCAAAGCGATTTCGACTGGGAAAACGGGGAGCCGCACAGCTTTCACATCGTCTGGGATACCGCGACCGTGTCGTTTCAGGTTGACGACGTGGTGCTGGAAACCGCGTTCGTCTGCGAGCCCATCAATGCGGTCAACGTGCGGTGTCGAGCCAACAAGGGCGTGATTGAAGTCTTTGATCTGGCAATCAACGAGCGTGGCATCCCGCAGAGCGTCACGGCCGCTAGCGATCCTGGGAACGACCTCAGCATCATGCGGATTGAGGGGGATTTCAGCGACACGCTGACGCTGACCGGAACCGTACTATTGACCTGGGACGCGGAACATCCCCCGAAGAATTCTCAACTGGCGTTCCGGGTTACGGCCGGCCAGGTCGCCGGGGCCGAGCCGGACCCGCCCGCCGATTGCAACGACAACGGCGTGGCCGACGACCAAGATATCCTTTCCGGAGCCGAAGAGGACTGCAACGGCAACGGCATACCCGATTCGTGTGACCTGGCGGGCGGCGCGAGCAGCGACGTTAACGGCAACGGCGTTCCGGACGAGTGCGAACCGGACTGCAACGGTAACGGCATCCCGGACACCGTTGATATCGCCGACGGCACGAGCACGGACTGCGATGCCGACGGCACGCCCGATGAATGCCAGACCGACTCCGATGGCGACGGCGTGATCGATCAGTGCGAGGACTGCCCGAACGATCCCAACAAGACCGAGCCGGGCGAGTGTGGTTGCGGCGTGCCCGACGCTGACAGCGATGAGGACGGCGTTCTCGATTGCGACGACCTCTGCCCGGATACGCCCGCTGACGCCGAGGTGGACGAATTCGGCTGTCCGCTGCTCGCGGCCGGCGCGGGGGACGACGTTACGCTCGATGAAGTGAGTCCTGTGGTCTTGCAGGGATCGGCGAGCGGCGGAACGCCGCCGTACTCATTCTCCTGGTCCGCGGCGGGCTGGTGCGGCTCGACGGAGCCGACCCCGACGGTCCTGCCGGCGGAGACGACGATCTACACCTTGACGGTTACGGATGAGTCCAGTCCGCCGCAGATCGCTACGGATACGGTGACCATCACCATTAATCCGCCGCAAGATGTGGGGTACGCCATCGTGGAACTCGGCTCGCTGAGTTCGCATACGAGCCATCCCACGAGCATCAACGATCTCGGACAGGTGGTCGGCTATTACCATAACGAGAACGAGTTGCCGGAGAAACGCGCCTTTCTCTACAGTGAAGGGGCGCTGATCGACTTGGGCACGCTCGGCGGCAGCGAGGCCTATGCCCGCGACATCAACGACGCCGGGCAGGTTGTCGGCGAATCTCGGACGGCGAGTGGTGACTGGCACGCGTTCCTCTGGGACAGCGTCAACGGGATGCAGGATCTGGGTACGCTGGGCGGAGCGTCGAGTTGGGGTTACGCGATCAACGAGTCCGGGCAGGTCGTGGGCTACTCCACGCTCGGGTCGGTCTTTCACGCCTTCCTCTACAGCGACGGGGCCATGCACGACCTGGGCGCCCTCGACTACTTGGAGAGCGCAGCGTTCGACATCAACGATCACACCCAGGCAGTCGGCACGCTCATGGACGAAAGCGGCAATGCGAGCGCGTTTTTCTACGACGACGGCCTGCTGATCGACCTCGGGTCTCCGCTGCTCAGCGGGAGTCAGACCTGGGTCATCAACAACTCCGGGCTGGCGGCCGGGCATTCCTGGGGCGGCAACGAGTATCGCTCATACCTGTACGCCGATGGCACCGTGATCGATCTGGGAACGCTCGACGGATTCGTCAAAACGTACGCCTTCGGCATCAACGACGCGGGGCAGGTCGTCGGAAGTGTCACCGACCTGTCGGGAAAACTGTCGCGCGCCTGCCTTTACACCGGCGGCCAGCTACAGCACCTGGGCGATTTGCTATCTCCGGAGCACGGTTGGGAATACCTGGTCGCGGCCTATTCCATCAACGGCAGCGGGCAGATCGTGGGGTACGGCCGGATCAACGGCGAGTACCGGGCCTTCCTCATGACGCCCGGGCCGTAGCGGCTCGTCATCGAGATCGGAATGGAATCTCGACGCCAGGCGAGGGCCGGACGGCCTGACGGGCGTTCCAGAACTCAGCCGCTGCGTGCCGCCACCTCAGCGCGTTCGGAAAACGACGATGTAGTCGCGGCTGCCGTTCGGTGGGACGGCAAAAGTGATTCCCTGCTGTCCGGTCGTTGCGTCCACCGAGTAACCGGAAGTAATCACCTTGCCGTCCTCGCTGACGTAGAGCACGTCGGCCGCAGAGCCTAACACCCCGGTCAGCCCGAACTTCTCGGCCACCCCGACGCTGACCGTGTCCACCGGAGGCGGAAACAGGGTTACGTCGTTGAGGTCATAAAGGTCGATCCGCGTGACGACCGCGAATGCGACTGCGCCGGTGTTGGTGCTCGAGCCGCCCGATGAAGCGACGAGCGTGATGATCTCCGCGCGCAGTTCTCCGCGCGCGTCGAGCCCGGTGACGCGCGCCGTACCGCCGGTAATGCTGTTGTCCGAGTCATTAAGCGTGATGACCACGTTGCGTGGGTGAGCCGGACTGCTCACCCCGGCCGTGATCTGCATGCCGGGGTCACTACTGGCCGCCGCCGCAGTCAGGTTGGTGACGGCGAGGACGCTGGTGGTGTCGGCGGCGATGGGCGCCAGGAAAGTGTTCTGCATGACCCGGATGCCGGCAGCCACGCTGACGGTGTCGGTGATTCTCCTGCCCAGGGCGTCGGTTACGGTGCAACTGATGCGATAAGTGCCCTCGACGTCCGCCCCGCTGGGGGCGGTCCAAGTGTTGGTTGTGTCGTCGGCGACGCCGCTCTGGTTCGTGGCACCGAGCGTTCCGGCCGGCGCCCCCGATTCGTCGAGCGCCTCCCATGCGTAATCGAATACGGGCGTGCCGCCCATCTGGTCGCCGATGAGGTTGACCGTTTCGCCCGGCGCGAGGATGATCTGGTCGGCAATCAGATTGAACGTGAACGGTTGCTGCGCAGTGACGACCAGCGCCGCCGAGTCGGTGAAGACCTGGCCGGCATTGTCCGTGACAGTGCAAGTGATGGTGTATGCACCCTCCGTCGGACTCGACCAGCCGTTGATAACATCTCCGGGCTCGTTGTTCTGCGTCGCCGTGCCGAGCGCTCCGGCCCCGGTGGTGAACGTGCCCGCGTTGTCGCCGGCACTGTCCGTGGCCGACCAGGTGTAGCTGTAGGGGAGTTCACCGCCTGACTGATCCGCCAAGAGAACGACCACCGCCGAAGGAACCACGAAGGTATTGCTGGCGGTGAGGTTCAGCGACAGCGGCGCCTGGACCACGATCTGGACCGAATCGATGGCGGTATTGCCGAGCGCATCCGTCAGAAGGGCGTGTAGGCGGTAGGTTCCCGAGCTCCCCGCGCCCGCGGGTGGAGCCGTCCAGGCGTTGGTGACGTCGTCCGCCGCGGCCTGCGCCGCCGCTCCAAGACCCGTTGAGCCGCTGGTGAAAATGCCGGCGGGCGCGCCGCCTTCGTCAACGCAACCCCAGGTGTACGTGAAGCTGGGGGCCCCGCCGATGCGGTCGGCGAAGAGGTTGACCGTACCGCCGGGGGCGATCTGCGTAACGGCGGCCGTCACATCGAGGCCGAAGCTGTCGCTCACGGAAAGCTGCACGCTGTCGGTGAACCGGTTGCCGACCGCGTCGGTCACGGTGCAGCGGACGCGGTAGGTCCCCTGTGTGGCGCCGCTCGTAAAGACGACCGTCGCCGCGCTGGTCGAGTCGAGTCGTGCGTTGTCCGTTCCGCCCCCGGGATCGGTGACCGTCCAGGCGTAGCTGATGGGGGTGACGCCGCCGGTTGCGGTGGCCGTCAGCGTGGCCGTCTCCCCGAACGGCGGTACGGGCCAGCGGTCGATCGAGATGTCGGCAGAAAGACTCTGGCCCGGGTCAGTTCCGCCCGCGCTGCCCACCGCCACGTCCACCGAATCGACGAACACCGCACCGAGGGCGTCCATCGTGGTGAGCGTCAGGCGATAGGTGCCCGAGACCGAGGTCGAGGTGAAGACCGGGTTGGCGATCTGCGTATCGCTCAAGCGCTCCGGTTCGGCCGCGCCGCTCGGATTGGCTACCGACCATAGAAAGGTGTAGGGCGACGATCCACCGGTGACGTTGGTGATAAGCCGCGCCTGACCGCCCACGCCGCCGCCGCTGATCAGCTCCTGCTTGTCAACGTTCACGTCCACGTTCAGCGGCAAGCCGACGCAGAGCGTGATCAAATCCGCAGCCGTCATGCCCGCGGCGTCGGTCACCTGACATAAGACGGAGTACTGGCCGACCCCCGACGAGTTGGTGAAGGTCGGAGCTGGGTCGTTCGGGTGATCCAGGCCCCGCGGCTCCTGCTCTCCGGCGGGATTGAAGACCGACCAGGCATACGTGTAGGGCGGGACGCCGCTATAAGCCCGGACACCCAGCGTGGTGACGCCGAACGGCGCATCACCGCCGGCCGCCAGCGCTGTCCTTTCCGCGAAAGCCGCTGCGCCGAGCACACCGCCGACGGTGAGGACCAGCGAGTCGGCGGCAGAAACGAGATCCGCATCGGTGGCCGTGCAACGAACGACATACGAGCCGTCTCGATCACCGGGGGTGAAGACGGTCTGCGGGGCATCGTTCGAAGCCAGCAGCGCGGTATCGTCTTGGCCGTCCGGACCGACGACCTGCCAGTCGATACGGATCGGCTCACGTCCGCCGCGAATGGCGGCATTCAGCAGCGCCTGCCCGCCGCCGGCCCCGGCCACCGGAAATGCCAGGCGGTCCGCGACAGCGTCGATACCGATCTGCTGTCCGACCACAATCGTGGCCGAGCCGATCAACACGGTTCCGTCCCGGTCGGTCGCGGCGCACCGTGCAAGGTAGGTTCCGCTGATCTCGTCGCTCTCAAAGATCGCAGAACGAACGTCGCGGTCCCAGAGCAGGTCATTCCGAGGTCCGCCGTCCGGGCCGATGACTTCCCAACTGTACTGGAACGGTTCGCTCCCGCCGATCGCGGTGGCCAACAGCTCCACCATCCCGTCCGGGCCGCCCCCAGGCTGCACTGACGAGCGACCGGCCATGACGTCGAGGCCGAGAGCCTGCCCCACGACGACAACCATCGATTGGACGAAGGAGTCGCCGTTGGCGTCTACGATAGTGGCGGTTACGACGTACGTGCCGATGCGGTTCCCGCTGGTGAAGCGGGGGGCGAGCGGGTCTTCCGTGTCCAACCGGTCGCCGTCGATCTTGCCGTCCGGTCCGGTGCAGGTCCAACGGGCGTCAAACGGCGGGATCCCCGACTGCAAACTGAGGTGGATCGTGGTTTGGCCGCCCGGCCCCCCACCGGCGAGGACCCCGTGACGCTCAGTGGCCACGTCCAGACCGAGGGACCTGCCGACGCGCGGGATGACGCTCGCGGTGTACTCGCCACCGCGCGCGTCCGTAACCGTGCAGTGCACGTGATACGGCCCGTCCTGGCGACCGGCCTGAAAGCGAACTGCCGGGGCGGCCGTGGAATCCAGCAGGTCGTCAGCGGACGCGCCGGTTGGATCGTGTACCCACCACCGGAACGTGTAAGGCGGCTGGCCGCCAAGTGGAGCCACGCGCATCGACGCCTGCGCGGCGGTCGCGGGAGTTGGGAAGAGCTGATGGCGGTCCGTCGCGATCACGGCCGACGGTGCCCACCAGCCCAGATCCGGGAAGAAGAGCGCGAAGCAACCGCAGTGCAGCGCCGCCGCCACGCCGGCTGCAAACAGGAAACTCACCAGTCTAGTTGGCGCGGAACGGTACCATCGTCCCATAAACAGGATATCGACCGCACCTCCCGGCCGCCTTGAGTCCCGTCGCACGCCCCGCAGGGGACAAATGGCTCTGGGGGGAACCGGTCCGGTGGAGTGTGTTTTTTCTCCCCCGGCCCTCTTTTCCTGCCCGCCGGATCTCATGGTCGGCGTGCTGTCCAATTCCCGTTCGGTTCCGCCAACGCGCTCGCGTCCGATTGCGTGAGCTGAGCTGCACTCAGAGAGTTTCAGTTTCGCGGTAAAACGCGTGCGGTTGCCGTGGTCGCCTTTCCCTTCGGCAAGCGCCAGAGTTCCTGGGGCGGCAGGGTCCGGGTCCGGTCCGGACGGCCCAAAACACCGCCATGCGGGGCACCTACGCGAGCCAGAATCGACGTAAACGGCCTCGGCAGTACCTCGGGAAGCGGGAAACGCGAAATCGGCCCGGAGACGGCCAGGTTCGCGCGGAGAATCACCCGCCACAAGGCGGTGGCTGCCGGGGACGGGGAAGTGGGTATTGAGTCCACACTGGTCCTACTGTATCATGCACGCTGCATTTCCGCCCCTGCTGGCGATGGTCGTCATGGACGGGGCGTTCGGGGTCCGGGGGGAGGGAGAGAGCGTATCATGTCGAATCGGATTCAGAGTCTGGCATTCGTGATCTTGGGGGTGCCGGTCCTTGCGTTCGGGCTCGCAGCCGTAACTGCCAACGCCGACACGATCTATGTTTGCTGGGACGGCAGCGGGGATTACGTCACGATCCAGGAGGGGATCGATGCGGCCGTGGATGGCGATGAGGTGGTCATCTGCGACGGGACCTACACCGGTGAGGGAAATAAGAACCTCGACTTCGGCGGGAGGGCGATCACCGTCCGCTCGGAGAACGGCCCGGAGCACTGCGTGATTGACTGCCAGAACGACGGCCGGGCCTTTTACTTTCACAGCGGTGAGACCGCCGCCTCGGTCGTGGACGGCTTCACGATCACGAACGGTGGCCCTGGAGGAGCCGTCTTTTGCTCGGGCAGCGGCCCTACCTTTACTTCCTGTACATTCCTGAATAATCAGAGTGGGGGTGAAGGTGGTGGCATCGCCTGCTGGGACAACGCAAGGCCGGTCATCAGCGGTTGCGTGTTCGACGACAACACGGCACGGTTTGGAGGCGGTCTCGCGTGCTACTGGGGCGCCTTCGCTACCGTTGTGAATTGCGTTTTCAGCGGCAACACGGTCACAAACGAGGGAGGCGCCATCTATTGCGACGGCGAAGGGGGCGCCGTAATCAGTGATTCTTCCATTGTCGGAAATGAATGCGGAACGATAGGTGGTGGGCTTTATGTAGGCAATTGCCGGGTCACTCTAACGCGCTGCGTTGTCAGCGGCAATACCGCCCTGCAAAATGGTGGTGGGTTGGTGGCCCGGCAGGGGTCCACTGTGAGGATGACGCACTGCATCATCCGCGACAATGTCGCTGCGACAGGGTACGGCGGTGGAATACACTACCGGGCCAGCACCGCACCACTGATTGAAAACTGCCTCATTACGGGAAACTTCGCGGGCCTCGATGGGGGAGGGATTCGTACCCGGGTGGGAATCGCGCTCATGGCGAATTGCACGGTCGTGGGAAACGAAGCCGTGAATCGCGGCGGCGGAGTGTCGACAATTGCCAACACGAGCAATGAAAGCACATTCGGCAACTGCGTGTTCTGGGATAATGCAGCTCCCTTGGGGCCCCAATTGGCCATCGGTGGTGGCGGGACGCAAACCCTCACTGTGTCCTTCAGCGACGTCGCAGGTGGGCAGGAGGATGTCTATGTCGAGGGAGGCAGCACCTTGGACTGGGGCTCCGGCAACATCGACGCCGATCCGCTGTTCGTCGATCCGGATAACCACGACTATCACTTGGCCGGCGGTTCACCCTGCATCGACGCCGGCTGCAATGGTAGCGTGCCTGCGGACATCGCTGACCTCGATGGCGACGGCGACATGGACGAATTCACGCCGTTTGACCTCGACGGCGAGGTCCGCTTCTTCGACGACCCCAACAGCCCGGACACCGGCTACGGCTGTCCGCCCGTCGTGGATATGGGCCCCTACGAGTTCGGCGACACCGGCCCGCAGCCCTGCCCTGGGGACCTCGATTGTGACCGCGTGGTAGGGCAATCCGACTTGGGCATCCTGCTGTCGGCGTGGCAGAGCACGAGCAAGGGCGACCTCGACTGCAACGGCGAAACGAATCAGGCCGATCTCGGCATTTTGCTTACCCACTGGGGCGAGGGCTGCCCGTAGCACTGGAGCGATGCGGGGCAGTCAGTAGGCTGAGTTCTCCGGACGGTGGTGTTATGACCTGGCACGCGTCGCCCGGCTCGGGGTGTTTCGCGCCAACTGCACGCCGACCCGGTGAAACGATGGCGGGGCGCGGGTGACAAAGGCGGCGGTGGGATTCGAACCCACGAATAACGGATTTGCAATCCGTCGCCTTAGTCCACTTGGCTACGCCGCCCGTAACCGACTATTATCCCGTCTCCGTCCCGCCGGGCAAGTACCCTTTTCCGCACCACGGTGCGTTCCAGGCCCCGCCGGCCAGGGAGGATGACCGCCTGCGGGCCGACTCGTCATGGCACGATAACTCGTGCGCTTTCCCACTGGCCGCTCTCGACGAGCCGATCGATATGTGGATGCCGTGTCAGGTACCACATGGCCAACGCCTGCTCCCGGTCAATCGGCATGGCCACAATGGTTGCCTCGGCGCCGGGTTCCGGTTCCAGGGTAAGTGAGGCGAAGATGATTTCTCGGCACAATTCCGTGCTAGCCGGATCGCTAACCATGCCGCGCGGGAACAGGAGCGGGTGGGCGATGACTAGGTTCACGCGGCGCTGGCGGAGGTAGCTCAACGTCGTGTAGACGCGATGCCCGGGTCGGCGATAGTCCGGGCCTCCTCGGCGACCGTGAATCGGAATATACGGGTCGTTCAGCCCGAACATGTCCACGGTTGTGACGCCGCTGTAGTAGGGGATCGCGCCTACGGCATGACTCGCGATGACCACATCCGTCCCGCCCAATTGCTCACCCAACGTGCTGCCGATCCTGCTCCAATCGCCGTCGCGGTATACGTTGTAGAAGGTGCTGAGCAGGTGGATGCTGTCCAGGGTGCTGTCCGCGGTCATGCCCCTGAAAGTCTTCGCGTGGCGATAGGAAGCGGCCAGCAACACGGCACACGACAGCACGGTCGCCGCCAGGGGTCTGCGGAACCAGCGGCCTGCATAGCCGTAGAAGACCAAGTATGCCAACATGACGAAAACGAATGGCGCAATCGGGACCACGAACCGGAATTCCATGAAATCCCCGCCGATGAACATAATGTACACGCACCACGCAAGAATGATGATCTCCAGCGGGAGCAGGTCCCACCTGCGGCGACCACGCGGCACGATCAGTGACAGCACGCCGATGACCAGGAACGGCCAGATCAGATACCAATGGAGGAAACGGCCGAGATACAGACACCCGCTTGAGAACGCCGACGGTGCCCAGTCCACTTTCACATAGAACGCATTCGGCAGCAGACGGCCGTAGTACGCCAGCTTCCAGACCAACCACGAGCCGACGATCACGGCGAATGGCGTCACGCCGAGGAGGATGCCCTTCAGGGTGTGGCGCCTGCGAACCAGATGAACCAGGCCCCAAAGCCCGATGATTGCGCTTGGGAGCAGGCTGTCCATTCGCGTCAGCACAGCCGCGGCCAAGGCCAGCGATGCCGCCAGGACACGGAGCTGGTTGACTGTCCCTGAAGCGCGGACTTCGTAGAACTGCCATACTGCTACGCACAGGAGCGCCGTCTGCAGCATGGTCTCCAGGCCGCCCGTCGCGTAGGCAGATACGGTGTAGTTCGTCACCAAGAGTCCGACGGCCGCGACGCGCGGCACGAGCGCGTCGAATAACAGGGCCGATAGGCGCCAAATCGCGTAGATTGCGACCAGAAATGAGCCCAAGCTGCCCAGTCGGGACCAGAACACTGGTTCGACGCCGATCTCCAGCCCCAGCGCGATCCACAACACCCAGAGGAAATTGGAGTAGCCCTCGATCCGCGTGCCGAACCACGTCAGCCCGTGGCCGGCGACGAGGTGCTTGGCATACGTGAAGGAGATGAAGGCGTCGTCCTGGATGAAGCGATTGTGCCAGGCCAGAGCCAGCCCCAGCAGGCACAATCCCCCAAGACACACACGTCCATGCTTCATCGGAGGTGTTCCCGCACACCGCTCGCGACGCTGCGCTTCGCCGTCCGCGCTTGGGCGGGCATGCCGCCATACGCATACTGCAGCCGGCAAGTGCAGCAGCCGAATCCTAGCGACGCCAGCTCCTATCGCCAGCTATCGACGATGTTCAGCGCTTCACGCTCAGCCCAGAATCCCACAGACGGCAACACGCCGCAACCATTCCGCTGTGATTACGCCCGCGCCAAGGCCGGGATGGTCTACGGGCTGACGCTCAGTTTGAAAAGCGAGGTCATCCGGCTGGCACCGCGCGGAATGGCTCGACCCGGTACTGATATGACGGGGCTTGACCGCAACACAGGCGCCGGCGGGGTTCGAACCGGCGAATAACGGATTTGCAATCCGTCGCCTTGGTCCACTTGGCTACGCCGCCGACACGCAGGGATCATCCCGCCCCCGGACGGTCGCACAAGTGTTTTTTGGTCAATGGGCGTTCCGTCTTGGAGCTCGGTTGGTTGGAGCCGCGACCTCCGTGAGCGGCGGGTCAAGTTTGGCCCTCCTCGCCCAAACCGTTTTCTCCGTTGAGGAATGGGGCTGCGAAGATGCCCGCGTCCGTTGGCTCCTGCCACCGGGAGGCTCCCGTCGCCGAGCCGAGCCAGACACGTTAACATTACCCGGGACGCGCGCCAGGTCCGCCACGCCGACCGCGCACGTTAGAGAACCGCCGGACCGATCTGGAGCCAGCCATGCACAACCGAGCCGTTCGTCTGACCACGACGCTTGCCGCTGCCGCGACCATGCTGATGACACCGCTGCAGGAGGCCAACGCCCAATCGGTATTGCTCAAACCGAAGTTCGTCCAGGGTCGTACCACGTATCTCGAAATCAGCCAGAGCATCGAGAACACCCTGAGCGAAGCGGGCGAGGGGCCGGCGAGGAAGGGGACGTTCCAACGGGCCTTCGGCGTCTGGCACAAGGTCGAAGCCGCCTCGCCTGACAGGGGCGCCCGGATCGTGCTGACTTACGATCGCATTCATCTGTCGATTGCTACCTCGATGGGCTCCACCTCTTTCGATTCCGACGTGGACGATCCCGTTGACACGTCGAACCCGCTTGCCATGGCCATGGGCCCCATGCTGGGCATGTCGATGACGATGGAATTGGATAAGGACAACCGGATCGCCTCGTTCACCGGGATGGAAGCCATCCGCAAGCGAATCGAGGAGACCACGGGCGGCGGCCCCATGTACGGTCAGATCAAAGACGAACTCGTGGACGACGGCTACCGGGTGATGTGGGGTGAATCCCGCTTCGTCTTCTACGCCAACAAGGAGGTCAGAGTCGGCGACTCCTGGACCCACTCGCTCAGGCAACGCGATGCCGCACTGGGCGAACTGGTCTTCGAGTACAAGTGCAAGCTCCAGCGCGCCGGAACGGAAGACGGCCGAAAGGTTGCGGTGGTTGCCTATGTTGCCACGATCAGACCGGCGCCCACCGGCGAGCCCCAGCCTGACGCCATCGGTAGAGTCAGCAAGCTCGTTGCCGGAGAGTTCAAGGGTACCGCCACATATGACCTCGAGCGCGGCGCGTTTGTCAAGCAGGCTTCTGAGGGCTGGACCAAGATCAACATAACGTCGTCCGACGCTGTGGACGCCGGGAGAAACGTGACGCTGGATCAGAAGATCAAATCCGCAACCTGCCTGCTCACCGAAGCGGAGCGCCAAAAGCAAAAACTCGAAAATCGCCGAAAGGGCAAGAGTGGCCCCGAGGAGTAGGCCGCACCGCTGCCCGGGCGCCACGCGGGCTCCGTTCGGACGCGGGCCGCGCCGGATCCTGGGGGCTTTCGCGGCTGCGCATCGCCCCGGGACGGGCTCGGATGCAGGGCGTCAAAGTCGAGTGACTCACTATGACGGCAAGAGGCTACGACGTGGTCGTCATCGGCGGCGGGCACGCCGGGGCGGAGGCTGCCTGGGCCGCCGCACGTCTCGGCGCCCGCACGGCCTTGGTCACCTTCAGCCGTGACGCGATCGGGCGGCTGTCCTGCAACCCGGCGATCGGCGGCCTCGGCAAAGGCCAAATGGTGCGCGAGATCGACGCGCTCGGCGGCCTCATGGGTTTGGTCGCCGACGAGGCCGGGATCCAGTTCCGCATGCTGAATCGACGGAAAGGCCCAGCCGTCTGGGCGCCGCGCGCCCAGGCTGATCACCAGCTCTACATGGCCGCCCTGCGACGCTATCTCCAGTCCTGCCCAAACCTTACGATCATCGAAGCCGGCGTGGAGGCCGTCGAAGCCAGCCCGTCGTCGCGCGGGACTAGCGAGAAGCAAGTCACCGGCATCCAGCTCGCGGATGGGAGCTTCATCGCCGCTAGCGCAGTCGTCGTCGCCTGCGGTACCTTCCTGCGCGGGTTGATGCACTGCGGCGAGTCGAAAACGCCGGGGGGCCGGATCGGCGAAGACGCCGCCCTGGGGCTCAGTGAGTCCCTTCGTAAACTGGGGCTCGAACTGGCTCGCCTGAAGACCGGGACCCCGGCGCGAGTCGCCGCAAGCTCTGTGGACTTCTCCCGGCTGCGCGAACAACCGGGCGATCCCGAGCCGGCTCCCTTCTCCTTTATGACCGATCGGCTCACGCAGCCGCAGGTATGCTGCTGGCTGGCACAGACGAACCCGGCGGTGCACGATCTGATCCGTGCCAACCTCCATCGCGCACCGATGTACTCCGGCCAGATCCAGTCTCGCGGGCCCCGCTACTGCCCGAGTATCGAGGACAAGGTAGTCCGCTTCGCCGAGAAGGATCGGCACCAGATCTTCCTCGAGCCCGAGGGCCGCGACAGCGACCGTATCTATCTCAACGGGGTCAGTACGTCGCTGCCGCGCGACGTCCAACGCCGGATGATCACCCTGATCGAGGGGCTGGAGCGAGCCGAGGTTCTGCAGTGGGGTTACGCCATCGAGTACGATTTCGTGCCGCCCGAACAGATCGACGCCACCTTGATGACCAAACGCATTCGGGGGCTGTTCCTGGCCGGGCAGATCAATGGGACCAGCGGCTACGAGGAGGCGGCCGGGCAGGGCCTAGTCGCGGGCATCAACGCGGCGCGTCTCGTGGCGGGAGAGCATCCGATAACTATTGGCCGCGAAGAGGGTTACATCGGCGTGATGATCGACGATCTGGTCACGCGCGGTGTGACTGAGCCATACCGGATGTTCACCTCACGCGCCGAGCATCGCATGCACCTGCGTTACGACAATGCCGACGCCCGCTTGACCCCTCTTGGCCGCGAGGTTGGCCTGGTGGACGACGCTCGCTGGGAGCGGTTCCGGAGCAAGAGTACCCGTCTGGCCGACCTGCATGCCGCCCTAGGCCGGCTGCGGTGGGAGGGCCGCCCGATCCGCGACTGGCTCAAACGCCCCGAGCAGGACGGGGAGCGCTTTGCCGCCGAGCTGCAGGAGCTCGCGGATTACCGCCGCGAGACAGACGTCTGGACTCGGGCGTTGGT
This sequence comes from uncultured Planctomycetales bacterium, assembly GCA_964572345.1. GTDB lineage: Bacteria > Planctomycetota > Phycisphaerae > UBA1845 > Fen-1342 > JAUWXH01. Next base: position 23,795 of record CAZNFA010000010.1, read on the forward strand.
CGAAATCAAGTACGGCGGCTATCTTCAGCGACAGCAGAGGGTTATTGATAGCTTTCGCCGACTGGAGGAGCGGCAGATCCCGCCGGAGACGGACTACGCCTCGATCGCTCACCTGCGTCGGGAGGCTGCCGAGCGCTGGTCGGCCGTGCGTCCGCGGAACGTGGGCCAGGCAGCCCGAGTGAGCGGGATTCACCCGACCGACCTATCACTACTGCTGGTACACCTGGCGAGGCTGGATCGCGAGCCGGTAACGCCAGCCGAAAAACGGGCGTAAAATCCCCGCTCGCGACTTGCTGGGCGCAGAGACGTGAGCTATCTTCTATTAAGCTGGGGTATCTGGGTAAACTGCGAGCGAAGCCATGGCCAAGGACGGACGTCAAGCTGCTTCACCACTGAGCAAGACTATTTTCACAACTGGCGAAGTAGCCAGCATTTGCAACGTCAGCCAGCAGACCGTGATTCGGTGTTTCGATAGCGGCCGGCTGCGGGGGTTCCGCGTGCCCGGATCGAAGTTCCGACGCATTCCCCGCGAGGCCCTGATCCAGTTCATGAAGGAAAACGGCATTCCGCTGGACCGCCTGGACATGGGCAAGAAGCGCGTGCTGGTGGTGGATGACGACCGGGCCATTGTCGAGATGCTCGTCGAGCTACTGGAGCGCGACGGCCGCTTCGAGGTCCAGACCGCCGTCACCGGGTTCGACGCCGGCTTGCGCACCAAGGAGTTTCGCCCCGACATCATCGTGCTGGATTACATGTTGCCCGATATCAACGGTAACGTGGTGATCCAGACCATCCGGGACGATTCATCGTTGCAGGATGTGAAAATCATCATCGTCTCCGGCGTGGTGAACCGCGAGGATGTGCAGAACCTGCTGGACAGCGGGGCCGACGACTTCCTGCAAAAGCCGTTCAGTATCGAGCAACTCGTCAGGCGGATAACGGAACTGGTTTGTGAGTGACGAAGATACTGAGGTTGGGGCGGGGGAAGTGGCTTCTGTTCCGAATCCAGAGCTGGCGCTTACTCATCTTGAGAGCCTTCCGACGCTGGCCCCCATCGCGGTGAGGCTGCTTCAGATCACCTCGGACACAAACAGCGCGATCGAGGAGGTGACCCGCGTCCTGCGTGCCGATCAATCGCTGACGGCCAAGCTTCTCTCGGTAGCCAACTCGGCGGCGATGGGTGTCCGCGAGCCGGTCGCGACGCTGGAACGGGCGGTTGTGCGACTCGGCTTCTCGGCCGTCCGCAGCATCGTCCTGGCGGTCAAGTTCGTGGAGTGCTTCTCGGCGGCGCCCGGGCCGCGCGCGCAGCGCGGCTTGCAGCGGGCGGAGTTCTGGAAACACTCACTGGCGGTGGCGTGTGCCGCACGCCGACTGGCCACGGCCCAACGCGAACGCGAGATTGACCCGGAGGAAGCATTTGTCGCTGGCCTGCTGCACGACCTGGGAAAGGTGGCCCTCGACACCGTCTTTCCCAAGGCGTACGCGCGCATCGCGGCCGAGGGTGAGCAGACCCGCGGTGACATCGCCGACTGCGAACGGGCTGTTCTCGGTGTGGATCACACCGTGGCTGGTCGCCGGTTGGCAGAGCGCTGGGGCCTGGCGCGGCAGTTGCAGGATGTGATCTGGCTGCATCACCTGGCGGCCGACACCCTGCCCACCGGCGTGAGCTGCCCGAGTCTGATCGCGCTGGTCAACCTGGCGGACACGATCGCGCGTGAGCAGCGCATCGGATACTCCGGCAACTACGTCTTCTATGAAGACTCAGCCCGCATCGCCCGGCATCTGGGGTACTCCCAAGAGGATCTCGCCGGTGTGATTCAAGCGCTTGTGAGCGACGTCACCGAGCAGGGGGAATTGCTGGGGCTCGACCGCGAGACGCCCCAGGACCTTTACCTGAAGTCGCTCACGCAGGCCAACACGGAGCTCGGCCGGCTGAACGCCGACTTGCTCGCCAGCAACCGTCAACTGGCGGTGGCGGCGCGCTACTTCGAGGCGATCAGTGAGTTTGCCGGGCAGTTGAACGCGCGCTTGGACCTGCCGGAGGTGGTGGCGGCGGTCGCCCACGCGTCGGCCATCGCGCTGTGCCGTCCGCGCCTGGCCGCTTTCGGGTTGCGGGCAGGCCAAACGGTGGTGGACATCAGTTGGATCGGCGAGAACCCGGACGAACAAGGCCGCCTCACCGAGGACGTGCCGGCTGATTTGCTCGAGTGGCTCCGCGCTGCCGAGGACCTGCCCAACGCGGTGCTGACGCGTGCTCCGCGAGCGATTCACGCCATGCTCCCGCCCTCCGTGGTCGATCGGGCAAAGGGCGACTGTTGGCTGCTCCCAATCGTTCACGACGGAGACCTTGCCGGCGGAGTCGTCTTCTTCTCTGAACAGGACGAACACGCGCACTTCGCCGCCGAGAGCGAGGAGCTGCGCTCGTTCCTGGCGCACCTCGGGCTGGCCCTGGGGCAGGCCAACGCCCAGGCGTCTGCGCGCCGGCTCTCCGAAGACCTGGCCGGAGCCAATCGGCGGCTTCAGCAAACACAGTTGCAGTTGTTGCGCTCGCGCACGCTTTCGACGATCGCCGAGATGGCCGCCGGTGCCGGGCACGAGCTCAACGGTCCGCTCACCGTGATTTCCGGACGGGCTCAGATCCTCCGTGACGCGACGGCCGATCCGGAAATGAAGCGCTCTTTGGACTTGATCCATAGCAAGGCCCACGAGTGCAGCCGGATCGTCAGCGAGCTGATGGACTTCGCCCGGCTGCGGCCACCACACCTGGCCCCGGTCGATCTGGCCAAGCTGCTGATCGAGGTGCGGGACGAATGGAGCGAACGCTCGGGAATGCCCGCCGCGCGACTACGAGTACACCTGCCGGAGACCGAGTATGAGCATGCCGCGGCAGCCGCCGGTGCGTCGCCCGTGATCATGGCGGACGCCGATCAGATCAAGCGTGTCTTCGCTGAGTTGGTCGCCAACGCGGCGCAGGCCGTCGGCACCAATGACGGCAGCATCACGATGGAGTGCACGGCCGGTCCGGTCCGGCCGGCCGGCCTGGCCCGATCCGGACTCGACATTCGTGATCGACCGGCGGTGCATCCCCCCGCCACGGATTGGGTCGAGGTGGTTGTTCGTGACACGGGCATCGGCATGGACCCCGGCGTTCTCCAGCGGGCCTTTGACCCCTTCTATTCGCACCGACCGGCTGGCCGCGCTCGTGGTCTGGGCCTGGCACACGCACACCGCATCGTCGAGGCCCACGGTGGACGAATTTGGCTGGAGAGCCGCCCCGACGAAGGCACCACCGTCCACGTGGTCCTTCCATTGGCACAGTCGAGCAGCGAATAACAGCCTTGCCCGAACGAACCGCGTAGCGCAAATGGGCGCCCGAGGCCGGGAGGGGCGGCCTCGGGCGCGGTAAGCAGTGGCGAACTGCGAAAAGGCTATTCCAATGCGTCGCGGAACTTCTCGAACAGCTCCGGCTCACGCTCCTTGAAGTCGTCTTTGCCCTTGAACTCGTAGATCACGCGCGTATCGCCCTTTCGGAGGCTCACGCTGATCGACCCGTCATCGGCGACCGTGATGTCCAGGTCCGCCTCGGCAGATGCTCCCGGGGGCAAAGCCCTGGTCAGGACTCTGACGGTCCGGTTGGCATCTTCAACAGCGCGCCCGGCCTGCTCCGTGGCCACCCGGATCTTTGTCTGCGCGTCTCCAAGGCGAAGCTGAATCTGCTTCTGGTAGCGCTTTTGCAGCTTGGGCAGGTCCTTGAGGTCGGGCCGGCTGAGGATCATGGTGTGCCGGTGCCCGTAGCCAAAGCCCTTGTACAGCTCGTACGCCTCCGGATCATCCTCCTTGAGCTGCTCGGCGCCGTCGTACGTGCCGGACGAGGTTCCGCCGTCCTTGTCGGTGCGCTCAACGGTGATCTTCCCGTCCTTGGTGCGATGGATCATCAGTTTTTCACCGTCGCAATCGGTTATGATCCTGATTTCCATCTCCCCCTGCGCCTCGCCACCGCTATCAAAGCGAAGGGCCAATTTGCCTTCCTCATCGGCGTCGATGTGCAACTCCAGGTCGAACGGCGCGCCCTCGAGCGCCTTCCAGCTTTCCCCCCAGTGTTTCCACGCTTCCGCCCATTGCTTCCATGATTCCTCCCATTCTCCCCACGATTCGTCCCACGGGCCACGGAACTTCTGCAGCGGCTCCGGCAGGTCTTTGAGCTGACCGAGTGGCTGGAAAATGAATCCCCCTCCCGGGCCGCGGTGCAGCCGGTGACCCCGGAAAATGAACTTGTCGTCCAGAACCTCGTCCTCCGGCTCGTCGTATTTGTACTCCCACTCGCCAGCCTCGGGCCACTCGCCCGGCGTGACCGTCAGCTTCGTCTCCTTGCCCTTGCGGATCACGACCATTTCAACCGCCTGACCCTGACCCGCGTCAGCGATTGCCTTGAGCAGATCATCCATCTCCTCGATCGCTTTGCCGTCGAACGAGACGACCACGTCGTAGCGCTCCAAACCAGCCTTGTCTGCCGGGCTGTCCACGACGACGTTCCCGATCATCAGTCCCCCGCGGCCCACGTGCACCTTCAGGGCGTCGGGCACCGGGGACATGCGCACGCCCAACCACGCCTCGGGGGCGCTGGTCAAGACCAGCTTGCTCTCCTTGGTGTCGTCAGCGGTCGCTGACGATTTCAGCTTGATCACAGCTTGCGGATTCGCGCTACACAACGCGCACAGAATACTCAGCACGGCCAACATGACAGCAGTCTCCTTAGTCTAGAAGTCCTCTCGAATCGCTACGAGACGGACGCGAACTCGATCCACTTCCACGATCAGGTATTCTCCCGGGCCTTCACCGGGAATCACGATCCAATGACGATCCGTACCGCGCAACCCCACGTGCGGCTGCTCATACACCTGCGGCCGGGTTTGGAATGTGTCTTCCCACGCCGGCGGGGCGAACCACGACCCGGCCCGCGCTTGCTGGGTCGCATCGGGTCGCTGGCCGGGGAATTTGGGCGGGGCCAGCCACACCATGACCGCCAGGCACGCGGCCGCCGCCACCGCGAACACCCGGCCGACCCGTGACCACAAGGGTCGCGGCGCGTGCAGCGAGAGGGTGTGTCCCATGGCGTGGCGCAGGGCGTGGCCGACTTCGCGGTCGAGCGTGCTGTACTCGTCGAACAACGCCTCGGCCGCCGGATCGCTGCGTAGCGCCGCCCGCAACTCCCGGCGCTGGCCGGGCGTACACTCGTCGTCGAGGTAGCGTGAAATCAGACGTTCCAGGTGTTCCGACGCGGGGCTCATGGCTCTACGTTTCCCGCCAACATTTCTCGCAACAGTCTTCTCGCTCGCACCAGCCGCGTTTCCACCGTCTCGACCGGTAGACTCAGCAACTCGCCGATACGCGCATAACTCCAGTCTTCCAGGTGCCGGAGCACGAACGGCTCACGGTAGATCGCCGGCAGCGCTTCCACGGCCCGCAGCAGCGTTCGGCGTAACTCGTCGCCCAGCGCCGCCCGCAGCGGATTGCGAGCGCGACCGTCACCGACGTGTCCGCCGAGGTCGTCGAGGCCCAGGGCCGGCTGACGCTTTCGGGCTTGCCCGGCATCAACCGCCGCGTTCCGGGCAATCGCATACAGCCAGGACCGCAGCCGCTGCGGATCTTTGAGCGAGTCCAGCCGCTGCCAGGCCCGCGTCCAGACCTGCTGGGCGACGTCGTCTACCAGGTCGGTCCGGCCGGTGACGCCGTAAATGACGCTGCGCACCCAGGTGTCGTGCTCACGGACCAAGGCGTCCGCCGCCGGCCGGCTCCCACGCTGCACCTGGCTGACCAACTCGTGCAACGCCTCGGCGTCCGTTGTCGCACTCGTCATTCCATCAGCAGTGGACGGTCCGCGTGTCATGGGCATGCCAAAAAATATACACCTTTCGTGCGGCCCGGGTCGCACTGGTTCGCTTGGCCCGGGCGATTTGAACCCGGCCCGCCGTGACCTTACTATCCGCTTGTCCCAGGGTATTCGTCGCCGGGAGCCATCTATGCCGCTGCCGAAGGTCCTAAAAGAGCTATTGTCGCTGCCGACCGCCCCGTTCGTTGAAGATGCCGTGTTGGACTACGTTCGCGATTTCTGCGGCCGGCTGAACAACACGCGGGTGAAATCCGACCGACATGGCAACCTGCTTGCACATTATCGGAACATGCCCCGCCGGACTGTCCCGCCGCCACTCTTCACCGCCCACACCGATCACCCCGGCTTCGTCGCCCTGAGAATGCTCAACCGCCGGACGCTGCGGGCCGCCTTCCGCGGCGGCGTCCAGAAGGATTACTTCCTCGGCACCCGGGTTCGCTTCTGGTCCAACCGCCGCTGGATCAAGGGCAAGGTCACCAAGCTCACCCGCGTCGTCGCGCCGCCCGGGCGAATCGCCCGACCCGAGCAGGTCGAGATCGAGATCAACAGGCCTGTCGAGCCTGACACGATCGGCATGTGGGACCTGCCCGAGCCGGTTCTGCGCGGCGATCGCGTCCGCGGCCGCGACTGCGACGACATCGCCGGCGTGGCCGGCATGCTCGCCCTGCTGGAGCGACTATCCCGCAAGCGGGCCCGCACCGAGGCGTACTGCCTGTTCACCCGGGCCGAGGAGGTCGGCTTCATCGGCGCCATTGGTGCCGCCCGCGCGCGTACCATCCCCAAGCGCTGCCCCGTCATCGCCATCGAGACCAGTAAGGAACTCCCCCACGCCCGCATCGGCGACGGGCCGATCCTGCGCGTCGGCGACAAGATGAGCGTCTTCACACCCCAGGTCACCGCCTTCTGCGAGCGCGTCGCCAAGGGTCTGCTCAAACGCCGCAAGAACTTCGCCTACCAGCGCAAGCTCATGGACGGCGGCAGTTGTGAGTCCACGGTCTACGCCGCCTACGGCTATCTCACGACCGGCATCTGCCTGGCGTTGGGCAACTACCACAACATGGACACGGCCCGCAAGAAGATCGCTCCCGAATATATCAGCCTCCGCGACTGGCAAAAAATGGTGGACTGGTTCGAGGCCATCACCCTCGCCAAACCCGGCTTCGGCAACGAATCCGCCCCCGTCCGCACCGACTTGGGCAAGCTCTTCACCCGCCACCAGCCCCTTCTTTCCGCAAGAGCGCCGGTGGTCGGTGCCCAGAAATACGTCCAATAAGTCGCCAGGCTTACTAGTGCCGCGATCATCGCAACTGCCTCGTATACAAAGGATTATAACGCAGGCGCACAACCGTGCTTCCAGGGGAGGGCAAATATTATCGAAAGAGTTGACGGGCGCGCTCATGTCTGCTACAGTACTCCTGTTCACTGGCGCCTGCTGGAGTCGCAATGGAAATCCATACCGAAAAACTGCGAAACCTGATCCGCGAGCGAAACTTGGCGCAGGCGGAACTTGCGCGCCGATCGGGTGTCTCGCGCGCTACGCTCTCGAAACTCCTGAGCCGCCCATCTGCTCACGTGTACGCGAGCACCGTACGGAGGATCGCTTCGGCGCTGGGATTGCCTGAGCGGGCGCTCCACAGGCACGGCGTGAAGGAAGCCTACTTGGGCGCCCTGGCTGAGCAGCACGCGTTGCTCGACTTCACCGGCTTGGGTGTCGCCAGTCCCGACAGTCCGCTCACCATGGATGGGGGGTTCGCGCCGCTGAACGTTCAAGAACGGGGTGATTTTGGGCATCCAGAGCCGAGAGGGGATCTAGGTGGCTCGCCGCGGCGCGCTCCTCCCCGCGAGCGACGTTCCATTTCTCTCGGCAACGCTCTGGCTCGCCTTCGACGCGTATTCCTGCTGGGGGACCCGGGAGCCGGCAAAACGACGGCGCTGCGCCATATCGCCAGAAGCTACGCGCTGGACCGACAGGACCAGCACTCTTATCCCGCTGAAGACCTCGTGCCCATGCTCGTGCGCCTTGCGGACTGGGCCGAGCAGCTTCGGAGCGACAAGGACGTGGACGTCATCGACGCAGCGCTGGCACAGCACCTCGAAGAGGATCTCGATGAGACAGGTCAATGGCTGCGGAAAGAGGCGCGCGCCGGAAACGTTTTGGTCCTGCTCGATGGTCTGGACGAGGTGCCCGAGGACGTCCAGAGTAATCTCATCGAGGGCATCAGATTGTTCGCACGAGAGTACGTGCAGGTGCGCGTCGTAATCACGGCACGCGCGGTCGGATTTGAAACCCCCAACCTCGGGACTCACTTCGATGTGCTGACTGTCCAACCTCTGGAGACCGAAGCGATTAAGCGCTTCGCCAAGGAGTGGTGTGCCTTCCGGCACGGCCATGATTCGACGCGCAGGTGTCGGCCGTGCGAACACAGCTTGGAGAGGTTCCGCCACGCGATCGTGGATCACCCGCGCATACGAGCACTCGCCAGCAACCCGATGATGCTTACGATCCTGGCGCTGCTTCTTGATGCAGGGGTCACTCTTCCGCAGCGCCGCTGGGGGCTGTACGCGAAGATATGCGAGACTTTCCTGTTCTGGTGGGAGGAGAAGAAGCGGGCCGCCATATTGGGAGCACCGGACCGCGCGCTGACGCTGGAAGACCGCGAGGTGCCGTGGGTTCTCGAGTCACTGGCACTTGAGATGCATCGTAGAGACTGGACCCTCGTTCCACGATGGTGGCTCCTCGAGCATTTCCGCTCGTTTCTGCGGGATGAAGTTGCCTTCGATGCTGCGAGGGCGTCCGCTGAGGCAGACGCGCTCATCTGGAGCTTGCACGAGCGGTCTGGACTCCTTCTGGAGCGCGGGCCGCAGCGCTACGGCTTTAGGCATCTGGCATTCCAGGAGTACTTCGCCGCGCGCGCAATCCTTGCCAAGGATGACCCGATCGGTACCCTCCAACCGTATTTCTATCATCCGCGGTGGCGGGAAGTAGTCCGGCTCGTAGCGGCACAACTGGACCACCGCCGCGCCCCGCAGTTGCTGCGGCGGATACTCGACGACCCTGACCCAGCCGGTCGATTTCTGCAAAGGGGCCTGCTGACCGCACTGGCGTGCTTGGCAGACGGCGCCCCCGTGCACGACAAGCGCCTCCTGGAGGAAATAGCGCAGCGAACCGCTGACTTGGGTGCGTCAAGATGGCTTGGCATTGCTCTAGTTGCTATGGGCTCGCTCGCCGCGCTGCGTTCGACGCGCCTAGAAGAGATGGCCCAGCAAGCGATCGATGACATGTTTGGCCGCGCGAAGGACGCCCTGTGTCTGGAGGACTATCAGGGTCTGAAGTTTGGAGCGCTGTTCAGGGAGCTCATCAACCCTCCCCAGAGAAACGGACGCCCGGCACGGAGCGACGAGCGGAGCCCACGCGGCCCCGTTGTGGAGCAGCAGCTCGAATCTGACGACTCCGTGTTGACCATGATGTGGCTGGCCACGCCGAAGGAATTCGGCGCGGGCTGGACAAGAGCACTGCTGAACCAGCTTCGCGCGGACCGTTCGCCGCGCGTTCGCGAGACCTGCGCAGACCAGTTGCGCCCCTTAGTCCGACGCAGCGCGACTGTGCGACGCGGGCTCCTGGAAGCACTCACCCAGGACGGCGAGCCGTCCGTCCGGCAAGCCATCGCCGATGCCTTGGGGCCTGCTGCAGCGACGCGCGTCGATGTGCGCCGGAAACTGCTGACCACGCTTGAGCACGACACGGATCCGGAAGTGCGCGGCGCGTCGGCGCGTGCGCTGCGCTCGGCTGCCCCAGTTGATGCGGGCGTGCGCAGAAGGCTCCAAGCGCACTTCTCGTCTGACGAGTGCCCTGCCGTGCGGGCCGGCGCAGCCAAGGGGCTGTCGGAGGTGGCAGCCACGGAGCGAGACATGGCAGACGTCCTATTGGCGGGTCTCACGGACGATCGAGAGCATGAGCGGGTGCGCGTCGCGTGCCTCCGTGCGCTAGAGGACGTTCTTCCATCAGTTGCCGGTGGAATCGAAGCTGCCATTGGCGTTTTCTCCGAATCCGGCGGATCGAGGCTCTCCGCTGTCGTCGCCCAGATAATGGCCCGATATGCAGCTGCCGGGAGGGTTGACTGGAGCAGACTCTCGATCGAGCGAATCGAGCGGGCCCTCATGGCGGTGAAGGAGCCGTGCCAAGACATGCTCGACGCTCTCCGCAGTCTCGTCGATGCGCGGGAAGCCCGAAGATTAGGCATCCCGCTTGACGCTCGAATCAGGCGAGCTCTCTCGGACGTCGCGGACCGTATACAGAGCACGTTCATCTTCGGCTCCTACGCCAAGGGGCAGCAGAGCTTGGACAGCGATGTCGACCTGATGGTCATCGGCGGTGTCTCTCTGCGCGAGCTGGCCCCCGATTTGAAGCGTGTCGAGCAAGAGCTTGGCCGGCAAGTCAACGTAGTCATCTACGCGCCTGTCGAATTCAGAAAGCGTGTTCAGGACGGGAATCCTTTCGTCACGGAGGTCATGAAGGGAAAGAAGCTGTTTGTCATGGGAGGACAAGATGAGCTTGCAGCAATGGCTCGCTAATTCGTGGATTCAAAGCGTCGAACCCTCCGCGCAAGAGATCAGAAACCTCTTGGACATCGCCGACCGCGAAATCGCGGATGGCTCGCTGGAGGGAATCAGTCCCGACGGTCGCTTCGAGCACGCCTATAGCGCCGTCAGAAGCCTGTGCGATGCCGCACTGCACACGTCGGGTTACACCGTACCGAAAGGATCGCGCCAACACGAGAGGACCATCGAATCCCTGAAGTTCACGCTAGACGCTGAGTGGGTTGAAGATGCCGACTACTTCGATCAGTGTCGCCGCCGCCGCCACCAGTCGCTGTACGAGCGCTCGGACGTTACGCAGGCACCTGATGCGGACGAATTGCTGGCGCGCGCCAAGCGACTATTAAGCGCAGTTCGCGAATGGCTGCAGCGCGAGCGCCCTCACCTCGTTCGAGAAACCTGATCCGTCCTCCGTCCTCAGGCTGCCGCGGCCCGTCCGGCTAGAGGCTCTCGACGGTGTCCGGCACGCAGTTGAAGTCGGGTGGGAAGGGATGGATGCCGCCGTCGCGGCGGATCTCCCACTGCCCGTCCGGCTCGGTAGTCTCGTCGTAGTAGTCCTTGAAGTTGAACTTCCCGGTCACGTCGAATTCGATGGTTAAGACGCCGCCTTCCTCCGGGTCGTATTCCAACGGCGGACTGATCCGTCCGCCCTCGAGCACCTTGTGCTCGCTCGACCAGAACTCGTCGTTGGCGAACAGGTCCAGGACGTGGAACTCGGGATGGGCGGTCGCGTCCGCAACCGGCACCACGTGGTCGGGATCGCTCATCTCCATCCAGTACCAGCCCGCCTCAATCACGCTGGCGGCTAGGTCCGAGCCAGCCTCCATCCACGACGGTTCAAGATAGAGCAGGAAATCCCGCGGCTCCAGGACGCCCATCTCCTCGAACACCATGCGGTACGGGATGTCGTGCGATTCGCTGCCCGGATACAGCGTGGGGACCGTCATGTCCAGGTAGAAGACCTCGATGTCCACCTGGTTGTACGTGCTGGCCGGCAAATCCTCCACGTCCAACACGTCCGACGCCGCCGTGTCAAGCAGGTCCACGATCAGCGCGTCATCGATGCCGTCCGCGTTGAAGACTTCGACCTCGCTCAGCGTCTCATCCGTGGTCTCGTCCACTTCCTTGAGCACGATCCGCATGAAGGCGACGGTGTACGCCGTCGGCGTCAGGTTCACGTCAACATCGTCCGGTGCGGCCTGCCCGCTGGGGACGATGTGGGCCGCATCGCTCAGCGACTCCGCCAGAGCCTTGACCTGGAGCACGCCGGCAACTGTGTTCGTATCGTCCTGCGGCGTCGTGTCGGTCTCGTCCCCGGGGCCGGTAGTGCTGTCGTCGGCCGGCCCGGCTGCGGTGCCGTCGGCCGGCGTGGCAACGAAGGAATCACATCCGAGGAACATGGCGACTGCCGCCAGACCAATGAGAACCCATGCCGTTATCAGCGGTGTGTTGCGAATCATAGGACACCCTTTTTGCGAAAACGAGATTGGGCGCCAATTGTGGCGCCCGGCCTTTGAGACGCCACGAGCGTTATCGGTTGAGCGTGGAAAGAGAGTGGAAAAGCAACTGGCCCAAGCGCAGTCGGTTGGCGTACGGGTCTGATAATAAATGCGGCCTGCCAATCGGAGTAGCCCGGGTCCTCGGGGACGCCCCGAGCGTTACACCGACTGCTCGGCGACCTCCTCGCTTGGCGCGAAGCCGCGGCGGAGGGTGTTTTCGGTGACGGAGCGCGGCTCGCAGAACCGGATCAGGTAGTCGGGGCCGCCGGCCTTGGAGCCGATGCCCGACATCTTGAAGCCGCCGAACGGCTGAAGATCAACCAGCGCACCGGTGATCTTGCGGTTGATGAACAGGTTGCCGCACTCGCACTCGTTGCGGGCGCGCGTGATGTTGGCCGGGCTGCGCGAGTAGATCCCGCCGGTTAGCGCGAACTCGGTCCCGTTGAAGATTTCGAGGGCCTGGTCGAAGTCGGCCGCTTTGATAACGGTCAGCACCGGCCCGAAGATCTCCTCCTGGGCGATGCGGGCGTCCGGCGGCACGTCGGTGAAGATCGTCGGGCCGATGTAGTAGCCCCCGCCCGATTCCTCGATCTGCCGGCGGACATCGACCTCCAGCGCGCACTTAGCTTCCGACTTGCCGATCTCGATGTGCTTGCGGACCGACTCGAACGCGTTTTGGTCGATGACCGGCGGCACGAAGGTCCCCGGCTCTTCGGCCGGCCCGACGCTCGCCGTGCGCATCGCCTCGACCAACCGCGCGACAAAGCGATCGTGCACCTGCGCCAGCGCGATCACGCGTGAGGCGGCCGAGCACTTCTGCCCGGCATAGCCGAACGCGCTGGCGATTACGCCCCGGATAGCCTCATCGAGGTCCGCGTCCGAATCGATGATGATGGCGTTCTTGCCGCCCATCTCGGCGATGACCCTCTTGAACCCAGGCTCAGAGGTGAGCGTTTCGGCGGCGAGGCGGTTGATGCGGCGGCCGACCTCGCGCGATCCGGTGAAGGCGATGATTGCGACCTGGGGGTGTTGGACGAGCAGCTTGCCGGCAGTGGCACCGGGGCCGGGCACGTAGTTGAGCACCCCGGTCGGCAGGCCCGCCTCTTCGAACATCGCCACCAGCTTGGCGGCGACCACACCCGCCAGGTTGGCGGGCTTGAGAACGACGGTATTGCCGGTAACGAGCGCAGCGGCGGTCATGCTGGTCGGGAGCAGGAGCGGAAAGTTCCACGAGCTGACGACGGCGACCACCCCACGCGGCCCGTAGTAATACTCGTTGGTCTCGCCGGCGATGTCGCGCCGCCGAACGTTGTCCGCCAGGCGCATCATCTCCTTGCCGTAGTAGTTGCAGAAGTCGATTGCCTGGGAGATGTCGGCGTCGGCCTCGCGCCAGGGCTTGCCGCACTCGATCGCTTCGAGTGCGGCCAGCTCGAACCGTCGCCGCCCGATGACCTCGGCCACCTTGAACAGGTATTCGGCCCGCTCGTGCGGCGAGACGCGGCGCCAAGTCGCGAACGCCTTGGCCGCGGCCTTCACCGCCCGCTCGACGGTCTGCCGGTCGGCCTGGGCAAGTCGGCCGACCACCTCCGACGGGCGCGACGGATTGAGCGAATCCGCCCACTGGCCGGTAGTGACACGCTGTCCACCGATGATCAACGGAAACTCGCGGCCCATCTCAGCCCGGACCTGAGCCAGGCCGGAGAGCATCTCCTGCCGGCTGGGCTCACGGGTGAAGTCGGTATTCGGGACGTTCTCGAACGGGTCCATGATCGCTTCCTCGAACTCGTAGCGAACGACATCGGGCTTGTTGAACGGCGGCGTGCAGCGGCCGACTTCCTCGGGGCCGGTCAGCAGCTCGTCTTCCGGCGTGTCCTCATCGACCGTGTGCCGCAGGAACGATTCGTTGGCGGTGTTCTCCAGCAGGCGGCGGATGAAGTAGGCCATCCCAGGCAGGATTTCGCCGTAGGGTGTGTAAATGCGGCAGCGCTGCCCCATTTCCACACCGGCCCGTTTGATCGGATCACCCATTCCGTACAGCATTTGCAGCTCGAACGCCGTGCTCGGGACATCTAGAAGCCGCTGGAGAGCCATCGCGTGGGCCAGGCTACGGATGTTATGACTGGCGAAGGCGCTGCAAATGTACTTGTGGTTCTCCAGCAGGACCCGCGTCACGCGCTCGAAGCAGGCGTCTGACTGCCACTTCTGCTCCCACACCGGACACGGCCAGCGGGCCTGCTCGGCCCAAACCGTCTCAGAATCCCAGTAGGCCCCCTTCACCAGCCGCACCCAGATTGGCACGCCGCGCCGCTTGACCCACTCCAGCGTCTCGGCCGCATCGCGGTCGCCCTCCTTCAGATAGGCCTGCAGCACGATCCCGAAGTGCGGGTAGTCGCGGAACTCGTCCTCGGTAAACAGCTCACGGCAGATGTCGAGCGTGAGGGCTTTGATGGCGTAGTGCTCGATGTCGATATGGACGTGCGCGCCGGTTTCCATCGCCTTGCGCAGCAGCGGTCGCAGCCGGTCCTTGGCCGCCCGCTTGGCCTGCCCCGGATCGAGCGCGTCCAGCCCCGGGTTGAGCGCGGTCAGCTTGACCGAGACGTTGACGCGCGGGACCGGGACGCCGTCGCCCTCATCGATCAGCGGCACGGTGGGCCAGGCGGCGGCATGTCGCGGGAGCTCGGTGAGCAGGTCCAGGTACACCTGCTGGTACCGGTCGGCCTCCACCCGCGAGACGGCCGCTTCGCCCAGCACGTCCACCGTGAAGGCCAGCCGCTGGTGGCGCATGCGGCGGATCGCCCGCACGGTCTGTTGCACGTTCGAGCCGGCGATGAAGCGCCCCGCCATCATTACCGAGCTCTTGCGGGCCGCCCAGGCGAGCAACCGTGCCCGCGGCGAGTCCAGTCGCTCGAAGTTCATCAGCCGCGAAACCCACTTCACAAACGCCCGCGCGCCATCCGGTTGCAGTTCGGCGAGCGCGGCTTTGCGCTCCTGCTCGGGGCTATGGTGATGTCCGTCGCCGCCGTTGCGGGCATAGCTGGGATGGACGAGGTACTCCTTCAGGTGGCGGGCGACGTCGGCATCGGAGCTCATCATCGGCAGCGCGTCGATGAAGCGGAAGGCCTGGACTTTGAGCCATTCGTTCTGCATGAACACGCCCATGAGCCGCTCTTCCCACCACTCCGCGTTCAGGATTGATGGTCGGCCGGCGCGCATGCGGTCGAACATCTCGTGCCCGAGTCGCTGCGTGACCTCTTCAATCTCTGGCTCGCCGACCGTCGTGGTCATGGAACACCCGGATAGTCTACGCACAAAGGGGCGTGGCGAGCGCGCCCGGCCCGGCGCGTGCCGGACGCGGTCCCCCGTGCCGTGGCGCGTGAGTGAGGATAGTACAGCCGCTTGCGTCGCGCGGCAAACGGGCCCGACGCGCTCGCGTCGCTTTCCCGAGGAGAGAAAAGGGGGATAAGTCTGCTTGGTAGAAAAGGCTGCGTCGCATGTCATTCCGAGGAGCACAGCGACGAGGAATCTAGCCGCAAATGCGGAATTCGTCGAAACTCCTGGCCAGATCCCTCCTCCCTACGGTCGTCGGGATGACAGTGAACTCGCCCTTTTCTACAAAGCAGGACAAGTCCCAATCTCAGGCGCTGGGCCGCCCGGGTGGCTTCGGATCGCATGAGTTAGCTTGCCTTGCCCAGGAGTTGCGTGTCCACAATGCGGCGGCAGGTTTGACAAGCGGTGGACAGAGGGCGCCCTACTTGGCCGCCGGGCGGAATTGGACGACGTCTTGCCGCGCGCCGCGGGGGTAATAGCGGATTGTCTTGGTCAGCTTTCCCCGGCGAATGTGCAGTACGATCTTCTTGTTCGGGTCGCCGTAGATGTGATAGCTCGCCAACACGTCGCCCTCGCGCAACCCGGCCTTCGCCGCGGCCGAGCCGGGCACCAAGCCGCTCACGCGCTTCACCGCCAGCGACTCATCACGATCGAAGCCCAACTCGTACTCGTACGTCGGCTCGATCTGCCCGACCAAATGCGGGCGGAGCGCGTCTTCCGGGACCGCGACCGTTTCCGCCTTGATGACAAACCGGTCGAACTCCGGCCCAAACCACGGGCCCAGCAAGCGCACGCCGGTCGTGCGGACCGCCTCGTTGGTCAGCTCGAACGCGCCCTGACGTGCCCGCTCGACCAGCGCTTTGAACAACCGGTCCAGCCCGTCCGACACGCCCTGATCGCGGGCCAGCCGATGCCAGCGCAGCCCCAGCAATAGACCGCGTTGGTAAGCTACCTCGCCCACCGTGTCGCGCTCGGTCCAGAAGCGGGCGGCGATGTCCTCATTCCGCGCGTGGATCGCCGGATTGCGGTAATACTCGCGAATGTGGCGGTTAATCCATTTGGCGTAGCGCTCCGCGTCCCACTGGCCGGATTCGTGCAGGATCCGCAGCGCGTAGTAATCCGTGTAACCCTCGACAAACCAATAGAGGAGTCTCTCGGGCTCGGCGGCGGCGAGCATCCGCCCGTTCCAGAAGTGGAACAGCTCATGCGCGAACAGGTGCTCGACCGCATCGTTCAGGGCGGACTTGGGCGCCACGAACAGGGCGAAGCTGTCATACAATCCCGCCCCGGACAGGCGCGATTCCCCCTTCCGCAGCGCCCGGCCGACGGGGATCGCCGTTACGACGAACGGCGGAAATTGCTTCTCGTCCATGAACTCGCATTCATGGCGGATGATGGTGCTTGCCATCCGGGCGAATCCGTCCGCGCTGAAATCGAACGCGTCCACCATGGCGACCGTCACCGTCCGACCTTCGTCCTGGACCGTGCGTGTGACTAACTTGCCCGCCAGGTAGACCGAGTGGCGTAGGTCGTCGGCCTTAATGCGGGCACCGACGGACCGGCCCGTCCCCGCCCATGAACAGGCCGCCTTCCACTCGTCCGGCAACTGCCAGCGCAGAATCACCTCGTATTCGTCCGATTCGCCCCGCGCCGGACGCGGCACGAGCAAGAAGGCGTTGCCCATGCCGTGGAAGAACGTCGGCGTCGTGATGGGTGTATGCGTGTTTCGCCAATCGAACGCGCGCCGGCGCGGATCGACCTCATACCAGCAGTTCACCGTTGCTCCCCGCCGGTGTTTGAGCAGCCAGCGTGGCCCGTCGCGCCGCGCGGAGGCCCCCTCGAAGCGTACGTTGCTCAGCAGCTTGGGCACATTGTCAATGGCACCCCAGCGCTTCGATACTCCCAGCGCTGACCCCTTGCGGCCCTTGGTCTTCCAGCTCAGCTCGACCTCCAAGTGGCCCGCCTGCGGCATCGGCCGGAGGATGTAGACGACCGTCTCGGTCGCCAACGCCACGCCCGCAAGCCAAAGGGCCACAACTGCGGCCAGCACGCACTGCCGCCACCGTCTACCGTTGCGCAACCAGGACGGCTGAGACTGGGGAGCGACCGCGCAGCCGGCATCGTGGGCCGGCCCAGGTGGTGTTTCGGAGAACCCTCGGAATGCCATCTTATCCGCCTCTCATTCGCGGCAACTAAGGCAGATTCTGTGGGCAGGCGCTGGTGCGTGCAAGCCGGGCGGCCGGCCGCCGCGCAGCGGTCGCGCGGCGTCCCGGTTGCCATGCATTGCCGGCCAGCGGCGACCCGATAGATCGCGCAAGAGAGGATGCCGGAGCCGAAAAGCCCATGCGCCGCTGGTCATACCTGCTGATCGGGCTGAGCGTGCCGTTGGCGGCCGCAGCCGTGCAGGCGGCCACGCCACGCTACCTCAACTCACGCCGGATCATCCTCTCGTTCGACACCGCGACCGCGGCACCAGTGGAAAGCATCGAGCTGTGGGTCTCGACCGATGGCGGCCAGGGCTGGCGCGAAGCCGAAGCCGGGTTCAGCGGGTCCAACGTCGCGCGTTTCGAAGCTCCCGCCGATGGTCGCTACGCCTTCTATCTGGTGCTGGTGAACTCGGCCGGCCGGTCCGGCGAGCCGCCAGTGAGCGGATCCCGCCCCCACGCGACGGTGATCGTCGATACGGTCGCACCGACGCTCCAGGTGCACGAAGCCCGGTTCGTGCGGACTGCCGCAGAGGCCCCGAAGTTGCACGGCTCACTTTCGCTGATCGAGGAGAACCTCGGCGATGCGGGGGTTCGCGTGTTTTATCGGACGGGCGCCGACACGAACTGGCGCGACGGCGGACCAGTGCCCGTCATCGATGGACAGTTCTCATGGGAACCCCCCACCCCCGTCGGACCCAGCATCGACATACGCGTGGTCGTGACCGATCTGGCCGGCAACCAGGCGTGCGAGGAGATCACCGACCTCGCCACCCAATTCGAATCGCCCATTGACCAAGCGGCGACTACCTCTGAGCCAGACAGCGCACGCCCGAGACCCGTGCTTGTCGAGGCCGTCAAAAGAACCCTCGTTGAGCCGGCCGCGCATGTCTCCCTCGACGAGCCGTCAGCGCGGCAAACGCCGACTTCGCAGCCGTCCAACACTTCTTTGGCTCGCCTCCGGCAGCTTGCCGAGCGCCACGCAGCTTTGGGCCAGTTCTCGCTGGCAACCGCCCGCCTTGAGGATGCCCTGCAGCGTGCGCCCGACGACGCCGACCTGCTGGTCGACCTGGGCAGCATCCTCTACCGCGCGCAGCGCCACGAGGAGGCGGCCGGTCGCTTTCAGGCGGCGGCCGAGCTCTCCCCTGACCACGTGGGTGCGATCGAGGGCCTGGCACTGGTCGCCGCCACCCAAAACCGGTACGCTCAAGCCCGCACGCACTTGAAACACCTGCTCCGCCTGAAGCCGGAGTCGGGGCGCTTCTGGCTCCGCTACGGCGACATGGAGCACAAGCTCGGCAACGCGGCCGAGGCCGTTCGAGCGTGGGAGCGGGTGCTGAGCGTGCGGGAGGCGGACGATCGTGCGGTTGAGAAAGCCAAAGCGCGACTCAAGTATTTCGCGCCGGCGGCCAACCCGGCCCGGCCATAAGATCGCCCACACATTATGAAAAAAAGCAAGCAAGCGGCCAAGCCAGCGATTGTGGTGATCTTCGGCGACGAAGCCTATCAGAAGGCGACCACGCTCAGCCGCGTACTCGACGAACTCCTGCCGCCCGAGGTCGATCGCGCCCTGGCCCTGACCGAGTACGACGGGACGCAGAAGGAGGACCAGGGCGGCCCCGTCTTCGCCGCCGTCATGGACGACCTGGCCACGCTGCCCTTCCTGGCCGACCGGCGGGTCGTCGTCATCCGCGACGCGGACATGTTTATCAGCGCGTGCCGCAACAAGCTGGAGAACTACCTGAAAGCCCCGTCGCCCACCGGCACGCTGATTCTTGAATGTCGCAGCTTTCCGAAGAATACCCGGCTGTGCAAGGCCGTCGCGCCGGCCGGCGGACGGCTGCACGAGTGCAAGAAGCTGACCGGCAAAGATGTCGTCGATTTCGTCTTCGCCGAAGCACGCGCGCGAAACAAGCGCATCGACTACCCGGCTGCCGCCCGGCTCGTCGAGCTGACCGGCCCCGAGCAGGGTACCCTGGCGGCCGAGGTGGAGAAGCTGTCGCTCTACGCTGCTGACCGCCCGTCCATCACGGAACAGGACGTCACCGAGCTCGTCGGACAGAGCCGCGAGGAAAAGATCTTTGCGGTGATGGATGCCGCCGCCACCGGCCACCTGCCGGATGCCTTGCGGCTATGGCACCAGGTGCTGGCAACCGATCCGGGAGCCGTCTACAAGGCCGTCGGCGGCGCGGCGTTCGTCCTGCGGCGTTGGCTGGCCGCCCACCAGATGCTGGCCGAGGGCCTGCCGCTCGACGCCGTGGCGCCCAAGGTGATGATGTGGCGCCGCGAACGGGAACTCGCCACACTGCTCCACCGCCTACCCCCACGCAGAATCAAGCAGATCCTCGCCGCCATCTCCCGGCTCGACTCGCAAGCCAAGCTCGGCACGCGGTCGATAGAAGCGGGTGTGGAAGCTCTGCTGCTCGAGCTGGCCACGTCGGCCGCCCAGCCGGCAGCCGCAAGTCCGTAGCACCGGGCTGCCCGAGCACCACCAGGGAGGTTCACATGGCTGCGAGATTCGGAGTGGCGCCGTGGCTGTGCGGGTTGATCGTAGCGGGCGGATGCACTTGGCCGCAGCAGCGCCCGGGCGCGCGCAATCAGAAGCCGGAGGGGCCCGAGCCGGAGAAACCCTCACTCGTGGTCCAGAAACCGACCGCGGACGAGCGGGCCGAGCCGACGGAGTCCGTTGACCAGCGCATCCTGGACTATGTTCGCAACATCGACGGGGTGGCACGCCGCGTCAATCCCGACCCGAGTGGATCGTCCGACCTTGGCCGCCAGGCGGTTCATACCTCGCCCCCGCACCTGGCGGCCGATGCGCAGGAATCGCCGATTCGGGTTAATCCGATTCCACCGCCCGCCGCAGCGGAGGGTCAGGCCCTGGTGACGTTCGCACCGACGCCCACGTCACCAGGTGAGTTGACGGCCGCTGCCACGCCGCCATCCCCGCTCAAGCCGCCGGTTCTGACGAAGGTGGACGTGCGTGGCGAGCGTGGGCCCGAGGTTTCGGATTTGGCCGAGGCCGCCGAAACGGCGGCCGTGAACGCTCCCGCCAGCGCCGCTAATCACCCCATTTCCCTCAAAGACTTCCTCGAGCGCCAGAGCAGTCAGACACGCGACCCCTCCTTCCAACAGCAGTTCGACATGCGCCTCCTGCACGCTGCCGCCGGAGACTATGAAAAGGCCCGCCAACCGCTCGAGCTGGTCTCCGACGAGCAACAACAGATGGCAGCCCGGTTCGTCGAAGCCTACATCGTGCTCCGTCAGCGGACCCTCGGCGACGACCCCGCCGAGGCCGCCAACGCCACGCTGCGCGAAATCGAGCAGCTCGCTGATGCGCTCCGGCCGCTGAGCGACCTGAGCATCCCGACGCTGGTCCTGTGCCGGGCCGTCCGCGGCTACGGACAGTACGACGTGATTGACCCCCCGCGTTTTCCGACCGGCAACCCCATCGAGTTCGTCACGTATTGCGAGGTGCGCCACTTCGCCACCGAGCGCCAGCCCGACGGAACGCACCAGGCGCGCTTCGACATGCGTACGACCATCCTGACGCGGGACGGCACCACGGTCTTGAACCTCGACGACCGCGACATCGTGGACCGCTGCCGTAGCCGACGCCGCGACTGCTTCATCCCCCGCCTCGTCCGCCTGCCGGCCACACTTTCTCCCGGCCAATACGTGGCAAAAGTGACCATCATTGATAAACTGGCACAGAAGGTGGCCGAGAAGCACGCCACGTTTCGCGTGACCGCCGCCCCGTAGCGATCCGCTTGGCGTGGTTCGGCGAGTGGAAGACTCCGAGAGGTCCAACCGGTGAATGTGCCGCGGTTCATCCGGCGCATCTTTCGCGCCCCGTACGACGGTCTGCGCCATGCGGGCGTCGTCGAGGAGGGCGTGCTCTACCGCTGCGGCCAGCCCACCGCCGCGCAGCTCGCCGAGCTGATCGACCGCTACGCGCTTAAGACCGTCGTCAGTCTGCGCGGCACGCGCCCTTCCGATCACCCCGACGCCTGGGAGGAGGTCGAGCGCGACGTCTGCCGCCAGAAAGGCGTCGCTTTCGTCGGCCTGCCGTGCAACCATAAGAATCCCCCCACCGCCGAGCAGGTTGAGCGTTTTCTCGACCTGATGCGCGACGCGCGCCGCCACCCGGTCCTGGTCCACTGTCGCCTGGGGCAGCAGCGCACGCTGCTCTTTTGCGCGCTTTACCGCGTTCGCATCCAGGGCCTCGATCCCCAGGAGACGCTGCGCGAGATGGACGCGCTCGGGTTCAACTCCCGCCATCGCCGCCACCGCCGGCTGCTGGCTGCGTTTCACGAGTTTGCCCAGAAGCCCGCGGCTGCCCAATCCGCTGGCTCGTAGCAGCGCGCCACACGCCGCTTGCCCATCAGCGCTCTTTGCCCTTGTTGTCCCCGCGCCTGTGTCTAGATATTCTAGCTAACGCCATACTTTCACTCGCCCCCCTCCAACTACCCCGCCCCGCGCTCACAGCGCTCCACCCGTTGACACCTCCCACCGACCCCGCTTAACCTGCCAAGCACGCATGGAGCCCAAAATGTCTAAGCCAACCCCACGCCTGGGACGAGGACTCAGCGCCATCATCGGACCCCGAACCGCCGGCCCCTTCCGAGCCAGCAGACCTGCCCCCCCTGACGTCCCACCTTCACCTACCGATATGCGCCAGATCCCGATCGATGCTATCAGGCCTAACCCGCGACAGCCGCGCCGCGCGTCAGACGAGGCCCGCTTGAAAGAACTCGCCGGGTCGATCCGGGCAAACGGCATCATCCAGCCAGTACTCCTGCGCACGGTGGAAACCGGTCGCTACGAGCTGGTTGCGGGCGAGCGGCGCTGGCGCGCGGCCAAGCTGGCCGGCTTCGAGAGTATCCCGGCACTCGTCCGCGACCTCTCGGACGCCCAGTCGCTCGAGCTCGCCCTGGTCGAGAACCTCCAACGAGAGGACCTGGGCCCACTGGAGCGCGCGGGTGGCTACCAGGACTACATCCACACGTTTAACGTAAGCATTGAGGAGCTTGCCGAGCGCCTCGGGGAGAGCCGGGCGAACATTGCTAACTACGTGAGATTGCTGAGGTTAGCAACGGAGATCCAAGAGCTCATCACCGCCGGGCAGCTCGAGATGGGCCAGGCCCGAGCGCTCCTCGGTATTGAGGACCCGCAACGGCAACTCGCGATTGCTCGCATGGCCGCCCGACGTAAACTCTCGGTTCGCGAAGTCGAACGGCTTGCCAGAGGCTCCCAGGGACCCCCGGAGGCAAGCTTGCCTGAGCCTCGCGCCAAGGCCAAACATCTTGACGATATCGAGCGGGCGCTGACGCGCGCGTTGGGCTTGCCTGTCACGCTCCACGCCGGGAAGAAGAAGAACTCTGGACGCGTCGTGATCCGCTACAACAACCTCGACGAGTTCGACCGCATCGCCGAGCGGCTCGGGGGCCGCACGACACTGGAGGACGGATGATGGCCAGCGAGCGCCAGCCCGCGGTTGCCGGCCGCTTCTATCCAGGCACAGCGGCCGCATGTGAGCACGCCCTGGACGAACTCGTGCAGGGCCTCGAGACCCGGGCGGCGATTGGTGCGATCGTGCCACACGCCGGTTGGGTCTACAGCGGTCGGACGGCGGCGCGCGGGATCGCCGGCGTGACCGATGCCCGCCCAGAGACCGTCGTCATCTTCGGGGCGGTCCACGTGCTCGATATGAACGACGCCAGCGTCTTCAGCGAAGGGAGGTGGGCCACGCCACTCGGCAGTGTCCAGATCGACGCGGAACTGGGGCGGCGGGTGGCGCAGTCGGATCTCGTAATCGACGAGCCGGGACCCCACCGGAGCGAGCACGCTATCGAGGTGCAAGTTCCCATCGTTCAAAGACTTATGGGTGATGTCGCTATCCTGCCGGTCATGGTGCGTCCGGGACCGCGGGCGGCGGAGGTCGGCGTGCTGTGTGCTGAGGCGGCGACGGCGTTGGGCCGCGGGGTCGTATTCGTCGGCTCGACGGATCTGACGCACTACGGGCCGGCCTTCGGCTTCGAGCCGCACGGGCATGGAGAGGAGGGCATCCGCTGGGCCAAGGACGTCAACGATCGGCGTTTCATCCGGCTGATTGAGGCTCTCGATGCGGACGGCGTGGTTCCGGAGGCGGCGGCCAATCACAACGCGTGCGGGGCGGGGGCGGTGGCAGCCACAATCGCGGCGGCGCGTGCGGCGGGGGCTCAGGTTTACACGGAATTGGAACATATCACTAGTGCTGACCGTGACTTAGCCGAGGGAATCCCGGCACTAAACTCGGTGGGTTACGAGGCGGGGATCTTCGAGCAGGCAAGCTGATCTGACGGCAGGGGGCATGTGGACTCGCCTGAGGTAGGGATCATGCGGCCGTTGGGTTGCGCAACGGTGTTTCACGTGAAACGGCGTTGCGCGACAGGCACCTCCGGAACCCGATTTCACGTGAAACGGCCTTGCGCGGATCGGCCGGCAGCGGCTGGGAAACGCCCCCAGCGCCCAGCGAATCAGCGGCCAGCAGGCGTGTTCGCCAGGCGGGTCGCTGAAGATAGAGAACGTAGATAGCGTAGAACATCTACGAAGGCCGCCCCGGCGGGGCCAGCGCGCGCCGCCGCTACCCAACGGTATAATGTCAACAGGCCCACCCGCACCGAGCCGATCCGGTCAACGTGAGGTGGGCGGGCAAACGCGATGGCAAAAAGGACCCTGGCGTTCACAGGCAGAAGATTTCGCGTCGAGCGGCTGGACGTGCCGGCGGCAGACGGGAGCACGCACACATACGACATCGTGGTGCACAGCGGGGCGGCGGTGGTTCTGCCGCTGCTGGCTGACGGGCGGGTGGTGCTGATCCGGAACGAGCGCCCCGCAGTCGAGGCCGAGCTGCTCGAGCTGCCGGCGGGCACGCTCGATCCGCCCGAGCCGGCGATCGAGTGCGCCCGGCGGGAGCTGACCGAAGAAACGGGGTACCGAGCGGGCCGGCTGGAGCCGCTGGTGTCGTTTTACTCGACGCCGGGGATCTGCAACGAGCACATGCACGCGTTCGTGGCGACGGAATTGACGCCGGGGGAAACGGAGCACGAACCGACCGAGCGGATACGCGTAACGCCGATGGAGTATGCGGATGCGTTGCGGGCGATTGGTGACGGCCGGATTGTGGATGCGAAGACGATGGTGACGCTGTTGTACTACGACCGGTACGTACGCGGCGAGAGGTAGTCGAGCATGGGTCTGCTGGGCGCGTCGTTCAGGGTAGGGCGTCTGTTCGACATCGAAATCCGTGTACACATATTGTTCGTGCTCTGGATCGCGTTTCGCTTGTTTAGTGCGCGCGGCGACTGGGCCTTCGAGGCTGCCTTCCTAGGCATGTTGTTCGGAATCGTTCTGATCCACGAGTTTGGACACTGCTTTGGGGCGCGGTCGGTCGGGGGCAATGCGGAGAACATATTGATGTGGCCGCTCGGGGGGCTGGCATACGCCCACGCGCCGATGACGCCCTGGGCGCAGTTTGTAACCGTGGCGTGCGGCCCGCTGGTGAACGTAGTTTTCTGTCTGGCCAGCGGTTTGGTGCTGGTCGGGCTGGCCGGGACGGTGCAAGTCATTTCGTTGAATCCGTTTGCGAGCATTCGTTGGGGCGCGTTTCCAGTCGGGACGCCATCGTGGGTCTGGTACGTCGGCATCTTTTACGCGGTCAACTACTTTCTGCTGGCGCTGAATCTGCTGCCGGTATACCCGCTAGACGGCGGGCAGTTGTTCCAATGCCTGTTGTGGCCATTCGTGGGGCTTAACCAGGCAATGAAGACGGCGTGTCAGGTCGGGCTTGCCGGCTGCATCGGGCTGGGTGTGTGGGGACTGACGCGCGGTGGCGGGGGGATGCTGATCTTCATTGCCCTGTTTGGGGGGTTCACTTGCTGGCAGCGGTTGCAGGCGCTCAAGTATGGCATGATTGCGGACGAGCGGATCAAGTATGCACCCTATCGCCAGTACAAGCCGCGGCGCGGGGGCGGGTTGTGGTCGCGCATCTTCAAGCGGAAGCCACGGCCCGACGTGAGCCAACCGGAGGTCAACCCCAATCCCGACGGGTGGGAGGCCAAGCGCCAGGAAGAGGAGCGGCGCGAGGCGGAGGTCGATCGGATCCTCAAGAAGGTGCATGAGCAAGGGGTCCAGAGCCTGAGCTACGTGGAGCGCCAGAAGCTCGAACAGGCTTCGCGCGAACGGCAGAGTCGCGAACGGGAATTCGAGCGGCAGAACCGTCCTTAGCACACCTTGTCTTTGAACCGCAGAGCACGCCGAGAGTGCGGAAGGCGCTGGGGGTACTGTGGTGTTGTTTCAGGCGCGGCGCGCTGGAAGCCCAGTCAGGCTGGAGCCTGCGGGCCCTCGCTGCGGGACGTGGGGAGTCGTGTAGTCAGGGCGTGTGTGTGTGTCGTCGGCGCGCTCGCGGGCGTCGGGCTGATCGCGTAGACTGGGCTGCATGGAAGAGACGGCGGTCGAGCAAGCGGCAGAGTTTCTGCACAGAGCCGGGTCCGTGTGCGCTTCGACCGGCGCGGGCATGTCCGCCGAGTCGGGCATACCGACGTTTCGGGATGAGCAAACCGGGCTGTGGACCAAGGTCAAGCCGGAGGAAATCGCGACGCCGGAGGCCTTCGCCCGTGACCCCGTGAAGCTTTGGGAGTGGTACCGCTGGCGGCGCTCGGAGCTGGCGAAGATTGAGCCGCACGCCGGCCACGTGACGCTGGCTGAATGGGAGCCGCAGGTCGACGAGCTGGTGGTGGTGACGCAGAACGTGGACGGGCTGCACCATCGGGCCGGGTCGCAGAAGGTGATCGAGCTGCACGGGCGGCTGGACGTGGTGCGGTGCACGTCGTGCGAATACGAAGTGGTTGGGCTGGAGGATCTGGGCGCGGACCCGCATTGTCCGGAGTGCGAGGCGCGTTTGCGGCCGGGGGTGGTTTGGTTCGGCGAGATGCTGCCGCCGGGGGCGTTGAACGCGGCGATCGAAGCGGCGCAGCGCTGCGACGTGATGCTGG
Organism: uncultured Planctomycetales bacterium; assembly: GCA_964572345.1. GTDB lineage: Bacteria > Planctomycetota > Phycisphaerae > UBA1845 > Fen-1342 > JAUWXH01. The sequence goes on from CAZNFA010000010.1 coordinate 50,346, forward strand.
TGATCGGGACGAGCGGGGTGGTGCAGCCGGCGGCGTCATTGGCCGGTGCCGCGAAGACCTACGGAGCGGCGGTAATCGAGGTCAACCCGAACCCGACGGCGTTGTCAGGGTTGGCCGACGTCTGCGTGCGGTCGGGATGTCGGGATGCGCTCACGGCGATCGACGTCGCCTGGCGACGCTTGGGGTCGTAGTCGCGCGCACACGTTGCCGGGGCACTTACCGCCGATCAGGTGACGGGACATCCCCAGCGACCGCCAATCAGCAGAGCGTGGCGGGCTACCAGACACGTCCGGGTGGGGGGAGTTTGTTTTGCTCGGCCTGGCGGACGCGGGTCAGCCAGGCTTCGTGTCCGGCTTCTGCCTGCTCGAGCGTGGAATAACGTTCCCACTGACCATCCAGCCAGCCGCCCTCGACCCGGGTCTCGAACAGCAGGGGGGGCTGGTCCTTCGACAGTGTCATATTTATGCCGAGGAAAACTGTGGACACGGTACCGTACTGCCCTTTTGTAGTCGCCACGTGACGGACTTGCCTGTATGAGTCTTCATGCCACTTGGCCCACTTCGTGTAGTCGGGCTCCTCGACCACCTCGCCACCGTGCAGGATATAGTAGCGCCCCATCTGGCACCGCCCTTCCGTTCGCAGCCCGAGAGGCTACCGGCGGCCGGCGGCATTTGCAAGCCGAAGCGGCTTTAGTGTTCCGTTAGCCATCGATTGACGGGTAGTGCGGGCGTGTCGCCCGCAGTGAAGGAACCATTCAGGCGGGCGACACGCCCGCACTACCCACCGTTTGATGGTTGACGGAGGACTAGCCGACCAGCGTCGTAGGGCTCAGTCCCGGGGCGGGTTGGGCGAGACCCCGGCGCACGCCGGGGCTTGCAAACGTCGCCGCCCGAGCCTACGGTCCAGGTGCGCGACGGTGCGGTCGGGGTACTGGTCAGCCGTGGAGCAAGGAGTAGGCGAGGCATGAAGTTCAAGTGCGAGAAGGTGGAGCAGCTCACACTGACCCTGGAGAACCGGCCCGGTATCCTGGCCGACCTGTGTGCCCATCTAGGCGACCGGCACATCAACATCCGCGCGATCACCGCCGTTGACAGCACGGACAGCGGAAACGTGCGGCTGGTCGTGGACGATCCGGACCTGGCCAGGAAGGCCCTGTCTGAGGCCGGGGTGGCCTGCACGAGTGCCAGTTGCCTGGCGCTGGAGATGCCGAACGACCCGGGCGGGTTTGCCGGCATCGCGCGCAGGCTGTCAGTGGCCGGCATCAACATCGATTACATATACGCCAGTGGGTTGCCGGATACCGTCAAGGCATTGGGCATCTTCGGTGTTTCAGCGCTCGAGCGCGCCCTGGCCCTGGACTGGGAGGGCTAGCGCCGCTTCCACTCGAAGGGTTTGGCGCGGGATGTAGCGGCCGATGGCTCGTCGGCCGATCCCGGCGCGCCGGGACGAGCCGCAGCCCGCTACGGCGGATGGTCAGTCGTGATTGCCCAGGCGGACGGAACGGACTGGAAGCCCGCCGTACGGGGGTTCCACTCGGCGGCGTATTCGGGTATGCTGGCGATCGCTGAGCCTGACGGAGAAGCCGCTAGAGCTGGTCCGGCGAATGTGGGTATGGGATCAGCGGCTCTTCCGGCGACCCCTCATAACTGCAAAGGTAGGACGATGAGTGCACATGGCATGGGCATTCAGGAAGATGTATGGATCCCGACCTCGTGTGGGGGCTGCTACGCCCAGTGCGGGATCAAGGCCCGCCGCGTCAACGGGGTGGTGGTTGATCTGGAGGGGAACCCCGCAACGCCCGCCGGCAGCGGCCGGATCTGCGCAAAGGGCACCGCCCAACTGATGACGCTCTACGACCGGCAGCGCGTCAACTACCCGGTCAAGCGGACGAACCCGGAGAAGGGCGTGGGTGTTGATCCCAAGTGGCAGCGGATCTCCTGGGAGGAGGCCCTCGACACCATCGTCGCGGAGTTCAAGAACATGAAGGACCCCCGGGGAACCTATTTCCAGGCCACGACCGTGCAGACCAGCGAGATCCGCTTCGCGGTGATCGCCTTCATGCGTGCGTGGGGCTTCAAGAACTACTGGGTCTCCGGCGGCGGGCTGTGGTGCGGCAACGGTGCCCACTTCATGAACGGCATCATGCACGCCTCCTGGTCGATCATCCCGGACTGGACCTACAACAACTACACGATCTACTTCGGCTGCTCGAAAGGGCACGGGGCGGGGCACGCCGCCTTGCAGAGCGCCCAGTGGGTCGCGGACGCCCGGGCCCGCGGGATGAAGGCGGTGGTCTTTGACCCGTTCCTCTCCACGCAGGCCTCCAAGGCGCACGAGTGGGTCCCCATCCGCGTGGGGACGGACGGCGCGGTGGCCCTGGGAATGCTCAACGTTATCCTGAACGAGCTCGGCAAGTGGGATGATCATTATCTGAAGCTGAAGACGAACGCCCCGTACCTGATCCAGCCGGATCAGCACTACATGAGGGATCCCGAAACCAACAAGCCTCTGATCTGGGACCTGGAGGACGGCAAGGCGAAGACATTCGATGACGAGTCCATCAAGGACTACGCCCTATTGGGGAGCTACAAGGTCAACGGCACCGAGTGCCACCCCTCCTTCCAGCTTCTCAAAGATCACGTGAAGCAGAACTACCCGCTGGACAAGGTGGAGCGGATTTCCAGTGTGCCGGAGGCGACTGTTCGACGTATAGCGAAGGAGTTCGTCGAGCACGCCCAGATCGGCAGCACGATCATGATCGACGGTCACGAGCTCCCGCTGCGGCCGGCGGCGGCCATCTTCTTCCGCGGCAGCCAGGGGCACGTCAACTCCGGCTGGAACTGTCTGGAGATCGACTTGCTCAACCACGTGGTTGGCGCCGCTGATGTGCCGGGTGGCTCGATGGGTCATGGACCGCCGGTTTCCCACGGTCATCCCGACACCGGCAAGCCGAACACCATTCCATATCCGTGCCCGGACGGGCTGATGGTGGTGAAGGGCTGGGTCTACGACCACAAGCCCTATCCGCTGCGCGAGCCGGCGCCCCCGCAGCGGCTCGATCTGCAGGACATGTTCCCCAACTCGGTGTACAACGCGTTCACGATCTGCACGCCCGAGTGGGAAAAGTACATGGAGGACTTCAAGATCGATTACAGGCCGGAGATCATGATCAACTTCGGCTCGAACTCGGTGATGACCATGGCGAACGCCGAGGACGTTACCGAGCACTTCCTGAAGAAGTTCAAGTTCGTCTTCTCGTTCAACATCTATCAGAACGAGTTCACCGAGGCAGTGGCGGACATCGTCCTTCCGGACGCGTGCTTCCTCGAGCGCTACACCCCCTGTGTCACCTTTCCGTCAACCTTCTGTCACCCCACCGGGATGGATCACTGGGTCTGGCAGATCCGGCAGCCGGTGGTCGAGCCGCTGTTTGAGCGCCGCGATTTCAACGTGGTGATGCAGGAGATCGCGAAACGGCTGGGCATACAAGAGAAGTACTACCAAGCCATCAACGACATCATCCCGGTCCGCTACGGCGGGGAGATGTCACCCGAGTACAAGCTCGACCCGAAGGGTGACTACGCGTGGGCGGATGTGGTTGACCGGGTGCTTAAAGACCGGCTGGGGCCAGAAAAGGGGCTCGATGCCCTGAAGAAGACCGGGCTGGAGAAGTGGCCGACCAAGGTCGAGGAGATGTACTGGCGGTGGTTCGTCCCGGTGCGGGTGCCGATCTACTTCGAGTACTTCATCGAGTCGGGCGAGAAGCTCAAGAAGCTGCTGGCTTCGTATGGCCGGGAGGACATGATCGACTATCGTTTCTACACGGCGCTGGCCGAATGGTTCCCGTGCCCGTCGCACGAGGAAAAAAACCCCGAGTTCGACCTGTGGGCCTTCTGTTGGCGGCCCTCTTTTCATACCCAGTCCTCGACGCAGAACAACCCGTGGCTCGACGAGGTATCGATCAACGATCCGTTTGTGTATCTGATCCAGATCAACGCGGAGACGGGGCAGAAGAAAGGCCTCAAGGACCACGACGTCGTCTGGGTCGAGAACCCGGACGGCAAGCGAATAAAGGGTCCGGTGAAACTGGTCGAGGGCATGCACCCTGAGCAGTTAGGCATGGCCGGTTGCCACGGGCACTGGGCCCGGGGGACACCGCTCTCGATGGGTAAAGGTCAGTTCTTTGATGATCTGATCAATCCGGACATCAAACACACGGACTCGCTAACGCAGGGCACGGATGCCTGTGTCAAAGTGAAGGTTTATAAGGCGTGAACGATTGACGATTGGAGATTGGAGAATGACGCGTTCGGAGAGGCGACTGGAGCGACACGCGGGCGCCCAATCGTCAATCGTCAATCTCCTTGAGGTACTGCAAATGCCACGCTACGGATTCGTCATCGATCTGAAACGGTGTTACGGGTGCTATACGTGCCAGGTGGCGTGCAAGGCCGCGAATCACACGCCACACGGTATTGACTGGGCCCGGTGCGTTCCGGCCGAAACCGGCTCTTTCCCCGCTGCCCTGAGGCAAATGGTGCCACTGATCTGTCAACAATGCGCCGAGCCCGAGTGCTTGAAGGTCTGTCCGACCGGGGCAACCACGCAGGACGAGAACGGCATCGTCCGCGTGGACAAGGACCTCTGCATGGGCTGCAAGTATTGCATTCAGGCTTGCCCCTACGGTGCCCGCCAGACGGTGGACGAGTGGCAGACCTACTTCCCGGATGCCGAGGGAGATCTCGACCCATACGAAGCGTATGCCAAGGCGCAATGGGAAGAAAAAAACGGCTACGGCATAGCGACAAAGTGCGACTATTGCGCGGACCGCGTGAAGGAGGGGCGCGAGCCCGCCTGCGTGGAAGCTTGTCCGGCCAAGGCACGCTTCTTCGGTGATCTCGAGGATCCCGAGAGCGAGGTTTCGATCTTGATAAGACGCGAGCGTGGCTTCCAGCTTAACCCGGAGTTCGGAACCGATCCATCCTGTTATTACTTACCGCCGAGATGAGGAAATGATACCGAATCTGAAAGCACAGTCGAAATGGCGCTGGCTGATCGCGGCTTACCTGTTCCTGGCCGGGCTTGGCGGTGGCGCCTACGTCACCGGCGTTGTGGCCGATTCTTTGGGCGGCGAGTGGGCCGGGATTGCCAAGATCGGCATTGCGCTGGGGTTCCCGTGCGTCCTGGTGGGATGCATATTCCTAATGGCCGACTTGGGTACGCCGAAGAACTTCTGGCGGGCCGCGATGCGGCCGAACACTTCGTGGATCGCCCGGGGCACCATCATCATTACCGTCTTCATGATCCTGGGGGCGCTGCACATCGCTTTCTGGCTCTGGCCGTTCAAGGGGCTGGCGGAGGTGACCGGCCTGCGGTACTTCCTCGGGGTTCTGGGGACGCTCTTCGCTTTCGGCACGATGATCTACACAGGCATCTTGTTGGGCGCGGCCCGGCCGATCGCCTTTTGGAGTACGGCCATGCTGCCGCTGCTCTTTCTCGTGTCGGCCCTCTCCACCGGTATCATGGCGGTCATCTTAGTGGCGTCGTTTGCCGCCGAGACGCATGCCGGCGCGATTCACTCGCTGGCGCGGATAGATACGCTTCTGATCGTTCTGGAGATGTTCGTGCTGGTCTTCTACTTGCAGGCGACGCACCGCGTTCCGGAGTCGAGGGCGTCGGCCGAACTGCTCTTGCGAGGTGCGTGGGCGCCCCTGTTCTGGTGGGGCGTCGCCATCCTCGGCCTGATCGTGCCCCTGCTGCTCGATCTGTTCGGCGTGTCCTCTGTGGCCGGCGCCCGGGCAGCGGTCTTCGCGGTGCCGGCGTCCCTTTGTGGGATCGCCGGTGGCCTGTTTCTGCGGCAGGTAGTCCTGGCCGGTGGCATCCACGCGCCGCTGCGCGCGGGCCGCTTCGAGATAGCGTTGCCAATTGTGTGAGCGCCGCAGCCGGCTTTCAGTCAGCGGCGGCGTAGCAAGTGGATCGGGCAGCCGCCGAGAAGGGTCCCGGCAACATTCGGCCAGCCCGAGCGTCAGGAATCAGCGGGCCTTGAGCATGAGCGCCACGTCCTCCTGCAGCGCCTCGAGGTCCTCCTCGTGTTCCACCTCGTCCTGGAGGATTTGGAGGGCCATGTTGTAGGTGACCGGGTCGGCGTCCCTGGTGGTCTCCATCATGGCCTTATAGACGCTAATGGCACACTGCTCGCCCTTGATGTTCTGCTTCAGCAGTGCGACCACATGTGGGTCTTCGGGGGCGTCGTACCCGCAGTTGGTCAGCTTGTACCACTGCTCCGGCGCCGCAACGGGCGTGCCGCCCAGTTGAAGGATGCGGTTCGCGACCATGTCGGCGTGCCGCAGTTCGTCGGCGGCGTGCTGGATCAACTCCGCCATCACCGCTTCTTTCATCGGCCCCTTGGCGACCTTCGCGCCCAGCCAGTACTGGTAATAGGCCAGCCACTCGTCGGCGAACGCCCGGTTGAGAAGTTTGAGCACCTGTTCCACGTCCATGCCAACGATTTCACGCCCTTTAGTACCCATCGTGGTTTCTCCTCTTTATAAGGATACGGCCCTGGCTCGCCACTGCGTGCCCTGTCCCACACTCGCGCGGACACCCGGCATTGCATACCATACCAGGGCCGCGTCAGCGCGGCCACGGCCCGTTCCAGCGGTCGCAGGATGAATAGCCTTCCCCTTCTTGGCCGGCGATTCACCGCCCGAAGCCAAAGCGCACGATCAGAAAGAGGATCGAAAAGCAGGTGAGGAAGATCAGGCCGGTCCAACTGAGGACACGTAGCCACTTCGGTGGAGCCGTTTCTCTCGGCAGCCGGCCGCCCGATATGGCACGGCAGTTGAGGTAGGCGAACAGTGGGGCGGACAGGAATGCGAGCGTCATGGTGAAGTTCATCAGGGGCCGCATGATGCTCGTCACGCACAGGAGAATCAGGACGGCGCCGATCATCATCAGGATCATGAATACCCAGTAGGGCACTCGGCCGAAGCGCTCCGCGCGCGGCCAGGCCAGCCGACAGCTTGCCGTCAAGACGCGCGGGTACCCGTCGAGCACCGTCAACAATGTGCTGAGCATGGTTGCGAAGGCGGCGGTAACAATGACGGGGCGGCTCCAAGCGCCCATGGCGCTGGTGTACATGCCGACGAACTGGGCGGCGAAGTCAGCGCCTTTGTCGGCCAGGCGCTCACCGGTGCCGAACATGACCAATGCCCCCAGGCTCAGGAACATCAACGCCGTAATCAGTGAACCCACATAGCCGAGCTTGAAGTCAAACAGCGCCTCGCGCAGCGTGGGTTGGTGCCCGGTCTGCTTGACGCGCTCTTGCATCCACAGGGAAGGCCAGGCGGAGGCATCCACCGGCGTCGGCATCCAACCCATCAGTGCCACCAGGAACGCGATGCCGGCAACGTCCCATACCGGCGGCGCCCGGAATTCGGGTGCCACCGCCGCCCGACCGTGCGCTGCGGCCGCCACGAGCGCCACCAGCGTGCAGACAGCCAGGAACGCCATCATGACCTTCATCAGCTTGTCCAGCAGCGGGTATCCGCCGGAGGCGAGCAGGACGATGCAGCAGGCGAGCAGGATCACCGCCCACGCTACTGCCGGGAGGCTGGCCGTGAACATCTGCGTCGCCATCCCGGCGGTGACGATCGTCAGCACGGCGCCGGTAGGTATGCTCAGACCGAAAGCGACCAGCAGGAAGGTAACCAAGGCCCAGCGGCCGACCCGGCGGTAGCCGACCAGCAGGTTTTCGCCGGTAGCGGCGGCATAGCGATGGCCGTACTCAAAGAAGGGGTATTTGAACAGGTGGACGAGGATGACCGCCCAGACCAGGGCGAAGCCGTACTTGGCCCCGGCCGTGGTGGACTGCACCAGGTGCGACACGCCGATGGCCGCCCCGGCGTACATGATCCCCGGCCCGATGGCCTGCAACAGCCCCGACCGCCGAGATGTCTGTGCTACCTTCATGTTGTCTTCCGTCGCCGGTGACCCGGTGCGTCCGGCCGCCCCGGGGGCTCAGATGGCGGTCCCTGCGGAGGCGTATGGCAATCGAGCAACAGCGCCACTGGCACATGACCTGCCTTTCTGAGGCCCGGCTTTCCGTTGAAGACTCGCCGTGACGGGAAAATGTCCTTTGACTCGTGCTCAAACCCAGACATGTCCAGGCAGCGCTCATATGCGTCCATGGACCGTCTGACAACCGGCAGGCGTAGGCCGAGCGCTCCCGGCATCGTAAGTCGTCCTCCGCTTGTCCGTTTTAGCTCGCCTCGCCGAGATAGGCTCTCAACAAACGCCGGGTGCGTGACTGCCGCGATCAGGCGACCGTCCTCAGTGAGGACACGATGGCATTCTCTCAGAGCTCTTCGAAGACCAGCGTCACCGATCTCGTTGAAGACCATAATCGCCAGAATCAGGTTGAAGGTGTTCTCTGGATAGGGGTACCTCGCACGGACGTCAAGTCGGTAGTACTCTGCGTTTCGGACTTTGAAGTGGCTCTGTGCAATCGCGAGCAAGGCGCTGGACTGATCGGTTATCACAATTCGGGCCGGCGCTTGGCCTGAGAAACGTCTGAGCAGGAGGGGCATGAAGTACCCGTTGCCGGCCCCCAGCTCCAGGATGGATCGGCGGGCAATACTCGGAAGCCTGCCGAGAATGCAGTCGTTCAGGACCAGTTCCTTGAATACGCCACCCTTGTGACCTGTGATGTCATGCCACCTCCGTGCGATCGTGTCGTAGTAGGCCATCGTCCTCGGTTCCGGTCGATCTTGTCACGAGAACATGTCTGCGTGACCATGCTCATTGCGGCTGTCGGAGAGCTTATTGTAGATCGCGCTCTGATGCCTCAATGGCTTCACTCTCTGAGGCCGAGTGAGAGAACTGTTGCGTTAAGCCCGCGCCAGCCTCTGCCCGGCGCTTAATGCCGAGCATGCATTTGCGCATCATCACGATGTCGCCGACATCCAACAGCAGGTGGAAGATAATCGAGGGCCGTGTCCAGTCGTAGCGGATGCGCACGCGGCTGACAAGGCGCGTCTGCGTCTCGTCGAGCGGATAGAGTCCCCACGCCCAGGTGGCCTGGTTCCTGTCCCCTTTGTTCCCCCACAGCATCGAGCGGTTGGACTCGAGGGCCTTCACCTGGAGCCCGAACTGCCCGGGGCCCATGGGGATCAAGTCACCGACGTCACGCTGCTGTAATTCGGAGATGATGCTCTCCGCGCTCGGTCTGCCAAGGTTGTCAATCCAGTCGTAGCTGTACCAACCGGCCCGCCCGTACCCAAGCTGCACGATCCAGGGCCAGATTTCCTCCGGTCGGGCTCTGATGGTGACGGCGCGCGTCGCGTTAAACGTGGGGCGCTTGACCAGTTCGTCACCGGGCATGGCCCGCTCGAGCTCGGCGTTGGTAGCTCCCCAACGGAGTTGCCACGGCCGGATCCAGCGCAGATACGCGAGCAAGGCAAGGATGACCGCCAAGGCCAGGATGATCAGAATCACCTTCACGTATTCTCCCATCTCGCCGTGGCGCCCGGACGCACGGGGCCAGGCAGCGGACCCTACCCAACCGTGGCGGCGTGACGCAACCTTTGCAGGAGGATCGTAGCGGCGAGCAAGGCGCCGCCCAGGGCGTCGGTAGCGTAGGCCGGGATGACGCTGCCAGCGGGGAGATTGATGTCCGGCCAGAACAGACAGACCGAGGCCAACAGAAGCATGACGGTTTCCAGCCACGTGGCCCGGCGGAGGAGGTAGCGGTCCAAGGCGGCGGCGAAGGCCAGCAGACCCGCGGCACAAGTGAGCATGGTCAGCGCGACCTCCCACCACGGGGCGCCGCCCAGCAGCGGACGATAGGCCATGACGATCGGGATGATGTACAGCCCCTTGGCCAGTTTCCAGGAGGTGATGGCGGTGCGCATGGGATGGGCGCCGGCCACGCCGGCGCCGGCGAAGCTTGCCAGGCTCACCGGCGGCGTGACGTTGGCGTCCTGCGAGTACCAGAAAACGATCATGTGGGCTGTCAGCAGCGGTACGCCCAGGTCCAACAACGCTGGGGCGGCCAGGGTGGCCAACACGATGTAACTGGCCGTCACCGGCAGGCCCATGCCCAACACCAGCGAGGCCAGGCCGATCAGCAGGATGGCGAGGACCTTGACGTCCATGGCGAGCTTCAACACCAGGCTGGAGAAATTCAGGCCCTGCCCGGTGAGTCCGACGATGCCGACGATGATGCCCGCCGCGGCGCAGGCGACCGAGACCATGACGGCGTTTCGGGCGCCGCGCTCCAGAGCCTGCAAGAGGCGCTTCAATCCCATGCGGCTTTTCTTGCGCAGGGTGCTGGCCACGTAGGTGCTCACCACCGCCACGAAGCCGGCCATCATGGGTGAGACGTGCATGACGAGGGCCGTGATAAGGGCCGCCACGGGGATGATGAAGTGCATGCCGTCCTTGATTACCGCCAGGGCCTTGGGCAGCTTGTCCGGCGGCTGGCCTTCGATGCCTTGTTTTTTGGCCTCGAAGTGCACGAAGAGCAGCACGGTCATGTAGTAGAGGATGGCCGGCACCAGGGCGATCTTGATGATGGTCAGGTAGCTGGTGTTGGTGAACTCGGCCATGAGGAAGGCGCCGGCGCCCATGATGGGCGGCATGAGCTGGCCGCCGGTGCTGGCCGCGGCCTCGATCGCCCCGGCCACGTGGGGCCGGTAGCCGACCTTCTTCATCATGGGGATGGTGAACGAGCCAGTGGCCGCTACGTTCGCCACGGCCGAGCCCGAGACCGAGCCCATGAAGCCGCTGGCGATGACGCTGGTTTTGGCCGGGCCGCCGGAGAAGCGGCCGGTTACGGCGTACGCCAGATCGATGAAGAAGTTGCCCCCGCCGCTGGTCTCCAGGAAGGCCCCGAACAGCACGAAGACGAAGACGAAGGTGGCGGCCACGCCGATGGGCAGACCGAAGATGCCTTCGGTAGTGAGGAACAGGGTGGTAGCGATACGCTCCACCCCGTAGCCCTTGTGGGCGAACAGGTCGGGCATGTGCGGGCCGTAGTGAGCGTAGAGCAGAAAGGCGGCGCAGATGCCGGTCATGAATGGTCCGATGACCCGGCGGCAGGCCTCAAGCACCAGCAGGATGCCGATGACGCTGACCACGGTGTCGCTGAAGATCCAGTCACCCTGACGGGCATAGATGTCGTTCAGGTAGTAGACCACGTAGAAGCAGCAATAGACCGAGGTGGCCGCCAGCAACAGGTCCAGGAGCAGCCAGAGCGTCAGGCGATCTTTGCGGGCCTTTGAAAACGGCGGGCGCAGGATGAAGACCAACGCCAGGACGGCTCCCAGGTGGACCGAGCGCTGCACCATGGCCGTCATGGCGCCCAGGCCGGCCGTGTAGAGTTGGAACAGGCTCAGGCCGACGGCCAGCACCGACACCACTTTGGTCGTTACGGCCACCACGGGCGATTGGCGATTGACGATTGTCGACTGACGGTTGTTCATTCACCGCCCTTCTAATCTCCAATCATCAATCGTCAACCGTCAATCCGGAGCGCCACAGGCGGTGCAGTAAGCTCACCGGCCTGGCCGAGATCAGCACCGCTCGGCCGGGAGCCAAGCGGGAGAGGTACAACGGCGTTTCCCGCCAGATGATGGTGTGGTCCACGTCCCGGTCACCCACGCGCAGCACGAAATCGCCGATGGGCGCGTGGATGTTTTCGATGACCTGGTACGGCCCGCGGCTGGTAAGAGTGCCGTGCCCCGGCCGGTGGCCCATGCCCGCCCCGAACATCACGAAGCGCTCTTGTTCGATGTAGATATTCCCATCCCGATCGACGCTGTGTATTTCCCAGATAGGCGCTTGGTCAACCGAGTGGATGTAGCGTAGGGTGAAGCGCTCGCCTGGCTCGATCGGCACCACGACCAGCGGCTCGCCATCGTCCTTAGGGCAGATCACCAGCTCGAGACCGCCGGGCAGCCACCTGGCAGCAAGAACGAGAACGAGGGCCAGTGCGCAAGGTGCCCAATGCAGCCGGTGTTTCGACACCCGTTCGCGCATGTCCCTAATCGCCACTCGGCAATCTCCAATCAACCGCCCTTGGGCACCAGCCTGTCTGGGACAGCCAGCCCCCTTTCCTTCAGATACCTGATGGTTCCCGGGTGCAATGGGATAGGCGCATGGCTCACTGTGTTCTGAGGTGTGGTGAAGCGGGCGAAGGGGTGGATCTTCTGCATGTAGTCATTGTGCTCGAACAGAACCTTGGTGAGGTTGTAGACCAGGTCCGCAGGCAGGTCGGCGTTGCAGATGATCACGTTCCACACGCTGAGAGTAGGCACGGGCTCATCCACGCCGCGGTAAACGCCGGCCGGCAATTCATAGGCCGAGTAGAAGGTGTAGCGTTCGGTGACCTTCCTCAGCTCGTTCGCCGCGAAGGGAATGACCTTGATGTTGTGGGTCGTGGCCAAGTCCATGATGGAGCTGGTGGGCGGAGCGACGCACCAGATACCCACGTCAATGCTGCGGTCCCGCAGGGCGTTGGCGTTCTCGACGAAGGAGAGGCGGCGCACGCTGAAGCTGTCCTCGGTGATACCCAGGGCTTGCAGCACCAGGTCGCTCATGAACGCGGTGCCGCTGCCGGGGGCGCCGACGCTGACGGTCTTTCCCTTGAACTGGCTCACGCTACCGATCCGGGAGCTCTTATGCGTTACCACCTGGAAGACGTTGGGATACATGACGGCCAGGCCCAGAATCTTGCAGGGCGTGCCATCGAAGTCGCCCTCGCCGTGGTAAGCCTGGTAGGCCACGTCGCCCATGATCTCGCCGATGACCGTCTCGCCCTTGTGAGCCAGTCTGACGTTCTCGACCGAGGCGCCGGTCACCTCGGCCACGGCCCTGATGCCGGGCAGGTGCTGAGACCAGAGCACGGCCAGGCCGCCGCCGTAGGGGTAGTACACGCCGCCGGTACCGCCGGTGCCGATGGAGATGTCCCGTCGCGGCGTGTCTCGACCAGTGTTGTCGGAACAGGAGATTGCGCAAAGCGCAGTGGCCGCCAATGCCGGAAGGATACGCCTCATTGTGCGGTCTCCTCGCTTGCTCGGTATCATTTCTCAGTAATCAGTTGTCAGTTATCAGTTGAGGGCCTTGCCACGATCTTCACTGAAAACTGAGAACTGACAACTGATAACTCTCGGCTAAATCGCCCCCTGTTGCCGCAACGCTTCGATTTTCTCCGGCGGATAGGCGAGCACATCGGCCAGTATCTCGTCTGTGTGTTCGCCCAGCAGCGGCGGGGGCAGGCGGATCGTGGCCGGCGTTTCGGAGTGGCGGATGGGGATTCCCGCGAGGCGCAATGTGCCGATGGTCGGGTGCGGCACCTCGGCCCGCATGCCCCGGTGCAGAACCTGTGGGTCGGCGAAAAGGCTCTGCATGTTGTTGACCGGACCGCAGGGGATCGACGCCGCCACGAACAGCTCGACCCATTCGTCACAGGTTTTGTCGGCCAGCACGTCGGCGACAAGCGGTATCAGCACGTCGCGATTCTCCACTCGTTTCGGGTTGGAGGCGAAGCGTGGGTCGTCGGTCCACTCCTGCTTGCCGATCAGCTTGCAGAAGTTGACCCACAGCTTCTGGTTCGCTACAGCGATGGCGATGGGCCGGTCCTTGGTGCGGAAAACCTGGTAGGGCACGATCGACTCGTGTGCCGTGCCCCAGCGTTGCGCCTCTTTGCCGGCGACCAGATAGCTGCTCGCGATGTTGGCCAAGGCCGAGACCTGGGCGTCGAGCAGACTGCAATCGATGTACTGGCCGCGGCCGGAGCGCTCCCGCCAGAGCAGGGCGGCCATGATGGCCCCCGACGCGTAGACGCCGGTGACCACGTCGGTGATCGCCACACCCACCTTGCAGGGCTCCCCGTCGCGCTCGCCGGTGATCCACATGAGCCCGCCGACGGCGGAGAGGACCATGTCGTAGCCCGGGCGGTCGCGGTAGGGGCCGTCCTGGCCGTAGGCCGTGATCGAGCAGTAGACCAGACGCGGGTTCAGCTCGCGCAGGGTCTCATAGTCGAGCCCGAAGCGCTGCATGAGTCCCGGCGTGAAGTTCTCGACGAGCACGTCGGAGGCTCTGGCGAACTCCTTGACCAGCTCGACCCCGCGGGGTTTCTGGAGGTCGATGGTGATCGACTTCTTGTTGCGGTTGCAGCAGAGGTAATAGGCGCTCTCTCCGCCGGCAAAGGGAGGCCCCCAGGTGCGGGTGTCGTCACCTCCGTCGGGCCGCTCCACCTTAATCACCTCGGCACCCAGGTCGCCCAGGATCATGGTGCAATAGGGCCCGGCGAGGATCCGTGAGAGGTCCAGGATCCGGGTTCCGCTCAAGGGCAAGTCGGTCTCAGCTTGATCGATCATTTTGTTCTGCCGCGTGCCGCTCGTGATCGGCTCCCCTCGTGAATCCGTTCTCGAAGGCGGCGAGATTTATGTCCACGGTTTTCGGTGGCACGGCTTGCGAAATCGCCTGGCCCAACGAGTCACGGCTGGCCACGCCGGTAAGCGCGGCTAGGCAGCCCAGCATGACCACGTTTGCCGCCACATTGCGTCCGAACGCTTTGTGCGCAATATCCGTGGCCGGCAGGCCGAAGGCGTGGATCCCGCCGTTTGTGGCCTTCACCAAGTCGCTGTCGTAGATGAGGATACCGCCCTTTTTCAGGCTGGGGCGGTACCTTTCCAGAGCCGGCTGCGACATCACTACCAACGCATCCAGGTCTGAGGGTGCGAGCTCCATGATCTCGCCGTCCGTAATGATCACATCACTCTTGCAGACCCCGCCGCGCGACTCACTCCCATAGGACTGGGTCTGCAAAGCGTTATGGCCGTCCAGGATGCCGGCGTGCCCGAGGATATATCCGGCCATCACGATGCCCTGGCCGCCAAAGCCGGCAATCCTGATGTTCATGGTGCGTCTCGTGAAGCGTGCCCCGTGAAGCGTATCTCGTGAAGCGTATCTCGTGAAGCGTGTCTGGCGCTGACGGTTCACGAGGGGGGTCTCATCCTCTTTGATCGAGTTTCTTGATCAGATTCCTCAACATCCTCGACTCGAAGTCCATTTGCTCCAAGAGCTGGTCTCGCCCGGTCGCGTCCAGATACCCCAGATCACAAGCCAGCTCGATCTGCGTCTCCAGTTCGGCGCACGACCCGAGCGCTATGTAGAGGAACTGGCGATACTCCTTATTGTTGTACCGGTTGAACCCCTCAGCAATGTTGGAGGGGATGGAGACCGCGGCTCGCCTCACCTGCGCCGTCAGTCCGTACCGCTCTTCACGGGGAAACGCCTTCATGATCTCGTACACGCGCAGGACGATCTTCTTACCCAGTTGCCAGACCTCGAGATCCCTGAAGTTCCTGATGCTTGACGTCACCCGCTTGCTCCCATCGCGCGCAAGTCGTCATCCGTGGAACGTAGTTCCTGGCTCGTGAAACGCATCTCGTATCTCGTGAAGCGTATCTCGTGAAGCGCATCTCGTGAAGCGTATCTCGTGAAGCGTATCTCGTGAAGCGTAGCTCGTGAAGCGTGAAGCGTCCGAGGTGAAGCTGACTTTTACGAGATACGCTTCACGCTTCACGCTTCACCCTTCACTTTTCACGCCTTCATTGATCCGCCGAAGGCTCTCGCTGAACTCGATCCGGTCGCGTTCGATCAGCTTGCCCACCACGATCTTACCTTCCAATTCTCCTTCGCTCATGCTCGCGGCCTTCTTGCGCCCGACAGAGTTCTCCTTGAAATACTGCATGAAGGCTACTCCGTCGCGCAGCCCGACGCGGCGGCCGTAACTGACCGGGCACTGGGAGACAATCTCGATCAGGGAAAACCCCTTCTTCTGAAGGGCTTTCTTCATGGAGCCGATCAGCTTGCGGATGTGATAGGTGGTCCAGCGGGCCACGTAGTTGGCACCCGCGGCAGCCACGAGCTCGGCAATCTTCAAGGGGTACTCGGCGTTGGTGTACGGCGTGGTGGTGGTCACGGTGCCGAAGGGCGTGGTGGGCGATACCTGCCCGCCGGTCATGCCGTAGATGTAGTTGTTGACCAGGAAAACCGCGAGGCCGATGTTGCGACGAGCCGCGTGGATCAGGTGGTTGCCACCGATGGCGGCCAGATCACCGTCGCCCGCGATGACCACCACGTGGCTCTGGGGCCTGATTACCTTCACCCCCGTAGCGAAGGCGACCGCTCGGCCGTGGGTGGTGTGCAGGGTGTCACACTTGAGATACGGGCTCGGAATCCAGGATGAGCAGCCGATTCCGGTCACGGAGATGATCTCGTGCGGGTCGATGGCCAGGTCGTCGATGGCGTTCACGAAGGCATTCAGCACCTGGCCGCACCCGCAGCCCGGGCAATGCGTGCTGGGCAGGATCTCCCGGCGCAGGTACTTGAGCAATCTGTGCTCGGGCGGCGTCATGGCGTCTCCTGCACGATAGCTCGGTGAATCTCGTCCACGGAATGAGGCACGCCGCCGATCTTGGACACGCGGATCACCGGCACATTCACGAACCTCTCAACCTCACGCGCAAGCTGACCGAGGTTCATCTCCGGTACCAGAATCTTCTTGACCTGCTTTCCGACCGCGGCCAACCGCTCTCCGCAAAAAGGCCAGATGGTGGCCAGCCTGAAGTACCCGGCCTTCAGTCCCTGGTCGCGTGCCCGCACGACAGCGCCGAGCGCAGGCCGGGAAGCAGCGCCAAAGCATACCGCAGCCGTCTCGGCGTCCTCCATGAAGCGCTCCTCGTACCGGACGATGTTCTTGCGGTTCCGGTCGATCTTGGCGTAAAAGCGCGTGATCAGCCGCTCATGTACGTCCTGCGAGACCACGTCCCGCATACCGTCTTCCCTGTGCGTGGAACCCGTGATATGGACGGCCTGTCCTCTCCCGTATTCCTGCACGGGCTTGATCAGCCCGGGCTCGTCGGCGGGGTCGAAACCGCCGCGCGGGAAGAGCTGGAGATGCGCGAGGTTGGGCAGGACCAGTCTCTCCCTGAGATGACCGATCTCGCCGTCCATGAGAAAGATTACGGGATGGCGGTAGCGCTCGGACAGGTTGAAGCACTCGATCATCAGGTCGAAGCACTCCTGCACCGAGTTGGGGGCCAGGGCGATCATCTCGTGGTCGCCGTGGGTTCCCCAGCGGGCCTGCAGCACGTCCCCCTGAGCGGGTTTGGTAGCCTGGCCGGTGGACGGGCCCGAACGCTGCACATTCACCACGACGCAGGGGGTCTCAGTCATGATGGCATAACCGATGTTCTCCTGCATGAGCGAGAAACCGGGGCCGGATGTGGCGGTCATGGCCTTGGCGCCGGCGCGGGCCGCGCCGATCACGGCGGCGATGCTACCGATCTCGTCTTCGAACTGCACGTAGAAACCGTCCACGTGGGGAAGCTCGCGGGCCATCGTCTCCGCCACTTCCGAGGCGGGGGTGATGGGATAGCCCCCAAAGAACGTGCACCCGGCAAAGAGCGCGCCGTAAGCGGCCGCCTCGTCGCCCAGGGCGAAGCGTACGTTGCCGGAGAGGCCGCTCAAGTAACGCCGGGCTTTATCCGTCGGCACTGTCTTCTTCCTCAACGATGAAAATGGCGAAGTCGGGACAAAACAGCTCGCACTGGTGACAGTTGGTACACTTGCTCGCGTCAACGACGTAGGGCGTATAGAACCCGCGGCTGTTCACCTGCTTGGAAACCTCAAGCGCGTGTTTGGGGCAGAAGTAGACGCAGATCCCGCATCCCTTGCAGTACCTCGCGTCGATTACGATCATCGGCTTCCGCTCCAAGGTGAAACGGGCATCACGTCCCCGAGCCGTCCCGGACAAAGGCTCGTCCAGAGAGGCGGGCAAACGCCCGGAGGCTAGAAAAGGTCGTCCAGTTCGTCATCTCCTCCGCCGGGCAGTTCGCCATACTGCTTCAGGTGCTGTTGAATCAGCTCGCTTTCGCGCTTAGTGTACATCCGATCCTCTTCCCAGAGGAAGAAGCCCGCCTCGGCACCCGACTCCAGTTTCTCCAAGAGGCCCGCCTGGATGTCTGCCACACCTTTGATCGCCACGGGTTTCTTGTCGGCATCGGCCAGGACGAAAACCCCTTCAACGGCCGGCACCTGGTCCACACTCGAACGGTTGAAGTCCAGCCACGTTTCGGGCGGAAGGGCCGGCTCAGCGATCATCAGCCGCAGGTCGCATTGGAGGCAACGCCGCGCCTCGGCCAGTGCTGCTTCGGACGAGTAGGTTCCCTCAATCTCCCGAAAGTCGGTGCAGCGCTGCTCAGGAGGGGCGCACGGCAGCGGCACCCGGGCGCGCGGCGCGAATCCCTCCTCGCGGCCGATCAAGGTATTGGGAGGTGCGTGGTCAGCGAGCTGGAGTGACACGTCGCCATCGCCGCCCAGGTATCGGTCAATTCGTTCGGCGGCCGCACGCCCGGAGGCCACGGCATCGATTACCGATCCGCCTCCGGCGGACGCGCTGGCGACATCACCCGCCAGGAAGACTCCCTCTCCCTCGGCGGGCACACCGTCTGGTGGAGCCTGGCCGATGGCGAGTATCACCGCGCTGGCATCGACTGTCAGCCTTTGCTGCTCGTCGAATTTCGGGGCGAAATTCCGCTGCTCGTCGAACACGGCCACACAACAGCGAAACTCCACGCCCTTTACCTTTCCCTGCGGACCCAGGATGGCAGCGGGTCCCCAACTGGGATTGACTTCAACTCCCTCGGCCTCGGCCTTCTGGATCTCGTGGGCGTGGGCCGGCATCTCTTCGCGGCTTTCCAGGCAGAGTAGGCGCACGCTTCCGCCGGACAGGCGGAGTGCTGTCATGGCCACATCGATGGCTACATTGCCACCACCCACGACGACGACTTTGTCGCCGAGGTCGAACGTCTTTCCCGCCTTGACCTCGCTCAGGAATTCAAGTCCCCAAAACACGCCGTCCAGACCGGCTCCCTCGAGCGCGAACTTCTTACTCTCCGGCAAACCAACAGCGACCAGTACGGCGTCGAAGCCCTGGTCCAGCAAATCGACCATCGCCGCGCCCGTCGCCACGCGGCACCCCGTCCTGACCTCCACTCCCAGGTCCCGGATCGCGGCGAGATCCTTCTCCAAGACCGCTTGGGGAAGTCGGTAGCTCGGAATGGAGAGCTTCGGCATGCCGCCGGGCGATTCCGTGGCCTCGAGAATGGTAACGGTGTGACCCTTGAACCTCAGGAAGTAAGCCGCGGCTAATCCTGCCGGACCGGCGCCGACCACAGCGACCTTCTTGCCGCTCTGCGGGGGTATGACCGGCTCCTTGAATAGAACACCGTTACCAGTCTCCAATGCAAACCGTTTCAATGCGCAGATGGCGATTGGGTCGTCGATCTGCCTGCGCCGGCACTCGTACTCACAGAGGTGAAAGCAAACGTGGCCCAGCACGTTCGGCAACGGTAGCTTCTCCCAGACCAGTGCCGCCGCTCCCTGAAAGTCCTCGTCGGCGATTCGGCGTATGTAGCCGGGCACGTCCACCCCGGCCGGGCAGCTATGAACGCAAGGCACCAGCCAACGTTCTCGGTCACCCGGTTGTGCCTCCTTGTCCGTCAGGCAGCCGGTCGGGCACACCTCGACACAGGCCCCGCAGAACTTACAGGCCGATTCCATCAACGTCGGGGCGATACTACCTACGACCAGGCGGCCACCGTTGTGGACGATGCCGAGCGCCTCCACGCCGCGCACCTGATTGCAAATCCGCACGCACCTGGCGCAGTCGATGCAGAGATTGAAGTCCCGCGCGAACAGCGGTTCGTCAGCCAGGACGGCCAGCCCCGCGGGCCGGTAGCGGGGTGTCTCCTCCTTAACACCCACATACTCCGCGACCTTACGCAGCTCGCAGTTGTGGAATTGGCTGCAGCAGCGCTCTTCCTTCGGCACGTTGGTGGAGCAGTCCTCCAGACTGCACCCCTCGCGCTGGGCACAGGTCAAGCAGGCATGAGGGTGGCGCGCAAGAATTTCCATCAGCTTTGCCCGCCTGACTTCCTTGAGGGTTTGGCTGATCGTCTGGACGGACATGCCGGGAGCTACCGTCGTCTGGCAGGCGCGCACCGGCTCGGGCAGCCCTTCCACCAAAACCACACAGAGGCCGCAACCCTCCATCTGGCGCAATTCGTCTTCAGCTATTGGCTGGTGGTCATAGCATTTGTCGCCCCGAAAGATGCGTGTGGCCAGCGGTAGCCTGTCAAAAGGCGGGAGATCTGGATGATGGCAGATATGTGGTATGTATACTCCGTTAGCCGTGGCGGCGGAAAGGATCGTGGCGCCTTCCTCTGCCTCAAGCACGCTGTCATCGATTGTGATGGTGACCATTGCAGGCTCAATACCGGTTAATCGGCGGACATCGGCGCCGGCCACAGCTACCATGAATGCGAAATGGCCGTTGGTTTACACGCCTGCACGCAGGGCAAGGGAGGGCGATTGCGGTCGGGCTTGCAGGGGGCACAGGTGTATTTGAGCTTCTTGCGCTGGTCTTCGCTGACCATCGCCACCGGCTCGTCACGTAGTGGGTCGTTTGCATCCTCCCCGACAATGAAAACCCCGTTGGGACAGGCCGAGACACAGTCTCCGCAGCCGTCACACTTATCAGTGTCGATGGCGATAAAGTAGTCGCCGGAGCCGTCCTTGTAACCGTAGTTCGCTATCATGTCGCTTCCGCCACGCCGCGGTCTCGAGCTTTGCGGCGCTTGGTTTCCAAAGCCCGGGCGAACAACGCCGCGCCTAAAGCACCAGCGATTTGCGAATCGTATGTGCTTTTCAGGGACTCCAGGCCCAGCTCCTGCTCGAGGCGCTTGACGACGCCGCTATTCTTGGCGATGCCGCCTGTGATGGCAAAGTCCTTTTTCACCTCGATCCGTTCGAGCAGTGTTACGACGCGGTGGGCCATCGCCGAACAGTAGGCGGCCAGCACCTTGTTCTTGGGCCAGCCTGCGCGCAAGAGTGCGGAGGCTTCTGACTTGGCAAAGACCACACAAGTGCTTGAAACCGGCTCGGGTTCCTCCTCCACCGAGAGGGAGAGCTCACCGACCTCCTCAACGGGGACCGAGAGAAGGTCCGCGAAAACCTCCATCCCGCGTCCGGTTCCGGCCGCACACTTGTCGTTCATAAGGAAGGCTTCGACTTTGCCGCGCTCATCACAGCGAATCGCCTTGCAGTCTTGCCCGCCCATGTCCAGTATGGTGCGCACAGTAGGCCCATACATGAGGTTGCCGCCACGGGCGTGACAGGCGATCTCCGTGAGGGCTTTGTCGGCGAAGGGTACATTGACCCGGCCGTAGCCCGTGCCGACCGTATAATGAATATCCTTGACGGTCATCCCGGTGCCTTCCATGGCCCAGTTGATGGACTGATTAGCGCTCTGGGGGCTGTCAAAACCCGTGCGTTGATTGCTGAAGGCGTAGAGCTTGCCGTCCAGAAGGATGACCGCCTGGGAACTGACCGAGCCTATGTCCACGCCGGCGCTGACGATGTCGGCATCCTTCCAGTCGCCGCCCTCATCGTGCCAGCGGTACTCTTTCCAACGCCAGAACTCCTTTTTTTCACTCAACGTCAGGGCCTCCTGATAAAGACACGCTAGCTCACGACGTCTATTCTGCGGCGGCCAGGGCTGCACCCAGAGCGCCGATGTACTCGGGGTCTTCGGGAACGTACACGTCCATCTCTAAGCCACGCTTCATCGCCTCTACGAAACCGGGATTGAGAGCCATGCCGCCGATCAGAGCGATGTCCTTGGCGAAGCCGACTTTCCTGAGCATCGAGATAATGCGGCTCGCGATTGCGTCCAACACGGCCCGGGCAATATCCTCGCGGGGCGTCTTGTTGTGGATCAAGGTAACAACCTCGGATTCCGCGAAGACCGCACATTGGGCGTTCATCTGCACCGCTTGGTTAGACTTCAAAGAGAGCGGGCCCAGCTCTTCGAGGGAAACCTGGAGCGCCCGGGCCATGCCCTCGGCAAATACCCCCGCCCCGGCAGCGCATTTCTCGTTATAGGCAAAGTCGATCACCTTGCCGTTCTCGTCACAGCGCACGGTGCGCCCCTCTTCGGCACCTACGTCGATCACCGTGCGGCAAGACTTGCAGATATGGAGAATGCCTTTGGCCGCGGCACCGACCTCGGTAATCTCCTGGTCCGTAATGGCACAGTCTTTCCGGCCTGCGCCGGTAGCCATGAATCGATCGATTTGCTCCCTGCGCAGGCTGCGGTCGGCCAGGGCCTCATCCAAGGCCTGTTGGGTGGCGGCCGCTGTGTCGAGGCCGGCGGGAACAAGGCGCCTGGCCAACACCTTTCCATCCTGCCCGAGCACGACCTTGACCGTCTTAGCTCCGATATCAATACCCGCTGTAATCATTCTCGTCAGTCTCCAATGGTTGCGCGCTACGACCTGCCGTTCTTCTTGACATCGAGCGTTTCCATGAAGGCGTCGAAACGGGCCTTGACGCGTGCCTCATCGAACTCGCGCTCGTCGCCCATGTTCCCCTCGAACGCCATCACCGGAAAACCGGCCTCGATCAGCCCGAGACGATTCTCCGCGATGCCGAGCGAAAGACCCTCGCAGCCGCGGTTGTAGTGCAACAGGATTCCATTGAGCTGCCATTCCCTGGCAATCCTAACCATCATCTCGGTCTTGAGATGGGGAGAATAAAAGTGTTGCCACTCGGGCTTGCTGAGCGTCCAGTCGGCGTACAGACGCAGGGCTTGATCGCGGTCTTTGATCTGAATGCCCTTCTGCATGGGCGTGGTACGTGGGCCCCACGATCCGTCCGGTTTGTCCTCCCAGATCCCGATCAGCCCGAAGGTGTAAAGCGAGCCTATGGAAATCGCTCCGAATTCCTCCATGTAGCGGAAAATGCTCAAGAATCCCCACGGTGGCTGCGTGTCACTCATGAGGCGACACTGCTCGTTCGGGATAGCGGCGATGCCCTGCTCGACGCGCTCCTTGACCTCGTCGCGGAGCTCCTCGTAGAAGTCAGCTACCTCCCGGTCGTGCTTGTTGAGCGTACCCAACACGTAGAGGGAGTACATGGTCTTCTCTTCCAGCGTTGCCGGGACGTGCTTGTTATAGACACAGATCTCCGCCCAAGTGGAGGTGGTACGGAACTCGTTTTTGACCGCCTCGATCAGCAGCTCGTCTTCGTACTTCCGGCCGGTGGTTTTTTCCAGCCACTCGATACCATCATGCATCTGGCCGACCAGGTAATCGATCTTGTGCGGCTTCATTTCATTGTACGGCCCGACGGCCACATCCATGGAGAAATGCGGGATGCCACCCTCCAGGTCGCTGACCACCTGGTACCACTTGGCGTGGCTACAACAAATGTGATCCTGCCAGATGAAATCAGGTTTGGGGAACGTGCCGCCGAAGGCATACTCGTCAAGGATGACCGAACCCCAGTAGTTGCGCATGTAAGCACACAGATCGCGCGCGTAGCCCACTTTCTCGGCGGCCTCGAGGCACCTGAGTGAAAGCTCCTTATTGAAGGCGATGCTGGCGGCATAGGGCTCACTGCTCAGGCTCCACACGTCGCGCCCCAGGCCGGAAGGGATGGCACTGAAGCTCCAGGCCCCGCCGGACCATCGCAACCCCCCGCGCTCGTGGGCTTTGGCGTAGTCGGCGTAGTATTTCTGCCGGAGCTCCTTGGCTTTCTTCCAGGACTTGAGGGGGGCCGTCTTGTACTTCGGCTTGTGCGACATCGCGTTCCTTTCCGCAGTCAAGCGTCAAAAGAGATCGTCTTCCTGGAGCATCTCGAGGAAGGCCTCGACCCTGACTCTGAACTGGCCAATCGGCACGGTGACGTCGAATTCCAAGAAGAGCGTCTTGATCCCCACCTGGTTCAGGGCTTTGGTCAAGGCCGGGATGTCGAGCTCGTGGGGATCACAGAATTTCTGCTGCACGACGACCGCGCCCTGCACGTTGTAGGCTTTGGCCAGCTCGAGCACGTGGGCGACGCGCGTGCGCTGTGGCCAATCCTTCGACGGGCAGGGCACGCGCTTGACGTAGCGATCCGCCACGCACTTCAATAGGTCCCCGTCGACTTCAACGTTATTCCAGAAGTAGCGTGTCCCCGTGCAGTGATCGTCGGTTACGAAGGTGGCCCCACGCGACTCGACCATCCTGATGAACTCGATGTCGTCGTTCTCACTGCCCAGGGTCATCAGCCGCGTTCCGGTCGGGCGCGTGACCTGGCGCTCCGGAAGGCGTGCCAGCAACGACTCGAGCGCGGCGTTGTGGTCCTGCTTGTCCACCATCTGTGACGACAGCACCATGTCCAGCGCCTCTTCACCGGTCAGCGGAGGCGTATCGCCCTTGCGCGCCTCGTAGACTTTCCACATCAACTGGCGGTTTCGATTGTAAATCTCGATGGCGTCGGCTATGGAGCGATCGTCGATCTTCCTGCCCAGCCAGTTCTCGAGCGATTCCTTGAACGCCTCGAGCTCCTTGGCCAGGAACGGACTGGCGCGGGAGCTTTGGACATGGTGGGGCATCGGGAGGTAATAGCTGTAGTCAGTAGGAATGTGTTTTTGCCAACTGGTGAATGCCTGGCGGATGTGCAAACAGGACTGGGCGATCATGATTCCATCAAGGTAATCGAAACGCCCCTTGAGGCCTTGAGCCAGGCAGTCGCGGCAGAAGGGACAAAACATGGCGAAAATGTGGGGATCGGTAACGTCCTGCACTTCATGACTTCCCAGGATGCGCACCGGCAGGACGCCGGCTGCATACATGAGCTCCTCGGGAGCGTAGGTACAGAAATATCCTACGATCTTTCCTCCGGTACGTTCCTTCCACTCTCGGGCGTACCGCGCGCGGTTCACGCGCCAATCCCGGAAGGCCGCGAATGTCTCCTGGTCAAGCGTGGCTTGACTTGCCATAGTGCCGTCTCCTGCGTCTTTTGTATCTGCTGTCGGAGGCGGGTTGACGCCCGACCCCCGACGATTGTCCGCCAGGGGAATCACAACCGTGACAAGTGGCAGATGGGCGTCGCCTGGCAGTCAACTTACGCCCCTCCGCTAGTCGCGCTGTCAGCGCCTGATTCGTCGGCCGCATCCGCGTCAGCCATGCCGTTGTCGGTCGGATAGCGCCAGCCAGGCAGTTCTGTCTCCGTGCAGTTATAGTCCATCTTGGGAGCCCGGGCGCCGCGGTCCAGCAGAGCGAGCAGTCCGGTGCTGACAAACGGGTTCTTCCGCGGATTGAAGACCTCGCCGCTCTCCTTTGCCAAGGCCTCGTCATCGGCGCCGCGGGCAAGCTGCTGTTTGAATAGGGCCCGCGCGTAAGGGGCGTCCTTGGCCATCAGCCGAGCGCGCTCGTAGCCTCGACGGAGGGCCTCGAGCTCGTCGTCGAAGACGCCGTTGCTCAAGCCCACTTGATGGGCGCGGTCGGCGGTCAGGCCCTGATCGAATACCTCAAAGATGGCCGAATCGCCCAAGCCGAGCCGCTTCAACTCGCCGGCCGCGCCGAAGCCACCCAGGATCGCATAGTCGAGCTCGGGTTGGTTGTAAGTGCTTTTCTGCTGCCAGTTTGTCTGCCGCTCGAGCGTGTCGAAGACGAAGCCTTCGGCCCGCACGTCGTAGCGCAGGTCGAGGACATAAGAGAACTCTGCCCCGCCGCCCCACTTCTCGCCAAACACGCCCACCGTCGCCACGGGGCTTTGCTGAATCAGGCGGAACAGGCGCATGCCGTTGCGTGTGAACGCCGCCGCCGCCGCCTCGGGCAGCGGGACGTAGCCCTTTTCCCGCTCAAACCAGCCACGA
Organism: uncultured Planctomycetales bacterium; assembly: GCA_964572345.1. Classification (GTDB taxonomy): domain Bacteria; phylum Planctomycetota; class Phycisphaerae; order UBA1845; family Fen-1342; genus JAUWXH01. The sequence goes on from CAZNFA010000010.1 coordinate 76,123, forward strand.
TTGAACTCGCGCGCGTCCGCACCGAGCATGCGCATGCCAGAACCGGCAGCGCTGAAGAGCACCGCCCCACAACGCCCCGCGCGGTGAAGCTGGAGCACGCGGTTGTAAGCGTGGGCCAGTTGGTCCAGGGCGGCCCGATTCCAGACGTTGCCGCGCAGGGGACTATTGAAGACGAGGCTGGTGACGCGGTCGCGCGACGACGGTTCGTAGAACTTCAGGTCGAGATAGCAGCCTTGGTATTCACCGGTATCCAGGTCCAGTTCCGCTACCGGCGTACGGAAGTACTTGCCATATCCGAGGAGACGCTTGAGGTTTCGCTTCTTCATTTCGTGTAACAGACACGGCTGGCCCTTTCTGGGGCCGGTTTCGCCGTCAACGTCGAGCATATCGACCACGTGCTGGTCGGCGACGTTCTCGTCCCGGGCCCGGCGCGCCAATTCCAGCACGCCGTCGATCGTCAGGTGCGCGATGAGCGCGTCAACCACTTCGATCAACCCGACCTTGTAGCGCAGGCCGGCCCGCGTCGAGATGTTGATCTGCCCCGGTGTCGCGATGCGGTCTTGGATCAGGTCCAAGGCATAGAGGCAAATGGGCAAGGCGTAACGCCGAAACGCCCGGCCGCCGGCGTCGTTGGCAGTGGCTACATGGACGAGCGATTCGGCACTCTTGATCTTGCCGGCGCGGCGGTCGCGCTCCGCCGCCTCGTAGTAAGACCAGAATTCCTTGCGCGAGATTTCGCCGATCGAAACATAGTCGCCAGTGGCGGGGTCGAACACTCGCTCGGGTTTGGGGCGCCCGTCCTTGCTCCAGGCGTAGAACCCCCTGCGCGCCGGGGCATTCACTCCCGTGGATCCACCCTTTTCCAGCCCGGCAATCCAGTCTGGATAGTGCTTACCGTCGCGGTTGTACAGGCCGCGGAGGCGATCGGTTTCGGGCAGCGCCTGCCCCATATGGCGAGACGATTCCGTATAGGGCATGTGGCCGGTTTGATCGAGGACCGTGAATGGATTGGCGGTGAACAGGTCCCACAACGCCCCGAGTTCGACAATGTCTTGACCCGTGCGTACGTCCCACGAAATGATCGCGGCCATCGCCTGGAAGATCGGGTCGGTGATGTAGCCGTGATGATCCACCGGCAAGGCAACAACCGTCTTTTCCAGGACCTGATCGGCGAAAATGACGCCGAACGCGAGCGTTTCGTTCGAGGCATGCTTTCCCTTCATTACGTCGATGAGCCGGTTGGCCTCGAAAGGGAAGTAGCCATGTACCGTCAGGAACTTTTCACGAAACGCCTCGGACTTGAACAGGACAGCGAGCTCCGCAGTCGTGTGTGAAGACGTGTTTGAGAAGACTGCGGCAATGCGTTCGGGGTCTACAGTCTTCTCAATCGTCTGGAAAATCTTGGCTTTGACGTCAATCCGTTCGGTGGCCACCTCCCAGATGATGTCCGCAGCGGACAAGTCGCCGTATTGCTCGGTGTACTTCGTGCGGGCCACCAATGCCTGCGCATCCTGCTCGCGGATCTGCGCTCGCTTGACCTGTTGCTGCCACAAGCCGGTCAGCCTGGCCTCGGCCCGCTGCAGCGCCTCAGTCTGTACATCCAGAAGGATCACCTCGTAGTCAGTCTTGTTCAGCAGATCGATGGCTATGCCCTGGCCCATCGTGCCCGCGCCGATGATCGCCACGCAGCGAACCTCGTTCACTCGCTTGACCGCCGGCTCGACCGACCTGTCCCCAAAGGCAAAGGCGCGTTTCATGAACTAGTCCTCAGCTATCAGCCGTCAGCTATCAGCCCTTCTGCGTATCGCGGATGATGACGGCCACACCTTGGCCGCCGCCAACGCACGCTGATGCGCATCCGTAGCGCAGGTCGCGACGTTCCATCTCGTACATGAGATCGACGAGCAGGCGCGTGCCGGTTGCCGCCAGCGGATGGCCAATGGCGACTGCGCCACCGTTGACGTTCGTGATCTCACGGTCAAGGTTGAGTTCCTTCTCCACGCCGAGGAACTGGGCGGCGAAAGCTTCATTGACTTCCCAAAGGCCGATGTCTTTCTGTTCGAGCCGGGCACGGGCGAGGGCTTGCTTGACGGACGGGACCGGTCCGCGCCCCATCACGCGTGGTTCGACGCCGGTAATACCGTAGGCGGCGATCTCGTAGCGGGTGGGCAGGCCGCGCTTCTCGGCCGCCGCTCGATCGGCGACCACCAGCGCCGCCGCGCCGTCACTGATCTCGCTGGCATTGCCGGGAGAGACAAGACCGTTGGGCGTGATGCCCGGCAGTTTGGCCAACACGTCCAGTGAGGTCTTGCGCACGCACTCGTCTCGGGCCAAATACACCGGGCGGCCGCTCAGATCCGTTGCATCAACGGCGAACACGCCGCGCAGGGCATCGCCGCCGTTAAAGTGACTGTCGCGGTAGGCCGACCGGGCGCGGCTGTGCGACAATTCCGCGAATTGGTCACACTCCCGACGGGTGACGCCCATCTGGGTTCCGTACTCGTCGGCGGTGATCATCATGGCCGTTTCGGCGAGGTCGTGATTGAGTCCCGCCAGCAGGGTATCCTCAATACTACCGTCCTCGACAAACTCCCAGAAGCTGGCCGCCGATCGCCGCGGCGCGCGGATGATCTGCGGAGCCCGCGACATGGTCTCGGCCCCCACGCAAAGCACGATGCTCGTGTCATCGACGGCGTGCGGCAGGGCGATCTGCTGAAACGCGTTGAGCACAGTCTGAAAGCCGGAAGCACAAATGCGCTGCACCATCAGCCCCGGTGTCTCGGTGTTGAGGTGACAGCGTAGAGCTATGTTGCGTGGGAAGTAAATATCCTGCGTACCCGGCGCAGTGTACTGGTAAACGTTCGCGCCGATCGTCGCGTCGATCTGCTCGCGCGCCACACCGCTGCGGCGGATCGCCTCCTCGGCAGCCAGAACACCCAGGTCCTCGGCCGAGAAGTTGCTGAGTGTGCCGCACTTGAGCCCGACCGGTATGCGCGCCGCTCCGGCGATGACTACATGTGGATACTCGCTATGCTTCACTCGTAACTATCCTTTACGATTCCTGTGGCACCTCGATTGCCTCGCCCGATGGCCGGGGCGCGAACAACGCGTTGATCTTGTGCTCAAAGTTATCCAGTACCGCCTTACGCACGAGCTTTCCCGAAGGAGTCAGCTCGCCGTTGTCCAAAGATGGCTCATGGTCGGCCAGCACCGCCCGGCGCACCCGCTCATACTTGACCTCGATCAGTGCGCTGATTCGGGCGAGTTCCGACGCATACAGTGCGTGCACGGTGGGATCGCTGAGCAGATTGTCAGGGGACACGTTGCGGTCGGCTGCCCAGGCGCGCAGATTGCCGAAATCGGGGAAGACGAGTACGCCGACATAGTCCTTCCCGCTGCCGAGTGTCACGGCCTGACTGACGTATGGGGATTCGTTGACCAGGAGGATCTCGGTGCGCAGGGGATGTATCTTCTCCCCGGTGGTGAGCTTAAAAGTGCCGTCTTTGCGGCCGAAGATGCGCAAGCCGTCCTTGGTGAACTCGCCCAGATCACCGGTGTGGAACCAGCCGTCCTCGGTGAGCACGTGTGCAGTGTGCTCCTCGTCATCGAGGTAGCCCTCCATGACATTGGGCCCCTTGACAAGAATCTCATGCTCGCTGTCTACGCGGATTGTGCAGCCCGGAAGTGGAAGGCCCACATGGCCGCTTTTCCACCCGCTGTCCTTGGTTGTGGCGGTGACGCACGGGGCCGTTTCGGTAAGACCCCAACCCTCGAGCACAGGGATCCTGTGCTCGCGATAAGCAGCCGCAACATGGGCCGGCAACGGTGCCGCGGCCGTGAAGACGAAACGCAACCGAGCGCCCCAGACGGCCTCCGCCACGTCAGGGCGCTCCGCGCACTTGCTAATCAGCAAGTCATGAACGCGCGGCACACTGAAGAAGATGGTGGGCCTGAAAGCTTTCCAGTTCTCGATCAGTCGGTCGATGTCTTTCCCGCGCGAGTCGTCGAGGCACAGCTCACACCCGTTGTAGAGGGTCATGAAGCGCTCGAACAACCCGCCGAAGCTGTGATGCCATGGCAGGTAGTTCATGAAGACGTCGTTTTCATTGACGTCCCACATCAGCGACATGGCTTTTTGCTGGGAAATCAAATGCCGGTGGCAGAGGCGCACCCCTTTCGGTGCCCCCGTTGTCCCGGAAGTATACATGATCACGCACAAATCGTCGGGCTGAACCGCATCGATCTGTTCCTGGAGATGCTCCTCCGAAGCCCCACCGTCGGCAGTGAGCGTAGCGAAGTCGCGCGCGCCCCACTTGCCACAATCGGGCGCGAAGTCCATGCAATAGAACTTCTCGACGCGAAGATCCCCGCCGCGCTCGATCTTGTCGAGCTGGTGCTTTCCCGAGACTACCACGAACCGGGGCCGGGCGCGCTCGAGGACATAGGTAACTTGCGCTGGCGGGTATCCGGCGAAGATCGGGACCGTGACCGCGCCGATCGACATCGCGGCCAAGTCAAACATGAACATCTCAACACGGTTCTCCGAGATCATACAGATCCGGTCGCCGCGATGAATCCCCTGGTCCAGCAGGTGGCGCGCGATCTGGAACGTCTGACGGGCGAACTCGTTCCAGGTGACGGCAATGTTGCGTTCGCCGCGGCGATAGCGGATGTAGACTTTGTCCCCCCGTCGCCGGGCACGATGCCGGAGCAACATACCCAGCGAAGGTTCGTAGTCCCCCAGCGGCAGCGGGTGCATGTGTTCCTCGCCGACCTTCTTGATCCCGATCCGCTCATCGAGCCCCCAGGCCGTCGTCTGAGAATACGCCAGACAGGTATCGCTGAGCAACTCCTTGGTCAGCAGGAACCGTTCTTCGGGCGACTTGCTGATATAGTCGGCACTGGCAGGGTCCATACCGAGGCGATGTCGCACCAGGCTGGACGCGGCGAAGTAGACCAGATTGGCCGCGAGTTCCTTCACGTGCGAGCACCCGAGATGACCACCAACGCGGCTACCGATCTTGTTCAGCACGCCGCGCTCGATCCGCAGACCAACCAGACGATCCGCAACGGACTCGAGTTCCCGGCAGACCGGGAAGGGGACGCGGACCATCTCGAGTTTGCTGCGTGTGATTTGCGCGTCGGGAAGGTAGAGACTCATCTCGAGCTTGAGCAGGTGTTCGTCATCGAGTATTGTGCCAATCAACAGTATCTCGTCAGAACCGTTTTCGTATAGCTCAATATTGAGGTTGCGTTGTCCGGCCAGTTTCATCTTGCTCGTCCTCGAATCGCCGCCACTGGATCCCTGATCCCGATGGCGAATCGCCTTGGCCATTGACTCTTGTACTTGACGTTTGAGCGAGTTGAAGAGCGTCTCGTCTTCCTTCAGTCCTGCATTGGCTGCGTAACGACTCAGCGGCGTCAGGATCCATTCCTCGGTGGAGAAGAGTTGAACGCTACGAAGCCCTCTAGTCAGCGCGTCGCGAAAGGTCTTTAGCGAACTAGTGACGTGTCCCGCGTGTGCCAGGATTGTCGCCCGATGCGTGGCCCAGATGTCTTCGTAGACGGCTTCGGTGGGATACGCTCCGACAGCCTGACCGACGTGGAAGACGGCCCGGGTAATCCTGTGGACGAAGTCGGCCTTGGAGTCGTCCTTGCACAGGTCACCCATGCGTATGTCGATCAACTCGCCGTCAGGCTTGACCGTATGGATCAGGCCGCCCACGTTAAGCACGATGGAGATCGTGGCCTTGTCGAACTCGATGCGTGTTCCGGGCACGCCGCGGGCGTGCGTAAACGGGTAGTCGTGGGCGGTGAGAATCGTCTGGATGCGCTCGCGCTCGGAATCGCCGCCGCCCGCAAAGACCAGGGATCCCTTTCGTTCCAGCACATAGATGGTGTCGGCTCCGCCGCCGCGGCGTCCGCCGGCCTGCAGCGAGATGCCCCGCACGACGCGCGCAAGCAAGGCCTGGCGCATGTCCTCAGTGAGGTCGGGGAGACGCCGCAACAGCCTCGACTCGCGCAACTGCTCATCATAGGTGCCGATGGTTTGCTCGGACAGAATGCCGTTGGGCAGGATCAGGAAGATCGGCACTTCCCGGCGGACGTCCGCGCATGACTCGAGCCGCCCACGCTCGGCCAGGTTCTCCAGGTAGCGTGTCAGCTCACCGGTAAGCAAGGCAAGCTGATCGGGGTTGCAGCAAACCAGCAGGAGTTCCGGCATGGCGTCGAGGGCGTCGGTTTCCAGAAGATTGGCGAAGATCCGGTTGCGCAGCGGGATAGAGCGAAGCCGCCCGTGGTCATCGAGGTTCAGTGCGCCGACGCCCATTAGTGGCTGCGTAATCCCATCGCCGCCGCGGCCAACGAAGCACTCTGCACCGGCGTGGATGAAAAAGGCGACCCCCAGCGCCCCGGGTGGATGAACGCCGAGTTGCCCTTCGTGCAGCATAGCGCCTTCAGTCCCTTTCACCGCAGAGAGCACAGAGCCCACAGAGGTGACACGAGAGGTGGTTAGTGGGGATCATTGATCATCCTTCGTATGCCATGCTTGAGCATCTTCACGTTGAAGTTGATCAACAGTCCTAGCTGGCGGCCGGACAACTTCAGATACGAGAGAAGCTGAGCCTCGTGAATCGGTTCCAGCATCTCAATCGCCTTCAGCTCAACCACCACCGATCCCTCGACCAGCATGTCGATGCGATAGCCACAGTCCACGTTGACACCACGGTAGGTTACCGGAAGACCCTTCTGTCGCTCGACCGCCAATCCGCGCTCAGCCAGTTCATACGCCAGACACGCTTCATACGCTGACTCGAGCAACCCCGGCCCCAGTTCCCGATGTACGGCTATTGCCGCCGCAATGATCGCCTCGGTGATTTCGTTGAGCCTTTCCATTCCTCTGTGGTCTCTGCGGTCTCTGTGGTGAGCAGCAACGCCATCAAGGGACTACGATCGACCGCAGTGACAATCCCTCTTTCATCACCTCGAAGGCCTTGCCAATCTCGTCGAGAGTGAAGCGGTGGGTGACCTGCCGCTTGACGTCCACCTTGCCCTGCTCGACCATGCGAATCAGCGGCACATAGTCCACCGGGCGGCAGCCGAGCGACCCGACCACCTCGAGCTCCTTGAACATGATCTTACCGGCGACGATCGAGATCGCTTCGTGCGTGTAACCGACTACACACAACCGGCCGCCCACGCGCACACACTCGAAGGCCTCTTCAATCGTGCGCGGATTGCCGATCACCTCCATGGCGATGTCAGCGCCCCCGCCGGTCAGCTTCTTGACCGCCTTGCTGACCCGCTCCACTTCCTGCGCGTTGATTGTCTGGGCAGCGCCGAACTCGGACGCCCATTCGAGCTTGCGTGGGTTGACATCGACGGCAATCACATACCCGCCGGCGGCTGAAGCCATTTGCACGGCGTTGATGCCCACGCCGCCGCAGCCGAAAACCACGACCGTGTCGCCGGGCTTCACTTGGGCGCGGTTCTTGACGGCGTGGTACGGCGTGGAAATCGCATCGGCGATGATCGAGGCCTCTTCCAGCGGGATCGATTCCGGCAGATCCAACACGTCCTTGGCCGGCACGGCCACGTACTCGGCATATGCCCCGTCGAAGTGGTTGCCGACCATCTGCATATTACTACAGATGTTCTCACGTCCGTGGCGACAGGCGGAACAGTGTCCGCAAGTCAGGACAGCCGGAATCAGTACGCGCTGCCCCTTCTTGACGTTGGTCACATCGGTGCCGACCTCCTCCACGATGCCGGACGCCTCGTGCCCCAGCACGATGGGCGGTTTCTTGAAGGTTGGCACGCCGTGCTCGATGTAGTGCAGGTCGGTATGGCACACGCCGCACGCGGCCACCTTCACTAGAATCTGGTCATCGCCGATCTGTGGCACGGGGATGTCTTCGATCTTCAGTCCGGCGTCTTTGCCGTGAAATACGACTGCTTTCATGGGGCGTCCCTTTTTCAATACTCACCGCAGAGATCGCGGAGACCGCAGAGAACAACAGAGATAGAGGCGATGCGCCGTACAATCGGCATTCCTGGTGCGACTATTCACGCTACTGTCTTCAATTCCTTCTTTGACCTCTGCGCTCTCTGTGTTCTCTGCGGTGAATCTACGCATGTTTCCAGTTTGGGTTCCGTTTCTCCACGAACGCCGTGATACCTTCGTGGGCGTCGGACAGCTTCATCAGCTCGTCAAGGTACAAGCGCTCGACCTGTTCCAAATGAGTAAGGACTTGGTCGCGGGCGCGCATAGCCGTCGCCCGTTTAGCCATGCGCACGACCGGGCGCGACAGTTTGCGAATAGCGTTTAGGTAGTCCTCGACGCTCTGTTCGAACTCGTCACTGGGATAGACCTCATTCACCAACCCTATGCGATAGGCTTCTTCTGCCTTGATCGTCGCGCCGACGGCATTCAGTTCGATTGCTTTCTTGATCCCAATCTGCAACGGCAGAATGCACGCGGCCACCGGTGGGAGGACGCCGACCTGCACCTCCGGCTGACCGAATTTGGCGCGCTCCGAGGCCAAAACAATGTCGCAGAAGGTAGCCAGCTCACAGCCGCCGCCCAGGGCCGCCCCATTGACGGCGGCGATCGTCAACGCGTCGGTCATGGCCAGCTTCCGGAAGATCCCGTGAAACTGCGCGATCATCTCGCCGACCTTCTCGGCCGTATGGTCGCTCACATCCACCCCGGCGCTGAAGGCCTTGCCGGTTGCGCGGAACAACAGCGCGGCGATATTGCTTGCGCGCAGGCTCTCCAAGGCGGCGTTGATCTCGGCCATCATCGCAATGTGCATGACATTGACCGGCGGGCGATTAAGGGTGATCGCCGTGATCCCATCCGCCTCGGACAACTCGATGAATTCGTAAGCAGCCATCTCTGCGCTCTTTGTGTCCTCTGTGGCTAATCGCTAGTCTTCGCGCCGGATGATCATAGCCATGCTGACGCCGCCGCCGCCGCAGATGCCGGCGATGCCGATCTCACCGCCGGTACGTTTCAACGCATAATAGAGCGTCACCACGATACGCGCCCCGCTGATGCCGGTCGGATGTCCGAGGGCGATGGCGCCGCCGTGAATGTTCAACTTGCCGCGATCCCACTTGAGCACCTGCTCGTTGGCCAGGACCTGTACGGCGAAGGCCTCGTTGACCTCGATCAGGTCCATGTCGCTGAGCTTCATACCGGCCCGCTCCAGCGCCAGGGGGATCGAGACGCTGGGCCCCTCGCCCATGGTTGCCGGCTCGACGGCCACGCTGGAATAAGCCAACAGCGAAAACAGGGGTGTCGCTCCCAGCTCTCTAGCATGTTCGCGCGAGGTTATGACAAGTGCGGTCGCTCCGTCGGACATGCCGCAGGCATTCGCGGCGGTGACGGTGCCGTCTTTCCGGAATACGGGTCTGAGCTTGGCCATTTTTTCGAGCGAGGTGTCGGCCCGAATGGTCTCGTCCTTTTCGAACAGAACGGCCGGCTGCTTGCCCTTGGCCGGCACCTCGACCGGAACGATCTCCTCGTTGAACCAGCCGTTCGACCGAGCTTGGGCGGCTTTGTGATGGCTCTCGACCGCGAACTGGTCCTGCTCTTCGCGCGGGATCTTGTACTTGTCAACCAGGTTTTCCGCGGTCGCCCCCATCCCGACGCCGCAGAGCGGATCGATGCTGTCGGCCCAACCGTCGAGCAGCGTGCGGTCGCCCATCTTGAAGCCATCCCAGCGGCAATCCTTGAGCAGGTATGGGATAGTGCTCATGCTGTCCATGCCGCCGACCACGGCAGTCTGATAGTCACCCAACCGGATGGCCTGCGACGCCATCGCGATGCAGCGCATCCCGGAGGGACAGGCCATGTTTATGGTTTGGACGGGGACGGTGACGGGGATGCCGCCCCGAACCGACGCCGTCCGGGCCGGATTGGGCCCGTTGCCGGCCTGGCGACAACTGCCGAAGTTCACGTCGTCAATGCCGTCGCCGGCCACGCCGGCCCGTTCGAGCGCGGCCCGAATCGCCGTCGCTCCGAGATCGTACGCGGCGACGTCCTTAAGCGTTCCGCCAAAGCGCCCCATCGGCGTGCGCACCGCGCTGATTGCTACAACGTCGCTGAGTTCCACGGTTTCCTCCTAGATGTACTGTCCGCCATCCACCTGAATGACTTCACCGGTAATGTGGCGGGCGGCCTCGCTGCACAGAAACGCGACGACGGTTGCGACTTCTTCGGGCTTGCCCAGTCGGCCCAAGACGATTTCCGCCAGGGCGGCATCGAGCACGTTCTGCGGAGCGTCTTTCATCATGTCGGTCTCGATCAGGCCGGGGGCAACCGCATTGACATTGACACTCGAACGGCCCAGCTCGCGCGCCAGCGCCTTGGTGAACCCGATGATGCCCGCTTTCGACGCGGAGTAGTTGGTCTGCCCGAACTTGCCGCGCAGGCCGTTGATCGAGGTGACGTTGACGATTCTGCCCGACTTCTGCTCTCGGAACACTCCGACGGCGGCCCGACAGTAGTTGAAATAGCCCTTCAGGTTGATGTCGATGACCTGGTCCCACTGCTCCTCGCTCATCTTCCAGATGACGCTGTCGCGATTTATGCCGGCGTTGTTGACCAGGATGTCCAGTCCGCCGAACTTCTCGCGCACCTCGCTGACCATGCGCTGGGCGTCCTCAAAGCTGGCCACGTCGGCTTTGATCGCCAACCCTTTGCGGCCCAGGGCCTCAATGTCCGCCACCACCTGTTTTGCTTCCGTGTCGTGGCGACGGTAGTTGATCGCGACGTTCGCGCCCTGTCGGGCCAGCTCGCGCGCGATTGCCGCTCCGATACCCAGACTGCCCCCGGTTACAATGGCGTTCTTACCGTCAAGACTGGTCATGATGACAACCTACTCCTGTTGGCCTACTTTCCGGCCGTCAACTCGGCCCCACACTTGCCGCAGAACTCAAACATCGCGGGTATGCCCTTGGCTTCGCACTTTGGGCACTGCTTGGCATACGGGCCCCAGAGGAACTCGCTGGAGCCGCCTTCGGCCGCGCGCCGTCGCATACCAATGAAGTCCACCTTGCGCTTTTCGACGAAGGCGGTCATGCCTTCGTGCGGCTCCAGACACGTATAGTGCGTCGAGAGCCAATCCCGCGCGTGGCCGGCAGTGGCGTGCCAGGACAGCTCCTTCCAGAAATTGACCTGGGCCTTGGTGTAGCGCGTGCATTCGAAGAACTTGTGGACGACCTGATCACACAGGTCGGCCACCACCTCGTCCAAGCGGGAGAAGTCGATCGCGAACCCGTCCTTGCCCTTCTGCGCCTTGCCGATCTCCGCGGGCGTGGCCCGCCGGTCAAACGGGTTTTCCCACGGGTCGGTATTCCAGTCAGCCAGATAGGTGCGATCGCCGGTGAACTTCGTGCGAAACTCCCCGTCGGGCCCTTTGACCGTCGGCACGACGACGTTGACCAGCCCCATCGCCAGCGACGTATAGGCCGGGTAGCGCTGGTTCAGGAACAGAATACCACGCGCCTTGCGGTCCCCGACGTGCAGGGGCAGCCATTGCGTCGATCCGCCACACGCGACCGAGCCAACGCCAGTCCCCACCTGGGCGATGAAGGCGTGTTCGCCCATGACGCCCAGGTCGCAGGCGAGCTGGCTCTCGTTGCCCCCGCCGACCGCCATGCCGTTGAGCCGGGCGATCACCGGCTTGGCGCAGTTGACCATCGACTCGATGTAGCCCTTGAAGCAGCACATGTACTTCCAGTAGTCGCGTGGCTTCTGCGTGTAGTTCTCCTGGTATTCCTTGACGTCGCCGCCGGTGCAGAAGGCCCGTTCGCCGCTGCCGGTGTAGACGACGACCGCCACCTTGTCATCCCAGGATGCGTCCTGGAACGCGGCGGCGAGCTCCTGGAGGGCGGGGGTGCTGTAAGCGTTGTAGTTGTGAGGTCGGTTGATGGTAACCGTGGCGACCCAATCGCGCTTCTCGTACTGAACCTCTTTGAAATCGAACGCTGCCGGACTTTGAGTGGGGAACAGGCTCATGTCATGCTTCTCCATCTACCGAGGAGGGGCACCAGCCGAAGCGCGTTGCGCCGCGGTCTGGCCGCTCGTCGGAAAAAGACGAACGTACGTTCGATCGGCAAGCCAGCGACTGCCAAGTCGTACATCTCCGTCCCAGGGCCGCCCGTGCCGACGCCGCACACGACCAATTATGCCATATTCCGGCCCGGCGTCAAGCAGGTTATCGGGGGTTTCTCCTTGACACGGTTGGCGCGATGCCGCATAGTGGGAGCGAGTAAGCGTACCAGCACCACCAGGGCTTGTTGCCCATGATATCGCATAGACCAGAACGAGCGTTCGAACGGAACAGGAGACCGGCGACGGGCAACCGAAGTCCCGATACGCGGGCAAGTTACGACGAGCGGCTCAACCACATCCTCGAGGCCGCCACCGGGCTGATCGCCGAGGCCGGATACGAGAAGGCCTCGATGCGGGCGGTTGCCCGGGCCGCCGGGGTGAGCCTGGCGGGGCTCTACCACTACTTCGACAGCAAGGAGAAGATGCTCTTTTTGATCCAGTTCCGCGCGTTCAGCTCGCTGGTCAGCGGCCTGCGCGAGAAACTGCACGGGGTGAGCGACCCGGTCGAGCAACTGCGGGTGATGATCCGCGCCCACGTCGGCTATTTCGCCGCCAACATGGCGGCGCTGAAGGTTTGCTCGCATGAGCTCGACACGCTGACCGGGGCAGCGTATGACGAGACGCGTCGGCTGCGCCGCGATTACTACGAGCTCATGCGGGGCGTCGTCGATCGGATATTCGATACGCATGCCCCCGCGAGCCCCCTCGATCGGTACGTGGCCACCATGTCGCTGTTCGGCATGTTGAACTGGCTCTATCGCTGGTACGACCCCAAGCACGACCGGTCGCCGACCGGGGTGGCCAATCAACTTGCGGCCCAGTTCCTACACGGTGTGCTGGAGACCGGCCGCGGGCTTTGAGCCGCAGGTGTTGGCAATCCGCCGCGAAACCGTAGCGCCGGACCCTTCGGCTTCGCTCAGGGCAGGCCTCCGAGTCCGGCGCCGAGCGGCGAGTCCGCCAGCGACCAGGGAACGTTGGGGCAACGTCGGACTGGGACGTCCGACGCTACAGGAGTCCGGCCGTGTACGTACCGGATATTGAACTTCACGAGACCGCCACGCTCGAAGAGGCGGCGGCTCTCATGGCGCGCTACGCACCCGACGCGCGACTGCTCGCCGGCGGAACCGACCTGCTCGTCGATCTCAAGACCGGCCGGGTCAGCGTTGAGCACTTGGTCTCCATCAAGCGAATCGCTGCGCTGCGCGGCGTGTCCGAGACGAATGGCAGCTTGCGCATCGGTGCGCTGACGACCATCACGCAGCTCGACCGCGCGCCGTTCGTGCAACAGCGGTTCCCGCCGCTGCGTGAGGCGACCCGTCAGATGGCGGCTCCGCAAATCCGCAACGCCGCTACGGTCGGTGGAAATATCGCCAGCGCGGTCCCGTGCGCCGACCTGCCGCCCATCCTGACGGCGATGAACGCCTCGGTCGTGCTCTGGTCACCGAAAGGGGAGCGCGAGGTGCCGTTGGAGACCTTCTTCGTCGGAGCGCGCCAGACGGTCCGCCGGGACGACGAGGTGCTGACGGCGGTCCTCGTTCCAAAGCAACCGCCCGGATTCGGGGCTGCTTATGCCCGGTTCGCGCTGCGTGACGGCAACGCCATCGCGGTCGCGGCGGTCGCTGCCGGTCTGCTGCTTGACGGGAACAACACGGTACGCGACACGCGCATCGTTCTCGGCGCGGTGGCCCCCATACCGAAGTTGGTCGAATCGGCGGGCGCTGAACTCGTCGGTCAATCGGCGGACGAGGAGGCCTTTCGCCGTGCCGCCGACGCTGCCAGGGAGGCCGCCGAACCGATCTCCGACGTGCGCGGGTCGGCCGACTTCCGTCGCGAGCTGGTGGGCGTGCTGACGCGCCGGGTGCTGACCAGCGCCTGCCGCCGCGCGAGGGAGGCAGGAACATGAATGCCGCTCGCGTGAGCACGGCAACCGGCGACTACCGACTGAGAGAAACGGTTATCACTGTGCGTATGAAGTAACACGATGTCCAGCCGGAGACGATTCGATGAGTAGCGGATTCGATGGCGCAGGGATTTTCTTCTTCCTGTATGCAAGTGCAATACTCACGTATATGGCTATGAGCCTCAGCAGCATAGCGAAGCACCTTGGGGGACTACGGCGCGAACAGGGGAAGACCGACGGTTGACGGTCGGGAAAGCGGTGTACCTGGGTTGACACGAGTAGCGCGCTGTGGTGGCTCCAACAGGGGTATAAGCGCTGTCACCTTAAAGAGGTGCAATGTTGGCTGAGATACGGACCCTAACGGTCAATGGTCACAGATGTGCCGTTGCCGTCGAGCCGGCTGAGACGCTGCTCGACGTGCTGCGCGACAAGCTGCACCTGACCGGCACGAAGAAGGGCTGCAACGCCGGCGACTGCGGGGCTTGCACGGTCCTGGTGGATGGCGAGGCGCTGAATAGCTGCCTGCTGCTCGCCACCGAGATGGAGGGCAAGGCCGTCACCACCATCGAGGGCCTCGCGCGAAACGGCGAGCTCATGCCGCTACAGAAGGCGTTCGTGCACGAAGGTGCCATTCAGTGCGGCTACTGTACGCCGGGGATGGTCGTGGCTGCGACGGCCCTGCTGGACAAGAACCCAAATCCCACCACGGACGAGATCAAGGAGGCGCTGGCGGGCAACCTGTGCCGTTGCACCGGCTACGCGGGAATCCTGCGCGCGGTCCAGCGCTGCGACCGGTACCGCGAGGAGGGTCCAAGCCACAGTAGGGTGGGCATTGCCCACCAATCGGTTGGCGTCGCAAGCGATGATCAACATGGTGGGCAGCGCCCACCCTACAATACCGTCGGCGTTTCGATCCCGCGTGTCGATGCCGCCGACAAGGTCACCGGACGGGCGCAATACACGGCCGACATCCATCTGCCGAACATGATTCATGGCAAGATCCTCGGCTCGCCCATTGCGCACGGCCGCATCAAACGGATCGACGTCTCCCAGGCCAAGGCGCTGCCCGGCGTGGTCGCCGTCATCACGGGGGCAGACGTGCCTGACACACCGTACGGCGTCTCGCCTGCGCGCTACGACGAACGCGTCCTTGCCAAAGAGAAGGTTCGCCATGTCGGCGACCCGGTCGCCGCGGTCGCGGCGATCGACGAAAGGACCGCGGAGAAGGCCCTCGGGCTCATCGAGGTCGAGTACGAGGAGCTCTCCGCCGTTTTCGATCCGCTGCACGCGGTGGCCGAGGGCGCGCCGCAGCTCCACGAGCGGTACAAGCGAAACATCAACACCCACGTCGATCAAAGCTTCGGCGATGTCGAGAAAGGGTTCGCCGAGTCGCACTGCGTGCGGGAGGAGACGTTCACCGGCAACCATGTTTACCAGTCGCCGCTCGAGCCGCACGCCGCGATCGCGACCTGGGATCCCGATGGGACGCTCGTCTTATATAGCTCCACGCAGGTGCCGCACTACGTGCAGTACATGATGGCCCACGTGCTGCACATCCCCTTGGGCAGGATCCGGGTGATCCGGCCGGCGGTCGGCGGCGGATTCGGCGGCAAGGCCGCCACGACGCCACTCGACCTCTGCGCCGCCATCCTGAGCAGGAAAACCGGCCGACCAATCAAGATGGTCTACTCCCGCGAAGAGATGTTCCACTACGGCCGCGGCCGACATAAGCAGTACATGAAGTTCAAGCTCGGCGTCGATCGCCAGGGGAAGATCAAGGCGTTCAAAAGCGAGATCTACCTGGATGGCGGGGCCTATACGTCGTTCGGCGTGGTGACCGCCTACTATGCCGGCAGCATGATGCCCACGCTCTACCATATCCCCAACTACAAGTACAACGGGTACCGGGTGGTGACCAACAAGCCGGCCTGTGGGGCGATGCGTGGGCACGGCGTGCCACAGCCGCGCTTCGCGTTCGAGTGCCTGCTCAACATGGTCGCCGACGACTTGGGCATCGACCCGATCGAGATTCGCCGCCGCAACGCCATGATGCCCAACACCCGCACGGTCAACGACCTGGACATCGGCAGTTGCGAGTTTCGCGCCACGCTCGACGCCGCCGAAGAGAAGAGCGGCTGGAAAGAGAAATACAACGAGTGTGGCACCGGCATCTTGCCGGTCAACCACGGGCAGGATGCCCGTGCCACCCAGCCCACCGCCAAAGGCATTGGCGTCGGCTGCGGTGGGTTCGTCTCCGGAGCCGGCTACGCGATCTACCGCGGCCAGGTCCAGCTCTCGCACGAGAAGCCGCGCGAGCACTTCCAGAAACGCTCGATCTTCCCGCACGCCAACGCGATCGTGAAGATCAGCGAAGACGGGATGGCGGCGGTGCTGTTGATCGGTGCCGCCGAGATCGGGCAGGGCAGCGACACGGTGCTGTCGCAGATGTGCGCCGAATCGCTGGGCATCCCGGTGTCGCGCATGCGCATCCGCAGTGAGGACAGTGATATCTCGCCGCTCGACCTGGGTGCTTATTCATCCCGCGTCACGTTGATGGCCGGCCACGCCGTCTCACGCGCCGGAGTCGCCGTCGTCGATAAGATGCGGCCGTATGCGGCGAAAATGCTTGGCTGTGACGAATCTGAAGTGGTCGCCCGCGACGGCAAGATGTTCGTAAGGCGGGGTGCGCCCACCCAATCGTCAATCGGCAATCCCCAATCGTCAATTCCCAATCCCCAATCAGTCCCCTGGGAAGAGGTCGCCCGCCAGTACTTCAACGACAACGGCCCGCTGGTCGGGACCGGCTGCTACAAGCCGCCGGAGGGCCTCGGCGGCGATTACAAGGGCGCCACCGTCGGCACCAGCCCGGCGTATTCGTTCGGCACGTCGATCTGCGAGCTGTCGGTGGACCTGGAGACCGGCAAGGTCAAGATCGACCGCTTCACCGACTACCACGATTGCGGCACGGCCATCAATCCGCGCGCCGTCCATGGTCAGGTCGAGGGCGCGATCGTGATGGGCGCCGGCGAGACGATCATGGAGGACGTCCAGTACGACGAGCGCGGCCAGATCCTCAACCCGAACCTGCACGGCTACCTGATCATGACGATCAAGGACGCCCCCGAGATCTTCAGCGGCATCGTCGACTCCTACGAGCCTCGCGGCCCGTTCGGCGCCAAGGAGATCGGCGAAGGCAGCACGCTTCCCGTCCTCGGCGCCGTGGCCCACGCCATCGCCAACGCCACCGGCGTGTGGATCAAAGACCTCCCCATCACGCCGGAGAAGATCTTGCGGGCGATTCGAGACAGGTAGCGGCGAGAAGAGTCACTTGGCATGTGGAGAGGCAGCACGGCTCAGCGGGCCGGTGCTCCGACCCACGGGACTCTGAGGACCGGCAGGAAACCCATCGATGGGTTTCCGTCGCCCGACCATATCGCTAACATGCTGTCGTACGAACGGGCGAGGTGGCGATGAACGGGAGGCAAACTGAGACTCTCTTCACGGAGATTGGCCTCGGCGAACGCAGGCCGCCGGAGCTGTTTCGCTCTGCCGATGAGGTCGGCGCCGCGCCAGTGAACGGTTACTCGCACGTGCTGCGGCGAGCGTGGAAGAGCTTTGACGATCTGCTCGCCGTGCTTACCGTTCGCGGCCGGCCTACCGTATACTTACAGCACCGGCGCCGCGACGGCCGGATCAGTCCGCCGGAACAACACCGTTTTTGGAGCCACGGCGTTGCACCGATCCTCGTGCGGCTCACGCCACAGGAGGTCCAGGTTTACTCCGGCCTCCGACCGCCCGTTCTCGCAGATGAGGACGTTGACGGCGATAGGCGTCTCGTTGGAGTTTTCGAGGGGACAGCCCGGGCTCTGGAACTGCGGGAGTTCCTTCGCTCCGTCGAAGCAGGTACGGTCTACGACCACTACGCGGAACACTTCGATCCGACCCAGGCCGTTGATCAGCGGCTTGTGCAGAACCTCCGTGCCGCACGGGAACTGATGTCGGCCGGTCCCAACGCCCCCGACCTACCGTGCATCCACCGACTTCTCGGCCGTGTGCTCTTCACGTGCTATCTGGAGGCCAGAGGCGCACTGGTTGAAAGGGACTTTGGCCGTCTCGGCGCGGGTGCAAAGGCGAAGTTCCAGCATATTCTCAATCTGCCGGAACCGGAGGCCGTGCGGACCGCGCTCACCCGCTTCTTTCGGCTCCTCGGCCGGTACTTTGGCGGCAACCTGTTCGATGCCAACCTGGAGAGCGACCTCCACAGCCTGCGCGACCGTGACATTATGACGCTGCGCAACCTGATAACGGGTAACGAGCTTGGCAGCGGTCAGATAGTGCTGCCGTTCTACGTGTACGATTTCAGCGTCATCCCCATCGAGACCATCAGCGCCGTCTACGAAGATTTCATCCGCGCCGAAGACTCCGAGGCACAACGAAAAAAGGGCGCGTACTACACGCCGCCGAAGCTCGTTGAGTTCACGGTTGACTTGGCTACTGAGAATGAACCGGACCTGACAGACAAGCGGGCGCTGGATCCCGGCTGCGGCTCCGGGGCGTTTCTCGTCTCTGTATTCAACCGCATGGCCGAGGCGTGGGTCCGCCGAAACGGGCGGGCGAGAAACGGCACGCGGGCACGCGAGTTGGCGAAGATCCTGCGGGAGCAGATCTGTGGCGTGGACATCAGCCCGATCGCCTGTCAGGCGACGTGCTTCAGCCTCTACCTGGCCATGCTCGACTTCCTGGACCCGCCGGAAATCCGGCGGCTAGGGCCGGAGCGACTGCCGAATCTTCTGCTGAGCAACGGCGCCAAGCGCCGTCAAAACGGACCGCAGACGGTAATCCACGGCAACTTTCTTTTGTCGCCGCGGGCCCTTGAGTCGCAGAAGTTTGACCTGATCGTGGGCAATCCACCGTGGGTTTCACGCGAGCACGTTAAGAAAGACGCGGTGATCAAGGCGTCGATGGCCCAGTGGAAATCGCGCCACCCGTCTGCCGAGTTCCCCACTCCCGCTGGACAGGTCGCCTGTGCGTTCATGTGGGAGGTGCCACAGTACCTGAAACCAGACGGTCAAGCCTGTCTTGTTCTGCCCGCCGGTGTCCTTGTCGGTGATCAGACGGGTTCCTTCCAGGTAAAGTGGTTCACGCAGCACCGGGTTGAGCAGATAGCGCATCTGTCAGACCTCCGTTTCTTTCTTTTTCCGGGGGCCGACCACCCAACGGTTGTGATGCGCTTTAGAAAGGGGGCGCCAGGAGATGGTCACCGATTGGGCTACCTGACACCCAAGGCCAGTCAGGCGTCGATGTTCGATAATGTCGTGGCAGTCGAGCCCGACGATCGCAAGATCCTCTCGCTGACGGAGATTCTGTCGGGCGCCCGGCGAGATGAAGCGGCGACATGTTGGCTCAGTTACAATTGGGCGTCACCCCGCGATCGGGAGTTTCTGTTGCGTCTGCGGGAACTTCCGGCACTAAGCGACCTCGCCGGTGAGCCCAGGGAGAACAAGCGTTGGATCAAGGGCCAGGGTTTCCAGCCGATTGGCAAAAAAGAGAAGCTGAAGAAGCCGAAGAAGCCGTTCTGGAAAACCGACCATCCGTTCCTGGCTGCGAAGCGACACTTCGATCTGCTACTCACTCCCAACGACACCGAGCCTGTCGACCCGACGATTATCAACCTCAGGCGGGCACCCGACGAACGGCTGTTTGAAGCTCCCCTCGTCCTCTTTAGCCAGGGCTTCTCCAGGATTGCATTCTCGCGATCCGGCGTGCTTTTCCGACACGCGCTCCAGGCCATCTCTGGTCCCGAGTCAGACCGGAACCTCTTGATGTTCCTGACGGCGACGCTTCTCTCACCGTTGGCCGAATACTTCGTGTTCCATCTGACGTCGAAGGGGTCCTACAGAGACAGGGCACTTCTGACCGAGGTGCTACGCATGGCGTTTCCGTTACCCGAGGAATCGCCAGGTCGAGACCCGTCTGGAGCAGTGCGCGCCACAGCCGAGATTCTTGCCCGCGTCAGCCGAGATCGTCGGTTTGGAAGCCTCGCCCACGAACAACTCGTAGGTGACGCGAAGCGTGAACTGAGGAAACACGTTTATTCATACTTCGATGTCAGCGCTGATGAAGAGATTCTGATCGAGGACACCGTAAAGACCCTGCAGAAGAGCGCTACGCCGTCGCGTGGCTCGAATGTACCGACGGTGGCTACGCCCACGGAGCGCGATCGGCAGCGGTACGTGACAACCCTGATCGACACGTTGCATACGTGGACAGGAGGCGTAGGAGTCAATCTAGGGGCGCGGTGCGTTCTGTCGGAGAAGGCGGGCGTGGCAGTCCTGACCATTGCGAAGTCGCGCAACTCCGCCGGATACATCGAAAAGAGAGCTTCGGCCGACCTTGATCGCGTTCTGTCGCGCCTCAACGAGCTCTCCCCGGAACGCTACGGCAGTCTCGTCTACCTGCGAAACCTGGCTGTGATGGAGAAGGACCGCATGCACGTCGTGAAGCCGCTGACGATGCGATTCTGGCTCCGCTCCGCGGCGTTGAACGACGCCGACGCCGCGGCGTCGCATCTGCTCACACAACGGACGGGGGCCCTGAGCGTATGAGGATTGAGGGCGAGGCAGACGACCTTCAGCAGCAGCTATTTCCGCACGGACTCGTACCACGGATCCTCCGGTTCATCGTCGAGACATGGAAGACATTCCGGCGACCCAGCGATGACGAAGATGAACCGAAGATCACCAATCGATTCGTCCGCGCGATGCAGGATGAGCGCCGACGCCGACGAGCCCCGTTCCCTGTCGAAGCGCATACCAAGGATGTCGAGAAGCTCGATCCGGCGACGGGGAAGGGCTACGTTGAAATCGACATTTGTCTGCCACACGGGTATGACAGCCGCTGCTACTTCGGCATCGAAGCCAAGAAGCTGAATACGACCGGCGCGGACGGAAAGTGGAAATCGCGGGCGGGCGAATACGCGGGCAAGGACGGCATGGGATGCTTCGTCGATGGTCGGTATGCCGCCTATCAGTGCGAGGGAGCGATGGTCGGTTACGTCATGGACGGCGATTGTCAAAAGGCGAAGTGCAAAATCTCCGAGGCCATCGACAAACGGGCCGATGCCCTTCGAGTCCCCGCGCCATGCCCGATGCGCGCCACAAAGGCACTGCCCGACAATCCTGACGCCTTCGAGACCCAGCACAACCTCGATCGCGGGGATTTCACCATTTACCACCTGCTCTTGGCTGCATAGTACCGCGAGCGTGCGTTTTGATGCCGGGCGCCATGCTTTCACACGACGGAGTCGCGGATAAACATGCTCAGGAACGCCGCATGGCATGTCTGGGCCGAACGCCCCGGGTGCCATGGGCAGGTTCCGGCGGAGCCGCCGTGTGCCCATGGCCCCCGTCGCGCCGAGGTCGGCACGTGCGTGCGTTCAATCCGCTCGGGGGCTACGATATCGCTCATTCGCCCGGCGAGCAGCAGGCTACTCGCTGAACATGATGCAGGAAACAACCAAGGCCTACCAAGGGTTTGAACAAGGGCCGATACGGCCGCCGAGCGAGGCGTATAGCTTGCTGATACGCGTCACGCGGAACTGCCCGTGGAATCGCTGCACGTTCTGTCCGGTGTACAAGGGGACCAAGTTCTCGCTGCGGCCGGTCGAGGACGTCAAACGCGACATCGATGCGGTTTACGAGCATGTAGAGAAGCTGCGGCGGGCGCGGGACGAGTCCGGACCCGGGCGCGCTGATGAGGTTGACCGGCTGGCGGCGAGCGTGGATTCCAAGGACGCGCGGGTTTTCAGCGCGGCGGCGCATTGGCTTTTTGGGGGCGGCCTGAAGTCGGTGTTTCTCCAGGACGCCAACAGCCTAGCCGCCAAGCCGCGCGACCTGGTCGAGATCTTGACGCATCTCCGCAAGCGCTTCCCGTCGATCGAGCGGATCACGTCGTATGCCCGCTCGCAGACGGTCGCGTTTCGGAAAGAAGACGAGCTGCGGGTGATCCGCGAAGCTGGACTGGATCGCCTGCATATCGGCCTGGAGTCGGGCTCCGACGAGGTGCTCAAGCTGGTCCGCAAGGGCTGCACGAAGCAGATGCACATCAAGGCCGGGCTCAAAGCCAAACGCGCGGGCTTCGAGGTTTCCGAGTACTACATGCCCGGCCTGGGTGGCCGAGAACTCTCCGAGAAACATGCCCTCGATTCGGCCGACGCCTTGAACCAGATCGATCCGCACTTCATCCGGCTCAGAACATTGGCCATTCCCGACGGCGTACCGCTTTCCGAGGACCAGCGTGAAGGCCGCTTCGAGAAATGCACCGACGTCATGGTGGTACGCGAGCTGCTGGCGTTCATCGAGAACCTCGACGGCATCAACAGCGTCATCAAGAGCGACCACATTCTGAACCTCTTTCAGGACCTGAAGGGGAAGCTGCCGCAGGACAAGGCGACCATGAACACGACGCTGCGCGCATTTCTCGAGATGGCTCCCGAGCGTCGCCGACGCTATCAGGTGGGAAAGCGGCTCGGAATCCTTTCCAGGATCCGTGACATGGAAGACCCGGTCCGCATGGCGATGGTTGAGGCGAACTATCGCAGAATGGGTGTCACGGCGGAGAACGTAGACGCCATCATGGATGAGTTCACCAGGCGGTACGTCTAGCTCCGGGGTGCCCCTGTGCGAGCCGGACTTTTCCGGTACGATGACCCGAACCGATGAGAGAGCAATTGCGCAGCGAAAGGCACCGGCTGCGAACGGGCGGCGCGCCCAAGTAGCTCGTGGGCGACCTTCACTTGGCGTGGCGAATCGGAGGTTCGGCGATGGCGGAGGCCAAGCGGGCGGAGATCAGGAAGATCGCCGCCGCCAAAACGATGCGCAGGCTCATGGCCGAGCACTTCTATGAGCTGGATCGAGCGGTGAAGGAAGGGCAGCCGAAGGTGGCCTGGTGCACGAGCGTCGGGCCGGCCGAACTGCTGCGCGCGATGGGCTTTTTGGTCTACTTCCCGGAGAACCACGGGGCCATGCTCGGGGCAACCCGCATGGCGACCAAGGTCATCCCCACGGCTAACGCGATCGGCTACTCGCCGGAGGTCTGCTCCTACATGACCAGCGACATTGGGGCGTTCCTGCAAGGCCGCACGCCGCTGAGCGATGCCTATGAGGGTATCGAGTCGATCCCCAAGGCGGACGTGCTGGTCTACAACACCAACCAGTGCCGCGAAGTGCAGGACTGGTTCGCCTGGTATGGGCAGCACTGGACGCGCCCGGTGATCGGGATTGAGTGTTACCGGGGTGTCGGGGAAGTCACCGACGTGCACGTGGCGGGCATCGCCGGCCAGACCGAGGCCCTGGTCGAGCCGCTCGAAGAGATCAGCGGCGAGAAGTTCGACATCGACCGGCTGCGTGAGGCCGTGCGGCTGTCGCGGGAATGCTCGGATCTCTGGAAAGAAGTGCTGGAAACGGCTACTGCTAAACCGTCGCCGCTGACGTTCTTCGACAGCACGATCCACATGGCCCCGGCGGTAGTCATGCGCGGAACGCAAGCCGCGATCGACTACTATCACGAGTTACTAGCAGAGCTGAGAGGCCGCATCGCCGAGGGGGTCGCGGCGGTCGAAGGCGAGCGCCATCGGTTGTATTGGGAGGGGATGCCGATCTGGGGTCGGCTGCGGGACTTGGCCACGCAGTTCCTGGAATTGCGGGCCTGCGTCGTGGCGAGCACCTACGCGAACTCCTGGATCTTCACGGCGCTCGACCCGGACGATCCCTTCCGGTCGATGGCCCGGGCATACACCGAGCTCTTCATCGTGCGGTCCGACCCGCATAAGGAGAAGTACATCCAGGAAATGATCGACCTGTTCGGCGTGGACGGGATCGTGTTCCATGATGCCAAAACATGTCCGGCCAACACGAACTGCCGGTACGCGATGCCGCAGCGACTTCAGGAACAGCTTGGCGTACCGTCGATCACGATCGCCGGCGACCTGAATGATTTGCGCTGCTACTCCGACGAGCAGGCCAAAACGCAGATTGAGGCGTTCATCGAGCAGCTCGCCAGTAAACTGTAGCGCCGGGCCTCCGAGCCCGGCGGACTTCGTCGGTGGGTTGAAGAGGCGTCGGACACGGAGGTCCGACGCTACTGACGAGGGTTGACAGCACGCTGGTGCGAGAATCCCTTCTCGCACCTGACTCGGTTGTCATTCTGAGGGAGCAAAGCGACCGAAGAATCTCGTTGCGAACCTCCGCAACCTCTGGCCTCCGCGGCCAGATCCTTCGCTCGGCTCAGGATGACTATGAATGATGGGAGCATAGGCAACCGCCAATGGCACAAAGCTGGGCACTGGGTTTGGACGTTGGGGCGTCGGCAACCAAGGCGGTGTTACTCAACGCCGCCGGGCAGCCGTGCGCACACGCCGTGCGCAAGTCCGGCGCGGACTTCGGCGCAGCGGCGACGGCCTGCCGCGAGGAAATCGTCGCCGTTGCTGGGATTGACGCCGCGGATATCGAGCGCGTCGTTGCCACCGGTTACGGCCGCCGCAACGTCGATTTCGCCGCCGACACCGTCACGGAGATCACCTGCCATGCCCGCGGTTGCTACGCGAGCTTCCCACACGCGATCACGATCATCGACATCGGCGGACAGGACAACAAGGTTATCGTGCTGGCCGACAGCGGCGATCGCCGAAACTTCAAGATGAACCGCAAGTGTGCCGCGGGTACCGGGGCCTTTCTTGAAGAAATCGCTGCGCAACTGGACACGCCGCTGGAAGCGCTGAATGACCTGGCGCAGCAGGCTACCGGCAATGTTGAGCTGGGCTCGTTCTGCACGGTCTTCTCCAAGACAGAGCTTTTGCGGCTGATCGCTCAGGGCACGCCGTTGGCAGAGATGGCCAAAGCTGCCTACCGCTCGGTAGTCAAGCGCATCCTGGAAATGGACCCGCTAGCCGGCCAGGTAGTCATGACCGGCGGCGTGGTGGCCCACAACCCGATCATCGTCGAGCTGCTCTCCGAAACTCTGGGCCGCAACGTCCTCGTCCCCGACCACCCGCAACACACCGGCGCCCTCGGCGCCGCTCTGATCGCCCGGGAGACGTGATGCGGGCCATACGGCACCTCCGGGTGATGGTCCGCACGGCAGACCCTACAGGGAGGTAAGACCATGGTGCTCGACGCATTGTTCTCGCCGCGGGCGGTGGCGGTAGTAGGGGCTTCCAGCCGTGAGCTGACCATCGGCTACCGTATCATCGAGAACCTGCTGGATTTCGGCTACACGGGGCCGATCTACCCGGTTAACCCGAAGGGCGGCGAGATTCGCGGGCTGAAGGCCTACCCGTCGATTCTCGAGACGCCGGACCCCGTCGATGTCGCCCATATCGTGATCAAGAACACGCTTGTGCCGAGGTGCGTCGAGGACTGCGCCAAGAAGGGTGTCAAGGCGGTAATCGTCAACACGGCCGGCTTTCGCGAGATCGGTGACCAGGGAGCGATGCTGGAGGAGCAGCTCGTCGCGGTCGCGAAGAAGACCGGCATCCGTGTGTTCGGCCCTAACTGTCAGGGGATCATCAACACCGGTCCGGCCGTGCGGGCATACTGCAACTTCACGTTCACGCGACCAACCCCCGGACATATCTCAATCGTTGCGCAGAGTGGCGGCGTCGGCGAGGTGATCCATCAACGCATCACGGAGCTCGGCGTCGGTGTGCGGCAATACGCCAGCAACGGTAACGCATGCGACGTGTCGATCCCCGAGATCATCCAACATTATGGGCAAGACGAGCAGACCAAGGTCATCGTCGTGCACATCGAGAGTCTGCCGGACCCGCGCGCGTTCCTGGAGGTGGCGGCGCAAGTAGCACACCAGAAACCGATCCTGGCAATGGTCGTGGGGCGAACGACCGAGGGTGCCAAGGCTGTGGCATCGCACACGGGCCGCCTGATGGAGCAGCTAACGGCGGTCGAGCTGATCTTCGCGAAGGCCGGCATCGTCGCCTTCCGCAACATCGAGGAGCTCTGCCAGTCGGCGATCGGTTTCGCCTTGCAGCCGGTCCCGGCGGGTAATCGGGTGGGTATGATCGCCAACACGGGCGGACCCGCGATCATCGCCACTGACGAGCTGATCGAGGGCGGGATGGTTATGCCGCCGCTGTCGCAGCGGACCGAGCAGCTCCTGCGCGAGAAGCTCTACGCGGAGGCGTCGGTCAACAACCCCGTAGATGTGCTGGCCACAGCCGGTCCTCAGCACTTCGCCGCGGCAATCAACGCTCTGCTGGATGACGACGGCATCGACGCGATCTTCCTGAACTTCGTCACGCCGTTCTTTGTGGACACGCTGGGGGTTGCCCGCGAAATCGCGGAGGCGAACCGGCGTTCGCACAAGCCGATCGTCGCCACCGTCATGACCGAGAAGAAGGGCTGGGCCGAAACGCTCAAGGTAATCCACGATAGCGGCGTGCCGACCTACGACATGCCCGAAACGGGCGCCAAGGTGCTCGCATCCATGGGGCGATACGCCGCTCTGCTGAAGCGGCCCGGCGAGGGCCCGGTTTCGTTCTCTGATGTGGATGCTTCCCGAGCCCGGTCGATCGTCGCGACAGCGCTCGGGCAGAGGGATTCTCGCGTCGACCCGGGGTGCGAGAAGGGATTCTCGCACCAACAGTTCGCTGCCGACGAGGGTTTCGAACTACTGACCTGCTACGGGATTCCGGTCGCTCGGTACGCAATCGCCGGCAACGTCGATAAATGCCTGGCCGCCGCGGATGAAATCGGCTACCCGGTCGTGCTCAAGGTCGATGCCGAGACGATCGTCCACAAGACCGAAAGCGGCGGCGTGGTTCTCGATATCCGTGATCGCGACGCGCTGCGAAAGCAGGCGGAGCAATTGGCCGCGCGCTTCGCCGAAGCATCACCCCGACTGCTGGTGCAGGAGCAGTTGCCCGAGGGGCGCGAGGTTATTGTGGGGGCCAAGGCCGTCGAGGGGCTCGGGCACGTGATCATGTTCGGTCTGGGCGGCATTTATGTCGAAGTCCTGAAGGATGTGCGCTTCGGCGTCACGCCGGTTGCCAGACGCGAAGCGCAAGAGATGATCGAGTCGTTGCAGACCTACCCGCTGCTGACCGGCGTGCGCGGGCAGGCCGGCGTGGACCTGGAGGCCCTGATCGAGATTATCCAGCGCGTCTCGCAGATGCTCGTGGACAACCCCGAAATCCGCGAACTGGATATCAATCCGCTCTTCGCTTTCCAGCACGGTGCCAAAGCCGCCGACGTGCGCGTGATGATCTGAGCGCCGTTACCGACCATCCAGTGCGCCCCCTCGAACTTCCCCAGCCACCGAACCCTACTCGCGGTGTTTGAGAGCCGAGTTCCGCACCGGCTCCAGCGAGCGGCCCGTGGTGCCGATCTTGAGGTTCAAGTTCGCGCCGCCGGTCTTGTTGAAGTATTCGATTTTGATCGGGTGTGTACCGGCGGCGAGCGCAATGACGCCGCGTTTCTGCTGCGTGCCATGCAGGCCATCGTTGTCAACGACAACTGTATCGCCGATAGTCAGTCGCGACCCGTCGTCGGACGTCAGTGCGAAGGTGTAGACATCATCGTGCGGAATCGTGATGTAGCCGCTGATGCGGCGACCGAAGTACTCGGCATCACGCTTGGCGTGCAGGCCGATGTTGGCGACAGTCTCGGTCTCAAGCGGCTGGAGCGCGTCGAAATCGGGAAGCTCGTCCCAGTCGCCTGCGAACATCTCGCACTTCAGCCCCGGGGCCAGTCCCTCGACCTCCACGGCAACCATCGGTGTGACCTTCGTGAATTTCGCCTCAGCAACACCGCTGACCGGCTTACCGCGATGGTACGAGCGTGCCCTAACGACGGTCGTGTCGGCGACTGTCAGGGGTCGGTCATACTTGGGCGAATCGGCGGTCGGTTCGGAACCATCGAGCGTGTAATGGATATCGAGCGCGTCGGACGTCGTGGACAGGCTGACTTCGAGCGGGCGGACCAGAATGTCGGCGGCGGCCTCGATCACCGGCAACTGATACACAACCGGTTTGCCGGCAATCTCGAGCGCCACCACCGAACAAACCTCGTCAGGCGCTTGCATCGGAACATGAATCCGGACGTCGCCTTCGCTGCGCTCCGCGGCCAGCGCCTTCTGCGGTTGGGCCAGCAGATACGCCCGCTTCGCGTCGTTCCCGAGGCCCGGCACAACGAGCTTGCCATCGGCCGGCCAATCGAACACGTGCAAGTAGAGGCGCGTGTCGTCGTCGACGTACTTCGTCGTGCAGCGCCCCCAGGGCAGATTTGGAAACGGGCTGGCGACGGTACCGTAGATCGCCTCGCCGTTGACCTTCATCCAACGGCCGATTTCTCTCAAACGCACGACGCTTTCCGCGGGAATCAGCCCTTCGGCGGTCGGCCCGACGTTGAGCAGGAAGTTCCCGTTCTTTGAGGCGATGTCAACGACCTTGCGGATCAGGTCCTCGGTGGACTTGAAATCCTTGTCATGCCTGTTGTAGCCCCAGTGCCGGTTCATGGTCATACAGGTTTCCCAGTCCACGCCCGGCAGACCGGTAGGCGGGATGTGCTGCTCGGGCGTGCCGAAGTCCCCGGCATACTCGCGGCCGACGACCCCGCTATGCCCCTTGCGCCCTTTGTCCACGCGGTCGTTTACGATGACGCTCGGCTGGAGCCGGCGACATAGGTCGTAGAGCGGCTGGCCGTATTCGTGCGTCCAGGCGCCTTCCCACTGGCCGTCGAACCACATCACGCCGATCTCGCCGTAATTGGT
Source organism: uncultured Planctomycetales bacterium (assembly GCA_964572345.1). GTDB lineage: Bacteria > Planctomycetota > Phycisphaerae > UBA1845 > Fen-1342 > JAUWXH01. The sequence continues at coordinate 104,925 of CAZNFA010000010.1, forward strand.
CAGCAACTCCGTCACCTGATTACGCAGGTGCTCGACAAACCGTTCGAAATCGGCGCCCCCGGCGGGACGCTGCCGGGCCTCCCAGCCCCGGCGCGGCAGATAGTCGGGATGGTGCCAGTCCATGATCGAGTGGTACCAGCAGATCTTGAGGCCGTGCCGGCGGCATGCGTCGGACAGTTCCTTCATGATGTCGCGCTTGAACGGCGTGGACATGATGTCGTAATCTGTGTACTTGGAATCAAACAGGCAGAAGCCGTCGTGGTGCTTACTGGTGATCACGATGTACTTCATGCCGGCCTCCTTCGCGAGCCGCGCCCACGCGTCGGCGTCGAACTTGACCGGATTGAACTGCGCGACGAACTTGTCGTACTCTTCGATCGGAATACGGGCCGTGTGCCGGATCCACTCGGCGTGGTTCGTGCTTTCCTTCCATTCCCCGGCGGGAATCGCGTAGAGGCCCCAATGGATGAACATGCCGAACTTCGCCTCACGCCACCAGGCCATACGCTGGTCACGCTGGGCTTCAGTTTCGGGTCTTGTGGAGTCCTGCCCGAGAGCTATGCCGCCGCCGGCGCTCGTGAGCAATAGTGCGACGGTGGTAATTAAACAACACGCCAGTGACGAGGACCTCACTGTAGATTTGCAGCACATTCTTATTTCCTCCGTGTGTGAGTAGTTGGCCCGACGAGCATGGTGCCTGCGTCAGGGCTAATCTGTCTGGTCAAACAGTTGAAACTCCCAGATCGTCGGCCCTTCGGTCGCCTCGACTATGTTGAGCCGCACGTCACGAGCCGTCACCGCGGGAAAGCCGCTTTCATATTGCCGACCGACGTTCTGCCCACGCAGGGCGACCTTCCACTCGTCTCCGACCTTGTATTCAATGTTGAAGCGCCGGATCCGTTCGCCATACTCGACGGCCTCGCGAATGCGGACACGGTTGAACGTCGTTGGCTTGCCGAGGTCTACTTCGATCCACGCTGCGTTCGTACCCGCGTCCGTGGCCCACCGCGTCCGCTCATCGTCGTCAACCGCCTTGTCCGGTCGGTACTCCGCCATATTCCGGAACGTATTGGACGCGGTAGCGGGGTTGTCGAATGCCAGCGAACCAGAGGGAACGCGCCAATTGATCGGCGTTATCGTCTCGGCGGAGGCGTCAAGCTCGAGCAGGACGATTGTGTCGATTTCATCCCGGTCTTCAGGGGGCACCCAGAGACGCGCGCCTTCCTGCGTCTGTTGGAGCGTCGCGTGCCCACCGCTGAGCACGGAGCATTCGACAATCTCACGCGGGGTCGGCGGCAGGAACACGCCTGCGTCCGGCCAGCTCAGGATGTGCAGGTACGCCTTGTTGCCTTTGCACGTGCTGGCCCCGGCCGGTCCAGGCTTGAGCGGTCCGCCGCGCGTGGCGTAGATGCTCTCACCGTACTTGTCGAGCCATTGGCCGATCTCGCGTAGCCGCTCGACCTGCCGCGGCTCGATGCGGCCGTCGGGCATGGGCCCGACGTTGAAGAGCAAGTTGCCGTCGCCGCCGACCACCTGCACGAGCGTCCGGATGCATTCCTTGAGCGATTTGATCTGGTCGTTCGGTTTCCAGGCCCACTGTCGGCCGATGGTCATGCATGTCTCCCAGGGCCGCTCGCGGTTAAACGAGCCGATGCGCTGTTCGGGAGTATCGAAATCTGCCGGCAAGCCACAGCGGTTGTTGACAAGCGTGCCCGGTTGGAGCTCACGGATCATCTGGATCAGTTTCGGGGCATCCCAGTCGGCCGCGCTGCCACCCAGCCCGTCAAACCAGACGATGTCCAGCTTACCGTAGTTCGTGCAGAGCTCGCGAAGCTGGCCGTGAAGGTACTTGACGTATTTCCCGTGCTCCCGGGTGCGGTAGTGGGGGTGGTGCCAGTCCGGCTGGGAGTAGTAGAAACCGAGCCGCAGGCCGGAGGCATGACACGCCTTGGCGAGCTCCGCGACGATGTCGCGTCCGAATGGCGAGTGCGGACTGGTGATTTTGTAGTCCGTCAGTTTCGAATCGAAGTTGGCAAATCCATCATGGTGCTTGGTCATGAACACCAGGTACCGCATACCGGCGTCTTTGGCGATCTGCACCCATTCCTCGGCGTCGAAGCCGGTGGGATTGAACCGCTTGTAGAGATTGTCGTAGATCTCGAGGGGGATCTGCGTCCCGCGCTTGGATCGATGCCCGCGCCGCTCGCCAGCGCGCGACCAGCCGATCTCGGTGCCCTTGAGGCTCACCGGCCCCCAGTGAATGAACATGCCAAACCGCGCCTCGCGCCACCAGGCCAAGCGGTCGGCGTCGTCATCGACCGGCGCGGTCTGGCCCGCGTAGACCGAAGCACCCGCGAGAACACTCAACAACACGACCATCGGAAGGAAAACCAACGGGCTCATGCCAGTCTCGCTGTCTACCAAGCGTCTCTCGTAAACGGCGCTCGGCATCCGTGTCCCAGTAGCCGCACTCTAGTGCTCCGTCAACCATCAAACGGTGGCTGACAGAACACTAGAGGGTTTGCCCGCAACTCCGGGCCTTGGCTCAGAACTCCACGCGGATCGCGGACTGTGCCGGCGGCGCGGCTTGCCGCGCGCAGGGGCCCGGCGTACATCCCGAATCAGTCGTGTGTTTCCTCTCTCGGTGAGGCCTTGAACAGGCCGAACTCGCCGATGGCCGGGCACGCGCGGGCATCGCGGATCGTCAGGCGTACGCGGGACGCCGTGACCGGGTCGAATCGCAGTAAACGCTTGTAGCCGATGGTCGTGCCTTCGGCGATCGTCTGCCACCGGTGACCGTCCCACACTTCGATGGCGAACGACCGAACCCGCTGGCCAAGCGTGGTCGCTTCCTGGATCATGGCCCGGTCAAACGTCACCGGCTTGCCCAGCTCGACCGTAAGCATCGCCGAGTGCACGCCGGCGTCCGTGGTCCAATACGTTCGGTAGTCACCGTCCAGAGTCCGGTTCGCGCCGTACTGCGGCTGGTTGGCGCGAACGTTGTCGGCGGTCGCCGCTTGTCCCGTCGCCAGATTGTGGCGGAAGGTCTCGTCGATCACGGCGCGGAATTCGGCCAGCCGGGCGGTATCGTTCTCGTGGATCAGCCCGCGCCGGTCGGGCGGAACGTTCAACAACAGAACGCCGTTACGCCCCACCGACTTGTAGTAGATGTCCAGCAGGCGCTCGAGCGATTTGACCTGGTCATCCTGACTGGCGTGATAGAACCAGCCCGGGCGGATGGACACGTCGCACTCGGCCGGAACCCAGTGCGTGCCCTCCTCGTGCCCCTCCGTAAGCTGCTTGTACTTCGGCGTACCGGGGTAGAACTCACCGCGCCGCAGTGTGGACCAGTTTGTCGCGCCGGCGAAGCCCCTTTCGTTGCCGACCCAGCGGATGTCCGGGCCGGCATCGGAGAAGATTACCGCCTCGGGTTGGAGCCGGCGGATGACGCTGATGTAGCCTTCCCAATCGTAGACCTGTTTCTTGCCGTCGGGCCCTTCGCCGCAGGCGCCGTCGAACCACACTTCGTGGATCGGGCCGTAATTGGTCAGCAGTTCGGTGAGCTGGCTCTTGTAATGCTCGTTGTAGCGGGGTGAATCGCCGTAGGAAGGCTCGTGGCGGTCCCACGGTGACAGGTAGATGCCGAGCTTCAGACCGGCTTCGCGACAAGCCTCGGCAACCTCGCGCACCAGGTCACCCTTTCCGCCACGCCAGGGGCTGTTCTTGACGGAGTGTTCGGTGTACTTGCTGGGCCAGAGGCAGAAGCCGTCGTGGTGTTTGGCGGACATCACCACCTGTTTCATTCCCGCGTTCTTGAAGACCCTGACCCACTGCCTGGCGTCCAGTTCGGTGGGGTTAAAGATGCGCGGGTCTTCGGTGCCGTCGCCCCATTCGCGATCGGTGAAGGTGTTGACTCCGAAATGAACGAAGGCGTGGAATTCCAGCTCCTGCCAAGCGAGCTGGCGTGGGGTGGGCTTGAGTAGCTGGGTTTGCTGCGAAGACATTAGGACCTCGTCGGGGATGCGCTGTTTCTCGATTCCCGGTCCAGCATACGACACTTCGAGCCCGTCGCCGCCGGTCTTCTCGAAAAACGTCACCGTAATCGGATGCAGGCCGACCGCCAGGGCCACCACGGCGGACTTCCCGAGCATGCCGTGCAGACCGTCGTTGTCCACGACGAGCTGCTCGCCGACGTACAGGCAGCTACCGTCGTCCGACGTCGTGCAAAAGGTATATACGCCATCGTGCGGCACGTTGATGTAGCCACGGTAGCGGAAGCCGAAGTGCTCGTCTCGGTTGCGCGGCGAGAACTGGAAGTTCGCGACCGTGCCGGATTTGACTACCGAGACCTGGTCGAAGACAGGCAACTGGGTCCAATCGCCCTCGTAGTATTCGTACCGCAAGCCGTTCATGAGACTGTCGGCCTTCACTGCCGGCCGCGGCTCGACCTTGGTGAACGTGGCCTGGCTGACGCCGCTGACGGGCTTTCCGTCGCGGAACGCGCGGGCGCTTACCGCAGACGTTTTTGTCACACCAATGGGGCCTTTTACAAGCGGCGAATCGGCCGTCGGTTGGCTGCCATCGGTCGTGTAGCGAATCTCCACACCCTCCCGGTCGGACGACACGGACACGTCGAGAGTATCGACAAAGATGTCACTATCCGCCGCGATCGCCGGCGGCTCGCAAACGTCTGGGCTGCCGACGATGTCGAGCACGACAACCGTGTCGATGGGATCGGGCGCCTCGCTCGGCAGGCGCAAGACCAGCGCGTCACCGTCGCGTGACACGTTTACGTGGCGTATGCCGGACTGGGTCCGCATGTGAATGAGCAGGTGCGCCTCGATCGGCTCGCTGAGAAGTCCGGGTACACGGAGCCGGCCATCCTGCGGCCATTCAAACACATGCAAGTAGAGCCGCGAGTTGCTGGCGTCGAGCACCGTCTGTGTGCAGCGGCCCCAGGGCAGCGTCTGAAATGGACTGGCGCTGGTGCCGTAGATTGCCTCGTCGTTGAGCTTCATCCATTTGCCGATGTCGCGCAGCCGCTCGACACTGGGTTGCGGAATCAGCCCCTCGGCGGTGGGCCCGACGTTCAGCAGGAAGTTGCCGCCCTTGGACGCGACGTCCACCAGTTTGCGGATCAGGTCTTCGCTCGATTTCCAGTTGTGATCCTGTTTCTTGAACGCCCAGGTGTCGTTCATCGTCATGCAGGTTTCCCAGTCCACGCTGGGCAGACCGGTCGCCGGTATCTCTTGCTCGGGCGTGCCGAAATCGCCGGCGAACCCGCCTGCGCGGGTCATGCCCCGCATGCCCTGCCGCCCCTTGTCCACGCGGTTGTTGACGATGATGTCCGGCTTGATGTTGCGGACATCGTTGTAAAGGTCGAGCCCGTGTTCGTGCGTCCAGGTGCGCTCCCACTCGCCGTCGAACCACATCACCCCGATATCGCCGTAGTTCGTCATTAGCTCGTGCACCTGGTTTTTCAGGTACTGCCGGTAGCGATCGAAGTCGGCGTCGTCCGTCGGCCGCTTGTCCCACGGCCGCCGCGGCAGGTAATCCGGGTGGTGCCAGTCCATGATCGAGTGGTACCAGCACATGCGGATGCCGTGCCGACGACACGCGTCGGATAGTTCCTTGAGGATGTCGCGCTTGAACGGCGTGGACATCACGTCGTAATCGGTGTACTTCGAGTTGAACAAGCAGAAGCCGTCGTGGTGCTTGCTGGTGATCACGATGTACTTCATGCCCGCGTCTTTGGCGATGCGCACCCACTCTTCGGCGTCGAAGTTGACGGGGTTGAACTGGTCGCGCAGCGGCTCGTACTCGTCCACGGGGATCTGTGCGTAGTGCAGAATCCACTCGCCGATGCCGGCAATCTGCTTGCCCTTCCACTCCCCGGCCAGCTTCGAGTAGAGCCCGAAGTGGATGAACATTCCGAAGCGGGCTTCGCGCCACCATGCCATCCGCGCGTCCCGCTGCTCCTTAGTCTCACTGGGCTCCTCGTCCCCCTCATCCGCGACCAAGCGCGCGGGGCCCGGCCCCACGACGGCCGCGACCACCAAGCCGAGCATGATTCCGCCAACGATACGCATCGGTGAGAACTCCTTGTACGCGGGCACCCGAGGCCTCCTCCAGCCGCCCGCGCATAGCATCCCCGCGCACTGGCGATGTCAAGCTCTGCGTGCTGGCCACCGCATGGCTAGCTTTTGGACAGCAAGGGCCAACCGCGAGTAGCATACCTGTCTAGTGCCGTTTCAGGCAGCACGGTTTCGCGCTTCGGGTAGAGGTTGAATCGTG
>CAZNFA010000011.1:0-107931 GCA_964572345.1 uncultured Planctomycetales bacterium
CCGTCATTCATGGAGCCGATCTCTTGAAATTTCAACTAGGAATAGCACTCAACCCTCGCACGCGCAGCCCCGAGAATCCCGCCCGACGGCGCTGCCGGTCGCGACGTGAAGGTCGTTGTGGGCATCGTCCGCGCGGAGAGATGCCGATGGCCAAGCGTCGTGTCTGCGTTGATCTCACCAATCCAGCGTGCACGACGCCCGAGCAACGGCTCGGCGAGGTCGGCGTGATTCTCGCCGCGGGGGTGCTTCGCATGCGGGAGCGTCAGCAGGGCAGGCCTGCCGTGCCATCCAAGGCCCAGCGGTCTTCTCGTGGCGCAAATCGAAATGGTGAACTCGACCCACTTGCCCTGCCCGGCCCGCCACCAGCCGTTCCGGCTCCCCGGGCAGCGTTTTCGGTAACCACAGCCTCCAAAGCGCTTCGACGTCAGACGGGCGCGGGCGAAGTTGGTCTGCAGGAGGCCGTTGCGATTCAGGGCGCCGCAGGCAGCCAAGGCATCTCTCGCGTCGTCGGGCCGGTCCTCCAGCAGCGCCTTTCGGCCGATGTAATCAGGCTCTGCAATGCACTCCAGCGAGAGCTTCGGATGAGCGGTTTCGAGGCGGTTACGACGAACAGCGGCGACGATGAAGGTAGCAATCTCAGACTGCATTCGGCGGCGCTATATCAAGGCGGTGCCCCGCAGGTCCGCTGGCGCCGGGTGCCCCATTATCTTCAGGATCGTGGGCATCACGTCGTAGATCGAAGCGTCCTGCCGTGCCGCGTGCAGCGAGGGATGGGATAGGATGTACAGTCCCTGCTGGGCGTGGTTGGCGTCGTCCGGGCCGGTGTCGTTCTCACGCGTGTAGATGTCAGGATTGCCGACGGTGCCGACGCTGCGCCAGCGCAAGTCGCCAAAGATGACCAGCAGGTCGGGCGGAACGCCGTTGACGTGTCGGTAGATTGCCTCGGGCTTGTAGGCCCGCGTGCCCAGAGGCCGTCCCCGCGGGTCGCGCATGGACTCCAGCTTGACGACCAGTTCATCCCGGAGCGCCTCGTACCGAGACTTCGGCACAGTTCCGGTGGGCTCGCGACCCTCGACGTTGATGAAACAGCGGCCGTAGTAGCCGCCCTCGCCCCATACTTGCGTGCGCAACCAGTCTACGTCGTCGAACCGGAACCTCTTCGTCTCGGTGACCGGCTCCTTCATCACCAGCAGGCCTTCGCGGATGAGCCAGTCATTGAAGCACACGCCGCCTTCCAGCCTCTTGGAGCCGTGGTCGGAAACGACCCAAACGGCGGTCTTCTTCAGATCGATCTCCGCGAGCAGTGTGCCGATCAGGCCGTCCAGGTGCACGTAGTAGTCATGGATGACGTTCTCGAATGGATTGCCCGGCGTATAACGGTGGTGCTCATGATCCATGAATCGCCAGAAGCCATGATGGATCCGATCGACGCCGATCTCGACCATGAAAAACAGGTCCCACGGTTTCGTGCGCAAGAGATGCCGACAGACTTCGAAGCGTCTGTCGGTCATCGTGTAGATCTGCTCCCGCAGCCACGCCTTGTCCTCCGTGCGGAACTCCGGCACGTCCATCATGTACTCGCCGACGAGTTCCGCGATTTCCCGCTTCAACCCTGGCGGATGCGTGTAATCGCTCGCAACGCTCGGGGTCAGGAAACAGGTCACCATGCAGCCGTTCGGCGGCCAAACGATGGGAAACGTCTGTGGCACGCCGACCGCGATCGTCTTCTTGCCGGCACGACTGAGAAGATCCCAAAGGTGGGGCTCACGCACGTCCAGGCTCGTCGCGGTACTGAGTCCGTTGTAGCTGTGGTCCCGGCGGTTGCGAAAGCCGTAGACGCCCAGTGTGCCCGGATCCTTGCCGGTGGTCATGCAGGTCCAGGCAGGCACGGTGATCGGTGGCAGGCAGCTTTCGAGGTTACCGTGCAGGCCGGACTCCATCAACCGGCGCAGATTGGGCAGATCGTCGCGCCAGCGGTCAAACACGAGACTCGGCTCGCAGCAGTCGAGCCCGATCACGGCAACTTTCTCGATGCGCACGGCTGAACCATCCTTTCCGACTATCACGCTGGCGTCTAAGCCGAATCGGGGCGGCCATCCTCGAAGAACACCCTCATCTCCTTCGGCGTGACGTAAACCTCGCTGTCCCTGGCGATACCGAGCGACTGATAGCGCTCCCGCGGCATCTCCACCTGGAGCACTTCGCCGAATTCGGTCAGCACCTCGACCTTGACCTGGGGACCGGCCGCGTTGACGAACTGCACCCGGCCGCGCAGGTGCGGTTTGCCGGTCGCGTGGGTGTCGATCTCCAGGTCGTGCGGACGCACGAAGATTCTGGCCGGCCGCGAGCCCGCCGGGAGCTCGTCGGGACATTGAATCTCGATCGCGTCGGCCGCGGGGGTGAGACTGTCCACGCGACGGTGAAAAACGTTGACGGTTCCGAGGAAATTCATCACAAAGGCGCTGGCCGGGTCATGAAAGACCTCTTCGGGCGTGCCGACCTGCTCGACGTGTCCGGCGTTCATGACGACGACCCGGTCAGCAACCTCGAGGGCCTCATCCTGATCGTGGGTGACGAATACGCTGGTAACGTGGATCTCCTCGTGCAGCCGCCGGAGCCAGCGGCGCAGCTCCTGGCGCACCTTCGCATCCAGAGCACCGAAGGGCTCGTCCAGCAGCAGCACTTTCGGCTCGACCGCCAAGGCCCGCGCCAACGCCACCCGCTGCCGTTGCCCGCCCGAAAGCTGTGAGGGATAGCGCTTCGCGAACCCTTCGAGTTGCACCAGCCGCAGCAGCTCTGTGACTCGCCGGCGAACCTCCACTCGCGCTGGGCGCACCTTCCGCGGCCGCACGCGCAGGCCGAACGCCACGTTCTCGAAAACCGTCATGTGACGAAACAGCGCGTAGTGCTGGAACACGAACCCCACGCGGCGCTGGCGTACGTGCCGTGTGGTGGCGTCCTCGCCTTCAAACAGCACGCTGCCGGCATCGGGTGCCTCCAGGCCCGCGATGACCCGCAGCAGCGTCGTCTTGCCCGAGCCGGACGGTCCCAGCAAAGCCACGAGTTCACCGGCGTTGACATGCAGGCTGACGTCCTTCAGAGCCGCGAAGTCCCCAAAACGCTTGGTCACACAGGCAACTTCGATGCTCATCGCTCGCTCCCGAGCTCGTCGGAGGCGACCTGTGCCGCTGGGCCGCCGTCCACATCGCGGCGAACACTACTCTGCATCCGCCACTCGACGATGCTCTTGGCAATGATCGTCAAGAGCGCGATGCCCACCAGCAGGCCGGCCACGCTGAACGCGGCCGCAAACTGGTACTCGTTGTAGAGAATCTCCACGTGCAAGGGCAGCGTGTTCGTCTCTCCGCGGATGTGCCCGGAGACGACGGAGACGGCCCCGAACTCGCCCAGTGCTCGTGCCGTGCAGAGGATCGTGCCGTACGCCAGACCCCACTTGATGCTCGGCAGGGTTACCCGGAAGAAGGTCTGCCAGCCGCCGGCGCCGAGACTGATCGCGGCCTCTTCATCGTCGCGGCCCTGGGCTTGCATCAGCGGGATGAGCTCGCGGGCTACAAACGGCAGCGTGACGAACGTGGTCGCCAGCGCGATGCCCGGCCAGGCGAAGATGATCCGAATGTCATGCTCCCCCAACCACGGGCCCAGTAGACCGCGGGCGCCGAACAGCAGGACAAAAACCATGCCGGCAATGACCGGAGAGACACTGAAGGGCAGGTCGATCAGCGTGACCAGTACGCTCTTGCCGCGAAGGCGGAATTTCGTGATCGCCCAAGCGGCTGCGATACCGAACACGACGTTCATAGGTACGACGATCATGACCGTCAACGCGGTCAGGCGGATGGCGGCGCGCGCGTCGGGATGGGTCAGGGCGGCGACGGTGGTTTGCCAGCCCTTCTCAAACGCGCTGCAGAACACGATCACCAACGGCAGGATCAGCATCAGCCCCAGGAAAACCACCGCGGCCAGGACCAGCGCCCAGCGAACGAGCGCCGAGGAGTGTCGGACGGCGGTCCCGGGCGCCGCGTCGGCTGACCTGGCGTCGGTCACGATTGCACCCATCAGGTCCCTTTCCACAGGTGGCGCGCGCGGCAATGGCAGCTAGACCGGTGCGCTGCGCCGCGCCCACGCCTGAAGCAGGTTGATTGCCAACAGCATCATGAACGACAGGACCAGCAGCACGAGCGCGACGGCGGTCGCGCCCGCGTAGTTGTATTCCTCCAGCCGCGTCATGATCAGCAGCGGCACGATCTCTGTACGTCCGGGCATATTGCCTGAGATAAAGACCACCGATCCGTATTCACCCACGGCCCGCGCGAAGGCCATTGCAAACCCGGTGAGCACGGCGGGAAGGATCGCCGGCAGAATCACACGGACGAACGCCTGGAACCGGTCGGCCCCCAGCGTCGCCGCGGCTTCTTCCACCTCGCGGTCGATGTCCTGTAGTACCGGCTGCGTGGTGCGAATGACGAACGGCAAGCTGACGAAGGTCATCGCGATGATGATGCCGAGCGGACTGTAGGCCGCCGAAATACCGACCTGATCGAGCAGGCCACCGAGGACGCCGGTCGGCGCGTAGATCGCGGTCAACGAGATGCCAGCAACAGCGGTCGGGAGTGCGAACGGCAAATCAACGAGTGTGTCGAGAATCCGCCGCCCGGGGAAGCGATACCGAACCAGCACCCAGGCGATCAGAAGCCCGAACACGGCATTGACGCCGGCCGCGATCAGCGCGCCGCCGAGGCTGAGGCGGTATGCTGCCAGCGTGCGGGGGGCGCTAAACGTGGTCCAGAGTTCCTGCCAGCTCAGCCGTCCTGCCCAAAGACCCAGCGTCGAGAGCGGGATCAGCACCAGGAAACTCATGTACAGGACCGAGAAGCCCATGGTGAGGTGGAATCCCGGGATGACCGAACGCCGGCCCGATCGAGTGAGCTTCATCTGCTGTCTCCGCGCGATGGCTGATGGCGCCCCGGCCTGCGACGGCGGAGGCCGCTGTCCGGACGTTTCGGTGGGCTCTCAGCATCGCAGCGCGCTCGCGTTGGCACACCGGGGCCATCCGACTACGGGGCAAAGATCTCGTCGAATATGCCGCCTTCGGTGAAGTGCTTGGCGTGCGCTGCCTGCCAGCCGCCGAACTCGTCGTCCACCGTGATCAGCTTCACCTTTGGATGACGATCCGCGTACTTGCTCGCGACTTCCGGCATCCGTGGGCGATAAAAGTGCTTCGCGATCAACTCCTGCCCGACAGCGCTGTAGAGATACTCGAGATACGCGGTTGCCACTTTGCGCGTGCCGCGCTTGTCCACGATCTTGTCGATGATGGTGACGGGCGGTTCGGCCAGGATGCTGACGGACGGCACGACGATCTCGAATTCGCCCGGGCGCAGCCGGTTGGTCACGAGCAGCGCCTCGTTCTCCCACGCCAGGAACACATCGCCGATGCGGCGCTGGACGAAGGTGTTGGTCGATCCGCGCGCCCCGGTATCCAGCACGGACACGTTCTTGTAGAGCTTCCTTATGAACTCGCGGACTCTGGCCTCGTCGCCCTCGCACCGCCTGGACGCGAAGGCCCAGGCTGCCAGGTAGTTCCAGCGCGCCCCGCCGGAGGTCTTTGGGTTCGGCGTGATCACGCCAACCCCGGGCCGCACGAGATCGTCCCAGTCCTTGATCTTCTTGGGGTTCCCTTTGCGCACCAGGAACACGATGGTCGACGTGTACGGCGAGCTGTTGTGGGGCAGTCGCTTCTGCCAATCGGCCGGGATCAGCCCGGCCAGTTCGTGCATCATGTCGATGTCATAAGCCAGGGCGAGCGTCACGACGTCGGCCTCCAGGCCGTCAATGACCGCGCGGGCCTGCTTGCCGGCCCCGCCGTGCGATTGGCGGATCGTGACTGTCTGGCCGGTCTTTCCCTTCCAATAGCTGGCAAAGGCCTGGTTGAACTCCTCATAGAGCTCACGCGTGGGGTCGTACGAGACGTTCAGGATCCTCACCTCATCGTCAGCCAGTGCCGGCATCGCGGGGGTGAAGAGCAGGATGACGAGTACGGGCGATAAGTAGAATCCCAGCCTCATCCGCATCTCCTTGTTTCTCTGATGGTCTTAAAGCTGCGAGAAAGGGCTTTTGCACGGTGTGTGCCACGCCTGGAACGCCGTTTTTGGGCATGCTGGACGGGGTGCCCGTGAAATGTCACGGGCTCGGCCGTGCCCCGCCACGGGCTGTCCGGCGTGCGGCCCTGGCGAATCGACCGTCCCGCCGCGAGATGTGGGTGGACGAGGCCCGCCGATGGTCCAGTCGCGATCCCCCAAACCTCGCAGAGCGGACTGCTCGTACCCTTCAGCCTGCGCCGCTCAAGAAGCTGTTCGGAACCGCTCCCAGTCTATTCCGAGCTTGCGCATCCGCGCGCGGAGTGTATGTGGGTTGACGGCCAGTACTTCTGCCGCTCCCAAGGGCCCTTCGATCTTGCCGTGTGTGGCTGCCAACACCCGTTCGATGTGCTCCCGCATCACATCGTCCAGCCGTTGCGAGGCCAACGACCTCGGCTTGGATTCATCGGACGCCCGGGTCACGTCGGCACGGTTGTCACTCGTCACGGGTTGAACACCGCCGGGTCTGAGCGGCATGCCCAGGGCCTTGGCGATCTCCAAGCGCTTGCCCTGTCCGAGGATCACCGCGCGGTCGATCACCGCGGCCAGCTCGCGAGCATTGCCGGGCCACGAGTACTCCAGGAGCGGTGGCAGGTCTTCGGGTGAGACCGTCAGCGCAACGAAGCCGAAGCGGCGCGCGGACCGCTGTGCGAAGTGGTTGGCCAGCGCCAGGATGTCTTCGCGCCGGGCGCGCAGCGGCGGAAGCTCAATGGGAAAGACGGCAATGCGATACCAGAGGTCCTGACGGAAGCGGCCATCAGCTACCTTGACCTGGAGGTCGGGGTGCGTGGCGGCGATGACGCGGACGTCAACGGTCGAAGTGCGCTGACCGCCGACCCGCTCGAACGTGCCGTCCTGAAGGACACGCAACAGGCGCACCTGTGCGGCCTGCGATAGTTCGCCGACCTCGTCGAGAAACAGCGATCCGCCGTCCGCCCGTTCGAACCAGCCCTTCCGCAACGCTGTCGCCCCAGTGAAGCTGCCTTTTTCGTGGCCGAACAGCTCGGAATCGATCAGCTCGGACGGAATGGCCCCACAGTTAACACGAAGAAACGGCCCGCCGTGACGAGGCGAGCGCTGGTGGATCGCGCGCGCGATGACCTCCTTGCCCGAGCCGGTCTCGCCCAGGATCAGCACCGGCAGATCCGACGGCGCCACGAGGTCCACGCGTTCCATGACGGTTTTCAGCCCGGACTCGGCACCGACGATCGCGTCCACAATCGCATCGCGGCCGAGTCGACGCAGCAGCGATAGCCGGTCGGCCTCTGCGGCATCGCGCAGCGCCGAGATTTCGGTAACCCGCCGGTCGTTCTGTAGCGCGACAGTCAGTGGCTCGAGCAAGGCTTGCACGAGTATTTCGTGTTCGGCGTTGAATACGTCCGGGGGGACGGCCGCCGCCACAAACACGCCGTACACGCCGGCCTTGTCTGTCAGAGCGCCGGCGAGCACATCGCCGCCGCCCGTCGGACGAATCAGATCGAGCAGACGGCGGTCGGCAGTAGGGCTGCTGCCGCGGAGCACGGTTTCGGTTCGGCCCCAAGCGAGGAGATCCTCCAGTTCCTTCTCCTGCATCTGACGATAACGTGGGAACTCACTGGATTCCGCGCGCCGCTTCTCGACCGCGATCGCCTCCAGACGCCGCTGGCCCACATCGACACGCAGCACGCCGATCAACTGAGCCGCGAGCTGCCCCCAGAGCAGCGGCGCGATGAGCGGCACCGACTCCTCGATCTTGACGTGGCAGGAGACCTGCCTCCAGATCTTCAACAGCAGGCTCGAAAAGCGTTCCACGCGAAGCTCCCAAGGCGCACGAGGGTACCTAGAGGACAATACAGCGCGGGCACGTAGCGTGGAAGGCCTCGTCAGGTACGCAACGCGTCTGGCAGTTGGCAACCTGGGTTTGCGAAACGTGAGTGATAGCTCCCCGGCTTGGATGGCGGGGAGACCGGCTTGAACGGTCCCCTCATGCAGCAGCGCCCTCCACATTCGGCGCGGTCTGTGGATTCCCAGCGGAAGGTTGAAGATGTTCCGACGCATTCCTCTTGCGCCGCTTGTATTGCCCCTGGCGGTTGGCATGTTTGCGCGCCCGGCATGGGCCGGCGAGGCGATGGCCAACGGGTTGGCACGCGTCCGGCCGCGGCAACAGAGAAGTAGTGCGGCTGACGGGCAGGAGAGTAAACTGGTGTAAAGGGCAGCGTGGCCCGAGAAACCTCCTCGACCTGTCATCCAGGTGACTGGAGCATAGCCATGAACGTGGTGGTCGGTCTGGCAACAGTGGTTCAATATGCAGCGGCGATCCTGGCCCTGCGCGTACTGCGGATCACGGGCCGGGACCCCACTTGGCTGTTGATCGCCGCGGTAGCATTTCTGATGGCTATCCGCCGCAGCATCGTCCTCTATCGCTCGCTGTCGCACGACGCAGCCCACCCGCCGGACATGGCCGGAGAGTCTGTCGCACTGGCCATATCCGTGCTCATGTTGGTGGGTGTGGCACGCATCGGCCCCTTTTTCCTGTCGATCCTGCGTTCGAGGGAGGAGCTACGGAAGCGTTCGGACGCCCTCGCCAAACGCGTGAAGGAGTTGAACTGCCTGTACGGGATGGCCAACTTGGTCGAGCAGCCGGACAGCTCCCTGAAGCGGATCCTGCAGGGGACTGTCGCCCTGATTCCGGACGCCTGGCCGCGTCCGGAGCTGACCTGCGCACGCATAAAGCTCAAAGAACAGAGTTACGGCACTACGAACTTCGAAGAGACACGGCAATGTCTCGCCTGCGACATCGTAGCACGTGGCGAGCCCGTCGGGGCCGTCGAGGTCGGCCACCTCGCGGACCGGCCCGAGACCGACGAGGGACCGTTCACGGAGGAAGAGCGAAAGCTCATCAAGGCGATCGCCGGACGCTTGGGCAGAATCATCGAACGTACGCAGATCGAAGAAGACCGGGCGGCCCTGCAGGACCAGTTGCACCAGGCCCATAAGATGGAAGCCGTCGGACAACTGGCCGCGGGGGTAGCCCATGATTTCTCTAACCTGCTGACCGTTATCCGCGGCCACACCGACCGCGCGGCCACCGTGTTGGCAGACCGGTCCCAGGCCCACAAAGAACTCCAGTGGATACAGGAGGCTACCCACCAGGCGGCGGAGCTGACGCGGGGTCTGTTGACGTTCAGCCGCAAGCTTCCCACCGAGAAGAAGCCGATCGACCTGCGCACAGTCGTCCGGGAATCCGAGCGACTGCTGCACCGCGTGCTTCCCGCCGCCACCGAACTCGAGGTGGACATCGCCTGCCAGGCCCCCCTCTGGGTGAACGCCGATCAGACCCAGTTGCAGCAGGTCGTCCTGAACCTGGCGGTTAACGCGCGGGACGCCATGCCGGAGGGCGGAACCATAGGTATTACCCTTTCGCCGGCCAGCGAGACAGACGTTGACGACCTGCCAGACACCCTGGATACAGCCGGCCGGACCGCCCGGTTGACTGTCGCGGATACCGGCGTGGGGATGACGCCGGAAGTCCAGTCTCGGATCTTCGAGCCGTTCTACACCACCAAGACGCGCGGCCAGGGCACTGGGCTGGGGTTGTCGATCGTGCACGGGGTTGTCAAAGACCACGGAGGACGCATCGAGGTTCAATCGGAGGTCAATGAAGGCACAACGCTCACCATCGTCTTGCCCTGCATCGAAGCTGGCCCGACACCCGAGCCTGCGGAACTCGCGACTATCGTGCCGCAGGGAGCAGGGGAGCTCATCCTGCTCGCCGAGGACGACAGCCATGTCCGCGCCATTATCGCGTCCACCCTGGAGTCTCTCGGGTATGAGGTGGTCCAGGCCGAGGACGGGCTCGCACTTCTTGATGCGTTCGAACAGCATCGCGATACAGTACGGCTGTTCCTCTTCGACGCAGACCTTCCCGAGCGGAGTGGGCCGGATTGCCTGCGACAGATTCGTCAGGAAGGCATCGGGACCCCCGCCCTCATGATCAGTGGAGATGTTAGCCTGGACCCGAATGAACTCGATGACCAAACGGTTCTGCTTCGCAAGCCCTTTGGCATGCCGGAGCTCGCCGAGGCCGTAGCGCATGCCCTCGCCGCGGACAGACCACGGGGAAAACAGCCGTGACGCGCCCGTTGGTGATCCTGATTGCCGATGACCACGCCATGGTGCGTGGAATGCTGAAACGCCGGTTGGATGCCGAACGGGACCTGACCGTCGCGGCAGCCGTGAGCAACGCCGACGAGGCGGTCACCGCGGTGCTACGACTCAAGCCGGATATTCTCCTGATGGACATCGAGATGCCGGGCAGTGACTCTTTCGGCGCGGCCCGCACCATTCGCGAGCGGTGCCCCGACACGCGGATCATATTCCTTAGCGCCTTCTTCCACGACCGCTACATCGAGCAGGCGCTCGCGGTGCAAGCCTGGGGCTACATAACGAAGAGCGAGCCGGAAGATTCCGTGATTAAGGCGATCCGCAAGGTGGCTGCCGGCCTAGCTTACTTCTCCCCCCAAATCCAAGCTCGAATCGTGGTCGACTCTGCCGGTGCCAGACTCACCCACCCGCAACGATCCCGCGTTTCAACGCTCACGCACCGAGAGTTGGAAGTCTTGCGATACATCGCCCGGGGAATGGCCAAGAAGGAGATCGCGCGTACCATGCACATCAGCGCGAACACGGTCAGCCGCCATACGACTAACCTGATGACCAAGCTTGACATCCACGATCGGGTTGAGCTGGCTCGCTACGCGATCCGCGAAGGTCTGGCCGACGCGTAGGCCAGCATTCCCCGCCCGATCGCCTTGAGGGACCGCTTTCGGGCCAGGCACTACCCCTGGCGTTCGTTCACACTCTTCCTGTAGTCCGCCAGTTGCGGAACGGGCCGGAGCCGTCAGGGCCCGGCTCCATCTGCGGACTGCCGGTCCGCTGGCTTCACCCGTACAGTTGTGCCACGCCGCCGCACTATCGGGCAGGGCGTGACCGCCCGCGAAATGGCATGGATTGACCATTTCACTCTCATAAGACTCAAGCTATATTCCAATAGGAGCGTTTTGGGAGACCAATTTGCCACTGAAGCAACCAGACAGCCCGGACAAGGTCACCCTGAAGATTCCAGCCCAGTTGTACCGGAATCTATCAGCGCTCATCGAGGATACCGGATTCAGGAGTGTCACGGAATTCGCGGTCTACGTGCTCCGTGAGATCGCGGCCGGTGAGAAGATCCCCAAGGAGCCGCCGAGCTACACGCGCGCGGAAATCCAGGCCATCCACCGGCAGCTTCGAGCTCTGGGCTATCTGCCGTGAGCGCTCCCAGGGCGATCGCAGCAATACCAGACTCCTGGGGAAAGCATGGTGTCGCCAACGCGGGACCTGCTGGGCTGCGTGGCGATACGGGCCAGGCCGGGACTCACCACAACGACCGCGGTGCCCGCACGGCTTTGGCATGAGTGACGGAACGGAAAGGCGGCTATTGAGCCAATCGTTCTCTGGCCGGCGGATCGCTCGCCGCTCTCAATAGCCAGCCACGTAGCGGGCATAGGGAATACGTTCGCGGACCTGCGCTTCGGATATCGGAGCTGATACACATAGGAGTTGATGCCATGTGCGTTCCTTCAATTCGTCAGCGTTTCGGATCGCTCGGGTTGCTGCTCGGCCTTGGCGCAGTCTCTGTCAGTGCTGCCAACCCACAAAACATCTTGCACGTCTATGGTGCGGAGGGCCCCTACCCTGCGATCAGAGAGGCGGCACAGACTTTTGGCAACCGCCACGACGTTGAACTTGACGTCGTCGGTAAACCTACCAGCAAGTGGCTTGACAAGGCCAAGCAGGACGCCGACCTGATCTACAGCAGCGCCGAGTTCATGATGACGGATTTCATTCGTGACATGGACGGTTGCATCGATGAAACCTCCGTGACGCCCCTCTACTGGCGTCCTTCGGCCATCCTGGTACG
This sequence comes from uncultured Planctomycetales bacterium, assembly GCA_964572345.1. Lineage (GTDB taxonomy): Bacteria > Planctomycetota > Phycisphaerae > UBA1845 > Fen-1342 > JAUWXH01. The sequence goes on from CAZNFA010000011.1 coordinate 12,100, forward strand.
GCCGGGCAATCCGAAGCACATCCACGACTTCCCGGACCTGCTGAGGCCCGGCGTCACGGTGATGGTGGTGAATGGCTCTGGACAAGTGGGCCTCTGGGAAGACATGGCCGGCAAGCAGGGCAACTTCCGAACCGTACGGGCCCTACGCAACAACATCGTTTTCTTCGCCTCCAACAGTACCGAGGCCCGACGGACGTGGCTCGCCAGGAAGGAGATTGACGCATGGCTCACCTGGAACATCTGGTACAAGGCGGACTCGCGCCACTCGGATCTGGTACCACTCAGCGAAGACTACGTGATCTATCGTCAGTGCAGCATCGCCCTGACGCAGCGTGGCGCAAACGACCCACTGGCCGCCAAATTCATCGAATTCCTGACCGGCCCCGAGGCCGCCGGTATCTTCGCCAAGTGGGGCTGGATAACCACCGCCGACACATCCACGCCGCTCACGGCGCGCAGTGTGATTCGCATCGTTCATGACGTGCAAGACGATGAGTGGGAGTCCCACGTCGGCAAGGGGCTGGCGCGCATTCGAAAAGTCGTTGAGGATTACAAGTCGCTAGGAATCCCGCCGAGCCAGGTGAATGTTGCGGTCATCTTGCACGGTGGTGCCGCGTATTGGGCTCTGAAGGACGAACCGTATAGTGCGTTTGTGGCGAAGCAAGTTGGTAATCCCAACAGTACCCTGATCCACGATCTGGTCACCTCGGGGATCAGTGTGGAAGTGTGCGCCCAGGCGATGAAGCACCACGGGTGGGCACGCACTGATATCCTGCCTGGTGTCAAGATCGTGGCCGGCGTCTGCCCGAGGGTGGTCGAGCTGGAACGACAGGGATACAGCTACATGAGGTTGTGAAGCCGCGGCGCGGCAGTGCCCGCGTCGCCGGATCGGTGGACCGAGCGGATTCAGATAGCATAGGAGAGCGAACCATGTGTGCATGTTCAGCTCATAAGGCGTGCTGGTTAGCAGTCGTGCTGTCAGCGTTTGGGGTGTGTCGAGCCGAAAAGACCCTCGCTCAGGACGTCATACGTGTGTACGGGTCAGAGGGGCCGGCCCCGGCTATGCACGAGGCGGCCGTGGCCTTCGGAAACACACACGGTGTGCAGGTGGAGGTAGTGTCGGGGCCGGCGGACAAGTGGCTTATCACAGCGAAGACCAACGCGGATGTGATCTTCAGTAGCGCAGAGTTCATGATGTCGGACTTCGTTCGCAGCGGGGAGCTGGGGGTCGATCGGGCCTCTGTAAAGCCGCTCTATCTCCGCCCGTCGGCCATCCTGGTGCGCCCGGGCAACCCGAAGGGAATTCGTGACTTTCCCAATCTCCTGCGGCCAGGTATCAGGATCATGGTGGTAACGGGTTCGGGGCAGACCGGCCTCTGGGAAGACATGGCCGGCAGACAAGGCGATGTCCGGGCCATCCGGGCACTGCGGAACAACATCGTCTTCTTCGCTCCGAATAGCGCGACGGCCGTGAGAACCTGGCGCGAGAGAGATGACATTGATGCGTGGATCACGTGGAACATCTGGTACACGCCTCTTCACGATCACGCAGATCTAGTCCCCGTCGGCCCGGACTACCGAGTCTATCGCCAGTGCAGCGTCGGTCTTACCGAGCGCGGCAAGGCCAAGCCGTTGGCAGGACGGTTTGTAGAATTTCTGGCGTCGCCGGAGGGCGCGACAATCTTCAAATCGTGGGGGTGGCTAACCTCGCCGGCCGGTCCGGCGCGACTCACGGTCGAAAGCAACATCGCCATCGTTTGTCGAATAGACGAAGACGAATGGAAGGATGGGGTTGGCGCCGGACTTCTGTCTATTCGCAGGCTCATCGAACATTACGAGTCGATCGGGATCCCGGCCAGTGAACTGCATATCTCCGCCGTTGTTCATGGACCCGCGGGTTACTGGCTGCTGAAGGACGGACCCTACCAGGCTTTCAAAACAGACGGAAACGGGAACCCAAACAAAGCACTCATCCGCGAACTCGACGACCTGGGAGTGAGCATCGAGCTGTGCGCCGAGACGATGGCGGAGCACGGCTGGAAGAAACAAGATGCACTGCCCGAAGTAACGGTGGTCGTCGGTGCGTGTCCGCGGATAGTTGATCTTCAGCTCCAAGGATATGCCTACTGGCGATTCTGAGCGGGTACGAAGCAGAGCGGAGGCGCTGGTGCAGATGATTACACTAGAACTGGATGGTTGCTGTGAATCTTAACCGTCGCGAGCTTCTGAAGAAGGCAGGTGTGGTGGGGCTAGGTGGCTCGGCGGCACTTCTGGGCTGCGCCCAGGCGGCGGGCTCTGAGGCCAACCAGGCTTCTGACGAGGGCATGGGTGTGCTCGTCGACCTTACCAAATGCAATGGATGTCGACGTTGTGAAGCTGCCTGCGCCGAAGCCAACGGGTTCGAAGTGCCGACGAAGGACGAGCTGCTAGACGAGTCCGTGTTCCAGGAACATCGCCGGCCGGGGCCACAGACGTACACGACGGTAAACAGATTCCTCGGCCAAAGTGCAGCGGGCGGGGGTCCACCAACCTACGTGAAAGCCAACTGTTTCCACTGCCTGGATCCTGCCTGTGTGTCCGCGTGCCTCGTGGGCGCGATGCAGAAGGAGCCGAACGGGGCGGTTAGCTACGACCCCTGGAAGTGCATGGGCTGCCGGTACTGCATGGTCGCTTGTCCCTTCCAGATTCCGGCGTACGAGTACGAGAACGCGCTGGCCCCGCAGGTTCGAAAGTGCACGCTGTGCTCGAATGAAGGGAACCCGAACAGAGGAGATATACCCGCCTGTGTTCGGGTCTGCCCCAAGCAGTGCCTGATTTATGGCCGGCGCGCTGACTTGCTCAAAATGGCCCATGACCGGATCACGCAGCACCCGGACGTATACATCAACCACGTGTACGGAGAACATGAGGCCGGTGGTACGTCATGGCTATACATCTCCGGCGTGCCATTCGAAGAACTCGGGTTTCTGAACGTCGCTCCTCAGGCGCCGCCACGCCTTTCTGAAGCCGTTCAGCACGGCGTCTTCATTCACTTTGTGCCACCGCTCGCGTGGTGCGGGGTGCTTGGCTTGATCATGTGGCTGTTCAGGCCGGAGGTCCGACCGGGCCTGGCGGAGGCTGCCCCAGCGGAATCACAAGGAGCGGGACGCGAGCTCGGGCAGGCCTCACCAGCCAACGGTCAGGAGGATTACAGAGACCGCGTGCCTACGCACGCCCGACACCGCTAGACCCAAAGGGCGATTCTCGTGAGTGTTCATGACCGACCGGTTCCAGTCAACCACAATCTGCTTACGCCGGGGGTATGGGTTCTACTCGTCCTAATGGCTATGGGAGCGTGCTTTGCAGCTTACCGCTTTATATTTGGCCTGGCAGCGAGTACCAACCTGGACCAACAGTATCCGTGGGGAATATGGATAGTCGCGGATGTATCCTTCATTGCCCTGGCAGCCGGCGGCTTCACCACTGCGGCAATAGCCCACATTTTCCATCGAGAGCACTATCACGTTCTGGCCCGACCGGCGTTGGTCGCCGCGCTGTTGGGCTACACCTTCGCCTGCTTGGCCCTCTTCGCCGATCTGGGGAAGTACTACAACATTTGGCATCCGCTTTTGCCGAGCATGTGGCAGGGCAATTCCGCGTTGTTCGAGGTCGGCATGTGCGTGATGTGCTACATGGCTGTGCTTTACATTGAGTTCGTGCCCGTTTTCTGTGAACGTTACGTCGGCAACCGGCGACACCCGTGGCTCGGGCGCCTGTGCGCCGCGCTCAACCAAGTGGCCGACAAGGCCATGTTCCTGTTTATCATCCTGGGCGTGGGCATATCCTGTCTGCACCAGTCGTCATTGGGCCACGTCATGGTTCTGGCACCGTCGAAGCTGCACCCGTTGTGGCACACCCCCATTCTGTCCCTGCTGTTCTTGATATCAGCGATAGTATCCGGTTTTCCCGTGGTTATTTTCGTATGTCTTTGCGGCTGGTGGGCCTTGAAGCTCAAGCCGCCTATGGAGATTCTCGCACGCCTGGCCAAGTGCGTCCCCGTCCTTCTCAGCATCTACCTGGCCTTCAAGGTCGGCGACCTGCTCATCCGCCGGGCTTACGTTCACCTCGTGCCGGAATCGCTCCAGGGCGGCGCGTTCATTCTTGAGATGGTGGTGGGTCTGTTGATTCCCATGATCATGCTGCTCTCCCGTCGCGTCCGCCACTCGCCACCTTGGCTGGGAGTAGCCTGTTTTCTCGTCATGCTGGGGGTGATTCTGAATCGCGCGAACGTCTATGTGATTGGCTATCATCCTCCCTATACTGACAAGGTGTACCACCCATCTTTGGCTGAATGGGGATCAACTATCGGGCTGATAGCGGGGTTGATTTTCTTGTGGCGCGCCATCGCGATCTACTTTCCGGTGATCACGCCTCCAGCGAAGCCGAGAACGGCCTGAGGACAAAGATGCTGCACGAGTCAAGGACTACGGCCCATGATCGGCAGATCTGGGCGCAGCCGACGCCGGGCAACCGTACGTGGCCGACAGCGGTGACAAGCCCGCGCGGGATAGGGCCGGTTGCCGTCGGCCGACAAGGGTGCAACACCATGCGCGGAGTCGAGCTCGTCTGCTGCGTGATACTGCTCCTCGGAGGGGAGTGGGTACACGCTCAGGAAGCAACAACGGAAGAAGCACAGGTTGACACACGGACAGCAGCTCTGACTCCCCCAGAGGCGTTCGCCGCCAGTTGCGGTCGTTGCCATTTCTGCGATAGACCTACGCCGCAGAATCCCTGTTTACTCCCCTGCATGCGGCTGCGGCCCCCGAGAGGCGACGCCCACCTGCTCGAGCAGCAAGCTCCGGACGTGGTCATTCTGGACGAGCTGGAAGACGTGTACTTGCCGGTGCCCTTCGACCACGCCGGTCACGCCAGGATGGCCGAGATGGCCCAGGGTTGCATTACCTGCCATCATTACACGCCGGTAGGCCGGCAATACCCCGCCTGCAAAGCCTGCCATGGCATCTCGGACGGCGAGGCGGATATCAACAAGCCTGCTCTGAGGGGCGCCTACCATCAGCAATGTCTGAACTGCCATCGTGAGTGGATCAACGAAAGGAACTGCGACACCTGCCATCGTGAGAAAGCCGGCGTGGCAAGCGCGGACAGCGCGGCACCACTCCCGACAAAGGATGACATGCTGAGCCTGATGCATCCGCCTATTCCCGAGCCAGATACGGATATCTACAGCAGCAGATCACCGCAGACCACGGAGACGCAGGTCATCTTCCGGCACCGTGAGCACGTACAGCGCTTCGGCCTGAGATGCGTGGAATGCCACCACGAGCGGAGTTGCGCACGCTGCCACGCGCAGGACAGGGAACAGGAGCGGCCGCGTACGCTGGCCGAGCACCATCGACAATGCATCCGGTGTCACAAAGGTGACATGGATTTGGCGGGCCGGACGGCCGGCAGATGCGCGCGCTGCCATTGGCCAGAAAACCGGCCGAAGCCCGAGCCATTCGACCATGCCAGCACCGGCTGGCCGCTGAGTAAATACCACGACGACAAGAGTTGCCGTAGCTGCCACGCGCAGGTGCCGTTCGCCAAGCCGGACAGCAACTGCAACGCCTGTCACGGCGCCTGGAGTCCCAGCACGTTCAATCACCGCGTGACCGGGCAGGTGTTGGACAAGAATCACGCCGAGCACGACTGCGACGTATGTCACGTGGAGCGCCGATTCGACCGCCCGCCCACGTGTGACGATTGCCACGAGGAAGAAGAGGGCATCACCTTCCCCGCCAAGCGCCCGGGTCCGCTGGTCGGCGGCGTCATGGGCGAACCCGATCAGTAGCAGAAGCCGAGGGAAGGCGTGGTCCTTGCACGTGACGCACGACGCCAGCCAGCGACGTAGTCGTAGACTAGCTTCGACACGTTCGTGTTGTTGCAGACGACGATGAAAAAGGGGCGGCGTGATGCCCCGCGCTCGGGTCTCGGCATTTCGCTCCCGTCCTCGGTAACCACAGCCTCGAGAGCGCTTCGACGTCAGACAGTCGCGCGCGAAAAGTCCGACTGAACGTCATTAGAGCAACGCCGGATAGCCTCGCTCTACCTGATCAAAACGGCACTTTCACGGTCTCGCCGCGCACGCCAGCGGGTCGCAGGCCGGTAAGCGTCTTCAGCCGCGCCGTCCCCGGCTCTCCGACTTTCACCGTGTACGTGCCCCTCGCAAACACCGGCGGACGGTACGTCCGACCGGCAATCCGCAGCGTGTAGACGATGTCGCGCGTCGCCTCGTCAATCACCTGGATCACCGGGTCCTCCATCCCCGTCACCTCGATCATCGGCAAGTATGCAGCCGGCCGTCGCGCGTAGTTGTCCAGTTGGTGAATCGTGATCGGCCAGCCCGGATATTGCTGCGCATCGGGCTCGGGCGGATCCACCCATCGCGGCCAACACTCGATGGTGATCTCCCGCGTCTTGCGATGGAAACGCAAGATGCCGTAGCCCGGCGCGCGGTCATACAGTGCCGCGGGTGAATGGCCTGACTTCGCCGGGTTTGACACGGCGTGCACGGTCACGTGGTTGCCCCATCCATCACGGAAGCGCCCGGTGTAGGGTGGCGCCCCCGGCCGGCGGTTCTCACCCGGCACCGGCGGATACCACCGCCGCGGCCACACGTTCGCGATCGACGGCACGCAGAATGACCAGCCGGCATCCTCCCAGGTGTCGATGCCGTAGTGCACCACGCTGCCCAGGTGTTGGTCGCCGTTGACGTGAAGCGCGAAGCCGCGTCGCATCTCGCGCAGCGCCTGGTTACGCCCCGTCTGCGGCCAGCCATTCGAATCCGTGTCCACCGCCAGCTTGTAGTCCGTCGGCGTTGCGTCCGGCGGCAACGGCTCCAGGGCCGTGATGCGCCCGTCGTTCAGATCGTCCTTGGGAACTGTCGCCACGTTCGCAAACACCGACTGCGACAGCACCACTTTCATCCAGATGCCGTCGCGCCAGTCGGCCGCCCAGTCCCGCAGGAATCTCAGTTGCCGCTCGCCCAGCAGTGTTGCTCCCGGCACGTCAGCGTCTTCGGTCGTATCGAAGTCCGGATTCCGCACCCAGCCGGCCTGAACGTCCGCTTCCGGCGGCAACATGGACGGCGGCGACTTCCATTTGCGATCCTCGATGATGGCGAAGCTGACGCCGGCGTAGTTCATCGCTGTGTAGTACACCCCGACGCCCTGCTCGACCGGCGTCGGGTCGTACGCGTCCGGGAGGTGCGCGGTCTGCGTGCGCTCGACCATGCGGACGAAATCCGGCGACATGTAGTAGCCGCCTTGGTCGAGTTTGTCCGTCGCCCGGCCGCCGGCGCCCCAGAGGTTTCCGTGATACACGTCGTGATCATCCGGAATGCAGATGCACGGGATGTCACGCGCCAGCGGGCCGAACGCCCAGCACCAGCGATACCACCTGTCGAGGTAGTCGAGCATTGCCTTTTCGAGCGGCCGGTACTGCGGGCCCGTCAGATCCCCCTCGTAGATCTGGTCCCCGGAGAAGAACAGCACGTCCGGGCGGTGGTGTCTCACCGCCGCGGTCAGTTCGTTGTGCGGAAACCAGATCCCGTTGCGGTTCCACTGCACCGGTGCTCCACAATGAACGCGATGCCCGGTGAACGCTGCAACCGTCAGCGACTTCCGCCCCGTCGGCTCCTTTCGAATCGTGCCCTCATAGTGGTACCGCCGTGTCGTGTTCCGCCCGGTTTTCAGGTCGTAGACAATCCGGTACCGCGTGTCCCGCGTCGCATCCCAGTTCTCCACTCGAAACGGAAACGTGTAACTGTCGCCAACCAGCCGCGCTTCGGCTACGGCCCGCCACGCCTGCTCCTCGCCCGGGCGGGTCTCGAGTCGCGCGACCTGCGTATCGTCTGATCCCAACGGCCCCATCTGCGCCGTCATCTTGAGCACACCGCCGGACAACGTGTGCAATGCCGCCAGCACGGGGCCGTAGGCGCGTTCCTCGTGTTCGGTGACCTTGGTCCCACGGACGCGCCAGTCGCGAAACCACCAGCCCTGCTGTCCGCCAGAGGGGCTGCCGTGCGAAACCAACGCCAGACTGCCGGACAGCTTGCCCGGTGCGACATTGTCGAGCGTTGCCTCGCCGACGCTCCTGCCGTGCTCCTGATCGAGGACGACCAGCCGTAGGACGTAGCGCTTCCCCGCCGGCTCGGCGTAGAGCGTCAGTTCCAGTGTGGCCGGCGGACGCGCCCACGTTTCCATCTCCGGCTGCGTTGTCGCACGCAGAATCGGCAGATCGCCCGGCATGAGTGGTTCGCGCAGCCCATGGCCGCTTCCAATCGCGTTGTCCCGGAACATGATCCGACCACTGCCATCGATGCCGACGAAGAGGCCGCCGTCTTCAGCCGGCCGGTGGTGCACGAGCGCTGATAGCCGATAGTCCACGTGCGCGCCGCCCGCCCCGATCAGGAAACCGACCCAAGCCTCTGGAACCGGCTTCGCAGCAGGCTCGATCGCCCCCACTGTGACGCTCATCTCCAGCGTCCCAGGTGTTTCGGCGACAGCACGCGTAAGCAAGTGCACCGTTCGCATCGGCCGATCGGCCGACGCCTCGACGCACTCGAGCCGGCCATCCCGGACGCGCCAGTCCTGGAGCCGGTTGGCCCAGTACGCGGGTCCGATCCAGACGCGCTCAACCTCACGCGGCCAGTCGCTGGCGAACTCGCCTGGAAACGCCGGCAGCCCACCAAGCACGAGGTGTACTGCTGCCAAGACCGGTGCGAACCGAAGTGCCGATACCCACATGATCCGTGCCTCCTAGCAGGGTGCGCCAGCGTCCACCGTAGAGCGCTTTCGCCCCGTCGCCAAGCCGGTCCAACATGTTGATCGCCTCCCGATTCGATCGTGGCGGAAGTCGGAATCGGATAGACGCCAGCAATCGCATAGCGCAGCTGAGCAGTTCGAGTTGCGCGCACACGTATCGTGACCATGACACTCGAGACAGCGAGCGTTCTCGGGCGAGACTTGCCCGAGCGCCACGCTTGCGTAAGACAGCACCCACGTCCCCAGCAGCAGGTACGCCGCAGTGGTGGTCAAGCCGTTGCCGACTCGTGACCTGCCTGTCACGGCTGGCTTCCTTTCTTCTCGTCTTTCCCCTCGTCCCCCGGCGCAGTGCTAGCCTTGAGCCGAGTGGCAGGCCCCTGCGCCGGGTGGTTGATCACACCGGTTTCACGCGGTCGTAGCCCTACGCTCGATGGCAACCCGGGCTGCACCGGCCGCCCGTCTCGGTCTGCTCGAAGTTGATCGGCAGCCGCCAGCGCTTGGAACCGAACGGCACCCAGTCGCGGGACGTGCTTGGCCTTGTTACTGGCGTGGGTTTCGTGGCACGCCCGGCACGTCCGCCCCTTCTCGGGCTGATTGACGCGCGCGTAGCGCAAGTTTCGCTCGCGGTCACACAAACCCACCCGGAGACAGACCCCACGACAGGGATCGTTGGTGTCATACTTCGCGCATTTTTCCCACAAGATGACTGGCAAATTCCTGACCGTCCGGCAGCCAGTGTACGAGCCTCCGCCCCAGCAGGCTCGCGTCTTGGCTCTCGCCCGGGGGCGCCGCGCACTGTTCAGCCCCGAACAGCCCTCGCAAGAAGGCGATTGTTATTCCTGGAATCCCGCCCGCAGGTGAAAACCTTCCCTCTATTTCGCACGCGCGCTTGGCCGACAGCCCCCATGAATCTACCTAACCAGCCAGGAGCCGCCAACCTTCGCTCGGCAAACAGCGAAGCTCCCCGGGCCCGAGACGCCCAAGCCGTTGACCAACGCCACACCGCTTGGAGGCGTACAGCCTTCTGGTGCGGTTTACCGGGTTCAGGGGCGCGCAACCATCCGGCACGGCGTGGCTCCTTACCCCCCCCTGCCTCCTTGATCGCCACGCTCAGGATGATATCCTAGCCGGCGGGTCGATCGGCCGCCGACACCGTATCTCCGGCCAGGGCGTAAGCGGGTTGTGTAAGCCAACCCGGCCAAGTTGAGAACTGTAGCCTAAGAGACAGGAAATGCCGCCAACGAATGACCAGGAAAGAAGGGAGGCCGCTTCACGGACACCTTCGCACCCAGACCCGGACGGCGCGGAAAGCTCGACCGGGTCGGCGCCCGAGCGCGCCGCTCCCTACAAACCCAAGTATACCCCGCTGTGGAACAACGTGATCAGCATGACGGGTATCTTCTTGGTGGTCATCGGGCTGCTGTCTCTGCTCACTTTCGGCTTGTTCACCCTCATCGCCCCCGTCACCAACCCATATGTAGACATCATCGGTTACCTTGTGGTACCGAGCATCCTGATCCTCGGCCTGATCATCTTTCCGCTCGGGATCCTGTTCAAGAGCTGGCGGTTGCATCGGCGCGACCAGACGCAACCGCTGGTCATTCTCTTTCCGCACGTTGACCTCAACGACCCCCGGCAGCGCCGGGCGGCAAAGTTCGCCGTCGCGGGCACGTTCATCCTACTGCCGGTGGTGGGCGTCAGTGGTTACCACGGCTTTCACCATACCGATTCCGTCGCCTTCTGTGCCGAGGCTTGCCACGCCGTCATGGAACCCCAAGCCACCACCTACGGGCACTCCGCGCACGCCCGCGTGCCCTGCGCCGAGTGCCATATTGGCGCGGGAGCGGGTTGGTTCGTCAAATCCAAACTATCGGGTACACGACAGGTCCTGGCGACGTGGCGGAACAGTTACCCGCGGCCCATCCCGCCGGCGATTACCAATCTTCGGCCGGCCCGCGAAACGTGCGAGGAGTGTCATTGGCCCGAGAAATTCTTCGGCGCACAGTTACGAGAGATCGTTCACTTCGCCTCCGATGAAAACAACACCCGCCGAGAAATCGACATGCTGCTCAAGACCGGCGGCGGCGACGAAACCACCGGCCGGGCCATGGGCATCCACATGCATATGATCTTGGCCGGCCGCACCAGGTACGTCGCCACCGACGACAAGCTCCAGAGAATCCCCTGGGTCGAGTTCACCCACAAGTCCGGGATGAAGGAGATCTACCGCTCCGATGGGCGGCCGACTTCCGATCCCCGGCCGGAGGGACGGGAACGGACGCTCGACTGCATGGATTGCCACAACCGCCCGGCGCACAAGTTCCGTTCGCCACAGCAGGCGGTGAATATCTACCTCGAGATCGGCAGGATTGACCCCACGCGCGGGATCGACCCCACACTGCCGTTCATCAAACAGGAGGCAATGAAGGTCCTCGTTCAATCATACCCCGACGTCGAAACCGCCGAAGTCCAAATCGGAGCCACGCTCTCTCAGTACTACCGCACAAACCGCCCCGAGATCTGGAAGACGCGCAAGGCCGCGATCAACCGGGCCATCGACAAGATCAGGGAGACCTACCGGCATAATTTCTTCCCGGACATGAACGCTGACTGGCAGACCTACCCCGACAACATCGGACACCTGATCTCGCCCGGCTGTTTCCGCTGCCACGACAGCACCCACGTCAACCAACGCGGCGATAGGCTCAGACGCGAGTGCAATGTCTGCCACAGCTTCCTTAATCCTGTCGATCCGGAGGGCGACACCTCCGCGGTCCAGGCCGGTGAGTTCATCCACTCGTATGAGCTCCCCGGCGCTCATAAGGAGCTGCGATGTAATCTGTGTCACAGCGGCGGCGTTGCTCCGGTGCCGACCTGCGCGGGCTGCCATGTCGAACAGGCCGAGTTCCGTGCCGGCACCTCGAAGGTTTTTGGGGCGTTCGACATAACCGCTGACGTGATGGCGGCCGCCGTCGATTGCGCGGGCTGCCACGACCTGTCCGAACCCACCAGTATTGACACCATTAACGCCATGTGCATGGAGTGTCACGAGGACGAGGAAGAGCGTTTTGAGGGCATGCTGGCGTCGTGGCAGGAGGATGTGGCCGGGCTGCTGGCGGACGCCGAAGGTCGGGCCGATGCTGAGGGCAAACGGGTGTTGGAAGCGCTACGCAGCGCAGGGCCACTGCACAACTACGAAGCCACGCGAAAGATCCTTCGTACGCTGGCCGGCCCCAGGGCGCCTTCGTCCCAGCCATAGCAAGCCATGCGCGTGCCCTGCTCCCACCACACCGCCAGGTAACCCGCGTTGTTCTGTGCCTATTCCCGTGGCCGCTCCGATGTCCTGGCCGGCGTGGACGGATCGGGAAAGCAGCTCATGCGGCGGGCCGGGCAGTTGCTGGTCGCCCTCGCCGTTGTGGCAATCCGAACAGCTCTGCGGAGTTGCTTCCTATGCCTGGGGTTTCGTTGCCGGCTGCGTGGTTGAATCCTGCGCCAGGCCCCCAGATGCCAGCCCGAGACATGCCGGCGCACAGACCGCCACCCTCAGTCTTGCGCGATTCATGGGGCATCCGCTCGTTCGTTACTTTGGCGGAGCGGCCCCACTCTTCTCCTGGCCGGAGGATCCGGTTCCTTTCGGCGGCGTCTTGTCTGAAGGCCTGGAACCGCCCACAGTCTTTTTCTTCACATTGACGACCGGACCAGGGCGCCTGTCGGGAAACGCGATGCCTTCATCTTCGTCGTGGCACTCGTCGCACGTCGGCGGCTGGTCAAACTTACGGTCGATGTGGCATTCTTCGCAGTCGGTCTCTGCGTGATTCTCGTCCAACGCCTGCCCGGTGACTCGGTGATCGAAGTTGTCGGGCGCCCAGGCTTCGTGGCACTTGTTGCAGTCGCGGTCGAGCTTGACGAAGCGCACGGCCTTGTGGCAGACGCGGCAACTCTTGTCTTCATGGTAGCGGCCCAGTAGCCATCCAGTAGTAGCGTGGTCAAATGGCGGGGGTTGGGGCTTGCCTTCCTCCCAGTGGCAGTGGCCGCATCCCTCGGGGCTCTCCATGTCGTGGCAATGCGCACAAGGGTTGTGGTGTTCCTCGAGCGTGCGAACGTGCTGCTTGTGTTGCTTGCCTTCCTCATGACAACGCAGACAACTGTCCCCACGGTGACATTCCGCGCACTTGAAGCCGAAACGCTGAGTGTGTTCCTTATGCCGAAAGACGGCTTTCGCCCCGGGACGATCCCTGTACTTGGTCTGATATATCTCGACCTCCGGCTCGGGGATCGGGGGGTGGATCTTGCCCATCACATCGTCTTTCGTAACCGTAGCGCCCGTTCTACTCTGACTTTCCTCTCCGACACGGGAGAGATGGCACACGTCGCACGACGTCTCGTGACTCCATTCAAGGTGGCACCCCAGACACTGCCGGTGATAGGCCCCTTTCAGGCCCGGTCTGCGCATATCGTGGTGTCTGAAGCTGATCTCGTGGCAGCTTCGGCATGCGGGGTGGGCGGCCCCCTCGGGTGTGTAGTGATGACAGATTACGCAGCCCCCCGAGATTTCCGCCCACCTGGCGTGGCCGGGATGGTCAAACGGCACCGGGCCGAAATGATCCTTCACGTCCTTGACGTCCGACAGCATGTCCAGCAGGATGACCCCTTGGGGCACATCGCCGTGACTGAGCACCTCGATAGCCTCTGCTTCACGGGACCGGCCGCACGGCCGAAGGCACGGGTCCTCCGCCGTAGGCTTGTCGCACGTGTGGCAGTCCCGGCAATCGGTTGCCTCGGGCGCGTCATGCTTCGCCTTGGGGGGCTCCGGCTGCTCGGTGGGCGCTTGCATCTTCTCTTGCCCGAACGACGGCACGCCCACCACGGCAAACCCGATCGCGCCGATCATCACCACGAGCGCGGCAACCGCGCGCCTTGACACGTTGCGGTGCTCGAATCGCGTGCTCATGCGGTCCTCACTCTTCCGGGATGGGTGATCACGGGGAAGTGAGTCACGATCACCCGATAAAGGAGCATCAAAAGAGAGACTAGGCCGATCGTCACCGCGAACTCGCCGATCGCCGGGAAGTAGCTCTTCACCGGATACAGCGGCATATAGGCCACTAGGAACACGTTGATGCGGTTGAGCACGACGCCCAGCACCACCAGCAACGACGCCAGGAACAGCCAGCGCGGCGAGTTGCGCACTCGGGGCGACAACAGCATCACGAACGGCACAATGACGCCGAAGAGCACCTCGATGACGAACATCGTGCTCTGTACCGACCCCTCGCCGAGGTAAACGTAGCTGCCGCGGATGACCATGTCCCCGATCTTGAACCCCAGGTAGATGCCCAGCAGGACCGGTATGTACTTCGCCAGCTTGCTCAGAATATGCATTTCCGGCTTCAGCTTCAACGACCAGGCGGCGTACATGCCCTCGAAGATCACCATGGGGAAGCCCACCGCGATCGCCGACAGCAGGAACAGGATCGTCATAATCGGCGTCCACCATAGCGGGTGTGTCTTCGTCGGGGCGATGACCATCAGGTTCCCCAGCGAGGACTGGTGGGCGCAGGACAGCACCACGCCGGCGATGATGAACAGGAAGATCACCTTATCGAGCTTGCCGTTGAGCCACGCGGAAATCTGGGCGAGTCTCGGCCAGCGGTTCTCGCCCATGAGTCGTTCAAAGACGACCGGGGCAAACTCGATGTACAGCACTGTCAAGTAAAGCATGACGCACATGCCCACCTCGAACAATGCCGAGTTCGGGCTCCACATCCACGGCATGGCCGGGTGCCAGATGTTGTAGTAGCGGCCCAGGTCCGCCATCAGCCCGATGCCGACGAAGGTGTAGCCCAGGGCGGCGGTCAGCAGGGCGGGGCGCACGATCGCGTGGTAATGTTCGCGATGGAAGATGTGTGCCAGTGCCCCGGTCGTGAACCCGCCCGCCGCCAGTGCGACGCCGGTGACCACGTCGAAGGCGATCCACAGCCCCCACGGATGCTGGTGGTCCAGGTTGGTAACTGCGCCGAGGCCGAAAATGAACCGCCAGGCCGCGAAACAGGCCCCAATAAACGTCAGCAGCAGCAACACGTAAACGCCGGGCGTAAGCAGCTTCCGTTCGACCGGCATAGGTTCGTGATGTTCACTCACGCTCACAGCTCCCGTTTCCAATTGCTTCTTATCTTCCGACCAACCGCCCGCTGAATCAGCCCTCCTGGCCGGCCGGCGACGATTCCTTATCCGGCTTCATCAGCCACATCACCGCCCCCAGCAACCCGTACCACATCAGCGGCGGCAGGAAATACTTGAACTCGGCGTGCTGGATCTTCTCCGTCAGCCGCGGCGGGGCCTCGGTGCCGAAGTGCTTGAAGCCGACCTGGTCGAACGGTACGCTCGATATGTAAAGCCATGACGCCCCGCCCGCCTCGTGCTCGCCGTAGACGTGATCGACGTACTCGTCCGGCTCGGCGCGGATCTTCTCGTGGGCCAGCTCCAGCAGGTCGCTCCGCCTGCCGTAGGTCATCACCTCCTGCGGGCAGATCTTCACGCAGGCAGGAACCTCCTGCACCTCCGGAACCAGATGGACGCACAAGTTGCACTTGCGAACCTGCGGCGTCAGCGGCATGTTGTAGTCATATGTGGGGATCTCGAAGGGGCAGGCAACCATGCAGTAGCGACAACCCATGCACCGGCCCGCGTCGTAGACGACCGCCCCGTCTTCCCGCTTGCTGAGGGCACTCACCAGGCAGGCCGACACGCAGGCCGGATCAACGCAGTGCAGGCAGTTGAACTTGTTGTAGAGCGGATGGGACTCGTCCTTCGGATTGCGGTAGCGGTTGATCACCGTGTGGCCGCGCGGGAACGGACGCCGGGCCTCGTCGAAGACCGACTTGTCTTCAAACGTCTCCACCGGGGGCGGATTGAACCCGGCCGCGTCCTGGCAGGCGTACTCGCAACGGCGACACCCGATGCACTTGGGAATGTCCACGAGCACCCCCATCGCCCGGGCGGAAGGCTTGCGAGCTTCGGACGCCTGGGCCGCGTCAGGTGACACCCCGGCGGCGATACCCCCGACCCCCGCCAGACCGGCCAGCTTGAGGAAGCCCCGTCGGTTCGTGCTCATCTGCCTTTCACCTCTGCAACTTGCTGGTGCCTGAGACGACTATTAGACGCGGATCCTTGTAGCACCTCCGGGCTTTCCGGCGTTGGTCAGAAACGAAGGTGCCCCCAGCACCGCCCCGCCAGAACTTCGGTCCGCCGCCGTCGGCAGCTCGCCGGGGTAGCCGCTAGCCCATCCGCACCGCCGGTACCCGACGCAGTTGGAAAGGTCCCCCAGGACACCCGCCCGCGTCGGGTGCGGCAAATCACCCGATCCGGCGTGGCAATCCACGCACCTGAGGTGTGCGTGTCCGCTCGTCACAAACAGTCCTTGGCGGAAATGAGACGCTGGCCGATCGGTCCCCGGCTCACGCGCTGGCGCGGCAACCATGCCGGCACGTTCCTCCTGGGAGATCGTAGCAATGCGGCGTTGCCCGGGGCAGTTTAGACAGCGACGCTTTTCTCGCGCGATCGGCGGCTCTTGAGCCAGGGCCGCGTGTGCGGTTGCGGCGAGCACGATCGCTGCGGCAAGCGCTCGTTGTCCGGGCCAGCAAAGCGCGACGCTGGCTACCAGAGTATCACGCTCTCGACTGTCCCCAAGCGGCCGTTCCTCCGCCAAGGGCGCATCTCCTTCATGGACACCGACTGGCATTCTCGCGGCGGCCCTGCTTCCGCACTGGGTGGCCTTATATCAGAGCGTCACCCGTTTGCCAAGGTTCGCGTCCTTCCGCCGGGCCGAGCCGGTGAACGGAACTCGCGATCGGCCACCGCGTAGGGGCATCGATGAGCGACCACATAACACCGCCGAGGGCGACCTCAGCTCGCCTGCTGACGGGCCATGCCGCTGACCCTCAGCCTTCAGTAGTCCTTATGGGGTTGCAGTGCAATCAGCGTGCCATCGCGGGGGCAGCCGGCTCCCAACCAACTCCGCTCTGCAGGCCGGCAGCCCTCCGCGTAGCGCCCGGCTTTCAAAGAAACAGGCCGCAGCCGCGCATCGGCGCGGCCGCGGCCTTTCCGATCAGCGAAGTCTCAAGTGAAGCCCTGCGCTCCTACTCTCCCTTGCGCAGCTTCATCTTGACGTGCTCGTGTGTGTCCTTGTCCTTGCTCTCCTCAAAATCGAACTTGTAGTCGTCACCCGCCGTCGGATTGTCTGTCTTTGTGTGACAGCTGGTGCAGTCCTTGGCATCGATCTTCTTCATCCCGGCCGCGTAGAGCTCGGCGCGTGTGTACTGGCGCTGTTCGTCCTGAATCTCGTCCAAGATCTCCACATACTTGCTCGCCGGCCCGTGACACGCTTCGCAACCGACTCCTGCCAGCGCCTCAGCCTGCCGTTGGGCCTTGCGATCCTGTGGGTCTGGGGTCGTGTAGCCGCCGGATTCCCCGTACCCGGTCGTGTGACACTTCAGACACTTCGGGTCCTGCGTGTAATCTTTCTCGGGTTCGATCTTCGCCTTGGCCTTTGCCTTGGCGGCCTTGATCTCCTCGATGAACTCCTTGGTCAGCCCCGTCTTCTTGTCCGGCTTGAGCTCAGAATCCGCCTTGAGCGCATGGAATGTACGAGCCATCTTCGTTCCCGCCCAGCTTTTCCAGAGCTTGACGTGGCACTTCTTGCACTTCTTGCTTCCGACGTACTCATACTCCTCGCCCGGCGGCCCGCCCGACGCGGCCGTTCCCAGCATCACAACGCCCGCGAAAAACACCACGCCTGCACACCACAGACACAATCTCGACATGATCAGTTCTCCTCGCCGGCGTGTCGAAGCCGGAGGCCCGGACTTCGCACGCTTTCCAAGAATCTCCTTGTTCCGCGCCGCCGGAACCGCACCGGCGACGGTACCACATTCGCACGGTCAGCCAGGCCGGTTCTCGGCGCTGGCACGATCTTGCTCGTCCGGTGTTCAAACACCGGCAGCACCCGACTGAACAGAGCGATGAACACCAGCGGCAACACGAAGATGAGGACCGCCATGGCGATCCCCTCTTTCTCCAACAGTCCGGGGACGTGGCCTTCGCGGAACCCGCGCAGGCTCTTGGAGAAGATCTGCCCGCCGAGAACCACGTTCCACCGCGCCGCGCCGGATCGGTGGCGCGCTGTCCTGCGGACACACTTCCGGCGAGAGGACCCAGCGAAGGAGCCAGTCCAGGAACCGTTGCGCCGGCCGACTCTCCGCTCGGCTTTTGTCCGCCGCCACGCACAACTCCTCGGGCGCGAACAGCCATCGTAGGAAGGCAACTATCCTTCTCCAGGTGCTACCCACAGCCGAACACCCTTCGTCTAGTTCCCACTCACCGTCCGCTCCCCAACCGTCACACCTACCTGACTGGCCGGGAACTGTCAACCCTCGTGCTGAACGGGACGGACATCGCACACGTACGCGCCCCGCGCGGCGCGAATGCCCGCCAAGACCGCTGGGCCTGCCTCGCCGGGCGGCACGGGGCACGCATCTTGCCTGAGGATCTGGTCCAAGGCAGCCCCGCCCAGCGCGGCTTGCGGCCTCTCTCCAAGACTGGGCGAACAGCCGTCAGATTACCGTACCGGCGTGCTCTCAGGAATGAGAACGGGCCCACATTACTGGAGTGCGCGTTGCTCTCAAACACATAGCGGCGACGGTATCGATGAGCGTTGGGCGGATTGTTCTTTCAGCCGGCGTCGGCCTGCTGGTATGTGCCCCCGCGGCCGTGCAATGAGAGTTCCCGTTCAGGCCGGGCTGGTTCGTGCCCGCGTCGGTGCCGCAAAGGACTGCCAGCCACATCTCGCCACATAGACGACGCAGCACAGCGCGATCAACGCCAGGTCGATCCCGCCGATCAGGAACATATAGCGCAAGACCGCCCCGGTGCCGAAGCCGTAGCTGTGCAGGCCGATCCCCAAGACGTAGTTGACGCCCACGTAAGTCATGACGATCAGCCAGAACGCCAGAACGCTCTTCAAAGCGGTGGCGAACCGGCTGCGCGCGAGCAGGAACACGATCACGCCCACGGCGGCGCCGGCCAAGGCCAATAACTTCACGGCGCTGAGCGGGGCCAACCTGGGCACCACCAGTGCGAACACGCCGATGGCGAGTAGCACGGCTGCCGCGTAGGCCCAGCCGGGAACCTTCTCGCGGTCAACGCGCACGTGCAGGATGGCGAGATAGCCCAGAAACGCAACCAGCGACCACACTTCCTTGGGATCCCAACCCCAGTAGCGCCCCCAGGACGAGGCCGCCCACATGCTCCCGGTCACAATCCCGGCCAACAGCAGAATCGCGCCGACGTGCACGAACCAGTAGTGTAGCGAATCGATCGCGCCCGCTACGCGGCGTCGCTCGGGAACCGCCGCCATGACCACCAACTGAACATGCGCGATGAGCACAGCCGACGCCAGAACCAAGTAGGAGAACATGATCACCGGCACGTGGATCGACATCCAGATCGTATCCATCAGCACCGGCACGATCGGGCGAATGTAGTGATCCAGCGGCAGACAGTCCGCCAGGATCAACGCCAAGGCCCCCATCGCGGAAGCCGTCAGCGGCACGATGCGCTGGCGCAGGACGAGCATCGCCACGATCGCGAACGGCCCCATGCCCCAACTGAGAAACAGGAGCGACTCGAACATGTTGGCGGCCGGAATGCGGCCCGCGATCTGCCAGCGCAGCGACAGGCCGTACGTGAGCGTCGCGAAACCCGTGATGAGCGCGACCACGACCAGAACGTCAAGCCACTTACGCCGCACCGCCATAGCTGCCGCAGCGAGCACGGCCCCCACGACCATGACTATCCACGCCGTCCGAAACGGTCGCAGCCGGTTGTAGCGTAGCTCGGTCGCGATGAGCTTCGGGTCCGGTCGGTGTGCCGCCGGCAGCGCCGCAAGTGCCGCAACCAGGCGATCGGACGCATCGGCGAAAGCCGCTGCATCACCCGCGCGAAACGCCTCGCGGAGCGCCCTCCAGGCGGCCTTGGCAGGAGCGATGTCGGCCGCACGGTCCTGCGGCGATGCGAAAATGGAACGCCAAGCGCCCCCGATATCATCGGGGTCGGGGATCAGTCTGATCACGTGGTCATGGAATGCCGCCTGCAGCGTGACGAGCTTACCCTGGATATCACTGACCTTGGCTTCCAGCGGATTCAGCTTGCGACCATCAACGCGGGCGAGATCCTCAACCAGGGTGCGGAGATGTCGGTGACCGACAAGCTCAGTGTATGAGAAGACCGTCTTCGAGCGGGGCAGGCGCAGCTCGTCCCGCAATTGCTCGTTCTCGACCGCGATCAGCGGCTCGTGCTCCCACGTCTCAGGCTTGAAGGTCCAACCCAGGAGCAACAGCACCGGGTCGTGACCCTGGTAGAACGCGTCCCCCGTGACCGATTCCACGATGTCCCGTGCGACGGTGTCCAGCGGCGGCCAGCGTCCATCGTGCTGGACGGGAAGGGCTCGGATAGCCTCCAAATCGAGCGTCGCCGGCAACTCCGCCCCGGTCGGCTGCGTGGTTACGGGCACCAGCCCGGCAAGCATCAAGATCACGTACGTCATCCGACCGCAACCTCCGGCGCCAATGCTCTCGCCTTAGGTGCCCGGCGTCGCTCCGCTATACGCGTGCCCAAGACGACAACCATGCCGAGCGTCATCGCGATGTAGCCCACGAAAACGATAAGCTGTCCCGGGTCACGCGAAACACTCAAGAGGCTGACGGCTTCGTCGCCGCTCAGATCGTACCTCGACTGGTAAAGTGAGTACCCACCGTATTCGGTTGGGTTGTTCATACTGATAACCCGGCTTTGAGCCCTCGCCGTGGCGGGATCCACAATGGTGACCTGGCTCTCGAACGACCGCGGCCTTCCGGTGCCCGGATAGTAGCCGACCCGGAAGTGGTCCAGCGTCAAAGCGAAGCCGAGCGGAATCTGCTTGCCCCCGTAAACCAGCTCGTATGCCGTACCGCCGACGACCACCCGCTCCGGCTGGTGCTGGCCCTTTTGTACCCACGTCTCCCGGGATTCTTCCGGGCTGGTTACTGTCACAAGGACGGCCGGGATCCGCCCCTCCCGGACGGGATCCGCGGGCTCGAGCGACCACTCAACCCGAGCGTGATCGAAGCGGCGCAGCACGGCAAACTTCTTCCCCGGCCACGGCGATTCGACCGCCGCACCGATGCGCAGCGCGCGGCTGACTACCGGCATGCCCTCCCAGGCGAACCGGACGTGCAAATCGCCATCAGGCCCACCGAGCACCTCGACGGGGGCGGACGGCGTGGGATCCGCCGACGCCACGAAAACCAGATCAAGCGCTTCGATCTGATGAGCCTTGTGCCGGAAGTCGGGGAACCGCGCAAAAGCGACACGCCTCTCCGTCTCTGAAGCCCCCACGATTTCGACCTCGATGGCCGGGTTGACCGGTCGGTCAGACGCGTTGGTGAGCCGGTTGTTCGCTCCCACGAGCGCGTGCGGCAGGTAGCGCAGGACGCGAACCGAGTGCCCCGTATCCCCCAGCGGCACCACCTTGCCCAAACACTCCTCCAGCGGGACCTCGAACACCGCCCCCTCGTAGTTGATCTTGACCGCACCCTTGGACGTGGGCCGGGTGGCCGACGACTCTTCGCCCAGCAGACGCCTCAACTCGTCGCGGTCGGCGATTATGCGAAAGGCCACCTGCGTGGATGCCACCATGGCGGTCTGAGCAGCGAAGACCCACGCGGGGTCCTCCTGGCCCGACGGTGACAACGAAACCTCAACCGCGGACCGCACGTGCGGGTTGTCGTCGCTGACCCGGTGGGACCACACGCTGTCGGGCAGGTAGCGCTCGACCTGGGCGCGCACGTCGCCCAGGCTCAGAACCGGGGCCCCCGGCTGGTCCACAGCCTGGAACCCTCTGAAAGCCGCTGCGTCCAGATCAATGCTGGACTGAGTCCCGTCACGCGCGTTCACCATGGTCAGCGTCTGCGCGCTAATGTTGAACTGGTCCACGGTGTCCCCCTCGGCAATACGCACGTGGCCCTCGACGGCAAACTGCTTGGTGACCAGCGCACCGGCCAACGTCACGAGGATCGCCGCGTGCGTCAGCACGAATCCGATCTGTCTCTTCGAGAACGGGTAGCGCAGAATCACGGCGGCAGAAACGTTGGCCGCCAACAGCCACAGCAACAGCTCAAACCACCACGAGCCATAGAACGTCGCCAGGGCGCGTTCGGTCCCGTGGATCGACTCGAAGACGGTGGCGCAGGCCATGGCCACCAGCAGGAGCATCAGGAGAACTGCCGCGAACCACAGCGATCCGGCTACTCGAAGGACCGCCCGCGGTCCGTTCGTCGATCTAACTTGCACTCGGCCCAGTCCCTCTTGAAACGGCACGTTACGCTCGCCACGTGCAGCCCGCGTACCAGTTTACCGTGCTGCCGGCGTTTCGCACGGTCCCGCGGTCCGGAGCGTGCGAAAAACGGGAAAGTGGCAGCCCACTCGGCGCTGCGTTCTCTTTCTTGAGAATCCGGCTTCTCAGTTTCGAGAATCACTGCCCGGAATCTGACCTGCCCCCAGTCATGGTACCAGATCCGATGTCAGTCTGTCCGGTTCGAGCGGCAACCTCCAACATCGGTGAGCTGCATACTGTGGACACCGTGCCGCCGGGCGGTCTCGGTCTGGCAGCCGCTCAGGCCCCTGACCGCAACATTGGCCAGCAGCGTACCGCGCGCGAGTCGCCTTCGGCACGAGTGTCGGGGCCCGGAAGACACAGGCCGGCATGTCACACCACGAGCCTGTTCATTGGCCTCTCTCAACGTTCGCTTCGTTTCAAGAGGAATCGGTCCTGACCCCCGTGGGGGTCGTGACATTCGAGGCAGCCCTGATCATCGATCATCGCGTGCTGCGGGCCATCCCCGAGGCCCGAGCGCTCGTGGCACTGAAAGCAAATGGCTCGCGCGTCTTCCAACAGCATTCTGGGATCCGGCGAACCATGGTAGTGATGACACGCGACGCAGTCGTTCACGGCTGCCGGGCCGTGCACATAGGGCACCGCGCCCGCCGGGTCCACGTGACAGGTCAGGCACAGACCATCTCGAACCGTCATAAGCAGTCGCGCGCCACTGGGATCGTGGCAGGCCCGACAGCGGTTCTCCCGGTACGGCGGATGCACGTACGGTATGCAGGCCCCCCAGTCCAAGCGCAGATGAAAGCGGCGGAAGCGAAAGGCCACGAAATAGGGCTGGCCCAGATTGCTAATGGGGGCCTTGGTTCGTTAAGTGCATAATTGCGTTCCTTCAATGTAATACCAATCCCGATTAGAGCGTGCGCTTTTGAAATGTGGCGTTGGGGCCCCGTACCCAACGCCGAGGCTCAGCTTGCTACCGACGGCCGGTACGGGGCCCGGCCGCTACGTCTCCATGCCGCGCAGGTTTCAAGGCGAACGCGTATAACGCCCTGTGAACAAGCCGGTTACGGGATGCAATCACGCTGTGGAACGGTTAGGTGGGCTGGTCTTCGGTCCCGAAGCACTCCTGCAAGAATGGCAGATCGATTTGGGGATAGACCGGGTACTTGGAGATGATGTCTCGGACTCTGGCCGCGGCTTCCCCCCGCGCGGTTTGATCCAGGACATAACGGGCCTTGCTCTTCTGCCCATCTTTCGTGGTTGTGGGCGTCGTCTTCGAGAGTACCAGATGCACGATCGCGGCGATTTCCTGCATCTCACGCTCCCCCATTCCAAGCGTCGTCGCGGCCGGGGTGCCCAGCCGCAGGCCGCTGGTGTACCAGGCCCCATTGGGGTCGAACGGGATGGTGTTGCGATTCAGCGTAATGCCGCTCTCCCGCAGGGCGCTTTCCGCTTGACGACCGGTCAACCCGTACGGAGTTACATCCAGCAGCACCAGGTGGTTGTCCGTCCCGCCGGACACGACGGACATGCCCTCCTTCAGACAGGCCTCGCCCAGCTTACGGGCGTTCTCCACAATGGCCCGCGCGTACTGCTTGAACTCCGGTCGCCGGGCCTCCGTGAAGCACAGCGCCTTGGCTGCAATCACATGGGGCAGCGGCCCACCCTGCACCAACGGGCAGCCCTTATCGACCTGTTCCTCAAACTCCGTGGTGCACAGAATCAGGCCGCCGCGCGGGCCACGCAGCGTCTTGTGCGTCGTGGACGTGACCACCTGCGCGTACGGGACGGGATTAAACTCGTTCTGAAGCACGCCGCCGGCCACCAGACCCGCGAAGTGAGCCATGTCAACCATTAGCACGGCATCGACCTCATCGGCGATCTCACGCATCCGGCGGAAGTCGATGTTCCGGGGATACGCGCTGTACCCGCCCAGAAGGACGAGCGGCCTGACTTGGCGAGCCAGTTGTGCGATCTCATCGTAGTCCAGCAAGCCCGTCGAGCGGTTTACCGCGTACGAGCGAGTGTCGAACATCTTCGCCGAGACGTTGCTGCGCATTCCGTGCGTGAGGTGCCCGCCGCAGGTGAGGTCCAGACCAAGGAGCCGTTGGTTGGCCAGGTGCTGACGGATCGCCTCCCAATCGGCCTGGGAAAGCTCGATCGACCTTCCGGCACCCCGTTCTTGGAGCATGGGAAGCTCCACGCGCGTGCTCAAGATCGCCCAGAACGCGATCAGATTCGCGTCGGCCCCGCTGTGCGGTTGCACGTAGGCATGCTCGGCACCGAATAGTTCGCACGCCTGCTTGCACGCGTAATCCTCGATGCCATCGACGTTGTCACACCCGGCATAGAACCGGTGGAACGGGTGCCCCTCCGCGTATTTGTCGGTCAGCAGGTTGGCCATTGCGCACTGAATGGCTAGCGAAGAGTAGTTCTCGCTGGCGATCAGCTTTATATTACTCCTTTGGTCCACCAGCTCCTGCACAATCGATCTGGCGATTCCGGGCGATACGCCGGCAACGCATTCCAGGTTTGCCAGGTACGCCAGGAAGCCGGGGTCAACGTCGGATTGGTCTCGTTGGGACAGGTACGAACGAATTAACTCGGGCGGCATGGTTCAATCCAGTGTAAACGAGTAATCAGTTGGCGCCACCTTCCAGAAAGCGCAGCGCGACGTCGGTCGCGTTAATGGCCCTTTCCACTGCGCCAAAGGGAGAACGGCCGAGGTCATCCACGATACCTCCGGCCTCCGTCTGGGCACACACACATATATCCCGGCCCGGCCGCTCGTCGCCCGATCGGCCAGGACAATGGCGCCCGCCCAATAAGATACCTAAGCCTGGACGCCGTGCAATAGACGCCGTTCCGACACGGAAGGCGGCCAGGACTCCAACGCTGACCGGCTATGGCGCCCGGCGGCTGCGCGCGCCTGTTCGCCACCGCACGATGCTCGCCGCAGAGAACCGCGCTTTACACCGGCAACTCGCCGACCCCTGCATGGCGGTCCGCGCCAGGCAGGGTCAGATGCCTGTAAAAAGCAGGAAAACACGTTTCCTGTCAGAGATCTATCGGGGCCGTCTATACCAGGGTAGCCGGGTGGGTTTTGCGCCCTCGGACAGGCGGCGGCAGGGCCGTGATCAAGGCTCGTGCGTCCGGTCTTCGACTCACGCACGACGCCAACGGCATCCGCCGGCACGCCGTGTCGGACCCCCAATCTGAAAGGAGCGAGATCATGAGAGCGCTACTGCGAGTCGCGGCGGTACTTGCCGCATGTTGCCTAGGATCGTCGGCGAGCGCGGATGCCCCACTGATCTTCTGTGTAGGTAACCATTGCGGTGGGGACGGGCTGTACGAGTACGCGTATCTGGTCGATTCAGTCAGCTACCCGATCGTTGAGTTCCGGGTCGGCACAAGTGACCTGAACATGGAGAATTACACGAATGTGCTCATCCCGGAGGGCTGGTACTTCGAGATTGACGAGCACCCGATGGGTCATGCCTGCGGGCTACATGCCAACCATGGTGAGTACTCGGGCGGGCCATGCTACTCCCTGACGCCGGGCAGTGCGCATTGGTGGACGGACGACCCGGAGTATGCGGTCGAGTTCTTCACCTTCGGCTTCGACCATCCCTGGACTTCGGAAGATGTTAGCTGGGAGGAGATCGCACGCCGTGAGGGACCACCACCAGAGTACTATACGTTCTACGAGTGGTGGGACGCTCCTGTCGGCACGGGTTCTGGCCCGGTGCATGGTCCGTACGGTCCGTACGGCGACCTGAACCACGACCTGTGCGTCGATCAGCAAGACTTGGGCCTGTTCTTGGCCGACTGGGGTTGTGAGGGCCAGTGGTGCATCGGCGACCTGGACTGGGACGACGACACCGATCAAGCTGACCTCGGCATCCTCCTGGCCCACTGGGGCGCGGGCTGCCCGTAGCCGCCCGGCTACCGATCTCCAGTCACGAAGCGCATGATCGGCCGTGTCGCTGAGCGGCGGGCGACTTCGACGAAGCCGACCCGGCGAAACGCCGACGGCAGCCCCGTCCAGACAAACGGATCGGGCGCTGGGGACTTCTTCGGTTCGATCGGATAGCCTTCGACAATCCGCGCACCCTGCTCCCGTGCATACTCAATGGCGGCGCGCAACAAAGCCACCGTGAGCCCCTTGCGCCGGAACGGCTTCGCGACGAAGAAACAGACGACCGACCAGACGGATCGGTCATCGACGCGCTTGAGGACCCGGGATCGCTCCAGCGCACCGAACACCTCACGCGGTGCAACCGAACACCAGCCAACCGGCTGACCGCCGGCGTAGGCCAGCAGCCCGGGAATCTCGCCGGATTCGACGATTCGCTTTAGGGCCTTCCGGTTCTTCTCACCCTTCTGCTTTTCGAATTCGGACCGCTTCAGCCGCCACCACATGCACCAGCAGCCCCCGCACGCCCCGCGCTGCCCGAACAGTTGCTCGAGATCGCGGAAGCGCTCCGCGGTGAGCGGGCGAAACTTCAGTTTAGGCAAGGCTCCTTCTTCACAGGGCATCATCTTTTCCTGTTCGTCCAAGCACGAAAGCGCTTTTTCCCACTGGGCTTTGGGGTTGACCGCGGACATAATACAGCGATATGTGTGCTGGTTGAATGGGGACCCAGACGGTGAAGCCGCATATTCATTACGAAGCCGCGTTTGAGGACTACTTGCGGTCGCAGCAGATTCCGTTCGTCGCGGTGGACGAGGCCAAGCGGGCGGCCTTTCGCGACGCCAAGCTGAAGAGCTTCGACTTCATCGTCTACTCGGCGAACACGACCAACTGGCTGGTGGACGTCAAGGGCCGGCGCTGGGCCACGCGTAAGGGCCACCGCAAACCCGCTTGGGAAAACTGGGTCACCGAGGCCGACCTGGAAGGGCTCAAACAGTGGGAGCAGGTCTTCGGCTCCGGATTTCGCGCCCTGCTGGTATTCGCCTACTGGATTGCCGGCGGGGCCGAGCCACCGCCGGAGATCGTCCACGCCCGCCGCGGCGAGCGCTACGTGTTCGCCGGTGTTCCGCTGGAAGAATACCGGCTGCATGCCCAGGTGCGCAGTCCGAAGTGGGGCACGGTAAGCATGCCCGTTCGCGAGTTCGCCAAGCACGTCCGCCCACTGGCGGATTGGCTGTAATCGCAGCGCTCCGGCCCGTATCGCTGCGTCGTACCTGTCCTACGGCCGCTCGTCGGCCCCCATACCTTTGCCGAAGAACTTCGGCGGCTCGGCCAGCGTGTACACCTGCGTCTCTTCGGCGATAGCGGTGCGTAGGTGCTTGGGGAGCTGGAACAGGCCCAGCAGGGCGGTGCCATCGAGCATCTTCAGGCCGCCGTTCGTCTTCTCCGTTAGTTGGCGGTCGATCTCATCGGGGTCGGGGCGGGTGTTGATCGGGCTGGCGGCGCCGAGGATGAAGCTCCACGGGGCGGCGTAGGTCGGAACGTAGGTGGTCAGCGACGCCGTGTGGGCAAACACGGAGCCCAGCGTGCTCGCCAACCGGCAGTGCAGGTGCATCTCGGCCGGCGAGACCGGCCCGGCCTGGACGACGAAGACGCCCGCCGGAGAAAGCACGCGCCGGGCCTTCTCAAAGTATTCCTTGGTAAACAGCTTGAACGACGGACCCTCCTCGATCGGGTCGGACAGGTCGGAGATGACCACGTCGAAGGTGTGTTTGGTGCCGTCCAGATAGTCAAGGGCATCCTCGATCACCACCTCCACGCGCGCGTCGTCGAACGCGCCCTGGTGCATCTCCGCCAGATGCTCTCGGCACGCTTCGACCACCTCGCGGTCAATATCGATCATCACCACTCGCTCGATCGACTTCCACCGTAGCGCCTCGCGGGCGGTCGCCCCTTCGCCGCCGCCGAGGATCAGCACGCTGCGTGGCGAACCGTGCAGCAGGAACGCCGGATGCACGAGCGGCTCGTGATAGAGGAACTCGTCGCCGGTGGACGACTGCCACTTACCGTCCAGCACGAGCGCCCGCCCGTACGCGCCGGTCTCGACGATGTACATCTCCTGGAAGGCGGTCTTGCGATATGCCAGGACGTTGGTGATGCCGTGGGCGTAGTAGTCCCACGGCGTGATGTACTCGTTCATCCAGAAATCGGCGCGCAGTTTGCTGCCGGCCATAACCCAGCCTCCCCGAGCGACGTACTCTAGGCGATAGCTGCTTGCGACGTCGCGGCGACGGGTTGCGGATGCGCCGCGCCGCCAGCGCCAATCTCCGACCCACGTGGCACATTCCTCAAGGAATACCTGCCGGCCCGGAAAGTCCGAGCCAGGTAGCGGCAGGCCTTCTCGGCGTCGGCCCGGTTGCCGCAGGTGAAGACGTCCACGGCGGCGTAGCTGTACTCGGGCCAGGTGTGAATCGCGAGGTGTGACTCGGCGATCAGCCCGAGGGCCGTGACCCCTTGTGGGTGAAAGTGATGGGAGACCTCGTGCAGCAGCGTGGCCATCCCCTGGTTCACCGCCTCCCGCAGGGCCTGCTTGACAAACTGCTCGTCATTCAGCAGGGCGGGGGGACATTCGTACAACTCGCAGATGCAGTGGGTTCCGCCCGGTTCCAACTCTTCATACTCCGTCACCGCGCCGGGCCCGCGGCCTTCCTCCACCGGCCTTGGGCACCAAGAGTATCCCTCACCCGCCGGCACATCCCTCACCGGCGGCCCGCAACCCGGGGATGGTAACAGAAAAGGGTCCCATCTCGAAGCCGAAAATCCGCCGCCGCTTACCGCGCCTTGCCGCAGCATTTCTTGTATTTCTTGCCCGATCCGCAGGGGCAGGGGTCGTTTCGGCCGACGCCCTGCCCTTTCTTCTTGACCTGCTCAACGGGCGCATCGGGTATCGGGGCCTCGTCCTCGGAGACCACCGCTCGTTTGGCCCGCTTGCGTTCCTGCTTCTTCTCGTAGCGGTCTTCGATCTTGTCACGCTTGGCCACGGGCGACCACTCCTATTGTGAGCCGCGGTTTCCCGCCTGGGGCCGTGGCGCCAGGCGACTCACAGGATTGGCGATTCTCTCTATCCGCCGGCCGCCTGCAAGCGCCCCGCGGCGCTACTTTGCCGCACAGCGGGCCGTGCCACCGACCTGCGCCGCCGCGTAGCGCACCACCTCCAGCGCCTGTTCTAGGGAGTCGTAGACGGCGGGGACCGAGCCGGCGACGAACCGCCAGACATAGCACGTTTCCTCGCTTGGGCAGACCAGCAGCACCTCT
The DNA here is from genome assembly GCA_964572345.1 of uncultured Planctomycetales bacterium. Classification (GTDB taxonomy): domain Bacteria; phylum Planctomycetota; class Phycisphaerae; order UBA1845; family Fen-1342; genus JAUWXH01. The sequence continues at coordinate 41,558 of CAZNFA010000011.1, forward strand.
TTGCCCAGGGCCAGGGCCATGCCGATCTCGCACGCGGTTCCGTGCCCGCCCTCGATCCGGTCGCAGTTGGCCAGCAGGATGTCGCAGTGGCGGATGGCCAGGCGGTCGGCCGGGGCGTAGATTTCGCTGCGGAGCTCCTCGCGCGGTCCGGGCAGGGCCGCCCCGGGGTGCATGAACACAACGTTGGGGATTTCGGGAATCTGATCGCGCCAAGCGCCCTTCGTGCCGCGAACCGGCCCGGCCAGGTAGACACGCAGCATGCTCTCGCTCCTGCCTCGACGACTCGATCAATCGGATCGAGCGTCCCAAATCGTACGAATCGCCGGCAGATGCCGCAAGCCGCTGCGGATCCAGCCTCCGCCCTCATGCTCTGTCAGCATGACTGCCGCTCGGAGAATCGCTACCATATCATTCACAAATGCGAGCAAAGGAGCCTGCCCTGATGGCCGCGAATACCGTGAAATGCGCCAAACTCGGACGCGAGCTGCCCGGCCTCGACCCGAATACGCCGGAGGGCGATCAAGCCCTCAAGATCGTCCTGCTCATCGCCGGCCCGCAAACACAGAAACGCGTCCGCGAGAACATCTCGGCCCAGGCCTGGCAGCAGTGGACCGACCACATGCGCATGGTCATCAACGAGTTCCGCCTTGACCCCACCTCGGACGAGGCCAACAAGGTCTTGGCCGAACACATGGAAGCCTTCTTCTTCGGCAGCGGCACGCAGCTCCCCGGCTACGTCCCACCCGACCGGTCTGCTGATCAGAACCGCGACGGTTAGGCAGCGGTCGGGTGCCTCGCGTCTTGAGACTTGGAAGCGCGATTCCGCAAGCCTGGCTCTCGCCCAGCATTCCTTTGTAGCGCCCGGCGGTCCGCCGGCCGCTACGTTTCGCGCGCCACGTGTGCCCCCTCACCGATCCGGCGGACGAGTTAGCACCCCCAGCGAGAGCGCGATGCCAGGCCGGGGTGTCAGGATGTACATTCCGTCAAACTCGCCGCGATTCTCGTAATTGCGATCGAGCCAGTCCGCAAAGGGGCTGCGCGGCGGTCGCATCACCGCCGGGAGGTCGCTAATCGAGATCACGAACGCGGCCGGTCGCTTGGCCACGATGTCCTGGATCGCCCCGTCGGTCAGGAACCCAGCCCGCTCACCAAGCCAAGCCGTCTTCTCAAGCGTCGCGAAGCGCGAAACGCAGCGCCGATACGCGTAGCGGTAAGTTCCGGGACTCCAGCCCCAGACATAGATCGGCTCGTGGCGCTCCGTCAGCCGCCCGAGCTCGGCCGCCTGTAACTCGTACGGGGCCGGTTCGTGCCGCTGGAGGGCGTACCAAGCCGGCTTCTCCCTCCAACAGCGCGCCACTTGCTCGGCATTGTCTCCGGCCACGCTCACCACGATGAAGCCGAAGGCTACAACCGCCACCGCGGCCGAAGGCCGCCCGACAATCTGCGCACCCAGGCCGCGCTGCCCCGGCGAACAGTCCGGCAAGACCCAACCACGCCAAACGCCGCCCGCGCAGCCAGCGTACGTAACCCAGCACCGCCAGCGTTTCGAACAGAACCACGAAAGTCTCTGTGCGATTCCCCCCGCACTCGTAGCCTACGTGCGTGAGCAAAGCGCACGCGGTGAGCATTGCGGGCAACAGCAACGAGCGGTGGTACACCGTCACCGCGATGGCAGCAAACGCGATCAAGGTCGCCGCCACCGCCGCCGAACAAATCCAAATCTCGGCCGCGATCCCTTCTCCGAACAGGCGGAACGCGGCCGCGTTGACCCACCAGATTCCGGGCGGCTTGTTGTCCCATACGTCCAGGTAGGGCCGGGCACCCTGCGAGACACACCAGCCGTAGTAGCCAAACAGATGACTGTCCGCGAGGTTCTGGCGCCAGTGAACGGCTGAGGCGTTCACCGTCACGGCAACAGCCAGCAGAACCCCGCAAATGAACACGCGCAAGACTGCGGCCAGGCGCACCCCAGCAGTCGGCCCGCCCGGCATTACACGCTCCGCTGCCCTTCGGCCTGGAAGCGCGCTTCCATACGCCGCAGCATGTCGCGCAGGGCTTGGCCGCGGTGGCTCAGGGCGTTTTTCTCAGCCGGCGGGAGTTCGGCCGTGGTGCGCCCCAGGGTGGGGATCAGGAAGTGCGGGTCGTAGCCGAAGCCGTTGTCACCGCGCGGCTCGTCGATGATCAGCCCCGCGACCACCCCCTCGGTCTCGATCAGCAGCTCGTCCGGGCGCGCCAGAGCCAGCGCGCAGCGGAAACGGGCCGTCCGCCGCTCGAGCGGAACACCCGCCAGAGCCGCGACCAGCTTGCGGTTGTTGGCGGCGTCGTCACGCGGGGTGCCGGCGTAGCGGGCCGAATGCACGCCCGGCTCGCCGCCCAGGCAGTCCACCTCCAGCCCGGAATCGTCGGCCAATGTATAGAGCCCGGTCGCCTGCGCATAGTGCAGCGCTTTGCGTCGGGCGTTTTCGGCGAAGGTGGCCCCGTCTTCGACCGCGGCCGGCACATCGGGGAAGGCCTCCAGCCCGTGCCAGACCCAGTCGCCGGTTGTGGTCATCTGGCGGATCTCGCGGATCTTCCCGGCGTTGCGTGTGGCCAGCAGGATCTCGGGCATGGCGACTACCCGCCCGGCCGAGGTGTCGGCAGCGTGTCCGCCCGCGGCAGCTTCACCGGAAACGAAGGATGGGGGAAACGCTCCTTCCGGCCGGTGGCCTGGTCGTGGATGATTTCGTAGACCTTGTGCCCGTTATGCAGGTTGATGGCGTACTTCTTCTGCAACGCCAGCATGCGCGGGTCCACAATCTTACTGGTGCTGCGCACCACGCCGGTCAGCGGGTCCTCGCGCTGGAACTCGACGATCGCCTCCTTCGGAAAAACGCCCACACACACCGAGCTGTTGACGGCTCCGTGGTGGTAGTAGGCCGCTTCGCCCTGATCCCGCAGGATCTTGCAGTACTGCTCAGCCGCCCGCCGACGCTGACGCATCTCCCCTTCGTTGTAAAAGACGCCGATTTGCAGGGACCAGTACCCCTCCACGTTGTTCAGGTCCCAGGCCGGGTTGCCGCTCGCCACGGTCGGCGAGGTGTCCAGTACCGCCAGTGCGAACGGCCACACGGGTCTGTCCTCCACCGTTAGCGAAAGCTGGCGAATCAGGTTGAGATCCTTCAAGGGATCCGGCCTGAAGGACTCCTTGCGCGCGGCGGCGTCATAGCGGCGCTGATAGCGGCCGTAGTAAATGGCGCTGCTGCTCTCGCGGTGGAATACCTGCACCAGCTTGGCGTCGAGACCCTTGACCTTCTTCAGGGCCTGCTCGAAGTTCTTGGCCGTGCGGAAGCGGTTGGGCCCCTCGAGCGTCAGGCAACGGATGGTCCACACGTCTTCGTTCCGCTCGGTCTGGCGCAGGGTTAGCCCGGTCCCCTCGGCGGTGCAGCCCGTGCTCGGCCATAAGCACAACGCCACGATAGCGGCCCACAGTCTCATCGCTTTTCGCAAGACGATCGGCATCATGGTTCACCGTCCGCCGTTCGCTTCGCCGCGCAGCGCCGCGCGCTGCGCCTGGAACAACCGCTCGATCCCGCCACGTCCCAGCTTCAGCATGGCCGCCAGTTGCTCATCGGTATACGCGGCGTGCTCGCCGGTGGCCTGGACCTCAACCCACTCCCCGCGATCGGTCATCACCAGATTGCAGTCCACCGTGGCGTTTACGTCTTCGGCGTACTCCAGATCGAGCACGGGTTGACCGCCGACGATCCCGACGCTCACCGCCGCCACCGCCGCCTGCAATACGTCGTCGCCCCACCACCCGCGGCGGCGACCCTCGGCCAACGCGTCGCACAGAGCCACGTAGACGCCGGTGATGGCGGCCGTCCGCGTGCCCCCGTCGGCCTGCAGCACGTCGCAATCCAGCAGGATCATCCGCGGCCCCATCTTCTCCATGTCCACCGCCATCCGCAGCGACCGCCCGATCACCCGCTCGATCTCCCGCGTGCGACCGTCCACCCTCAGGCGGCTGCGCGGGCGACGCTGGGCGGTGGAGGCCGGCAGCATCTCGTACTCGGCCGTCACCCACCCGGCCCCACTCTTCTCCCGCCACGACGGCACCGCCGCCTCGAGGCTGGCCGTACAGAACACGTGCGTGCGGCCGGTGCGGATCAATACCGACCCGGGTGCGGCTCGCGTGAATCCGCGGATTATCTCCACGGGACGCATCTCGTCAGGTCGGCGACCGTCGGCTCGCATGGTGCGATTCGTAACATGCCCACCCAGGCTTGGCAATCCTGTTACCCCGTCAGGGGCCGCGCGGCGCTTCCCGGATGGTGGGTTGTCTCAGCGCCGCCAGCAGGTTGCCCCCCAGGACCGTCGGCTTGCGGGCCCGCAGCCGAACCACCACGCAGCACGAGCGGCTAACCCAGCCGGTGCCGGCCTCGTTCGCGGCACGGATGACCACGGCCCGATCCTGAGGCAGCATCCACTCCGCCACCGCGGCGAACTCCTTGCGCAGCGCGCCGCGATCAAGTACCTCGAACGTGTCCGCCGGGAGGCGGTCCACGCGCGTCGGGCTCAGTCGTTCGATGCGTTGGCGGAATTCGTCCGCCGTGAGCGGCTTATCCGGCTTCTCGGGCAAGCGGCCTTCGAGCGGCAGAGCGTGGTAGCCGACGGCGTCGAGCAGTTTCGCCGCCCCTTCGCCGTCGGCCTTTCCGATCGCCAGCGCCAGCGCGAGCGTCGTCTTCAGGGCGATCCGCTCACGGGAGAGCTTCTTGGCGGGGATCTGCGCGAGCCGACCGTGGGCGGCTGCCACCGTCTCCCGAACGGCAGGCTGCGTGGTCGGCGGCGGTTGGGCAGGCTTGGACTGCCCCCAAGCTTGGGTAACGAAGAGAAGCGTGACTATGGGCAGCAGCGGCCGGCCTCGGCGCGCGCCCGCGTCCGCCCAAACCTTAAGCATTGATCGAACTGATCTCGACTCTCAGCATCTGCTGACGGTGGCCGAACTTCCGCAGGTAGCCCTTACGGCGCTTGAGCTTGATGCCGACCACCTTCGGCGTCTTCAGCTCCCGGACGACCTTGACCGTGACGTTGGCACCCTCGACCCAGGGCGTGCCGATGCGGGCATCCTCGCCCTCGCCGACCATGAGCACCTTGTCGAAGGTGATCTCCTTCTGCCCTTCGGGCAGGTCACGCCGCTCGATCAGCAGGGCATCGCCCTGGCTGACCTTGTACTGTTTGCCGCCATCCTCGAATATCGCGTACACGTCCGCTCCCTTTGCGTGCTGTTCTCCAAATAATCCGAACTCGGGATCGTATACCGTCGAGGCGGTCGATGCAATGGCCTGCCGGCGGCGCGTCCAGGGAGTAGGCGCATGAAGCCCTATCGCCGACGGGGAGCGCTCTGGTGGGCCAGGTGGGTCGGCACCGCGGCCTGCGTCTTTGCGGTGGTGGCGTTCTTGGCCAGCCTGCGGTGTGAGGTGCACCTCGAGGGGGCACACTGGGAAGTTTGGCTCCAGCGTGGAAGCGTCCTGCTGCTCTGGGATGCGAACCCGACAACTCGGCCGTGCCGGAGCGTGGGAGTCGCGACCACTCAACGCTCCCTGAGGGACTTCGAATGGCGGCCGGAGGTCTTGATCTCGGACCCAGGGTATGTGGAATTGCCACTCTGGCTCCCGCTGCTGATCATCGGTCACCCCACAGCCTTCCTCTGGGGCCGCGCTCGGAGGCGGCCTTTGGCCGGGCATTGCCGAAACTGCGGCTACGATCTCACCGGCAACGTCAGCGGACGGTGTCCGGAATGTGGGCTGACGATTCCGAGTTAGGGTGATCCCCGCGCCCGGAGACGCCGCCTCAGCCGCCCAGGCCGTTCCGCTCGGCTGTCAATCCACCAGCTTCGATTCCGGGATGTCCGCCGGTTTCTCTTGCAGGCGGAACTGTTCGGGACGCTCACTCAGCACTCTGCGTAGCCAGGCTTCCGTGTAGCCCTGCTCGTGCGGGCGGCCGCGCTCGTCCTGGACATACCCGTCGTTGTACTTCTGTATCAGATGTTCCCCGAGCTCCCGCCAGCGCTTGACTACCATCTCGGCGTGCGACACGGAGTAATCCGTCAGGTAACGCGTCATCAACTCGGGATCCGACTTGTACAGCTCAACCGCGGTCTTCTCCACGGCCGGCTGCAAAGCCAGCAATGTGCCCTCCAGGTCGCCTTGCACGGCCCGGATGTCGGAACGCATGTCGGAATAGCGCAGATTGGCGTAATTGGCGACAAAGTTGAACACCCACCAGGCCGAGTCCCACGAGAACTTGTCCAGGCTGCCGGCCGTATACGACTCGGGCAAGGCGTCAATACCACAGTAGAGCGGGACATAGCAACTGAAGTACGTATCGTCCACGCCATACCAGTAAACACCACCGATCGGATCGGGCAGCCAGGCGCGCGACTGCGACACAAAGGTGAAGCCGGTTTGTTGTGTCGAGATCGGGCGTTCCCAGCTATGTTCGACTCCGTCGATTGTCCAATGGATCGGACGCCAGCGGTTGGGCGTACCGTGCGGCCCGGCATCGACTCCTCTGGTCATGTCGAAATCGGTGCCCTCAAAGTGATCACGCATCAACGCGAATACGTCCGCCACCGATAGTTTCTTGTCGGGCTTGATCCATAGCGGATAGGGCTCGGACCCCTCGACGCCCCGAAAGTAATCGGGCGAGAAGTCCTGCGACGGCGCTGCCCGGCGAAGGAAGCTCCACACGCGACCGTCCCCGTAGCGACAATTCTTCGGCGTGGCCGGGCAATAGGCCTCACAGAAGCGAAAGGGCTGGCCGGAGTCTGGATTGTAGTAGCCCTTTTGCACCGCGAAGGGGATGACGTTTTCGGAATAGAGGCAGTTTTCGGGATCATCGAGCGGGAACTCACCGATCCGGGCCTTGTTGGCATGGCAGGATAAGTATCCGTCCGGAATCCGGCGGGCCACCCAGACGGCACCCTTGCCGCCCGGACCCGGCCCGATGATCTCCAGAATCCAGGCCTCTTGTGTGTCGGCGATCGAAATCGATTCGCCGGTGGAGCGGTAGCCATACTCGGCAACCAGGTCGGTCATAACCTTGATTGCCTCTCTGGCCGTCTTGGCACGCTGCAGGGACAGCCGCATCAGGTCCCAATAATGCAGCAGGCCGTCGGGATTGTGTAGTTCCTGGCGGCCGTCGAACGTCGTCTCGCTGATCGCCAATTGCTGCTCGTTCATCAGACCGACGACGGCATAGGTGTGCCGCACCTGCTTGATTCTGCCGCGCACCTTTCCACCCCAGTCCTTGATTTCCAGAAACTCGTCCGGCTCGTAGTCTGCCGCAGGGGAGTACCGCAGATGTGGATGAAACTCGCCGTCACAAGTGTACGTGATGATCACCGACCCGTCGGCCGATGCCCCCTTGGTCACCAGCAAATTGGTGCAGGCTTCCACACGCGGTCCGACGAGATAAACACAAATACATAGGCACAAGGGTAAGATCAGTAAGTGGTACTTGTTCATATCCTCCATCCTTCATGCTGTGGTCATTTCTCTTCGCAGACTACAGAGGTCGCGCCCTCTGGCGATTCGGATTATACCGCCATTGGCTTGCGGGCCTCAACCGCTTCACGCTCAGTGCGTCAAGGCATGGAGCACGATGTTGGCTGCCAGACGCCGGGCATCTTCGTCGGCCAAACCGCGGCAGTCGTAGCAGACGATCCCCTCCAAGCCGCAGCCGATATCGTAGGGGCTGTAGACCAGTGCCAGCCGGCCGTCGATCTCCAGGCCCCACAGGCGCGGCTCAGTCAGGCCCGGCTCCTCGCGCAGCACCGCCGGCTTGTAGCGCACCGTCTCGAGGTCGAACCCCGGCTCGCCGCGGAAGAGCGCGTGATCCGCCGGGAGAGGTTCGAATTCGTGATCGGGGAAGGTTTCGCGGACCAGGGCGCGGAAGCTGCGGTCGAAGGCGCTCCGCCCGCAATAGGCCTCGGCCAACAGGAACCCACCGCGGCGCAGGTGGGTGACCAGGGCGGCGCGCTCCTGGTCGGACAGGTGGAACTCGTAGCAGCCGGTCATGAACAGGATGGGGCAGGTGTACAGGTCGGGATCAGTAAGGCGGACCGGCTTGTAGCGCGTGACCACGTCGAGCTGCGCATTGTCGCGCAGGAACTCCGCCAGGCGGACGAGGGCGTACGGACCGGGCCGCCAATCGCCATCGTAGATGACCTGCGCGAGGCGTAGTGCGTCACCAGGCGGCGGGCCCGGCTGGTCGTCGTCCAGCGTGGGGAGCGTGATCAGGTCGAGCCGGTCGCGCAGGGGTTGGCGGCCGACCGCGTAGGCCGCGATGTTGGCGCCCAGCTTGAACGCGCGCTCGCTGAGCCGCGGCACGTCGCCCTGCTCCCACAGGCACGACATGTCGTTGGGGCTGAAGATAATGCTCGTGCGGCAGCCCAGCTCGACGCCCATCAGCCCGTAGGGCTCCGCGTCAAACAATGTGTGATAGACCGGGTGGCCGGGGTCCAGCTCGCGCAGCGGCAGTTCGGGGAACGTTTCTGCGGCGAACGCGCGGAATCCCGCGCGGAACTCCTGCCGCCCGCAGCACGCCTCAGCCAGCAGCGTCCCGCCCTGCTCGATGTAATCCCGTACCTTCGCACACTGGTCGGCATTCCACTCGGGAAAGTGGTGCCCCTGCATATACAGCAGCGGGGCGGCCAGCCAGTCTTCGAGCGGCGCGTCGAAATCGACTACTTGCCACGCGGTCGGCTCACCCAGCTTGTCGCCGACGAACGAAACCAGATGCGCGGCGTCGTGGGGGTCGGGGTTCCAGGCGTCGTCATCGGACCACTGGAGCTTCTGGATCAGCAGGGGTTTGTGGCCCTTGGCAAGGAAGAGGATAGCAAAGGCGGTGTCCACGACGCCGTCGCCCCACGTACCGGCCAGACCCTGCGTGCGGACCAGGTGTGCGGCCCCTTCGCGGTACCAATCGTGGTGGCCGAAGGATCGTCGCCCGGAAAGGATCCCACAACGCTCGACGGCATAGAGCCAGTAGTGCACCCAACTGCGTCGGCGCTGCGGGTTCTGGTCGGCACGGAAGTGGCGCCCCAACCAGTTGAAGCCGTTGAGCAGCGGCTTGTTGAGCTTGTATTTCCCGCAGCCGGGGGCTTTGCCGTTGCGGAAGCCATGCTCGCCTCCGGCCACGGGCGTGTGGCCGAGGATGATCAGGTCGCCGACGCCGGCGGCGGTCATGCTGCCGTAGCTGCTACCTCTGGATCGATAGGACCAGCCGCCGTCGCGATTCTGCGTGCGCAGGACGGCGGTCTGGGCCCGCCGCCAAACCACGTTGGGGATGTGCACGCCGACCTGAGCCGCGGCGTGCAAGCCGAGCAGGGCGAACTGGGAGTTGGAATGGTCGAAGTTCCCGCCGGCTTGCGTGTAGCTCCACAGCCCCGCTTTCGTCTGGGCTTTGATCAGCCACTGGGCACCGGCCTGAATCTCGCGACGGTAGCGATCCGGATCGGCCTGCGCCAGGGCCATGATCTTGAGTGAGACAACGTAAACGTGTTGATCCGGAAGGTTGCGGATCTGATCGAGCGCGGCCGCCAACTCCCGCGAAGTGACTGGCTCGCCGGCCTGGCGCAACGCGAGCGTGACCAGGCAGGTTTCGCCGCCTGGATATCGGTGGCGCGCCGGCCAGGTCCCGTCCGGCAACTGGCGACTCTTGAGGGCGCGCACGCCCGCCGCGATGGCCCGCTTCACCTGCGCGCCGGTGACATCCTGGGCGGTGCTCGGACCCGGCAGGCCCAGCAGCAAACACGCAATCAGGGCAAAGACCCGGTTGTCGCAGCGGCAGTGACACTCCGCGGGATGCATGACGGACTGAGTATACCCGCCCCGTGCCTCGTCGGTCGCGGGTGCCGTTGCTATAGTTGCCCCGATGGAATCGCCTGATACAGGACCGGGCACCTGGACAGTCGCACGCTTGCTGGCATGGACGCGCGACTACCTCGAGCGCAGCGGCATAGAGTCGCCGCGACTGTGCGCCGAGCTGTTGCTTGCCCACGCGATGAAATGTGAGCGAATCCGGCTGTACACCCGACACGACAGGGTGCCCGGCGAAGACGTCTTGCAGACGTTCCGTGAGTCGGTGAAACAGGCGGCCGCCGGGCGGCCGATCGCGTATCTGACCGGTGCCAAAGAGTTCTTCTCGCTGACCTTCGAGGTCACGCCGGATGTGTTGATCCCACGACCGGAGACCGAGGTTCTGGTCGAGCGCACGATTGAGCTGGTACGCAACTCAGCCGGGGCATTGTGCTCCCTGCTCGATCTGGGCACCGGCAGCGGGTGCGTCATAGTCAGCCTGGCCAAGCACCTGCCCGACACACAACTGTTCGCCAGCGACATCTCCGAGCCGGCCCTGCAAGTGGCCCGTCGCAATGCCGAGCGCCACGGGGTGTCGGAGCATATCGAGTTCCGCGTAGGTGACCTGTTCGACGCTTGGGCGCAGCACGCGACCGAGAGTGGCGAACCGGCCGCCGCACCGCCACGTTTCGACGTGGTCGTGTGCAACCCGCCGTATGTCGCGGAGGCCGACGCGGCGTCGTTGCCGATCGACGTGCGCGAGCATGAGCCGCGCGTCGCGCTGCTCGCCGGGCCAGACGGGCTGAGCGTGCTGCGCCGGGTGATCGCTGAGGCGCCGGGTTGGCTGAACCGCGGCGGGCATGTGCTGCTGGAGGTGGCGTTTGACCAGGCCGCCGCCGTCCGCGCCCTGCTGGACGAATCGGTCTGGGATGCTATCGTGACCTATCCGGACGAATTGAAGCACGAGCGTGTCGTTCACGCACGGCTGCGGGACGAGCAGCGAACACGAACAACCTGAGGAATCAGAACGTGGGCTTGCCTTATTTTCGAATCAACGGCGGGAACCGCCTGCGGGGGTCGGTGCGCATCGGCGGGGCCAAGAACGCCGCCTTGCCGATCATGGCCGCCTCGATCCTCTGCGACGGCGAGGTCATCCTGCACGACGTGCCCTCCGTCGCCGACGTCGTCTCGCTGGCGGAGCTGCTCGGCAAACTCGGCGTGGAAGTCGAACGTCGCCAGGATGGTGCCCTGCGGCTGCTGGCCTCCGACGAGATGAACTGTAAGGCCGAGTACGACATCGTCCGCAAGATGCGCGCCTCGATCTGCGTGCTCGGCCCGCTGCTGGCCAAACGCGGGAAGGCACAGGTCGCCATGCCCGGCGGGTGTGCCATCGGCGACCGCCCCGTCGATCTACACCTGCGCGCCATGCGCCTGCTGGGGGCCGACGTCGAGCTCGTCAGCGGGGACATCGTCGCCAAGGCCAAACGCCTGCGCGGCACGGAGATGTTCCTCGGCGGACCGTTCGGTTCGACCGTGCTGGGCACGGCCAACGCGATGATGGCGGCCGTCCTGGCCGAGGGCGTCACCGTCATCGAGATGGCCGCCTGCGAACCCGAGGTCAGGGACCTGGCCGATTTCCTGAACAAGTGCGGCGCCTCGATCACCGGCCAGGGTACGCCGCGGATCATCATCGAGGGCGTCAAGGAGCTGAACGGCTGCGAATACCGCATCATCCCCGACCGCATCGAGGCCGGCACGTTCATGGTCGCCGCCGCCATCACCAACGGCGAACTGACGCTGGAAAACTGCCGCCTCGATCACCTGATGGCCTTCGTGGACCGGCTCAACGCGGTGGGCGTGAACGTCGAGCGGAAAGAAGAGGCGACAACCGTCGCCTCCTCCCGGCGGCTCGAACCGATCGAAGTCACCACCCAGCCGTTCCCGGGCATGCCAACCGACTTGCAGGCGCAGTTGATGGCCTTGCTGTGCCTGGCGGATGGGAACAGCGTCATCACCGAGAAGATCTTCCCCGACCGCTTCCTGCACGTGGGCGAGCTGAACCGCATGGGGGCCAACCTGCACAAGTCCGGCCCTACCGTTATTGTCCAGGGCGTCAAGCGGTTGGTGGGTGCCCCGGTAATGGCCTCGGACCTGCGCGCCTCGGCCGCGCTGGTGCTGGCCGGGCTGGCCGCGCGCGGAACTACCGACATCAACCGCATCTACCACATCGACCGCGGCTACCAGCGCATTGACGAGAAGCTCCGCGGCATCGGGGCCGAGATCGAACGCCTCAGCGCCGACGAAGCGTAGGGTGGCCACCGAATACTCCAAGCGCAGCTCCTGTGGTTATGTGCTGCGCCGTTTGATGAGGCGCTCAGTCAGCAGCACCAGCATCATCAGCACGCAAAGCGACTTCCAGACGAGCAGCCACCACGGCCGCCACCACGCGCCGGTCTGCACCTCGACCACATCGGACAGGCCGAACAACAGAAACATGAGCGCGGCCAAGCTGCAGCGCCGCCGGGTCGCCCCCGCGCGTCGAACGGCATACACCGCGAATGTCAGACCAACGAGCCCCCAGAGAGCGGCTTCGCCGTAGTTGGCATATTCGAACAGCATACTCGAACAGTACTTGGCTATTCTGCCATTGCCGCTTCGACCCGTTCGCAAACGTAGTGATAGGCCAGGACGTGCGCCTCCTGGATACGGTCGGCGTCGTCGTGCGGCACATGCAGGACGTGCGTGCACAGTTCGGCCAGCTTGCCACCTGATTGGCCGGTGAACCCGATCGTGATCGCTCCACGCTCGGCCGCCACACGCAGGGCCTCCAGGACGTTGGGCGAGTTGCCACTGGTGCTCAAGGCCCAAGCCACGTCGCCCTCGCCGACCAACCCTTCGAGCTGGCGGGCAAAAACGCGCTCGAAGCCAAGGTCGTTGCCGATCGCGGTCAGCGCGGAGGTGTCCGTGGTCAGAGCCACCACCGGCAGCGCGCGCCGTTCGAACCGATAGCGGCCGAGGAGCTCGGCAGCGATGTGTTGCGCATCGGCAGCACTGCCGCCGTTACCGAAGACGTACACGCGCTTCCCCGCGCGCAGGCAGGCGATGATCGCCTCGGCAATGCGGTCAAGCACCGGGGCCATATCCCCCATGCCGGCAACGACCCGCTGGTGCTCTTGCAGCACGGTTGGCCAAGTGCGACTCATCTTTGCACCGGCCCCATCTCGTGCGGCCCACACGGCTGACACAGCCGTGCCACCCCTGAACAGTCTCGGCTCATCAGGCTCTCACTTCAACGAACGGTTGTCGCGGCACGGATGCGCTCCAGCTCGGCGGAAGTACTGTAGCCCTCGACCAGATCGAGCAACACGACGCGCCCGCCGCGCGACTCGACGAACTCGCGTCCGATCACGCCCTTGTCGCCCCAGTCGGCACCCTTGACCAGCACGTCGGGCACGAGCTGCTCGATCAGCCGACCCGGGTCCGGCTCGTCAAACAGCACGACGTAATCGACCGTCTCCAGCGCGGCGAGCATGTGGGCGCGGTCGTCCTGACGGCGGATGGGACGGTCGTCAGCCTTCTCGAGCGCGCAGATCGAGGCGTCGCTGTTCAGTCCGACCACCAGCAGGCTGCCCAGCGCTTTGGCCTGCTCCAGCAGGTCGATGTGGCCGGGGTGCAGCAGGTCGAAGCAGCCGTTGGTGAAGACGACGGTCTCGCCGCGTTGCCGCCGGGCGTTCAATTCCGCCGCCAGTTCCGCGGCGGAGCGAATCTTGCCGCGTCCCGTCTCGTGACCACGCTGTAATTCGCGAACGACCTCCTCACGCGTGATCGGCACGGCGCCGAACTTGCTCACCTCGAGCCCGCCGGCCACGTTGGCCAGCACGACCGCCTGCTCCAATGGCGCGCCGGCCGTGGTGGCAACCGCCATCATCGCCAGCACCGCGTCACCCGCGCCGGTGTTGTCATAGACGGCGCGCGGCGTCGTGGGGAAATGGCGGGCCTGCCCGTCGCGGCGAATCAGACGCGCCCCATCACGCCCCAGCGTCACGACCAGCGCCTGAAGCTCGAGCCGCTCGACCAGCGCCGCGGCCTGGGCATCGATCTCGTCATCGTCCAGCTCACGCCCCACAACCAGCTCGAGCTCCGCCCGGTTTGGTGTGACCGCGGTGGCGCCGGCGTATCTGTCCCACGTTCCCAGGCGGGCCGGGTCGATGAGCACCGGCTTGCCCTCCCCCTTCGCCAAATCCAGGATTCCGGCACAAGTCTGCGGCGACAACACGCCCTTGGCGTAGTCCTCCAGGCAGACCACATCGACGTGCGCGACAGCCTTCCTGACCGCGGCCAGCAGCGCTCTTCCGTCAGCGGGCGCCGGCGGACGAACGATCTCGTCATCCACACGCAGGATTTGCTGGCGGTGACGGTGCTCGGCCAAACCCACCAACCGCGACTTGGTAATCGTGGGGCGATCCTCTACCGCGATCAGCCCGCCGGCATCCACCCCCGCTTCACTCAATAGCCGTTTGATCCGCTCGCCGAAAGAGTCTTTCCCCACCAGGCCGAAGCAGCACACCTCGGCCCCGAGCGCGGCAATGTTGAGCGCCACCGAGCCGGCCCCGCCCACGCGGTCCTGACGCTCGATCACCCGCAGCACCGGCACCGGGGCTTCCGGGCTGATCCGCTCCGCGTCGCCGAACACGTAGCGGTCGAGCATGAAGTCGCCCACCAGCAGCACGCGCCGCCCGGCGAAGCGGTCAATCAGATGAAGCAGGTCCGGGTTCATGGACCAGAATCTTCGACGTATCACCAGCCGGCGTCAAATGAGTCCGCGGCGGTCGGCAAACCGAATGACCATGCGTGCCAGCGCCTCGACGTCTTCATCAGCGGCTCCGGAGAAGTGACTACGAATTGAGTATCTGATATTGGCGCAAGCCTCGTCGAACATCCGAACGCCCTCTAGAATCCTCTCCTCGGGCGACATCTGGCGCGCCCGGCGAACCGCCTCACGGAAGCGCTCGTCATTTGAGTCCAGCGTCGGCGTCATCGGGCTCTACTCTCGTCCTCTGCACGCCGCGCCTCGATCGCGGAATCCACGCCCCCTATCGCTTGCAGGAGTCCGCGTCGATCGACAGGCGTGTATCAGGAGCGTGTCCACCGTTCACTTCAGCCTCTGGTCCGCGAGACCACCTGGGCCTTCACCTACGCGACATCGTGAGCAGAGAGTCTAGATCTCGAAGGAACTTGTCAAGTGATGGGGCCCGCTGTCGCGCCTCCTCATAGTCGAATCGCAGCAGGAGTGGCAACTGATCGATTGTCGACTTGTAGCCGGTTTTCTTGTGCTTGCCGAGCCACTCTTTCGCTCCTCGAATTGCCTCCACGTTATCCGGTGGGTTCACATCGTCAGGAATCCCACGATAGCCTCGAAGGGACTTCACTCCGGCGATCAACCACGCCTCGATCTCCCGTACCGCAAGGACCACACGGCACGGCGTGCCGCTTCCGTGGCCTGTAGCCACCTTGGCCAGTCGTGGACCGAGGACGCAGGCAGGATCGTCATCAGCGTCGAATACAACGAGAATCGCCGCGCAGTTCTCCTCAAGTTGAGCCATGCGGACCCTATTCAGGAACACGTCGGGCTTGACGAGTCGATTGCGGTGCTCACGGATACCCCGGACTGGCTCGATATCATGTATCTGGCGATCATGGAGGATGCGGCGCAGGAACGCCGGAATAGAATCGGCCTCGCTATGCCCCTCAACTATCGGGACGATCCGACGCGTCATCGGTCCGGCTCGCGGAGAACAAATTCGGCTCGTCCGGCACGCTCTTGTACTCGCTTGGTGACGTTTTGATGCCTCCATTTCGCAGCAAGTCGCCCGGCGTGCAGAGCCGGTCGCGTATCGCCTGCTTGGAGGACTCGTCGAGCTCCGTCACTACGGTTTCCCCGCGCTCCATTTCGACGGCCCTCAGTTCCTCAATTTGAATATCCTTGTGCTCTATGAGTTCTGGCGAATGTGTTGTCAGGAGGATCTGTGACCATCGCGTGCCATGCCGGATCACGTCAAAGAGCACTTCTGCCGCGGCCGGATGTACCGTCGACTCCGGCTCTTCTATTCCCAACACCGGCGGACGCGAACGCTGATAGATGGCAAGCAGAACTCCTAGTACCCGCAGGGTGCCATCGGAAATACTCGCCGGCAAGAACAGAAGAGGTTGCCCGCTGGGATCTCCCACGTCTTGCTTAAACTGGAGTGTTTCCTGTGTCCCGCTCGGGATGCGCTCGACTTCCTTAAAACCTGGCACGACGTGTCCCAGAAACTCGCATAACTCCCGGAACTCGCCATTGCTCGCCCGCAGCTCACGCACGACTGCAGCCGCGTTTGCACCATCACGGCGGAGGATGCGTCCAGGATCAGGATCCTGCGGCTTTCTCATCACATCCGGGACGAGGTTGTAGAACTCCATCCCCACCAGAAAATCGTACAGGCGCCTGAACCCAGGTATTGCGGAAACGATTGTCAGCGCCAATCGATCTTGGGAGATTCGCGCTTCAACGCCCTGCGGAGCCACCTTGAACGCGCCCTTTTCTACTTCGAACTCCAATCGGTCGAACGGCCCCGGACCATCTATTACGCATTTCTCGTTGTTGATCGCAAACTCACCCTTCGGCAAGGCACCAACTGTGAAGGCGTAGATGCCGAATTGTTCATCCGGTAATTCGACCTCCAATCGGATGGTGAAGTGATTCGGATGGCCGCGGAGCCCCTTTCGTCGCACCGCGCCCACGCCGCCACGAGCCGACAGAGCGTTCATGGGTCTGTCGTTCAAAGCGTCCGATACGAACCGGAGGGCGTCTAGAATGTTACTCTTGCCTGCACCGTTGGGCCCCACGAAGATCGTTAGGTCGCCGAGCCGAAGCCGCGCCTTCGCGATGCTCCGGAAGTTTCGGATCGCCAGCAGTTTTATTCGTCCGCGTGACGCCATCAGATCACACCGCCGCGCACACCTGCCTGGCGGCGTCCGTGAGGTCAGTGGCCGCCTTTAGTTGCGGGATGTTGGCCTCCTTGAGCATCTTCCGGGCAAGCTCGACGTTGGTCCCTTCCAGCCGCACCACCACCGGCACCTTGAAGCCGACCTCTTTGGCCGCCTGGATCAACGCCTCGGCAATCACGTCACACTTGGCGATGCCGCCGAAGATGTTGACCAGCACCGCCTTCACTTTCTCGTCGGCCAGCAGGATCCGGAAGGCTTCGATGGCACCCTCGGGTGTCACGCCGCCGCCCACGTCGAGGAAGTTGGCCGGCTCGCCGCCGTGCAGCTTGATGATGTCCATGGTGGACATGGCCAGCCCGGCCCCGTTAACCAGGCAGCCGATGTTGCCGTCCAGGGCGATGTAGCTGAGGTTGAACTCCTTGGCCCGCAGCTCGTTGGGGTTCTCCTCGGCCGGATCGAAGAGCGCGGCGACATCGTCGTGGCGGAAGATGGCGTTGTCGTCGAAGTTGAACTTGGCGTCGATGGCCAGGATTTGTCCGTCCGGTGTCTGCACCAGCGGGTTGATCTCGGCCAGCGAGGCGTCCTTCTCGACGAAGAGCTTGGCCAGCTTGAGCATGACGCCAGCGGCCGCCTTGGCCTGGTCGCCTTTCAGCCCGATCGCCGCCGCCAACGCCGCGGCCTGGAAGCGCTGCAACCCCAGATGCGGATGGAACCAGGCTTTCTTGATGGCGTCGGGATTGCGGGCGGCGACCTCCTCGATCTCGACGCCACCCTCGGCGCTGGCCATCATGACCGGCGTCCGCCGAGCTCGGTCCACCACCACGCCGAGGTAGTATTCGTGGGCGATATCCACCGCCTGGGCGAGCATGATCTTGCGGACCTGCACGCCCTGCGGCCCGGTCTGCTTGGAGACCATCCGGTTGGCGAACATGCGTTTGGCGTGCTGGGCGGCTTCGTCGGCGGACTTGACCAGCTTGACGTAGCCGGCCTTGCCGCGTCCGCCGGCGTGAACCTGGGCCTTGACCACCACCGTCTCCGCCCCGACCCGCCGAAAGGCGTCGGCGGCCTGCTCCGGCGCGTCAATCACCTGGCCGGCCGGTACCGGAATCCCCACCGCCTCCATCAATGCGCGCCCCTGATACTCCTGAACTTTCATGCAAGCTGCTCCCTGACCGATTGTCCGTATGCGGCTCCCTTCGCCGCAGGAATTCCGTAGTTTAGCGGGATCGCCCCCGCCACGCCAACCGGGCCACCGTCGGTTTACGAACTGGCACGGTGCGTCGATAATGGTGTGTTCGGCTTGTGGCCGAACTGGGTGACACCTGTTATTCGGACCGGCATGCCCAGCCGGGGAACTCATGCTGCGAGACTTGATCGATATCGCGTTGCTGGAGGACTTTGCCGGCGGGCTGGCCCGCAGCAGCGGGCTGCGCGTGTGCATGTATGACGGTGAGGGACGGCTGCTGGCCGCCTCACCGCCCATGAGTCCGTTCGCGCGGCTGACCGGCCGCGTGCTACGCCGGTTGCCGCGCCACCTGGACCTGACTCCATTACCGGCAGATGAGCCGCCCGCGCAGATGGCTTTTGTCCCATACAGCGGCGTCTGGTACATCGTGGCACCGATATACGCCGGCGACACACTGGCCGGGTACGTCGGTGTTGGGGAGTTTCGCGCACCGGAACCCCAGAAGCCGGCGCCCAATCCGGTCGCGAGCGCCCCGGCGCGCGCTTCAACCGAGCTGCGCCGAGCGCGCGAATCGCTGCCCATGCTCCAACGACGAGGCGACTTTCCCGCGGTCCTGACCGCCCGCTGGGCCGCACGGATGCTCGCCGGCTGGTGTGCGCGCGAGCTCCGCGCGCAGAGCGCTGCCGAGGAGACAGCACTCGTCGGTGACATCGCGGAACTGCTCAGCGGCGAGCGTGACCTGCAAACCATCCTGGACCGCATCGTGGCCGAGACCGCCCGGGTGATGAAGTGCCGGTTCTGCACGTTGCGGCTGTACAACCCCCAGACCGGCGAGCTGACCATCCAGGCCGGGCACAATCTCTCGCAGCGCTATCTGGCCAAAGGACCGGTGCTCCGGTCGGAAAGCCCCATCGACGATGAAGCGCTCAACGGAAACGTCGTATACATCGAGGACGTCAGCCGCGACCCACGTTTCCGCTATCCCGACGACGCCCGCCGCGAGGGCATGGTCAGCGTGCTGACGGCAGGCATGCTCTACCGGGGGAATCCGGTCGGCGTGCTGCGCGTATACACCAGCCACCGGCAACGCTTCCGCCGCGTGCACCGCAACCTGCTGCGGGCCGTCGCCGCCCAGGCCGCCACCGCGATCGTGAACGCCCAACTCCTGGACGAGCACATGCGCGCCGCTGAGACGGAACGGCAGTTGGCGTTGGCCGCCGAGGTGCAGGCCCGCATGGTTCACACGCCCCCGCCGCCGCACCCCATGCTCGAAACGGCCGCCGTCTTCGAGCCCACCTCGCACCTGGCCGGCGACTTCTGCGACTTTCTGACACTCGCCGACGGACGACTGGCTGCCGCGGTCGGCGACGTGGTCGGAAAGGGCATCCCCGCCGCGCTGCTGATGGCCTCGGCGCGCGGAGCGTTACGGGCCACTGCGCAACGCTGCCGCGATTTGGGGGAAGTGCTGACCCGCCTCAACACTCACGTCCACGCCGAGACGTCGATCGCCGAGTTCGTAACCCTCTTGCTGATCGCGGCGGACAGCAGCGGTCGCCGGCTGCACTATTGCAGCGCGGGCCACGAGCCGCTGTTGATACTCCGTGATGGTGAGGTTCGGACGTTCAGCGAAGGCGGACTCGTGCTCGGGATCAAACCGGACGAGAAGTACCAGCAGTACGTGCTCGACCTGCACCCGAACGACTTCGTGCTACTCTACACGGACGGGGCGATTGAAGCGGCGAACTTCGATGACCAGCTCTTCGGTCGCCAGCGACTGTTCGACGCGCTGGTGCAGTACAGCCGGATGCCACCCGACCAGACGCTGCGCAACATCCTGTGGGACATCCGCCGTTTCGTCGGGCTGGCCGATCAGGCCGACGACATCACGCTCGTGGGGCTACGTGTGCGGGGCGGAAGCTGACCCGGCCCCGGTGTCATTCTCAGGGAGCGCAGCGACCGAAGAATCTCCCCGCGTGGCCGGGATACTCGAGCGCGTGGCGTAGATCCTTCGCTCTGCTCAGGATGACAGCGCGGGCGTCCAGGGGTACGGTTCGCGATCGTTTTGTCCGGTCTGATTACCCGACCTGCCTGATCTGAAATCCGAACCGAGCCCGACGCGCAAGCGAGGGATTGTGCACCAGGCGCGCGACGATCAGTAAACCCTCGCCCGCGCTTCGGGCTCGCTTTTCGCCGGGCGACCGGGCTGCCCACCACGCAAGACACGGCCGACATGGCCGTGCCACACGTCAAGACCGCTTCCTCACGGGCGCGGCTCTGTTCACAGGGGCGCGGCTCTGTTCGCGCGCCGGCGCGCGCATGCGCGCTACTTGATCGCCAGCAGTTCGATGTCGAAGACCAGGTAGGAGTTCGGCGGGATCTTGCCCTTGCGTTGTCCGCGGTAGCCTAACTCCGGAGGAATGATGAGCTTGCGCTTGCCGCCGACCTTCATCATGGGGACACCCTCGATCCAGCCCCTGATCAACCTGTTCAGGGGGCTAACTAAGGGCTGGCCCTGATCGACCGAGCTGTCGAATTTCGTGCCGTTCAGCAGCCAGCCGGTGTAGTGCACCTCTACCGTGTCGGTCGGTTTCGGCGAGGGGCCGTCGCCTTCCTTCAGAACAATGTAGAAGATGCCGGAGTCCGTTCTTTCGGCCTTCTGGCCGGTCTCCGTCTCGGCCTTCTTGACGAACTCCAACACTTCCTTTTCGCGCGCCGCACGGGCCTTTTCCTCCTCCGCCGCGGCCGCCGCCGCCCACGCCTTGAGCAGCTCGGCCCCCTTTTCGCGGTCGTACTTGCCGGTCAATTTGACCGACTTGATCACGACGGGCTCGACCGGCGTGCAGGGCTCGCGCGCCGGGTACTTCGGGTGTTTGTGCAGCTTCGCGTCGCGGATCTTGTCCACGACGTCCAGACCCGCGACCACCTTGCCGAAGGCGCAATAGGCGGCATTGCCGCCCCGTGGTGACGGCTGATCAAGCCTGACGTTGTCCACAACGTTAATGAAGAACTGTGCCGTAGCGGAATCCGCCTGATTCGTGCGGGCCATCGCGATCGTTCCGCGCGCGTTCTTGAGCCCGTTCTTCCATTCGTTCTTGATCGGCGGGTGCAGCCCCTCCTGCTTCTGATCCATCTCCACCGTGAACCCGCCGCCCTGGATCATGAACGTCGAGATCACCCGGTGGAAAACGGTGCCTTCGTAGAAGCCCTCCTCGGCGTAGCGGAGGAAGTTGTACACGGTGATGGGGGCTTTTTCGGCGTCCAGCTCGAGAATGATGTCGCCCAGCGTCGTCTCCATCTTCACCCGCGGATGCAGCCCGTCGTCGGTCTTCCGGACGGCCTGCGTCTGGGAAACCTTCTGCGCAGCCTCTTTCTCCCCCTCCTGCGCGAACAGGCTCTGACCAATCGCCAGCACAGACAGCAACGAAATCAAACGGGTCATCTCAGTCCCTTTCCAAACAAAAAAGCCCCGCCGACGTCACGTCCCGCGCGGGCGCCGACGGTGGAGATCGTTCCAGCCCGCACAAAGTACAGGATCGACGGACAGCGAGCAACAAGGCGGGTCTTGCGGCCTACATCTCGGGTAGGTGATCGTCTTGGTTGGCTGTCATTCCGACGACCGAAGGGAGGAGGAATCTGGCCGCGTCGCCGAACCGACATCGCTACTGGGCAAGATCCCTCGTCGCTTCGCTCCTCGGGATGACGCCGGCCGCGCGCCAGGTTGGCGTGTCACACATCGGTAGAGTCGCCCACGGCCTCACGCACCCCACCCGTTCTCCACCAGCCAGTAGTAGAGTAGGCGGCTCAAGGCCGTCGCGCGGTAGCGGGCGGTGGAGCGGATGTCGTCGATGGGGGAGATGTCGCTATGCAGAACATGCCGGACCTCGTCGGGGTACCGGAACGACCGCCCGGCCGTGAGCGCCCCTTCGAGCGCGCGACACCGGCAGACAACCGGCGCGACGCTATTGGCGACGATTCGCCACCCGCTCGCCGGACTCGGAGGTCCGGCGCTACGCGATGACTGCGCATCCCGCACGACCGCGACGCCCACCTTCGCGATCGCCTGGGCGCAGCGGGCACCCACCTTGTGGAACCATTCGAGCGCGCGTCGCCGCCGGGGAATGCGGATCGCCGTGATCAACTGGTCCGGCCGGCGTACGCTCTGCTTATAGCCGGTGTAATAGCGATCCAGCGGCACCTCGGTCATGCCCTGGCGAGATTGCAGTACGACGGTGGCGCCGTAAGCCATCAGCACGAGCACGCCATCGGCGGCCGGCGAGCCGTTGGCGATGTTGCCGGCCCAGGTGCCGCGGGTCTGGATCTGGATCGCACCGACCTGCCGGGCGGCCTGGGCCAGCAGCGGAAACGCCCGCGACACCTCGCGCGATTCGATCACCTGCCAGTAGGTGGTCAGCGCGCCGAGCTCCAGGCATTCGTCGGTCAGCCGAAGCGGCTGCAACTCGCGCAGGCGCGACAGGTCCAACAGGTGCAGGTCGTCTTTGGGCTGCTGATGCCAGCAGACCAGCAGGTCGGTCCCGCCGGCCACAGGCGTCAGCGGGTGCTCCGCAGCCGCCAGCATCTCCAGTGCTTCCGCGAGTGTGGACGGCGACAAGACCCGCAATTCAGCCTCCTTCAGCGCGGCTCAGGACGCGGTTGATCCCGGCCATGACGCCGTCGTAGCCGGTACACCGGCACAAATTCCCGCTCATCAGCTCGCGCAGCGACGTCTCGTCAAGCACCTCGGCATGATCGCGCAGCCACTGGGTCGTCATGACGATGCCGGGTGTACAGGCTCCGCACTGTGTCGCCCCCGTCGCGTTCAGCTTCTCCAACATTGCCGGTTCAGCCGACTCCACCGTGTGCACATTCCGTCCGGCCACCTGAAACGCCGGCACCAGACACGAGTTCACCGGCAATCCGTCCAACAGAACCGTGCAGGCCCCGCACTCGCCCTCGCCACAGCCCTCTTTCGTGCCGGTACAGCCGCAGTCGTAACGCAGCACGTCCAGCAGCCGGGCATCGAGCGGCACGCTATGCGTGACCGGTTGGCCGTTGAGCGTGAACGTCAGCTCGAACCTATCCATCAGCCTCGCCCTCCAGATGCTCCATGAGCCGCTCCGGCGTCAGCGGGATCTTGTTGATCGAGGTATTGAGGGCGTGGCACACGGCGTTGATCACGGTCGGCGCGGTGCCGTCCATGGGCAATTCGCCCATGCCCTTGGCGCCGTGCGGGCCATAGCGGGACGGCTGTTCCTCGAAGAATACGCGGATGGGCGGTAGGTCAGCGCTGGTCGGGATGACATAGTTGGTCATCTGGTTGTTGATCATCCCGCCGTCTTCGGTGACGACGTTCTCCAACAACGCCCAGCCGATGCCCTGGGCGACGCCGCCCTGAATCTGCCCGCGCGCCAGCGTCGGATTGACCACCTTGCCGACTTCCTGCAACGCGACGTAATCGTTGACGCGGACCTCGTAAGTGCGCAGATCGACCTGCACCTCCGCCACGTGCGCCGCCCACGAGTAGCAGGGGTACGCGTCGCCGCGGTAGCTCTGCTCATCCCATCGGATCGCGGGCGGCGGTGCATATTTGGCGCGGCCCAACAGGCGCTGCCGCGGGTTGGCCGTATGCCACGCTCGAATCGCGTCTTGAACTGACCCACCGTCTGTACCCGCCGCCCGTCGCGCCTGGGCGGCCAGGTCGTCGCACGCCTGCTCGACCAGCCGCCCCACGACCATCGCCGTCCGGCTGGCCACCGTCGGGCCACTGTTTGGCACGTGAGTGGTATCCGGCATGACGACGCGTACCTGAGCAACCTCCGTCCCGAGTCGATCCGCGGCGATCTGGGCGAGAATCGTCTCGGTGCCCTGCCCCAGGTCGGTCTGCGCCGTAAGGACTTCGACTCGTCCGTCCGGCAGCCCCGCTACCCACACCTCGGACGCCAGGCGGGTCTCGCCGCTGCCGGTGAAGCCGGCACCGTGGAAGGACATCGCGAGGCTGACGCCCTTGCGCAGGTAGGGGTGTCGCTGGTTTTCGGCTTTGGACTGCTCTTGCCGCGCGGTGTACGCCGACAGATCCAACGCCCGATCCAGCAAGCCGACCAGGTCGGTCCCGTCGCGGAAGACCTGTCCGGTCGCCATCGTCTGACCATCGCGCAGCAGATTGCGACGACGCAGCTCGATCGGATCGATCCGCAACTGATCCGCGATGACATTCATGTGCCGCTCGATGGCAAACTGCGTCTGTGGCGCACCGAAGCCGCGAAACGCCCCGGCCGGCGGCGAATTCGTCAGCCGAGCCTCCCCGTGAACGCGAATGTTCTCGCAGAAGTAGGGACCCGTCGCGTGCAGGCAGGCCCGGCTCAACACGACCGGCGAGAGTGTGACGTACGCGCCGGCGTCCAGCAGCACGTCGATCTCCATCGCCGACAGACGACCGTCCTCGGCAACGGCGGTGCGGTGGTGCACCCGGCTCGCATGCCGCTTCGTCGTAGCGGCCATGTCATCCTGACGGTCGTAGATGATCTTGACGGGTGCGCCCGCTTTCTCGGCCAACAGGGCGGCATGGATGGCGAGCTGCGAGGGAAAATCTTCCTTTCCGCCGAACGCCCCGCCGGTGGGCGCCTGGATGACCTGAAACGCCTCGCGCGGCCGGCCGAAGAAGTGAGTTAGCGCGTCGAGCACGAAGTACGGACATTGCAGGCTGCCGCGGACCACCAACCGGCCGTCCTGCTGGTACGCCACCATGCCCTGCGTTTCGAGATAGACGTGCTCCTGCGACCCGGTCTCGTAGATCCCCTCGATCACACGTGACGCCCGCGCGAATGCCGCATCGGGATCGCCCTTGGCAATGTCGATCCGCTTGAGCACGTTGTCGGAGCCGTATTGGATCAGCTCCGGCGTGAGCGGTTGGCGAGGATCGGTCACCGTGGGCAACGGCTCGACCTCCACGCGCACCGCGCGCAACGCCTGCCGCAACGCGCGTACCGACCGATGGGCGATCAATAGCACCGGCTCGTAACGGTGGCGAACCTCACTCGCGGCCAACGCGGGCTGGTCGTTTTCGATCAGCGCGACTTCGTTCGGCCCGGGAATGTCACGGTGATCGACGACGACGAACTCGTCCCACGGAATCGCCGGGTCGAACTGGATCGCAGTGATCCGACCGCGCGCGACGGGGCTGCGGATCGTCCCGCCGTGCAGCACACCCTCGATCTTCAGGTCGTCCACATAGAGCGTGCGGCCATGGAGCTTGTCGAAGCCGTCTACCCGGGGGATGTCCTCGCCGACACTCATGGCACAGTCCGAGAGTAAGGTCACCAGGCTGAGTTAGCCGATCAGTATACATTGTCGGTCGCCGGCCGCCCCGGTCCGAAAACGCGCGCACTTCCCGTGGGTGTGACTGAACTGGGGGGCAACTGGGGTGGCACGGTCCAGCGTCGCCTGGAGGAGCTCTGGTTGCGAGTGGAATGTTGCCGCGACGCTGGGCCGTGGGCGCCGAATCGGGCAATTCGTCAAGCCACACGCCACGGCCCAACGCACGCGACGACGAAGTCAAGCCATGCGCCGCGGCCGCAGAGCCGTTTGTTTACGACGACCGCGACGCTATGCTCTTGTATGCGGTTCACCGGGCGGAGCGCTGCCATGCGGATCACCACGACAACACACGTTCTGGTCGGCACACTCGTGACGCTGCTGAACGTGTCCGCCCGCGCCGACGAGCGCGCCATCCTGGCCGACATCAAGGCGTTCTTCGAAACCACCGACCTCGACCGGCGCGAACAGATTGTCCAGCGCATTCAGGCCGACCCGGCCTACGATCGAGCCAAGGTCGGCAAGTGGCTCCACCGGGCCAAGCTCTTCGACAACCGCCAGCCCGGCCGCGATGAGCTCCGCGTCGAGCTGCCCGGCGGAAAGACGCGCACGGTTGCGTTGCGCATCCCACCCAAGTACACGCCCGCCAGGGCTTACCCGCTCATCTACGCCCTGCACGGCAGCGGCGGCAACGGCGCAAACTTCATCCGCTACGTCGAGTACATTCTCGGCGAAGCCGTGAACAAATACATCGTCGCCGCCCCGAGCCAGTATGCGCCCACCTTCACCGACACGGCCGGCCGGCCGAACGCCGAGCACCCCGCGGTGCTGCTGGCCCTCAAGAAGCACCTGCACGTCGACAGCGATCGCGTGTACGTGCTGGGGTATTCGCTCGGCGGTCACGCAACCTGGAACCTTGCCGTTCTGCATGCCGACCAGTTTGCCGCCGCGATGCCGGTCGCCGGCAGCTTCGTGCTGGTCGGGACGGACAAGCTGTGGGATGCGGTTCTGCCGAACGTGACGCACGTGCCGGTGCTGATGGCCTGGGGCGCGCACGACACCGCCGGTCCAGCTCCCGATGAGGGGAGCCCTGGCGGTGGCGTCGCCGGTCTCAATCGTCTGCTCGCCGAGCACGCTACGCGCCTGGGCCTGCCGGTGACGACGTTCGAGGACCCCGAAAAGGGCCACGGCGACATCTATCCGCCGCGGCCGCAGCTCCTGCCGCTCCTGCGTAAGAAGCGCGAGCAGCACCCCCGGCAGGTGCAGCACACCTTCCGCCACACCTACCAGGCCCAGGCGTACTGGCTCGAGGGACACGCCTGGAAGGGGTCGCACTGGGGCAGTTCGCATCACGGCAATATTGAGCTGCGCCCGAACGAAGACCCGCAGGACGCACTGCTGCGCGTGATCCGCTCCAAGCTCGGCGAGCTGCGCGGCACCATCGACGGCCAGACCATCGACGTCCGCCGCAAGAAGATCACCGAGCTGACCATCTGGATCGGCGACGGCATGATCGACTGGAACGAGCCGGTCACGGTGAAGGTCTCGGCCAACACGGTCTTTGAGGACAAGCTCGAAGCGGACTTGTTCGTGTGCCTCACGCAGGCGGCCCGCACGTACGACTTCGACCGGCTGCGCTGGGCCGGCCTGCGCTTTAAGTCCGGCTACGGAGCGGACCCGGTCACCGGCCGGACCGAATTCCCCCCGCCGGCCGAGCCCCCATAAGGCTTCGCCCGGCGCCGCCACAAGCGGTACGCTACAGAATGCCGAAACGGTACGAACCCGCTCAGCCGGCAGACGTATCGTACTCCGAGATAGCGGCGCGGGAGCGCAATCGCCGTAGAATCGGTAGGCAACACCTCCGCATCCGGATCTAATATATGTCGTGCTCGGGAGATGACCCCGTGCAAGAGCCCATCACACTTGAGTACGCGTCCGCGCGAAGCTGGTGGACGCGCCGCCGGAAGATCTGGTTAGCCCTCACGGTAGCCATGGTCCTTGGCGGCAGCTGCCTTGACTACCAGGGCTATCGCGAGATCCGCCGGCGGATGACGCTCCTCGATAAGGACCCCTTCATCGGCCCGGCGGATTGGTGGGCCGTTGCCAGGTCGCGCACGCTGCTGGGACACGCCTGGCGATTGTCGTCGGACCCCGTCCAAGCGAGACGGATCGTCGCCGGCCACGCGAGTGACCCGGGAGTCGAGGTCGTGAGCGAGTTCGCCCGATCAGCCGACGTCGAGGTCGACCTCGAGCGCACCGTGGAGGTCGCGGATGACGGCGCCCTGAGGCTGCACGTCACGGTGGCGAACAACAGCTCGAAGCCTGCCGTCGTCGCACCTCTGCGCCTCAAGGCAAGCACGTCTTCGCTGGCCGGCCGCGGCGCGTGCGTAATGTTCGTCGGCCGCCACCTGTTGATTGGCCCGCCGGAATGGTTGCCAAGCATCGCCATCGAACGACCAATGTCGGGACGTTTCGCCTGGCGAGGTGCAGGAGACTTCGACGGGTCGTCAACTGCCCCGGCCGTGACGCGAGACATGGTGGCGCACGTTTTAGGTGAAGCTGCGCCAACATCCGGTAGTGACTGGCCGTTCGGGCCAGCTAGCGAGTTCACCGGTGCCGGCGAAGTGAGGCTCTTCTGGGTCAGGTGGCAAGGTGGCACCTCGCAGCCCACCATTGGCGAAACGGCGGAGTTTGAAGCTCTCGCGCCCCCAATTCCTGCCGACCGTGTAGCGGTTGAGCTGTCGAACCGTGGCGCCGCGCTGCTGGCATCCGGCGTGCGGCTGCTCCAGCCGGGCCAAACAGCGCGCCTACCCGTCTCAGTATCAGGCATTGGCGCCAACGGTTGCGGAATCATCTTCATCCACGCGTACCGAATGACACTCTGGGTTGTGATTGAGGATGGCGCCGGCCAGCACTGGGGCAAAACCGAACAGAGGGCCCCACAAGGGACCCTAACAGCCCCATATCTGCCGTGGCCGGACGCTATGCTGACCCCCGACGAGGCCCAGCCGAAACCCTGGGAACGTCTCCCCAATCCGTGATGGCGGTGCCAACTTCCCGCGCGAAGGCGAGAAGCACAACTGAGTCATATGGGTCAGGTAAGCCCGGTCACCTTTGCCTTCCCAACCTGTATATGTTCTACGAAGAGGGAAACGCGCGAACTGGTGAGTCCGGCACGACGTATTCTGGTTTGACACAGCGGTCTGCCGAAGCGTGGGCCTAACTGCGGGGCCACGGGGATGACGAGACTCCACATTGCCGTGGCAGTCAGCAGACGCCACGATACGCCTGAAAAGTCCTACACACGACAACCGGTCAGGTTCGTTCCAGTCTGTACACGCAAGGAGACAACATGTTGCGCTGGTTCAAAGCGGTCGATCGTATTCTGCGCGGCGAAGCGACACGGCTGTCCACCATCCGCGAAGGAACGATCACCATCCCGACCCCCGGCGTGACGCTGGTCATCGTCGTCCTGGGAATGATCTACGGGTTCTTCATGGGATGGTTTGCTCTGCTGAACCGTGCGGAACCGGAGTATTGGCAATTATTCGCCAGCACGGTCAAGGTCCCCGCGCTGTTCTTCCTGACGCTGGTGGTCACGTTCCCGTCGCTGTATGTCTTCAACGCTCTGGTCGGCTCGGGGCTGGCGCTGGGCTCGGTGTTCCGCTTGATCATCGCCGCGTTCGCCGTCACGCTGGCGGTGCTCGCGTCGTTCGGCCCCATCACCGCCTTCTTCTCGATCAGCACCGAGAACTACTCGTTCATGGTCTTGCTTAACGTGGTGCTGTTCGCCGTAGCCGGATTGCTCGGCCTCGGCTTCCTCCTGCAAACGCTGCACCGCCTCAGCATCGTCGGGCCCCAAGCACCGCCGCCGCCACCTGCCGAGAATGCAAACGGCGACGACCCAGCCGCCGAAGCTGGCCAGGGGGACGAGGTACCCGACGTGCAGCCTCCTGAAGGTGCACTCGATCAGATCGAAGGCCAGGTGCTCGGTCCGCACGTCAGATCCGTGTTCCGTTGCTGGGTGGTGATCTTTGCGCTCGTGGGTGCGCAGATGTCGTGGGTGCTGCGCCCGTTCATCGGCGATCCGGCCCGGTCCTTCGAGTGGTTCCGTCAACGCCAGTCCAACTTCTTCGAAGCCCTCTGGCATACGATCGCGTCGTTGTTCACGTAGCCGCGCAATGGCAAGCCTGCTGCTGCAAGCCGACCGGGTACTACGGGGCCGCCCCGGCGAGCCCCTGGACACCAGATCCGCGCACACCCTCCCGCGACTGCTCACCTACACGCTGATCGGCGGGATGTTCTACGGAGCCGTGATGGGCACGTTCGGGGGCTTCGCCGGCGACCGCATCTGGCAGATCACCTTCTCGGCCACAAAAGTGCCGTTACTTCTCGTGGCCACGTTCGCCATCAGCCTGCCGAGCTTCTTCGTGCTGAACTCGCTCTTCGGCGTGCGCGCGGACTTCGCCGAGGTGTTGCGGGCCCTGTTGGCCGCCCAGGCCGGTCTGACGATCATTCTGGCCGCCCTGGCACCTTACACCGCCTTCTGGTACGCCTCCTTCACCGGCTACCAGCCAGCGATCTTGTTCAACGCCCTGATGTTCGGCATCGCCAGTCTGGCGGCGCAGTGGCTGCTGCGGCGTTATTACCGCCCGCTGATCGCGCGCAACCGGCGACACCGTTTACTGCTTAGAACCTGGCTCGTGCTTTACGCGTTCATCGGGATTCAGATGGGCTGGATCCTGCGCCCCTTCATTGGCGCGCCAAACATGCCCGTACAGTTCTTCCGCGAGGAAACCTGGGGCAACGCCTACGTGATCGTCGCCCGCATGATCTGGGACGTCATCACGCGTTGAGGCAGGTGGGTGCCACTGGCGGCTTGCCCGCCAGTGCGGACGCGTCGCAGGCCCAAGCCGGCGGTGCGGGCATCGTCTTCGCTCACACGTGCAGGGCCGCGCTACGCTTGGCCATGTCACTCCTCGATGTCACCGGTTCGGCAGTCCCGGCCTACACTTTGGGCGGCCCTTCGTACTCCAGCAGGTCTTGACGTGCCTGCGCCCACAACGCGTTCAGCCCGCCCTGAATTGAGCGCATCCCCAGGGCAATGAACAACAGTCCCAACCCCAGCACGCAGCTACCCGGAACGATCGCCAGGATTTGGAAGGTCAGCACCGCTGACGGCGAAACCGCATCCCGTCGAACACGTAGGTACCCCTGGACGCCCTTCGCCAACTCGTAGGGCATATAGACGTCCCAGAACAAATTGAAGAACGGGATGAAACAGAAGCCCAGGGCCTTGCCCGGCGAGATGTGATAGGCGTAGCCCGTGTAGTTGCGCATCTCCTTGTGCACTTGGTAAATCCAGACCAGCCAGTAGATCCACAAACCGAGTGCGGCCACGCTGGTAAAGCAGTTCAGCAGCGTGAAGGCTACCTCCAGGCCCGGCGACGCCGCTCCTCCGGTGTAGGACGGCGAGCTTGCTTCCTGATACGCACTCGCGAACGCCAATCCGAGAACGAGCGCACCGAAAGCCAGCAGGATACACGACACGACCAGAAACCACGTGACGTCCCGCTCGCGCCCCGGTGTGCCCGCGGGAGCCCGGTAGACCGAAGTCGCATAGGCCAGTGTCCCCGGTGGCTGCGCCGCCGCGACGGACACTCTCGCATCCGGACTGACCGCGGCGCCCGCGCCGACAACCGGAGCGACGCCACCTGGGGCTATCGGCCGAGACGTTGCGGGCGGCGGTGCCATTCCGGTGGCCCCTCCCAGGGCCACAGGCGCCAGGCCCGGCGCCGCGGCGCCGATGCGAAGCACCGTCCCGTCCTCCTTGAAAAAGGTCCCGCAGTTGAGACAGCGCCGCTCGGAGAACGCGAAGCTCTCCGCGCCAATGTGCACCGAGTTGCACTGCGGACAGCACAGCCCGAAATAGCGCTTGGCCCCGGGACGCGTCCAGAGAATCGGCGTCAGAACCGAGAGCCCTGCCACGCACAGCGTTGCCGTCCACGCCAGCGGCGTGAGGTCACCGGCGGCCGCGAGCGACGAGAGCACGATGAATCCCCCGCCCAGCGGGCCGATCACGACCCCGGCCCGATACGCCAGCGCGTTTTTCCACCACACGCCCACCAGCACAAACACCGCCACCAGGCTTCCGACGCCCGACCAGAATGCGACCATCCGCGGGCCGATACCGGCGTACGGCTGTGCACCAGACTCCCACGATGCCACCAGGCTCCAGAGCAACAAGAGTGGAGCCAGCATGGCACTGGGCCACACCAGCAGCGGGCTGGCCTCGCCCGGCTGCTCGACGCGCGCGGGATAGGCCGGCGGCGCCTGTGGCAGCAGAATCGCGTGTGCCGGAGGCGGCGGCGTTGAAACCCCTGATCCTGGCCCGAAAGCCGCGTCCGAGCCTGCCTGCGCATACGGCAAAGGGGCACCGGCCGCGGCAGGGCTCCCCGCCGACGCCGTCTCGAACAGACCCTTTACCTTCCCCGCAGGGTACCAACGCTCCTGATCGGGCGAGATCAACGACTCGGCGGTGATGATGCCCTTGACCGCCAGCGTCCGCAGTTGCGCCGGAACACAGGGACCCTCGACAATCCCTGACGACGTGCGTTTGAACCAGTACTCGGCCATTCCGCCCTGCCTCCCGAGAATGTGCAACCGCAAAGCAAGAGCTACGCGCGCTCAGACGTGGGCGGCAACCGGCTGCTATTCTGACCCTCCGCCGGCTACGTCGCAACCGCTCTCGGTTATGACCACTCAGTTGATTACGCCGGCACGTCAATCGTGCAATACATCGGGAAGTTGTCGATCCGCCCCCGCAGCCAGCCTGTCGTGTCGCACGACTTCACCGGCTTCCTGCCGTCCTTGATCCATTGGTCGCTGGTTTCGTGTCTACCGTTGTAGGGCGAGGCTCCTGCCGAGCCGCACGTGTCAATGGCTCAGCGAAGGCTCTGCCCTCCCGGGTCGGGATCAGGGCAAGCGCCATTGGGGATACTTGCCCGGCGTCGCGTACGATGCTCCACGGCCGGTGCGGGGCCCCGGCCGCTACATCGCTACTCGCAATTCGTTATTCTGAACTCTTTTATTCTTCCAGCGACAGGATCGGCTTGGGGGTCTTGACGCGGTACTTCTCGATCAGCGAGCGCAGCTTCGGCTGGTCCGAGTCCAGTTCCAGGCTGCGGTGCCACGATTCGATCGCCTCCTCGCGGTAGGCCACCAGCGCGGGCTCGTTGAGATACTGCGTCATGCGCACCACGCCGTAGCCGGCATGCGCCCGGGCGTTCTTAACGTTGAGCTCAACCGCCCGTCCGTAGCTCTCGGCCGCCTCGTCCAGCTTCTGCTCGCGCCAATTGCAGTACCCGAGCCGCTCGTGGGCTACCGACAGCTTGGGGGCCATCTGCAGCGTGGCCTCCAGCGTGCGCCGGGCGGTCGTCCAGCGCTCCTGGTTCAGGTAGACCGTCGCCAGATTGACCAGCACGACCGGCTGCTGCGTATCGCACTCCAACGAACGTTTGTAGGACCGGATGGCCTCGTAGGGGGTCCCGCGGGCGTCGAAAACCGCCCCCAGGTTGCTCCAGGCATATGCGTTACCCGCGTCGATCTTCAGCGCGGTTTCATACGCCTCGATCGCCTGCTCGAAGTCGCCGTTCCGGTGGTAGCACGTCGCCAGCCGGAAACGCGAATCGAAGTCGTCCGGGTCCAGCTTGCACGCCAGAACGTAGGCGC
Source organism: uncultured Planctomycetales bacterium (assembly GCA_964572345.1). Taxonomy (GTDB): domain Bacteria; phylum Planctomycetota; class Phycisphaerae; order UBA1845; family Fen-1342; genus JAUWXH01. Next base: position 74,609 of record CAZNFA010000011.1, read on the forward strand.
GAATCGCCTGCGTCATGCGGTCGAGCAGCCGGTACACTTCGCCCAGCTCGAACATCGAGAGGAAATGGAAGGGGTCCAGCCGGACCGCGTCCTCCAACACCTCGGCCGCCTTCTGCAAGTCACCCGACTGCTTGTAAACCAGACCCAGCTTGGTGTGCCCCTCGGCGAACTCCGGGTTGAGCTCGACCGCTTCCTGAAACTCGGCCAAGGCCACGTCGAGGTCCTGGCGGGCCAACGCCGCATCGCCCTGCTCCAGGTGCACACGAGCCAACTCTTGGTTCAGCGCGCAGCCGCCGCAAAGCAGCAACAGGCACACGATCGCCGGCATCCGCCGCGTAGCGTTCTGGACTCGGATCACTGGAGCTCCTGCACTTCCCCCGACCATCGCGTCGTTACCGCTCGAAGCCGCGCCCCCACGTTAAACTACGTTTTTTACCCGCATGGGCCCCGGTGTGTCAACGTGTCGGGCCAATACGAACCGCGCCGACAACACTTCACTTATTACAGTTATCGGAAATTGGCCCGCCAAACCGCAGCCAACCGGGCGTTTCTCATCTGCCCCCCGGTCTACGCCGGGGCACGCTGTTCGGTTCGCTCGGTTGGGAAGCCGACTGAGAAACGGCCCAGCGCTGCGAATAGCTGGCGGCCAGGTCGCGCACCAGCTCGTCCTGGTCGTCGGCCACGATGCGGCGGGCCGTGTCGGCAAAGCCCCGCCCCTGACGCGCCAGCAGCCGCACCGCCATCAGCCGCACCAGCCAGTGTGGGTGTTCGAGGCAGGCCTCGGCGGCTCGGACCATCTGCGCGTCGAGCCCCGCCATTTGCAGCGCGTCCAGCGTGCGCACCCGCAGCTCCCACGATTCACTGCCCAACCCGTTGAGCAGTGTCTGATAGATGCGTCGGGCGGGGATCGACTCGGGGCGGTACGCCGGCGGCTTGAGATCCGCCCGCTGCTTCTCACCCAGCAGCTCGGCCAGCAGCTCGACGGCCCGGAAGCGGGCCCCCGCTGACTCTCCGCTCAACGCCCGGAATAACGCGTGGAAGGCTTCCGGCCCGGTGCGGAGCGGCGTGCGGTTGAAATACACCGGCCGCAACTGTTGCCCGGAGGAGCTCACACGCCACTGCCCCCCCTCGTCCTGTTCCGGATCGAGGATCGCCCGCAGCGTGATGCGCTGCAACTGTTGCGGCGTCCGGCGGGACATGCTTCGCAGCGGGCCGACATCGAGCGTGCGGCGCAGGCGGATCGTTTGACCCGGCATCAGCACGCGCGTTTGCTCGAGGCTGACAGTCATCAGGTGGGGGTAGTCGCGTCGCCGATCGCCCTCGGTGGTGAACGACAACAGGAACACCGGGTTGACCGTCCAGTCGGGCCCGAGCGTGATCGGGAAGTCAGCCCGGTTGGTGAGCGTGAAGAGGGCCCACCAGGGCTCGCCGGGCGCGGGGCTGAGGTTCTCCAGCGTCACCTCGGACCACAAGAACCGCGCGGAATCCCGAGCGAACTCGAGCAACCCATCGTCGAAGTTCGCCAGCGCGTCGGCTACTTCGGGTAGACATCGCGCCGCCGGTTGCGTCGCCGTACTGGGCAAGCCCAGTTCGCTCAACAGCTCGAAAGCGGGACCGGCCCGTGGAACAAACGCCAGGTTCCGCAACAACCCCTCGGCGGCCTGCTCCTCGCCGGCCTCCCGCAACAGCTTGGCCAGTTGATACGCCGCATAGGGGTCCCGGTCGCCGATCGGCCTCAGCGTGCGTCGGGCGTCCTCGGTCCGCTGGTTGAGGGCCTGGGCCCAGCCGAGCACGCGTGTGGCAAACACGTCGCCGGGGGCCCGTTCGGCCGCCGCTTCCGCCAACGCCAGCGCCCGCTCTGGCTGCTGATCCAGAAAACAGTAGAACCAGGCCGCCTGCGCGACCTCCCCCACCGGCGACTCGTTCGCGTCGCTAATCCGCTCGAAGCGGATACCCAGCAGTCGGCGAAGCTCCTCCGCATCGGCCTGGCGGTTATGGTGCTTGAACAGCCAGTGCAGGAAGATCGCGGACTCGGCCTGCTGCGGATCGGCATGCACCGCCTCGTAGGCTCGTCCGAGCGCCGACTCAACCTGCCCGCGCGCCAGCAGGTTGCGCGAAAGCTGCAACAGCTTCCGGGCGGGAATCGGCTGCCCCGACGCAGTCGCCCGGTGCACGGCCAGCGCATGCTCGTAGAACGTGCCGGCCTGCTCGGCAAAGCCGCAGTCGTCCAGCAGCAGCCCGATCCGCCAACTCAACTCGACCTGCGCCGGGTTGACGGCCAGCGCGTGCAACGCCGCTTGCAGGCGGACATGCGGGGGCGCGTCCGGCTCAACCATCTCGAGCCTGAGCAGGGCGACCTCGGGATTCGCCGGCTGCAGCCGACGGGCTTGTTCCAGATACGCCCGGGCTTGCGCGAGGTCCACGCGTTCGAACGCCAGCCGGGCTAGCCGCGCGTAGACCATCGATCGCTGTTCGTCCGGTAGCTGCTCATCGAGCAAGGCTTCGAGCCGCGCCGCCCGCTGTTCGATCGTCTGCCCCTGGCGCCAGACGCTATCCAGCCAGAGCGCGAAAACGCCGACATGCCCCGGATCGACCTCCCGCAATCGCTCCAGGGCTTCGGCCGCCTCGGCTTCGTCGCCGCCAAGTGCCGCCAGTTCGTAGAGCCAGACATACGCGTCGGTCAAGCTGGGGTCGAGTCGTCCCGCGGCGCGCAGCAGCGTCTTGACGTGCAGGACGTCGGCCGCGGTCTGCCGGCCGCGTTGGCTCAGAGCATGGTCGCGCGCCAGTTGAACCAGCAGCCCCGCCGTGGTGAGGCACTTGGACTCCGCCGCCGCGGCGTTCTGCAATCCGCAACCCAGCCCGCAAACGCAGGCGATGGTGACGAGCCGGGCCGGGCGGATGTGCTTGGGCTTATACACGGGTGAGGTCTTTGCTCCCTGCCGCGGTGTGCTCAGGTACGTGACTTGGCCGCCTGCTTGCGCTCGCGCGTCCGCCGCTTGAAACGCTCCCGGCTCTTGCGGTGTTTGCGTCTTGCCCGTCTGACCGTCTTATTCACGCGATCCTCCGGTGGCAACATCAACTTTGGGCCCGCTCCAAGCGGGCAGACATCGAACCCTGCGAACGCTCGAGGCGCCAATCCGCTCCGTAGGCGTGGATCTGGTCGCGCTTGAACTCGGCCCGCTCCAGAACCGTCGTCTCGACGATCACCCGCCCACTGTTGTCCACCTCGCACGCCATCCCGTAGGCCGTCTGCGGATCATGCCCGAACAGCCGGCTGAGCAGCTCGACCACGTAATCGTACGTGTGATCATCGTCGTCCAGCAGGACGACGTGCCAGAGCGGCGTTTGACGCGGCTGCGTCTCCTGCACCGGGGCAAGCAAGCCCTCTCGCTGCTCATCCGCCATGCCGTCCGACTCCCGTCGCCTACGTATCTTACGACAAACCGCCCGAGATGATAGCCTTCGGCCACCAACCGGCAAGCCTCTGCCGGCCGCTCGGGCCCGGCACGCCCCGCCAGGTGAACTCAAGTACGCCCGCGGGCTGTCGCCACCGCCCCGGCAATGCTAGAATACAACCCTTAGGAACCGAGGTTCTCCAGAGGTACGACGCATGCCCACCGGCCGAAGGCCAGACCGCAACGACAGCCCGTTCAGTCCGATCCCGGAAATCCTCGACCAGCTTCGCCGGGGCAACCTGGTGATCCTCGTGGACGACCCCGATCGCGAGAACGAGGGAGACTTGATCTGCCCCGCCCAGGCGATCACCCCTGAAAAGATCAATTTCATGCTCAAATACGGCCGGGGCACGCTGTGCGTCGCCCTGGCACGCTCACGCTGCGAACGCTTGCAGCTCCAACCGCAGGTGGCCGTCAACACCACCCGTTTCGGAACCGCCTTCACCGTAACCATCGACGGGGCCGCGCACCTGGGCGTCGGCACGGGCGTCTCCGCCGCCGACCGCGCCACCACCATCCAACACACCGTGGCCGAAGAGGCCGTCCCCGAAGACTTCGTCCGCCCGGGGCACGTCAATCCGCTGATGGCCCGGGACGGCGGCGTGCTGGTGCGCGCCGGACAGACCGAAGGCTCGGTCGATCTGTGCCGGGCGGCCGAGCTCATGCCGGGAGCCGCCCTGATCGAGATCCTCAACGAAGACGGCACCATGGCCCGCGTGCCGCAACTGATCGAGGTCTGCCGCCGACACGGGCTCAAAATGTGCACCATCGCCGATTTGATCGAATACCGCATGCAACGCGAGCGGCTCGTCGAGCGGATCACCAGCGTGCCGCTGCGCAATAACTTCGGCCAGTGGCTGCTGATCGGCTACCGTTCGCACGCCGACAACGACACGCACGTGGCGCTGTGCATGGGCGGCATCGGTGAGCTCGATGAGACCGGCCAGGTCGAACCCAGCAGCGAACCCACGCTGATCCGCGTCCACTCCGAATGCCTCACCGGCGACGTCTTCGGCTCGATGCGCTGCGAGTGCGGCGAGCAGCTCACCGCCGCCATGGACATGATCGCCCGCCAGGGCCGCGGCGTGCTCGTCTACCTCCGCCAGGAAGGCCGCGGCATCGGACTGGCCAACAAGCTGCACGCCTATCGACTGCAAGACGAGGGCCTGGACACCGTCGAGGCCAACGAGGCCCTGGGCCTGCCGGTGGACCGGCGCGACTACGGCGTCGGGGCCCAGATCCTCCGTGACCTCGGGCTTTCCAAGGTCCGCATCCTCACCAACAACCCCAAGAAGGTAAGCCGATTAGAGGTCTACGGCCTGAACGTGGTCGAGCAGCTCCCGCTCGAGATCCCGGCCACCGAAGCCAACCGACGTTACCTCGAGGCCAAGAAGTACAAGCTGGGACACCAACTGCGCAACGTGTAAAACTGCAGCGTCGATCCGAGCCGCGACCGTGAGGGAGCGGTCCTGTAGCGGCCGGCCCCCGCACCGGCCGTCATTCTGAGCGCCGGGTGCCACTGGCGGCTTGTCCGCCAGTGCGTTCGGCAGGCCGAATCACGGGCAGACAAGCTGCCCGCGGCAGCCAACATCGTTACAGCGAGCGCGTTGTTCCTAACTCCGGGATGCCGCGATGCTCAAAGACTTGATCCTACAGAACCGCAGCTATCGACGCTTCCGCGAGAACGTGCCCGTCGAACACGAGACGCTCCGCAAACTGGTTGACCTGGCCCGGCTCTCGCCGTCGGCCGCCAACCTCCAGCCGCTGAAGTACATCCTCTCGTGCGACCCGGAGACGAACGCCCTCATCTTCCCGCATCTGGCCTGGGCCGGCTACCTCACCGAGTGGCCCGGGCCGGCCGAAGGCGAACGGCCCGCAGCGTACATCATCATCCTGGGCGACACCCAGATCATGCAATCCTTCGGCTGTGACCACGGCATCGCCGCCCAAAGCATCCTGCTCGGCGCCGCCGAGCGCGGCCTGGGCGGCTGCATGATCGGCTCGATCCAGCGCAATGCCCTGCGCGCGGCCCTGAATATCCCCGAGCGCTACACCATCCTGCTGATGCTCGCCCTGGGCCAGCCCGCCGAAACCTGCGTCATCGAGCCCGTCGGCGAGGCCGGCGACATCAAGTACTGGCGTGACGCCGCCGGCACCCACCACGTCCCAAAACGCAGCCTCGACGAACTCATCCTCGACCTGCCCCTGTAGCGGCCGGGCCCCGCACCGGCCGTCTTGATGTAGCGGCCGGGCCCCGCACCGGCCGTCTTGATGCAGCGGCCGACCCCCACCGGCCGTCGAACGCATCGGCCGACGCTCCCGTCGGCCGTCATTCTGAGCGCAGCGAAGAATCTCGCCCGGGGCTTGCAGGCAGAAGGTGGGTCCAGACCCATCCTATGCGTTCATGTCTTTCCAGCGCTTGGCCATCTGCCCGAAGACGCCCAGCGCGATGGTGGCGATGATGCCGATGGCGACGATCGGCAGCCACACTTTGCGGTTCGGATCGTACTCGTCCCAGAGCATCTGCGTGGCGGCCTGTGCGGCGCTGTTGACCTCGGCGGCGGCCAGGGCCCGAGCCTCGAACGGGTTGAGCCGCAGCAGCCGCGCGGCCTGCTCGCTGGCGTTCGACCAGTCCTTCCGATCGAGTGCCTGCTGGATGAGGTCCTGGTCGTCGGCCAGACGTTTGTACATGTCCTTTTCTTCGGAGCCGCCCAAGATCAAGATGAACCGCTCCCACCAGCCCTTCTTCCAGACGCGCTCTTCCACAAAGGCCTCGGCCTCCGCGTCGGACTCGATCATCTCCCGCAGCAGGGGGACATCCTTCGTCCAGTCGCGTGGCGCGACAGCGAGGAACCGCCGGTGGTCAAGGCTGGCGAGGTAGCAGTAAACATCCGCCGCGCCGGCCGCGGCAAGCGCCTTTTCCAACTCCGAATCATCGACGCCCATCGCCGCACTGAGTGCGGCGAACGACTTCGTGCGGCCGACGCCGATGCGTTCCTCGATCTCCTTGATGCGCTCGTCGAGCTTCTCGGGCGGGTGCTTGAACTCGATCTCGGCCACGGCATCGTGAAGACGATCGGTGTTCTGGGCAAGATACTCGAGCGCGAGGTCGTTGATTACAACCGGCTCGTGGGCGAACCGCGTCCAGAGCATGGCCTCAATCTGGTCGGGCTTCTTCTTCTCATCATCCGTCCGACCGTCGTTGATGTGCTCGCGGACGATGTCGAGGACTTCCATCCGTTTCTTGTCGACCCATTTCGGAATGTTGTGGCCATACTGACTCATGAAGTTCTCGAGAGCAGTCTGTTGCGTCTCGACGTCTGCAGCCAGCATGCGTAGGTGCCCCGCCTGCGTGCTCAGGGTCTCGCGGGCGTCAGACGCTTCAGGGCCAAGGCGTGCAGCCTCGAAGTCCTTATCATCCGCCTGTCGGCGAAGCTCCTTCGCCAGTCCGCGCTTCACGGCGTCGCGATACTCAGGACAGGCCGCCAGGTATCGATAACCGAGGTTCGTGAGCTGCCCGCGGTCGTGGCGGAAAAGAACGCACAGCCGGTCGACTGTGCCCGCCTCGTCCAGACCGAGTTCATCCTGCGCAATTCCAAACGCTTGCTCCCGTTCGATGCCCAGCAGCTTGGGCAGCTTGTCGAGCGCGTCGCTCCAGTCGGCCGACTGGGCCGCGCGGGCGACGAGGGCGGGCCGGGTGGCCAGCTCCTTCAGGGCCAGCGTGGCCTTCTCGCCGTAGTTGTCGTAGAGCCAGCCGCCGAAGTACGAGCCGATGCCGACGCCGATCCCGACCGGGATGTTCACGTAGCCGAGGTAGAGGCCCTTCTTGCCCGGCGGGGCGATCAGGCCCAGGTACTCGTTCTTCTTCGGCCCGGTCCACATCTCACCCAGCGAGAAGAACACGACCCCGGCCAGGAAGATCCAGCCGCTCATGGTCCAGCCGGCAACCAGCACGCCCACGGTGGCGACCGTCATGCCGACCAGCATCGCGCTCAGCGTGCGCATCTTGCCGGAAACCCACGACAACGGCACCATCAGCAGGATGATCAGTCCCGCGTTGAGGTTCAGCAGAATCTGCTGCGGCACCTGGATCACGCCGCGGTCGCCCCATTCCCAGAAGATCGTCAATGGCCAGGTGTCGGAGTAGGCTAGGCCAGCGACGTTCGAGCTGTCGACCCAGTCGGTGATGAAGTTGGGGTGCAGGTCCCAGAGCTGATACATCATCAGCCAGAAGCACGACATGATCAGCAGCCAGGTGATCAGCCGCGGGTCGAAGATATTGACGATCGTCCGCTTGAGCACCGCGAAGGGTGATTCGGTCTTGTCCGCCCCCGACGGCACGTCCTTGAACGTGAGCAGCAGCAGCAGATTGCAGCACGTGAACGCGGCACACAGGTAGAACAGGTTCTGCCAGCCGTCGAGGCTGTGCGGCTTGCCGAGCACCAGCGTGGAAACGAACGGGGCGGCAAACGCACCGACGTTAACAACCCAGTAGAAGATGCCCCACCCGAGCGACGAGTTCTCTTTGGTCAGGGCCTGCGCCAGCGAGCCCTGCAGCGCCGGTTTGAAAAACGCGGTTCCCGTCGCCAGCACCAGGATCCCGGCAAAGAAACCGTAGTAGTTGTGGAAGTTCGCCATCATCACGTAACCGATGGCGTTGGCCGAGATCGCGCAGAACAACACGCGCTTGTAGCCGTAGCGGTCGGCGATGCCCCCCGTAATGATCGGCAGGAAGGACTGGAATATGGCCCACCACATGTAAATCCAGCCCTTGTGCAGGGCGCTGAGGTGCAGGCCGCCGGGTTCGGTAGCCTGCATGATGTACAGCGGGACCACGGCCCGGATGCCGAAGTACGCCAGCCGCTCGAACATCTCGATGCTATTGAGCATCCAGTAGGCGCGCCCGAAGGGGCGGTGGTGGTGATGTTCGCTCGTGGGTGCAGCCGTGTCTGCGGCGGCTTGATCGCCCATGTCATCTCCCGAACGCTGGAAACTGCTCGCCTGCTCCTCCGACACCGCGCGGTGCTATTCGCTAGTACCTCTGCCGCGCGAGTGCGTAAAGCTACCGGCTTTGGCGTGAAAGAAAAAGAGCCCCACCCTGACAGACCCCCGTCAGCACCGCTGCTGTGCCCGGTGCCACGGGCGGCGAAGGATCCCCTTCGCCGCCGTGCTCGCGCGCAAAATCAGCATGCCCCCGGCAGGCCCAGCGTGTCAAACTGATATCGAGCCCCGGCGTCCGACGCTACAAAAACCTCTGCCGCAGGCTAACAGTCCGGTGCAAGACCCCTCGGATGCCCAACTTCCGTAGCGTCGGACCTCCGAGTCCGACGTTTTGACGCCAGGAACGCCGGTGCGCCGGACTCCGAGGTCCGGCGCTACAGTTTTGCACCGGACTGCTAAGCGACTATGGGCAGCCCTCGCCCCAATGCGCTAACAGGACACCCAGGTCCTGCTGATCGGTATCGCCGTCACCATCGCAATCGCCAGGGCACTCCCCGCCGCTGCAATTCCAGTCGGCGAGCAAGATGCCCAGGTCTACCTGATCGACGCAGCCGTCGCCGTTCAGGTCGCCAGGGATCTCGTCCTCGCACCCGAAATACACCAGTTCGACATCGTCGATGTTCCAGCCACAGTACGTCCAGCCGCCGTCGCTCGTGCCCATCGTCCAGCGCAGATACACGGTGGGCTGGTCGTCCGCCACGGCGGAGATGTCCAGGTCCATCTGAGTCCAGGCATAGTCGGCCACTTCGCCGCTGTTCTGCCAGACCGTGGTCCAGTTGCTTCCATTGTTGCTGACGCGGATGTAAGCGTGGTCATAGGCCGCCTGCTCGACGCCCAGCCAGCGCCAGAACGTCAGGCGCACGTTGCTCAGTCCGGTGCAGTCGATGGCTGTGCTGGTCAAGTGGTACTCCGGCATGTAGTTCGGGTAGTCGCCGTTCAGGTTGTACCCGTACACGTTGTTGCCGGTATATCCGCTGGTCGGATCGGGACCACCGTGGTCGCCGCCCCCGCCGGTCGGCTGACCGAACGCCCACTGCGACTGAGTGGTCCAGCCGGGGTCCGTGTCCAGGTTCTCTGCGAAAGCGACTACAAACTCGCCAACTTCAGCCGTAAACGTGTCGTCCGGCGCGCCCGGGGGCTGATAGATCACACCGCTTTCGGTCCCCTCGGCGCTGAAGTAGAACTCCGGTGTGTCGTTGCAATATGCCGGCGGCAAGGTGGCCAGGTAGAGCTCACCACCCTGCGACACCAGCGGCGAGGTCTGGAACTCGCCGCCATCGTAGCGGTAGTAGAGCGTGCCGGAGTCGGGAACATACTCCTCGGTCCCTTCGTCAATCCGCACGGTGATGTCTGTGGCTTCGCCCGGGGGCAGGAACTCGGGCAGACCGCCTGGGAAGGTGATCGTCAAGACCGGTGTACCACCCATGCTCAGATCAGGATTGCCCCACAGCGCGCCCCACTCGAACATCTCGTACTTCGGGTAATACCACAACCCGTTGGTGTACATCTCCCGCAACGACCATTGATGACCGGCACCCTGCGTATAATCCGTGGACGTCACCGTCGTCGTGAAGAAATAATCCAGCGACTGGCTTGAGCCGTCCATTGGATCATCCCAGGCGTGCTTCCCATAGGCAACCTTGGTGGAACCCAGGAAGCCGACCCCGCCCTGCTCCAGCATGGCTTGGCCGATGTTGAAGGAATCCGTATCAGAGTTGCTGCACGCGTCGGCGAAGATGATCGACGGGTAACTGTCGTTCAGGTGCGTGCAGGTGTCCGTGTCGATAAACGGCTGCGAGGGGTAGTATTCGTAGCATGCGGTGGGCGACCCGTGTCCCGCCCAGTTCACGAAGGCATAGCTGCCAGCCGACCACACCGCCTGCACGTTGCTGTAGTTCAGGTCATAGTCTGACAGGGGTTCGTAGTTAGACTGGGACTCTTCGTACATGCGCGTCATGGTCCAGTCGGACATCCAGGGCTGATCGACCTTGGCTTCCATCAAGACGGCGTTGTCAGTGTCCGGCCAGAAGAACGCGCCCAACAGAAGAATGTTCTTCTTGAACGCTGGATCACCGTTCTGCTCGTACGCAACCGACTTCTGACATATGTGTGACACTGTACCAGGCTCGCTCCAAGGGATGCGGCCCACGTTGACCTCCGAGTAGAAATCAATCGGGTCAGAGTCCTCACCGTATTGATGATTCCCGTTTGCATCCCATGACTCACTATCCGGCAGAGACAGCTCCGCATAATACAGATCGGTCTCCGGCTGTCCGTAGCCGGTGTTCTGCGCGCAGCGGCGCATGGGCACATGATCGTAATGACCCACCAGCAGCACGTCTTCGATGCCCCATTCCGCGGTCGGATACTTGTCCCTCAGAAAGCACCTCATCCGCGCCGCCAGGTCGTAACCGGTGTAGTTGGCATCGATCCAAGACGTCGTTACAACTTCAACAGTTCTGCCCTTGCCTTCCTCCCAGGTCACCAAAGGCGTCACCGATGAGGTCAGCGATTCCAGGGTGATGATCACGAAGTCATGCAGCCCTCGGTCACCACGGGGACCGTATGGATACCAGCTCGCGGCCTGGTCGTAATTGATGATGATCTCTTCCGCGATGCGCTCCGTACGCGCGAGGTTGTCAACCATCGCAGCGCCGGGCTGTCCCGGCATCCGGTAGTGTACGTGGACGGTAATCTCCGGATAATAGGTCAACTGTCCTGACGCCGGCTGGTAGCTAAGTGGCGTCACGCGCACGTCGACCAGGTTGTATTTCCTGTAGCCGGCGGTACGCACGAATCCCGCCACGTTCTGGGGATAGGCCGCGTCGCTTCCGTAGACGGCCTTGTAATTCTGCTCGTAGACGCGCTGCTCTTGCGCATACACAAGCGGATTTTCCTGGCCGATCACTCTGGGCAGAGACGCCGGCGCTACGTTGTACGTACCGGGAAGGACGACACCCTCACCGGTCTCAAACGTGAGCTCGGCAAACTCGGCCCCGGGAGGAATCGCAACGGCAAAGATCTTGGAAGGCAGGTTCGGCTTTCCCGGAACCAGCAAGCGGCCGAAACCCTCAACGAAGATCTCGTGGCCCAGCTCAGCCTTCTCAATCTGCGGTGTATCCACAGGTATCGCTACGCTGACCAAACCTTGACCGACGGCGGAAACCTGCGCGCCGATGTCATCCGCGGTCGTGAGGACATTGCCGGTCATGAGTAGCATGAGCACGGCAGCCACTACGGTTCTGAAGTTCTTGCCAGACAGCATGTCCATCTCTTGGACCTCCTCAAAAAGTGAAACCTCGTTGTTTCGCCATCAGTCTTGCGAGAAACACAACCTAGCGTTTTCGTCTGCTATGGGCAGCCCTCGCCCCAATGCGCCAGTAGGATGCCCAGGTCGGTCTGGTCGGTATTGCCGTCGCCGTCGCAGTCGCCGGGACAGTCGCCGCCGGTGCAACCCCAGTCGGCCAGCAAAATGCCCAGGTCAACCTGATCGACACAGCCGTCCCCGTTCAGGTCACCGGGGATCGTGTCCTCGCAGTCGAAGCTTGTCACCGCGAAGGCATCGATGCCGGCCTCAACCACCGAGCCACTGCCCAGGTCCGAGGCCTCGAAGCGCACCTTCACCTGGCTGGTCGGGGTCACGAAATCCGCGACGCGGAACGAGTGCTCGTTCCAACCACCGCCCGGCGTCTGCGGCCCGATCACCTCAGCCTCGACCCAGTTGGCCCCGTCATCGTTGGAGACGTAGGTCTTGAACAGGTCGTTGTTCGGGTCATTTCCGTAGTTGTTCGTGTACCACAGGGCGTACTCGACCTCGGCTTCAGCCTCATCGCTCAAATCGATGGTCGGCGAGATGAGCCACGTGTATCCACCGTCTACGTCGGAGTCACCATCGGTGTTGCCCGTCAGGTAACACCAGCCGGAGCCGTCGTAATCGGTCGGGGGATCACCACGGTCGCCACCTCCCACCGGGATACCACGCTCCCAAGCGCCAGCGGTCAGGTCGTTTGAGTTCTCGACCGTCCACCCATGATCGGTGTTGAAATCGTCCTCCCAAAGCACCAAGATCTCGCCCACCGCCGCGCTGAACGTGTCGTCCGGCGCGCCCGGAGGCTGGTAGACCACGCCGCTCTCGGTGCCCTCGGCGCTGAAGTAGAACTCGGGCGTGTCGTCGCACTGGGCCGGCGGCAAGGTGGCCAAGTAGAGCTCACCGCCCTGCGACACCAGCGGCGACGTCTGGAACTCGCCGCCATCGTAGCGATAGTAGAGTGTCCCTGAGCCCGGCACGTACTCTTCCTCTCCCTCGACGATGCGGACGGTGATGTCCGTCGGCTCACCCGGCGTGAGCAACTCCGGCAGACCGTCGGGGAACCTGATGGTCAGCAGATCGGGGCCGGCCCCGGGGAGGCGCAGGCTCGCGTCGCCCATCAGGTTGTACATCTCGAAATAGCGGCGCGTTGTCGATGTGGGGCCAAAGTGTGCAAGGTAGCGCATCTTGGTCTCATTGTAGATGGGGCCCGCTTCCGAGTCCACGTCATCCGCGTCGTCGAAGATGGCGTCGAAGAGCACGCGCTCCAGGATGTCGTCTTCCGTCCAGTAGCTGCTGACCGACGAACCCCAACTGCAAACCGCCGCCTTATCCGGCGCGCGCACCCACGTTTCCATGAAGCACTCGGAATTGACGTAATCGCCGGTAGAGCACGCGAAGCTGCAGATGAAGGCGTACATGTCTTCGTTGGTCAGGTTGTTGACGTCGCTTTGGTGGAAGGGCGGGCCATCGGCCCAGGCGGTTGTACTCCCGTGACCGCTGTAGATGCCGTAGAACCGTCCCTCGTTGAACGAGTCACGTACGTCCTGCGTGGTGGCCCCGTAGGTAACCATATAGAGCCGGTCGCACTGATAATCGTTCGGCTCCAACCACGTGTCGATAACGTAATTGTGAGTGCCCTCGCTGATATGGTAGTTGTCCGTGCCGGCCATGAACGCGGCCCGCATGACGTAATCCGGATCGGACAGCGGGCCGTCCTCGTAGTAAAGCGTCTTGTCCACGATCACCTGGAGCTGAGAGGGGGACCGCACCGAAAACCGCCCCAGCGCGATATCCGGATACCAGTCCCCGCCGCCGTCCATGCACGAGTACGGCAGGTCCGTGCTCGGGCTGCCGGAACCGCCGCCCGTCCAGTGCGGAATTGTGTCCGTATCACCAACCAGCAGGACGTAATCCGGCCTGTCGGGTGTGTCCCACAGGCTCTGGATGTAGCTCTTGATCACCGTGTTGCTGGTCCCCGGGGGGACCACATACGTCATCACGTCAAAGCCCTGCGCCTGCTTAGCGGCAGCGAAGCCCGTGATCGCCGACTCGTACGCGTCGGCCACCACGATCAGGTAGTTGCCCGTGCCGCACTGGAAACCGACATCGGGGTCCGGGTTGAGCACGATCCCGCTCAGGCCCGGCAGCGGGCTGAGATCGTGCGTCGGCTCCTCTCCGCCGGAGAACTCGATGTCCACCGAGATCGTCGGCCAGAGCAGCAGCGTCTGCGCGACCGGATTGTATGCGACCGGGCGCACCTCGAGCAGCAGCAGCCGCTGCCCGCGTGCCAAGCCCAGCTCAGTCACCGTGGCCCGCTCGGCCGGGGCGAACGCGTCCACCGCGTACGCAGCCGGGTCGTAGTCGAACGGCGCATTCTCAGCAGCGCCGGGAATCTTCGGGACCGGCGCCTGAATCGGGATGACCCGCAACGGCAGGCCGAGCGCGTCGGCGTCAATCACGACCGGCGTGCCGGCTTGCGCGCCGACCGTCACGATCGCCCCCGGCGGCGCGATGAAGAGCTCTCGGATCACCGGCAACGCCGGCGTGCCGAGCCGACCCGCCATCGGGGACTCCGCCCAACTCACCGCGACGAAGTCGCCGCCTTTGGTCTTGCGCAACCCGACGCTCAGCCCGGAGGTATCGACCGCCACCTGCAGACCGGTCTCGTCCGCCGTGAGCACGGTCACCTGCGGCGGGGTGGCGGCGACGTCTTGCTCAACGGCAACGGCACCCTCGGGGGTCGCAGTGACCCAGGAATCCGCCGTCGCCAGCACCATGCTGAGCAACACCAGCGCCGTAACAGCCAACATTGCTTTAGGTCCGAAGTCGATCCTCTTTCCAGTATGCATCGTGCCTCCCTTCACCTTCAACAGGTTGTTTGGTTGGCCAAAGCGGTTGCCACAGACGCCCAGCCTGCGGCTGTGAAGAAACCGTGTCTCGAACATAGAGCCGCTTTATGGGACGCTGCGTGACGTGAGCGCAGAAGGAGAATATGCCGACTGTATCGGCAGCTCGCATCAAACATCCCTCTCCTCCCTCCGGCGTACTCCGAACGGGCGGTTACTACCCCATTATCACCATTCGGGAGGCAAACATCAACACAATTTGGCCCATCGATGGCTCGAATGTGTGCAACAGACACTCGGGCGGCCGATTCCGTGCTGAATGTGCGGGTGACCACCCCGTGCGCGAGCAGGACACGTGTACCGCACCTTGCTGAGCAGCCGGACCCCGACCCCTGCTCCGACAGCGAAGGCGTATGCCAAGCGGTTGGCAGTGCCGGCCTATCGGTGCAGCAGCGATTCGAACCGCTTGAACGCCGCGAGCCACTGCTCGACCTGTTGCGGTTCGTAGCTTTTCATCTCTGACGACGCAGCCACGACCTGCCGCAGTTCCGCCACCGAGCGAACGCGCCCCTGGGCCATGGCCTGGACCATGACGTTTCCCGCGGCAGTGGCCTCGGCCGGGCCGGCGATCACCGGCCTGCCCGTGGCGTTGGCGGTGAACTGGTTGAGTAGCTCGTTGCGCACGCCGCCGCCGACGAGATGGATGACTTCGATCCTACGGCCGATCAGCCCTTCCAGCGTCTCCAGGACCGAGCGATATTTCAACGCCAGGCTTTCGAGCGCGCAGCGAACCACCTCACCCGGCGAGTCGGGCATCGCTTGGCCGGTGCGTTCACAGGCCGCCCGAATTCGCGCCGGCATATCGCCCGGCTCGACGAAGCGCGGATCATCGGGATCGACGAAGGACCTGAGCGCCGGCGCATCGCCGGCCAACTGCGCGAGTTGCTCATGCGAATACGGCCGGCCCTGCGCCGCCCACGTTCGCCGGCATTCCTGCACAAGCCACAAGCCGGTAGCGTTCCGCAGGAAACGGATGGTGCCGGCGACGCCGGCCTCGTTCGTGAAGTTCGCCGCCAAGCCGTCGGCATTAATCAGCGGCGACGCCAGCTCGACACCCACCAGCGACCAAGTCCCCGAGCTGATGTAAGCCCAGTTCCGGCCCGCGGCGGGGACGGCGGCCACCGCCGCGGCCGTGTCGTGACTGGCCGTGTAAATCACCAGCGTCCCCGCTTGCCCCACTTCGTCGGAAATACCGCGCAGCAGCGCCGGGCCGACCGAGCCCGTTTCCTGAATCGGCGGCAGCAGGCGCGTGGGCAGACCCAGCTTCTCGAGCAGCTCGACGTCCCACCGGCCGCTGCGCGCGTTCATCATTTGCGAGGTGCTGGCGACGCTGCGTTCCGACTTCGCCGCGCCGGTCAGCCAGTACGCGAACAAGTCCGGCATGAAAAGCAGCCTGTCTGCCACGTCGAGCAGACGGGCCGGGCTACCGGCAACGGCCAGCAACTGATACAGCGTGTTCAGCGGCATGAACTGGATGCCGGTCGAGGCGTAGATTTGCTCGCGCGGCACGCGTTCGAAGGCCCGTTCCATCAGCCCGGCGGTGCGCGGGTCGCGATAGTGCCGCGGCATCTCGAGCAGCTCGCCTCCCCGGGCCAGCAGCGCGAAGTCCACACCCCAGGTATCGATGCCGACGGCGTCGAGCTTGATGCCGCGCTCGCTGCAACGGGCGATCCCCGCCTTGATCTCGTCGAACAGCGCGAACGCGTTCCAATAGAGACTGCCGCCGATGGCCACCGGCCCGTTCTGAAAGCGATGGATCTCCTCGAGCGACAGGCGCTCGCCGTCGAAAGCGCCGAGCATCGCCCGGCCGCTGGAAGCCCCCAGATCGAATGCCAGATAGTTCGCTGTCGCGGCCATCCTTCCTATCCTTCAGCTTCCGCGACTGATGCCCATGGTGCCTGCTTCCGTTCCTTCAAGACCTCTACGCATATCTGTCTGTCGAAGCTGGCTTCCTTACTCTCCTGTTTTTGGCGACACGTTCCGCGTAACCGCTTTCCCGGAACGCCAGCAGCGGGTCGGCCGGCAGGTTGCGCCTTTGACGCCATTCGGCCAGCAGCGACCGCACGTCGGTCGCATACGCATCCTTGAAAATCCCCTCGGCCAGCACCAGGTCCTCCCGCTCTTGCGCCCGCGCCAACGCGCCGTGATCCACTAGCAGCGCTTTGGCAACGTGCTCCTGCGCGGTCATCACCGTCTGGATCATCGCCTCGATCTTCAGCTTCAGGTTGTGCGACTGGTCCACCATGTAGGCGATGTCCAAGTCCTGGCCGCGCTCTACTTCCGCGGCCACGATCTCGTGAAAGATGCGGAAAAGCTGATACGGATCAATGCTCCCCATCGTCAGGTCGTCGTCGGCGTACTTGCGGTCGTTGAAGTGAAAGCCGCCCAGCATCCCCTCGTCGATTAGGAACGCCACGATGTGCTCGATGTTGCAGCCCGGCAGGTGGTGTCCGGTGTCCACCAGCACTTTCGCCCGTGGCCCGGCCTGTTTGGCCAACACGTACGCCATCCCCCAGTCGGCGATGTCGGTGTGGTAGAACGCCGGCTCGAACGGCTTGTATTCGACCAGCATGCTCATGTCGCTCGGCAGAGCGTCGTGGACCTGGCGCAGTGCCTCCCGAAACCAGCGCTTCCGCTGACGGATGCTCGCTTGGCCAGGGTAGTTCGTGCCGTCGGCAAACCACGAGCTCAGCAGCTTCGAGCCTACCTGCCGGCCGATCTCGATACTATCGAGGATGTGCTGGACAGCACGGCGGCGGATCGCCGGATCGCGGTTGGCCACCGAGCCGTACTTGTAGCATTGGTCCTCAAAGACGTTCGGATTGATGGAGCCGATGCGCAGGCCCAGCTCTTCCGCGCTCTGCCCGACGGACCGCGGATCGGTCCCCGGCGCGAAATCCCAGAGCACGTGCACGGCCACGCCGGGACAGCAACCGGTGTATCTGTGCACCTGGGCTGCGTCGGCCAGCTTCTCCTCGATGGTGGTTGCCGCCCCGTCTTGCAGGAATTTCCCAAAGCGTGTGCCCGTGTCGCCGTAGCCCCAGGAGGGCGTTTCGATTCGGAAGCGCTCGAGCCGGTTCGCAAACGTCTGTTCATCAACGTGAGCGGGAAGCTTCATGCTCGCCTTCAGGATTTGGGGACTGGTCTCGTTAGAACCGCTTCATCAACGCCAAGCCGGACGCGCCGGTCTCCGGGTCGACGAACGGCACGAGCTTCATCCCGAAGATCTCGGGGAACTCGGCCTTGTTGTCGCGGGCGACCGACGTGCCCACCACGTAGCCCAGCATCGCGCCGAAAACCACGTCGGAAAGCTCGTGCTCGCGCGAGTCGATCCGCTGATAGCCCACCAGACCCGCCAGCGCCAGCGACGGAACACCCACCCACGGACCGTAGTGCTCGTTCAGCACCGCGGCGGCGGTGAAGGCGCTCGAGGTATGCCCGCTGGGCCAGGCGAAGCGTTCGCCGTTGGGCGAGCGCGTGTTCGTCGCGCCCTTGAGGACCAGCGTGGTCGCCCCATTAACCGCCAACGCCTGTACCAGCGACTTGGCAACCTCGTGCTGCTTGGCGTCCTCGGTCAGCGCACTGGTCAGCCACAGCACGCCGGTGGCGGCGAAGTGCGTCCCCGGGTGGCCGAGAATCTGGAGGGTTTCGTTCATATCGCCGAGTTGGCGGTGGCCGTGGACGCGGCCGCGAATGGTGTGGTCCACGCCCGTTTCGCGGATCGCGACGCTCGCCCCCATGGTCGCGGTCAGGACCAGGGCGTTCTCCAGACCCCAGAAGGACGTCTGGAACCCGCGCCAAAAGTCGCGCCGGCCCAGCGACTTGGCCTCATAGCCCATCTGGTGCCAGATGTCTTTGCGCCAGTAACCCTCCGGCACGCCCGTACCCTGCGTCGTCGCAGGCTGCGTCTCCGGCGATTCCTGGTCCACGATCGGGAACATCCCCAACGCCGGATAGTCCGACGCGGCTCCGCCGTCGTTGCACGAGATCGTGGGGAAGCCCGCACTCGTCGCCGAGGCCGCGACCCTCAAAGGCGACGCCCCGTACGCCACGCGTCTCGGCGAAGACCCGACGGCGAGCTGCTCGGCCTGGGCTGCGGCGTAATGCTCGATCGCGCCGCGAGTTTCGAGTTCCCTGACGATAGCCGACCGGGCCGTCCCACAGCCGGCAACAAGGCCGCCGGCCAGCAGCAACAAACCACTGAGCAGGTAGCCGCTGGCCGCCACTCTCCCGAACTTTGTCACCGATTCGCTCCTGGGGGGTAAGCATTCCAGACCGCGAGCAGGCGGCGATTGTAACCGCCGCCGCACGACGCCGCACGCATTGTGCGGCCCGCCGTCTTGCACACAAGACCCGCTTGACGGACGATAGATAGGTCCGCTTCGGGAACCAGCCCATGCCCACACGCGAACCGGAACGTCTTTCGCTCGCCGATCTGCCCACGCCGCTGATCCGCCTGACGCGGCTCGAACGCGAGCTTGACCACGCGCAGATCTGGATGAAACGCGACGACCTGACCGGCCTAGAACTCTCCGGCAACAAGGTGCGCAAGCTGGAGTTCGTCGTCGCCGAGACGCTTGCGGCCGGCTGCGACACGCTCGTCACCGAGGGCACCAGCCAGTCGAATCACTGTCGAGCGACCGCCGCGGTCTGCGCGAAGGTGGGCCTGCGGTCGCTGCTGCTGTTTCGGCCGGAGCCGAGCGGCGTGCCGCAGGGTAATCACCTGCTCGACGTGCTGTTCGGTGCGCAGACCCGTTCGTTTCCGCGCGAGCGGTTCGAGGCCGAGCGTGACCAGATCGTCGAGCAGACATTGGCGGAGCTCACCGCCGCCGGCCACAAGCCCCGCTGGACGCCGATGGGCTCTTCCGAACCGCTCGGCTGCTGGGCATACGCCCGTGCCGCCAGCGAGCTGGCCGAGCAACTGCGGACAGTCGGCGTGCGCGCGTGCGATGTGGTGGTCGCCATCTCCTCCGGCGGCACCTACGCCGGGATCCTGCTGGGCAAGCTGCTTCACCGGCTGGACGATTGGCGGCTGTGGGCCGTACCGGTCAGCGACGATGTGCCCTACCACACGCGCAATGTGGCCCGCCTCTGCCGCCAGACCATCGAACGGTTCGACCTGGGCATCGAGTTTGACGATGCGGCCATGCAATTCATCGACGGCTACGTGGGCCAGGGCTACGGCATCCCCTACCCCGCCGCGCTCGACGCGATCCAACTGCTGGCCCGCACCGAAGGCATCATCCTCGACCCGGTCTACACAGCTAAGACCTTCTGTGCAGTGCTCGACGGCGTGCGCGACGGCCGCTTCGGCCGCGAACGGCCCGTGGTCTTCATCCACACCGGCGGAATCTTCTCCAACTTCGCCTGGCCGCACGTGCTGCTCGACCCGCGTGCCTGACGAGGCACGAGAAGACGATGACACGAACGGCAGTGGGTAGTGCGGGCGTCTCGCCCGCCCGAATGGTCTCCTCACTGCGGGCGGGACGCCCGCACTACCCGCGGACGAGACGGCCGCACTACCCGCGGGCGGGACGCCCGCACTACCCGTCAATCGATGGCTGACGGAACGCTAGCAGGCGGTGCCAGAAGTGATTCTCGCACCAGGGGCTACACCATCCGGGATTAGCTATGGTAACGGTGGCGGGCGGATGCAGTCATCCGTCACGAGTTTCTCGGCATCGGGATACTTGGGCGGAATGCCGGGGGCGGTGACGGGTTGCCCGGCGTCCAGGCGGGCGGCGACGGCGAGGTTCAGGTCGAGCAGTTGCTTGAGCAGGTCGCTCTCTGGATCAGAGCCGCGACCGTGAGGGAGCGGTTGGAAGTGTGGATCAGAGCCGCGACCGTGAGGGAGCGGTTGGAAGTGTGGATCAGAGCCGCGACCGTGAGGGAGCGGTCGGGACCGGGCGCTTACGCTCCCGGCTCTGTTGCCGGACGGCCGGGCGCTGACGCTACCGGTTCTGATCGTGAACCCGTAGGCGTCCAGGACCGCTTGGTCGAGGGCGGCGTGGGCGTCCTTGAGTGGGTTCTTGCCGGGCAGCTCGAGCGTGCGGTAGACGGCGCGCAGGCCGCCCTTGATCTTGGCGAGCGCATCGGCCCGGACACGGCGCACCTCGCGACCCGCCTCCGCAACGGCGTCAATCTGCTTCCTGGTCGGCCCCTGCGGCCAAGGGAAGGTGTCGAACACGGACTCGGGCGTGTAGCGGAATCGTTCGGTGAGCTTGGAGCACTTGGCGGTGAACCACTGCCAGTGCGCGTTGGATTGGAGGATGCCGAAGCTGTAGTCGTCTTCGAAGGCGAAGCAAGATAGAGCGTCGCCGGGCCGGATTCCTGGTGACAGAAACTCAAAGATTGGACGCTTCGTTACGCGCGAGCAGACGACGAAACGGGAGAGCCTCGCGATCTTCCCGATCAACTCGGGCCGCGGACGGAAGTGTCTCCACCAAGTCTGGAGCCAGTTCTGATCCTGGCCGGTCTCGCGGCCTGTGCGTTCGCGTTCTTTCTCTGCCTTGCTTTGGATGTGGGGAAGCACCACGCGTTGGAGTTGCTTGAAGGGCGCTTCATAGCTCCGCGCATCGACGATCGACATCATCTGGAAGTCGATTACGTATCGGTCGATCGGCTCCCCCGCAACGAGTTCAGAGCCTACGAGGAACGGCCAGACGACCTCACGATTCCGCGTGTCGTTCTTGAGCATCTCGCGCGCATCGGACTCACAAAGCATGAAGCCGTTGTGGCGCGGATACTGACCCGTGTAGCAGCAACAGGTGTTGCAGACTAGCACTCGTGCCTGGCTAACATCGGTCTGATCCGACAGAGCGGAGTTAATCTGTGGCGTGTCGCGGTAGGCGAGTTCGTAGTCCTTGTGAGCGGGGACGGCGGTTGCGCGGCGGGTTTTTTCGCGCTCCTTCGGTGGGGCGATCTTGTACCAGAGGCGGCGCTGCTTGGGCAGCAGTTTGGCGTCCTGCGTCTTGACCCAGTTGACGATCGAGACGTGGACGTTGGCCTCGCCGGACCAGGGCTGGTTGTCCACGGCCTCGATGATCGTGCCGGTTCTAACCACGTGATCGAGGCCGCCGACGCGGGACTGGTTGTTGCGGATGTTCTGCGTGCCGACCAGGCCGGCGCGGCCGGCGACCGGGTCGTCGCGCGTGCAGGGCGGCAGGTGGTCGTGCGCCTTGCGTAACCAGTAGACGCAGTAGTCCGCCATGCCGGGCACGCCGCGGTAGGTCTTGCGGACGGCATTGACGTAGTCGGCGCCGCGCTCCGGCTTGAGGCGCTTGGCACCCATGTACGGGGGATTGCCGATGATCACGTCGGCGGGCGGCCACTTGGTGGGGATGACATGGCCGGAGGCGAAGGGATCTTCCTCCAGCTCGGCGAAGAGCATAGTCGGCAGCGTGTCGCCAGCGTCGCTAAGCGGGATGATAAGGGCATCGCAAGCGTGGAAGTTGTCATCCAGATCGTCCAGCGGGAGCGGGTGCTCGAAGGTGTGCAGCTCGTCGATGGCGAGCTTGCGGGCAATCATCATCGTGACCTTCGCGATCTCGACGGCGAACGGGTTGATGTCCATGCCATAGAACTGCGACGCCGAGACGTGCCCAATCTGGCGCTGATCCCTCTCGGTGCGTTTCTTCTCGGCGATGCGCTCGTAGAGGCGCACTTCGAGCCGCTTTAGATCGCGGTAAGCGAGGTAGAGGAAGTTGCCCGAGCCGCACGCCGGGTCCAGCACGCGGTAGGTCAGCATTCGCTGCCGGAGCTTCTCGAGCTCGGCAAGGGTGCGAGCGTTCTCGATCAGCTCACGCCAAGGCTCGGTGATCGTCGGCCGGACGATCTTCATGATGTCATTGGCGGTGGTGAAGTGCCCGCCGTAGGCGTGCCGTTCCTCCTTCTCGAGCGAGTGCTCAAAGAGCGTTCCGAAAATCTCCGGCCGGACCCTGGACCAGTCTTCCTTGGCGGCCTGGCGAAGCTGGTTGAGCTCGTCTTCGTAGAGTTCGACGCGGGCCGGCTTCCGGAACAGCCCGCCGTTGAAGTAATCGACGCCTTTGAAGCGGCCGCCCGGGACTTCTTCGGGTTGGTTCATCGCTTCGAAGAGCCCGCCGAGCAGGTCGTAGCTGTCGGTGGGAGACTGGCAATCGTCGAGCAGGCGGGCCACGAAGTAGCGCGGTAGCAGGTCTATATCCTCGGCGAACAGGGCTACCAGCATCTGGAGGACGAAACGCTGGGCCTCGTCGCGGGGGACGTGCCGGACGAGGAGCTTGTTGAAGCACACGGCGAGCTTATCAGCGGCGTCACGCGTCACCTGCTCCTGGTCGTTGCCGAAAACGGGGCGCTCATGGGACGGGAACAGGAACGCCAGCGGCCCCCAGCGTTCGGGCAGCTCGGTCAGGGGGAGCTGATCGACGGGGATGTCCATCTGGGTCTCGAAATCGTAGATCCAGAACTCGTCGAAGTTGCAGAGGATGGCGTAGCGCGGGCGGCCCGGGACGAGGCGGACCCAGTAATCGAACGCTTGACGATAGTGCTTACGCAGGTCCTCGCCGCGCTTCTTCATCTCGATGAGGACATGGGGTTTCCAAACGTAATCGGCGAAGGCCGTGCCGCCACCAGACTCCTTCGCTTTTCGTATGCGAAACTCGGGGGTGCCGCCGACGTCGAGGCAGCCTTTGTGCCCCAGGGCCTGGAAGAGGCGGTCCAGGAAGATCTGGGCCTGCCCCTTTTCGTCTCCGGTTATCTGCTGAGCGACCCATGACACAAAGTCGGCCAGACGTTGCTTTCTGTCGTCGCGCATAGCGGTAGTATAAGCGGACAATACAGCGGGACAACTTAGTGCGGCTCGCCCTTTGCGGACTGCCCACGGCCGGTACGGGGCTCGGCCGCTACGTCCGCCACGGGGCGGGGGCGGACGCTACCAAAATGGTGCGAGAAGCGATTCTCGCGCCAGCCCACGCTGACACGGCGTACGGCAAGCGGGTGGCTCGACCGTGTCTGTAATCACTACGCCTACCGCCCCAGCACGAACCGCAGCGCCTTGCGTAGCTCCTCGTCCCGGTTTCGCGGGAAGGCGTGACCGACGCCGGGATAAACCCGGAACTCCACGTCGTAGCCGGCCAGGCCGAAGTCCCGCGCTGCCCGGCGCATGTCGTCCAGCACCCGGTCGCGCGCCCCACACATGAAGTACATCCGCGGCACCACGGCCCCGTTGGTCTTCGGCGGCGCATCGAGGTCTGGAAGGTACGGTCCCGCGATCGGGATCACGCCGCAGAACTGCCCCGGATGTCGTACGGCGACCGCGTGGGCGATCCAGGCGCCTTGCGAGAAGCCGGTGATCACGACGCGTTTTTCATCGATCTTGAATTCTTCCTTGACCGACTCGAGCGTGAGCTGCACCAGCGTGTCCGCCTCCTCAACGCTTCCCCAGTTGTAGCCGCGGGTTCCTGCCACCGGCCGCACCGCCTGTGGCACAACGAGCATCATGCCCCTTCGGGCTGCCGCCGCTCGCCACTGCACGGCGATCTCCTGGGCCCAGCCGCCGTAGCCGTGCAGCAGGAGCAGCAGTGGTGTCGGTTGGGCCGGGTCGTGTCGCGGTGGCAGGAAGACCAGCAGCGGATGCCTCTCAAACTTCTGTTTGAGTTTGGCGACCGCCTGTTCGTGGTTCTTCCTGACGACCGCCAGCGCGGCCTGGTACCCGGCGTGCTCGCGGATGTCCTTCAGATCCGCATCCGTCTCGAACAGCCGCAGCCGCGAGAAGCCGTTCTCGGCCGCCTTGCCGAGCCACTCGGCCGCCTCGTCCACGTCCCCGTTCAGCGCGTACACGCAGGCCAGGTTGTACTGGTGCGTGCTGTTGTTGGGAGCGAGCTCGACGAGCTTGAGCCCGACCTCAATCGCCCGCGACCAGTCTTTGGCCTGATAGGCTTGCTGGAAGGCCTCAGCCGCCCGCTGCGCTTCGCCACCCCCGCGCGTCTGGGCCGCCGTTGGCAGCCCAACCGCGAGGGAAATGACCACGCACGCGGACAGCAGCGCTCTGCGACCGGCCGATAGACTCATGACGCGCTTCTCCCTTGGCAGCGCCCAAGCCGGAATCCCCGAACCAGCCGCGCCAGCGATGCCAGCGGGACAGTCCAACACCACTATACAGAATCCAACTGCCCGAACCAAAGGAAACATACCCGAACCGCGCGCCCGCCCCGGCTGTAGCTGTAGGGCAGGTCGAGGAACGAGACCTGCCATAGGTGGAACTACGCCACGCGATACACCCGGCCCATCATGCGGGCAAAAGGAATAGTCCCGCGGACGTGATTGAGGCTGCACAGCGAGGCTGGTGCGCGCTCGACGCCCAGCCCGACGAGGGAGCCGGAAGGTGTGGCCCTACACCTGGCCTTGAGACACAAATCCTTTCAAAAAAAGGACTTGCGGAACCCTGACGTGGGAGCTGGGCTTGGCAGAATGCTCTCAGCGGCCCGGCAAATGGGAAATGTCGGCTTTTGCCTTGCATCTCGCCGCCCGATGTCGTACCGTACCGAGTAAGCGGGATACCGTATCCCCATCGTCGAGGAGCGGTATGTCCGCGACGGAGTGAGCGGAGCAGCACTTGTGCCCGGTGCGTTCACAACGCACAGGGACGTTTGTTCCACATCAAGAGGAGGAAGCGTATGAGTATGAAAAGAGTGGTTCCCGCGTTAGTAGTCTTCCTGGTGTGCGTGGTTGCGCCAGTCAGCGCAAGCATCTACACGAACGCCATCGGCTTCGGCGTCGATCCGTACGTCACCTTCGACGAGTTCGAGCTTGGTCCCAAGGATGGTACCGAGTGGCAGCCTTGGGGCGTCACGTTCTCCGCCTCAAATATGCAGACGGACGGCCTCGACGGCTTTCCCGGCATCGATGGGCCCAACCTGCTTGGTTACGCCGATCCGAAACTCCGCATCGACTTCGATACGTCGATGACGGCCTTCGCCATGGGTTGGGTCACCAACCCCGGCACTACGACGTTCACGGCGTTCCTCGGCGACAACGTCGTCGAGCAGGTCGTGCTGGCCACGACGTATGACAATCCGAACACATGCTACTCGGTGTTTGAGAACATGACGTTCGACGCGATCGAAGCCACGATCCAGGCGTCGTTCACCTCGTTCCGCGTGGACAACCTCCAGGTTCCGGAGCCCGGAGCGCTCCTGCCGCTGCTGCTTGGGGTTGCCGCGGTGGCCGGACGTCGGCGACGAGCCGCCTGACCGTAACGCGCAGCGCAGAACAACCAGAGAACGCCCGTTTCCTCCGGGAGCGGGCGTTCTTTTCTGCCCAGCGGGGCCAGGTAGCCGCGGGACGGGCTCCATCTGGAATTGAGCCAGACCACGGAACTATCAGGAAACCAACCGTCCGAACCACAGGCAACCCGTCCGAACCGCGCGTACGCCCCGGCTTGACAGCGCAGTGCAAGGACCAACTCGGCTGTAGGGCAGGTCGAGCTACGAGACCTGCCACAGCTCAAACGCTGGCATGCCCCGCCCGACACCTACGGATACACCTTGCCCATCATGCGGGCGAAGGGGATGGTTTCGCGGATGTGTTTCAGGCCGCAGAGCCAGCCCAGCGTGCGCTCGACGCCCAGCCCGAAGCCGCCGTGCGGGACCGAGCCGTAGCGGCGCAGGTCGAGGTACCATTCGTAGTCGGCCGGGTCGAGGTCCTCTTGCTTGATGCTCTCGAGCAGGGCGTCGTAATCGTCCTCGCGCTGCGAGCCGCCGATGATCTCGCCGTGTCCTTCCGGAGCGAGCAGGTCGAAGTTGTTGACCAGCCGCGGATCGTCGGCGTTCCGCTTCATGTAGAACGCCTTGCACCCCCGCGGGTAGTGCGTGACGAACACCGGCTTGTCATGTAGGCGGGCGATGATCGTCTCATCCGAACCGCCCAGGTCGCTACCCCACCGGAAGTTCGCCGCCAGCTTCATGTGCTCGGGGATGTTGCGGACGCCCTCTTGCTCGTCGGCGAGCTCCTCGCGGGCCTCGGCGATCTGCTGGGCGAGCTTTTCAGCCTTCCACTGCTTTGTGCCTGTGGCGGTCCGCTCGACCTCCTTCTCGGCTATGTCCTTCTCCAACTCCGCCACGCGGGCCTTCCCCTGCTGCAAATCGCGCTCCAGCATCTCGCGCACACGGTCGCCGTGCAGGATCTCCGCCACCTCGCCGTACGTCAGCCGATAGAACGGCTTCTGCACCCGCTCCAAGGCGCTGAGGTCGCGGCCGAGCAGCTCGAGCTCCGCCCGCCGATCGCGCAGCACGCGCTGCGTGACCTCGACGATGAAGTCCTCGGCGACCGCAATCACATCGTCCAGATCGGCGTAGGCGATCTCCGGCTCGATCATCCAGAACTCGGTCAGGTGCCGGCGGGTCTTGCTCTTCTCGGCCCGGAAGGTCGGCCCGAAGCAATACACCTTGCCGTGGGCCATGCAGGCGGCCTCGACGTGCAACTGCCCGGTCTGCGTCAGGTACGCCGGCTCGCCGAAGTAATCGACGCCGAACAGCGTCTGCGTCTCTTCGCCGGCCCCGGAGACGAAGATCGGCGTGTCGATGAGCACATAGCCGCGCTCGTTGTAGTAGCTGCGGATCGCATCCACCAGCGTCGAGCGGACCCGCAGAATCGCCCACTGCCGCTGTGAGCGAAACCACAGGTGCCGGTACCTCATCAGGAATTCGATCCCGTGCGCCTTGGGCGTGATCGGGTAGTTCTCGCAGGCGTGGACGACGCGCAGCCCGCTCACGTCCAGCTCGAAGCCCCCCGGGCTGCGCTCGTCGCGGCGGACGACACCGTCCACTTGCAGGGCGGACTCCTGGCCGAGCCGGCGGGCCGTCTCAAAATCGCCGGCGTTGGCCTCCGTCTTCTCGAGCACGCATTGGCAAATCCCGGTTCCGTCGCGGAGAAGCAGGAACAGCAGCTTGCCGCTCGAGCGACTGTTGTACAGCCAGCCGCTTAGTGTTACCGTCTGGCCGAGATGGTTCCCCAGTTCCGCTACGGTTGTCGCTGTCGCCATCGCGCGGATTCCTTTCCGAAATCGCTGCCAAACGCGGGCAGTGTACGCTCGCCGGCCATGCCCGTAAAACACGCACGGGACCGCCCGCCCGCTTGTCATTCTGACGCAGCACAGCACATTGGTCATTCTGAGGGAGCGCACCCCTGCTGTCATTCTGAGGGAGCGCAGCGACCTTGTCATTCTGAGGGAGCGCAGCGACCGAAGAATCTGGCCTTGCTACCGACGAGACTCTTCGCTGCGCAGCGACCGAAGAATCCGGCCTCGCAGCCGACGAGATTCTTCGCTGCGCTCAGAATGACAGCGCCTGCACTCGGGGCGGCGAAGGCACGGTTTGTCGCCGTCGCGCTCGGTCTCCTCGTCGCCGTCACCGGTTGTACGGCCGTCGATCCGCCCCACGCCGTCCGCCTCTCGCTCGCCGGCGCGCAGATCCCGCTCGAACTGGTGGAGTCGTGGTTGCGCGACGCGGAGGAGTACCACTTTCAGACCGAGCGCGTTGAGCCCGTGGTCTACTCGCAACACGGTTTTCAGAGCCTGCTCGAGGATCAGTGTGACGTCGCCTGCACGGATCGGCCGATCGAACCACAGGAGTTGCGGCGATTCGGTGAGCGGCGGATCGAGGGTCACCGCGTGGCCTTCTACGGCTTCGCCCTCTACGTGCACGCGGAGAACCCGCTCGACAGCATCTTCGCCAAGCACATCAAGCTGCTGTTCCAGAAGAAGATCACCGAGTGGAAAACGCTCGGCGGGGCCGAGGGGCCGATCACCTTGTACGGTCCCCAGAAGGCCACGCGCGGCGGCATGATTCTGATGCGCCAGGCCAAGATCTGGTTCGACAAACCTGCCTGGACCGCGCTCGACTCCGACATCGAGATTGTCGATCACGTCGCCGACGATCCGGCCGCGCTCGGTTTCGCCGCCATCGGGTTCGACAAGAACGTCCGTTACCTCGGCATCCGCATGGAGCGTACCAGCCCGCCGGCCTTCCCCTCACTCGAGGAGATCGAGTCGGAACGCTACGGTCTGGCCAAGGTCATCTACGTGTATTTCGCCTCACCTCCGAACCCTGCCGCTCAGGCCGTGCTCGATTACCTGTTCAGCGCGCGCGGCCGGACCGCGATCGAATCCACCAACGTCTGGCCGATCGGGCGCGAACGGGCGGCGCTGCCGCAGACACCATGACCGCTCCGCTGCGCATCCGGCAAGTGCAGATCTTTCGCCTGGCAATCCCGCTGCGCTTCCGCTTCGAGCACGCGGCGGCGGCCCGCGACACCACCGACCCCGTCGTCGTCCGGCTCGCCGCCGAGGCACCCTACCCCCAGCACGTCGGCCACGGCGAGACGCTGGCGCGCCAGTACGTGACCGGCGAATCGGCCGAGTCCGTTGTCGAAGACGTGGCGGAGTTTTTCGGGCCGCACCTGCTCGAATTCCGACCGACCTCGTTTGCCGAGGCCTTGGAGTTCATCGAGGCGTTGCCGTCGCTGAACGAGGGTCGCGTAGTCAACGCCGCCCGGACGGCCGTCGAGCTCGCCTTGATCGACCTGGCCGGACACGTTTTTCGGCGACGCGCCGCCGACGTGGCCGGCTGGATGGGACTGCCCGGCTTCGGCGCCCCCGGCTGTTTGGCCACCGCCCGCTACTCCGGCGTGATTGTCGGACGCACCCGCCGAAAGTTGACCACCCTGCTGCGCTTGCAGCGCTGGTACGGCCTGCGCGACTTCAAGATCAAGGTCGCGGTGGAAGGCTGGCAACAACGCCTGGCCTGGGCTCATCAGGTGCTGCAACGAGCGATTGCCAACGGGCGGGTCACGCTGCGCGCCGACGCCAACGGGGCCTGGTCGCTGGCCGAGCTAGCCGCCGCCGCACCGATGCTCGAGCAATCCGGCGTCTCCGCCCTCGAACAGCCACTGCCGGAATCGGAAGATGACCAACTCCCGCTGCTCGCCGGGCGCACCGGCTGCGACCTGATCGCCGACGAGTCGCTGATCACACTGGCCGACGCGCAACGCCTGCTCGCCGCTGGCGGAGTGCAGGTTCTGAACATTCGCATCGCCAAGAATGGCGGCCTGATGCCGGCCCTGCGCATGGCCCGCATGGCCCTGGCCGCCGGCCGCCACGTGCAGCTCGGCTGCCTGGTCGGTGAGACGAGCATCCTGACCGCCGCCGGCATCGCCTTCCTCGAAGCCTGCCCCAAGGTGCGCTTCGTCGAGGGTGCCTACGGCCGCTTCCTGCTCCGCGGCGACGTTACGCGCAAGCCCATCCGCTTCCGCCGCGCCGGCCGCATAATCCCCCGCCCCGGCTTCGGCCTCGGCGTTGACGTAAACGAGGCTGCCGTGCAGCGATTATCGCTCCAGCCGCCCCGCACTTTACAGCTCTGACTACGCCCACTTGAACAGCTCGGCCACCAAGCGGTCTGACCGCCTGCTCCGAGCGGTGCTTGCCTGACGCATGCGCAGGCCTCTCGCCAGCTAACTCGCCCTTGTAATCGCCGGCCACAGCGGGCACACTGTCTATTAAGCCAGCGCGGATGTGCTGCGGCTGCGGCAGATCTCTCATCCCCCGCGCATAGCCGCGTGAGCCGACCTAGGGAGCAAGCCATGCGGACGCACAAGCCGCACTTTCGCACCCGCAGAGCTTTCACTCTCATCGAGCTGCTCGTCGTTGTTGCGATCATCGCCCTGCTGATCTCGATCCTGCTGCCAACGCTGCAAACCGCCCGGGAGGAAGCTAAGGCCGTCGTCTGTGCCGCGAACCTCAACCAGATCTGGTTGGCCTTGAAGGCCTACCAGCTCGAGCACAACGGCTACATGCCGCCCGAGGTCTGGAGCGAGTGGGACTGGCCACACTACCGCTACGGTCACCGGATGGCGGTGCGGAAATGGTCTCTGTGGTTCTACAAGCTCTTCCCAAAGTACACAGGGGACCCCGACGTCTTCATCTGCCCCGCCGACCCGGAGCGATCGCGATACGACTTCGACGCCCGCTGGGGTCCCCATCTCCATCTCAATGCGCGCGTGCCCTCCTGTGGATATGGCATGAACTATCTGCTGCGCCATTTCCATGCCCACAACGATCCGCGCGCCAAGTCGTTCGATATCGAGCGCTATGGACCGACCCGCCCCGAGGCCACCATCCTCCTGGCCGAAGTCGGTCCGGATTACGAGATCGAACAGGCTTCGCTCGGAGATAGCGGCCGCTGCGAGCCGTGGCGCGATGGCGGACGATTGGTCTGGGACGACGGCGCGCGCGCCTGGTATGCCGGCCCGACGTGGCTGACCAGCCGCCATCGCGGCGCGATCAACATGCTCAGCATGGATGGCGGGATCCATCGCGTACGCACGGTGGCAGTCATTGCCCAAGCGAACGCGGGCCCGATCCCCAGCCATTACGACGACTGCGCAAGCGGGGACTGTTACTTCTGCAACTACGATCCCCAGCCCCACTACAACTTCTCGTTCGCTCAGTTGTGGTGGTGGCTCGGTCCTTACCCGGATTACCGTGATCCCTATTACTAATGTCGAGAATCCCGCGTCCAGGCGGAATATCATCCTCCTGGTCACCCTCTTGGTCGCCCTCGTGGCGTGGTGGGGCTACCACTTCTGGTCTGCCCGCAAATCGACGATCAAGCCAATCGCCCGGAAAACCAGCGATTTCCTGGTCGATTGGCGATGCCTGAACTGCGGCCACGTCATCACTGACCGGGCCGGACCAGGCCCAAAGGTTTGCCCGCAGTGCCAGGAACCCCAAATGTACGCGAGCTTGCAGTGGGCCTGCCACGGCGTGCATAACGTGGCTTTCCAGTACGACAAGAACGGTGACCCCGTGCAGATCAAGATCGGCGATGGCGACTGGTTGCCGGCCTTTAACGAGGAGGGCGGTTGGAACATCCTCTGCCCAGTCTGCGGCAACGTCATGTCCCCAGCTACCCCGCTGCGGCCTGCACCACGCCAGGAGGACGACCGAGGAGATTAGCCGCTTGTAGCGTGCTAGCCCCTCGGCCTGAGCCGCTCTGGGGCTCTCTCGCACCAACGCCTGCGTCAATGACGCCCATAGTGTGGTCAACGGGGCCAGACGCCGGTATAATACTCTGTGCTGCTAGGGGTGGTTCGCCGCGGCGGACATGAGATGCCGGCACGATCGGCCGGCAGACCCTCCGAACCTGATCAGTGACGGGCGGCCTGCTCGCTGGGGCACCGGCTTCCGGCCGGTGAGCAGGCGGTAGCCGGCTGCGTAGGGAAGCGATGAGCACGCCTGCTTGAGCTCACCAACCTACGAGGGTTCGACGATTGCTCGATTCGGCGAAGTCCGGCTCGTAGCCGGTCGGCGTTCAATGCGTGTTTCGGCGAGTCAGTGAGACAGGACGATGGTTGCTATGCGTGACATCCGAACCTTCGCCCGCCGGATCGCCCGGGAGTTCAAGCCCGAGCGGATTATCCTGTTCGGCTCGCACGCCTATGGCCGACCCACTGCGGATTCCGACGTTGATCTGCTCGTCGTGTTTCCGGGCGATGGCAGCGCAGTCGACCGATCACTCGACATTCGCCGACGTCTGCGGGCCGGCTTCCCGGTCGACCTGCTGACGCGCACTTCCGGAGAAGTGACCAGGCGGATCGCGCTAAACGATTGGTTCCTGCGCGAGGTGCTGGAGAAAGGGAAGATTCTCTATGAATGCGCTGACGCAAGAGTGGATCGATAAGGCGGAAGGCGACTACCTCATGGCGCGTCGCGAAATGGGGGCGAACCGCTCGCCGAATTACGATGGTATCTGCTTCCACGCCCAGCAAGCCGCCGAGAAGTACTTCAAGGCCCGCCTTCATGCTGCGGCCATACCGTTCGGCAAAATACACGATCTGTCCGTGCTGCTCGACCTGGTTCTTCCGGTCGAGCCCGAGTGGGAACTGCTCCGCCCCGCGGCGGAAACGTTGACCGACTATGCAGTCCGATTTCGCTACCCCGGGGCGTCGGCAACCAGGTTGCAGGCACGCCAGGCCCTGGAGCTTTGCCGGCTGATCCGCAAGGCGGCCCGGCCCAGTTTCCGCCTGAAGATCCCCACGAGCCGTCAACGGTCCTCTGCCACGCGCAAGAGGGCCGCAGGCAAGGCTCGCCGAAAAGGAGGAAAAGGATGACTCAGCTTGAAGCTGCTCGAAAGGGCATTACGACGCCCGAGATGGTCCGCGTGGCCATACGCGAGAACGTCACGCCGGAGTTTATCCGTGAGCACGTGGCCACCGGGCGGATCATCATTCCGGCCAACGTCCGCCACCTGGCCGGCAGCGGCGGCGGTGCACCGCAGAGCAGGTGCGGCGCGCCGGTTGACGCGCGGGATCCGGCCGGCTACGCTTCCGACGTTGGCAAACGTGACGCCAGCACCGTCAACGACTACGACAACGGCATCGACTCCGGCGTCGACAACGACAACGCTGCCCGCACCTTCTCGTACCCAACGGCGAGGTGCGGGCATCCTACTTTTACGGCCGAAGCGGCCCTGTGGGTCAACCAGACCGTCGCCCAACGACGCATGCTGCTCGATGATCCGGACTACTGCCGTGGCGAGACCGCCCCCAAGCGCCTCGACCCGATCGGCATCGGCCGGGCCATCACCACCAAGATCAACGCCAACATCGGCGCTTCGCCGG
>CAZNFA010000011.1:107941-109448 GCA_964572345.1 uncultured Planctomycetales bacterium
GACCAGCAGCACGCAGCAGGAGGTCGAGAAGCTCCGCTGGGCCCAGCTCTACGGGGCCGACACGGTGATGGACCTCTCCACCGGCGGCGACCTGGACGAGTGCCGCCAGCACATCATCGACAACAGCACCATCCCGATCGGCACCGTGCCGATCTACAGCATGATCATCGGCCGCAACATCGAAGACCTCACCTACGACGACATCCTCAAAACCGTCGCGCACCAGGCCCAACAGGGCGTCGATTTCTTCACCATCCACGCCGGCATCCTCAGAGAGCATCTGGGGCTGATCGGCCGGCGGGTAGGCGGGCTGGTCAGTCGCGGCGGCTCGCTGCTGGCCAAGTGGATGATCCACCACAACAAGCAGAACCCCATGTACGACCTGTTCGACGAGATCAGCGCCATCATGCGCGAGTACGACGTGAGCTACTCGCTCGGCGACGGCGTGCGGCCCGGCTGCCTAGCCGACGCCTCCGACCCGGGCCAGATTGCCGAGCTGCACGTCCTTGGCGAGCTCACTCGCCGTGCCCGCGAGGTCGGCGTGCAGGTGATGGTCGAGGGCCCCGGCCACATCCCGCTAAACGAGGTCGCCTGGAACATGGAGACCCAGCGCGCCGTCTGCGACGACGCCCCCTTCTACGTGCTCGGCCCGATTGTCACCGACGTCTTCCCCGGCTACGACCACATTACCAGCGCCATCGGGGCGACCGAGGCCGCCCGCGCCGGCGCCGCGATGCTCTGCTACGTCACTCCCAAGGAGCACGTCGGCCTGCCGACCGCCGATGACGTCAAGCAGGGCTGCGTCGCTTACAAGATCGCGGCCCACGCCGGCGATATCGCCCGCGGCATCCGCGGCAGCCGGCGGTGGGACGACGACATTAGCAAGGCCCGCGCCGCCTTGAACTGGCCCAAGCACTTCGAGCTGGCCTTCGACCGCGACACCGCTCGCGCCCTGCACGACGAAGACCTCCAGGTCGATGCCGACTTCTGCGCCATGTGCGGCCACGACTGGTGCGCGGTGCGCATCAGCAAAGACATCCAGCGGTTCGCCAGCGGCAAAGCCGAGGGTTACCAGCCCGAAAAAACGGCCACCCAATCCCCCGGCCTGACCCCCGAGCAGCAGGAACTCCTCCGCCAACGCCAGGGTAGCGTCGGCGTCTCGCCGGCCTCGGGTAGCGCCGCCGCCCCATCGACCTCTGCAAGCGGCGACCGTGCCGCACCCGCAAAACCACCCTGCCACAGCGACAACGTCCCGGACGCTGAGGCGGCTAAGCGGGCCCAGGCCGAGTATCTGGATGCCCACGCCGACAAGTAGCGCCGGATCTCCGCTTCCGGCTATCTTTCCGAGCCCGAAGTGCCAGCGAGGGAAATATACCGTCCGAGCCCCGTACCGGCCGTCTTCATCCGACCCCGAAGCGTAAGCGACGGCTCACTTGTGCGGCACCGGCTGTTAGCCAATACTGTCCGGGATTCTCAGGCGTTTGCCTGATACCTAACATTTCCCGCA